>JARBAK010000001.1:0-785721 GCA_034472185.1 Candidatus Midichloriaceae bacterium IBS
AAAACACCTCGACTTCCTTAGCTATATGGCTAGCCTCGAGGAAACTCGCGAAATCGATATGCGCAAAGCCGTGCGTGAAGCTATGCACAAAGCTAAAGAAAAGGGTGAGCAGAAGGTATCGAGAAAGGAAGACAGGAGGGAATCGAAAAGGGAAAGTTAGCAGAGAAGATTGTTATAGCAAAAAGCATGAAGGCTAAAAAAATAGATATCACTACAATCGCAGAAATTACTGAACTTAGTATAGAGGATATAGAGGGATTGTAGTGCTGTGCTGGGTGTTAATTCGAACTATAGGGTGGTGGTTTCATACGGCACACTAAGTAATGCCCTGACTGTGAGAATGGGGCTATGCTGCACGAGCTGAGTAGTGAATTTACCGTATACTTTCTTAGTCGTTGCGGAATGTTGTAAAGGATCTTGTGTTTTGTTTGTGTTACTTTGTGCCCGATTCGAGAGCGGTGTTTTTTCGCTTGTTATCTCCATCATTGCGCTAAGCTGTGCCTGCAATCCTTTTACATGCGTCTCACCTACTGGCATAATCACATCGTACCCCTGTTGCTTTTGATTCATCATCACTATCTTAAAGCATTAAATCTATTTGCTTTTGCTGCTCTGTTTCTTGCATTTTCATATTTACTCCTCCACACTCAATTTGTTTTTGTGATACATACAATGTATGATTGTATATGAACAAATAATCGATTGCAATACTGGTAGTGTGATTAGCTAACCCCGTTTAAACAGTATATAAATCAGCAAGGAAATATTAGAATAGTAATGCGTAGTATGAGGATTGAACTAAGAGATTAAAGTGTTTTATGCAAGATAATTATACGGAAGTATAGTACAAGCTGCTCAATAAGGCAAGTCAATATCTGATGAATGAGGAGGAGAGGGAGAATAGTCTTGAGGATAATGAATGGAAGATGATGCAAGATCAGATTGATAGAATAAATTCTATACTTCTCGAATTAGCATACTTTTCCCTAGATCAAAAGTGCGATTCATCTCAGAGTTATAATACAGAAGCGATATATAAGGAAACTATCTCAAAGCTTGAATATGTGCTTGATATGTATGAAGAAGATGAGCTACCTGTAGCTCATGTGATACAGTTGATTACACTTTCATATTATCCACGTAATAGTGAATATTACCCCTATCATGTTGGATCATACTATAGTGCTTTAGATACTGTGTATGCGCGTAACCTTGATGAACTCAATGATCTGATACGTGTGCAGCTTCAGATGGATCCTAGGTATGGTTTAGATGAAAATACAAACGCAAATAATGCAAATAATATACAACAGCAGCATGATGGAATTATGGAAGAGGAGCAGAATAATTCGCACACGCAGAGTGAGTATCACGCAACACAACTAGGCATTCCACCCGTTGATATTATCCGTAGTGGCCCTTATAGGCAGACGAAAACAACCACTCAACAAGGTTGTCAAATTGACTATCTCATACAAACTAAAACGAACAGCTTGTTTATTTGTGCATTCAAATTCAAAAAAACGTGAAATAAGTAGCGAAGTCATCTCTAAAATGCAAGACAAGATATCAAGGTTAAAGGCTCC
Organism: Candidatus Midichloriaceae bacterium IBS; assembly: GCA_034472185.1. Lineage (GTDB taxonomy): Bacteria > Pseudomonadota > Alphaproteobacteria > Rickettsiales > Midichloriaceae > JARBAK01. Next base: position 1,587 of record JARBAK010000001.1, read on the forward strand.
AAAAGGATTTGCAAAAGTAGCAGTGCTGTTTCATTTAAGCGGAGTTACTTCTAGTGTCGCCACAAATCCTTACTTTTATCGCATCATCGATATTGTAGATTTTTTAGAAGACAATTAGGTCCTTATTCATGAAATTAAGCTAGCTCATTGTAGCTCTCATCACAGTATTCTCAGGGAATAAGATGATGGAGTTATCACATAATTAGTAAGAATATAATAAGTTTTTATTAAGGCCGAACGGACTTATCAGTAAATGTGATAATAATGCATTTTCGTGTTTTCTTAAATGATGACATCCTACTTTCTTATCGTCATATATTGGCTTATTCCCGAAATTTGAATGGGATGATGCACTTGTCTATAGTCTATCACGTACTAATTTCTTGCTTGGGCAATTGGCACGTGAAAGCAGTAGATTGCCCGATCCACACCTTCTATTGCGTCCATTTATAACTAGAGAGGCTGTGTTATCCAGCAGAATGGAAGGCACTCAGGCGACTTTAGGTGAAATTCTAGCAGCAGATAGCGGGGTGAGCACCAAACAAAATTCAGATGATTTGCAAGAAGTTCAAAATTATATCAAAGCATTAGATCATGGCATCAAAAGATTAAAAGAATTGCCGTTATCTTTGCGGCTTATCAAAGAAATTCATGAGTTTTTGATGCAGGGCGTCAGGGGCTCTCATGCGACACCAGGAGAATTTAGACGTACGCAGAATTGGATAGGTTCACTGAACACAGCAAAGTTTGTGCCTGCACCTCCTGACCATTTGATGGATGCTTTAAGCGAATTAGAAAGTTTTTTGCATAACAGGCAGTTTCCACCTCTTATTCACATTGCTCTGTTCCATTATCAATTTGAAGCCATACACCCGTTTTTGGATGGTAATGGCCGTGTCGGGCGGCTCCTCATTACATTATTGCTTATTGAGCAAAAAATGCTTCCTTCTCCTTTATTATATTTATCGGCATTTTTTGAAGCAACCCGCGATGAGTACTACCGGCAGCTATATAATGTGAGCCGAGATGGTACATGGCGTGATTGGCTCATCTATTTTCTTAATGGCATTGCACTTCAATCTGAAGATGTTTTGTCCCGGGCAGAGCGTATCAATGAATTATTGCAGAAGTGGAAAATAATGATGGCAAGCAGCGGTTCATCAATTGCGATAGACATTGTAGAGCGGCTTGCAGTTAATCCTTATGTAACGATTAATAAAATCGCTGAAGATTTAGGGGTCGCATATAGCACAGCACAAAGAGGCATCCAAAAACTTGAAGCGGCAAACATTATTCAAAAGACTGCAGATAACAAGCGTGACAAAGTTTATTGCGCAACTGCAATACTACAAATCTTAGAAGAGCCCACAAGGATTAGTGCAAAAGCTGATGAGCAAAGCAATTAATATAATATATTGAAATCAATATGGTCGCCATTATGAGCAAAAAGGCTGATCTTAAGGAGTTTAAAAAAAGAAGATGCGGATGCCTATTCCATTATTTTTAATCACAGTGGGGTACCAAGCAGATGAAGGGACGATTTAGCAAAAAAACGTGGCGCATGTCGAGTACGTAAAAAAATACTCTCAGATTTCGAGATCAACGAATCGAAACTAAAGAGACCAATACTTAGATTGTTTATTAAACTTATGTAAAAGATTGCACGTTTCACTCCATCTTTTCCCGTAAATACTTCGTTGTTACTGGCAATATTTGTTAAATTAGACAAAAGGTCATTCCTGTAATTCTTTCATCCTTGGACGCAATTGCGGGATAAATATTTGGTATTATCTCCCCCTATAAAATATGTGGTAAAGTGCTCCTTTGCTTTCTCATCAAGGCGCTCTTCATTTATCCTGTCCTTTCAAATCGTCTTTAGTCATCTTATCATTTATTTCAATAAGCTGTTTCTGACCATTATCTAAATTAATATAGCATTGCTTACATATGAGATTCATATCGAATCCAGTTAAACAATCAAAGAGCTTTTTTCATCTTCTGTTTGTTCTGAATCATGTTCCATAACCCTACCGTCGACATATAGCGCTGGTAAGTAAGCAAAAATAGCGCTGGTAAGTAAGCAAAACTTTTTACAGAGTCCATCTGAATAAATGTCTTATTCCCCCTTTAAAACGGTGATTTATTTTATTTAAACCTTCTTGAGGCAAAATTTTGGGATGACCTATTGAACAATAATAAATCAAACTTTGATCTTCGGCTTTAAATCCAGCTGTTGTCAAGGCATTTACAGCGCACAATCTTCTCTATCGTCTCTCCAATAGAAAGAGATTCTTGTCGGCCGTCTGATAATGACCGTAATATAAGTTTCTGATTTTCAAATTCTGCTTCATTTGCAATGATTACGAATTTAAATCCCTTTTTGCTGGCATATTTCATTTGTGCTCCAAGGGTTTTATTTGCTAAGTAAATTTCAGTATTTATATTGTTAGCACGTAGGTTTTTAGCTATTTTTATATAGTAGGGCATTAGTTCAGTATTCTGTACTGTAACCAATACTATGGCGGGGGTTTCTTGGTTTGCGTTAATAATTCCGCTTTCAATTAACTTAGGAATTAATCGAGATATTCCTATTGAAAAACCTACGCCAGGCAGTGGTTTTTTACTAAAGCTGCTAGCTAAGTTAGCATATCTTCCACCTCCACAAACACTACCTAACTCTGGATAATCAAGTAATTGGATTTCTGATACTGTCGAGGTATAGTAATTCAATCCTCTAGCAAGAGTCGGATCAATTTGTATATACTGATCTAGTACTTCAAAAGTATGCAGTAGTTTGATCAGCTCTTTTAGCTCAGTAATAGCGGAGAGAAATTCTGGATTAGTGCAGATACTTGGTAAATATTCGAGCCATGCTACATTTGTAAGGTGTTTTATAATCAATCCACATAGTATTTCTATATCAGGTTGTGTTAGCCCGTAGCTACTCAATTCGATTCTAAATTCGTCTTTTGATATTTTTGCTGCTTTATCTATAGTGCGCATTACATGAGATATGTTGTTCTCTAAAACTCCGAATGATTTTAGCAATCCAGTTAATATAGAGCGATTATTGATTTTGATCTCAAAATTTTTTAATCCTATATTTTTAAAAATATTGTATACCACAGAGAGCGCCTCAGCGTCATATATAAGGGATAACTCTCCATCACCTATTATATCGACATCGCACTGGTAAAATTGTCTATATCTTCCTGCTTGTGGTCTTTCTCCACGCCATACTGGAGCTATCTGATACCTACGATAGGGAAAGGTGAGGTTTCCGTAGTGTTGTGCTACATATCTAGCAAGTGGTATAGTTAGATCAAAACGAAGCGCTATATCTTTCTCTTTTATTTCCGCATCATCTGCTAATCGATATAAACCATAAATTTCATTGTCGTTGCCTTTAGCAAGTAGAGTTGGGGTGCGTTCAACTGCTGGAGTTTCTAGTGGTATAAATCCATGTAGCTCAAACTGAGATTTAATTATTTTAATAACTTTATTAAAAGCTATCTGTTCTTTTGGCAAAAACTCCGGAAAACCAGATATATTACTTAATAAGTGGTCTGTTTTTATATTCATATCCTTATGTCTTTCAGTGTAACGGGTGTCATTTGGCGCATACTTGAGGAGTATGCCACTATTTTGAGATTCAATTTGTTGTTGATATTGAGATAAAGTGGTTAATCTCATATATTATATCAATAAACCAAAGAAGATAGTAGGTACAATGATTGTTGAGAGAACGTTGGTAATAATATGCTAAAGATTTGTAATGTTTCCAAGTCATTTGGCGTGCATAAAATTTTGGATTCTGTTTCTCTTATGATAGATAGATCAAAAATTATAGGCTTTGCCGGTAGTTCTGGGAGCGGAAAGTCAACTCTTTTAAGGCTATTCCAAAAATTAGACATTCCAGACTCTGGTACTATAGAGAGTGAAGTGCGTACGGGCTTTGTATTTCAAGATTTTCAGTTATTTCCTCATATGACTGTATGGAAAAATATAACGTATACTTCTGCCTTACGAAAGGTGGATATGAGTTATATAGGAAAAGCTGAGAAGTTTATTAGTCTTTTAGGTCTAACCAAAAAAGTAGATCTTTATCCTGCGCAATTATCTGGAGGGCAGAAACAAAGGGTTGCTTTAGCAAGAACATTAATGATAGAGCCTGATATATTGCTTTGTGATGAGCCCACATCGGGCCTTGATGTTGCTACTATAGATGATGTAACTGTTTTGATGGAATCAGTAAAAGCTTTGGGCATAGGTATAGTTATCGCATCTCATGATCTAGATTTTTTAACAAAAATCGCAGATATGATTTTCGTTTTAAAGAATGCTAAACTAACAGATCCAATATACCCTAAGGATTTAGATAACCCTATAGAATATATAAAAGGCTTGTATTATGAAGAAAGCTAGATGGGCATCTAATGCTCATGATTTTAGTAGCACTTGAGCATTCCAAAATGATTTATAAAGACTACTTTGATTAATAAAGATATGAGGAGGACTATCTTCTACGATTTTACCCTTATCAAAAACTAAGATGCGATCCATATGGAAAAGAGTTGATAAACGATGTGCGATAACGATAGTAGTTTTATTGGGCATAAGTTTTCTGATTGTTTCTAGAATTAAGGATTCTGTGAGTGAATCAAGTTGATTAGTAGCTTCATCTAAAATAAGTATGGGGGCATTTTTAAGTATAGCCCTGGCAATAGCGATGCGTTGACGTTGTCCCCCTGAAAGCTTTAATCCTCGTTCTCCTATAAGGGTATGATATCCTTGGGGCAACGCTTCGATAAATTCGTGTGCATGAGCCTGTTTAGCAGCTTCGACTACTTCTTGATCGGTAGCATTAGTATGACCATATCGTATATTTTCCATCAACGTTCTGTGGAAGAGAGAGGGGTCTTGAGAGATCATTGAAACATTGGTTCTGAGAGAATCTTGGGTTACATTCTGGATGTTTTGGCCATCAATATAGATGGAGCCATCAATCACATCGTAAAGACGTAATATTAAATGTACGAAAGTGGATTTTCCTCCTCCTGAAAGTCCTATTAATCCAACTTTTTGTCCTGCTTTAATGTAGATAGATTTATCTCGGAAAAGAAGCTTTCCGTCCTTATAACCAAACCTGACTTTCTCAAAACTGATATGACCGTAATTTACTTGTAATTCTTTCGCGTCTGCTTTGTCTGATGATAAAGGTTCTGCTTCTAAAAGTGCTACAGCTTGTTTTACAGCGCCCCAATTAGCTATGAAATCTTTAAGGGAAAGTGAGAAACGGTAAAGTGTGAGAAGAAGTGCGGAGTTAGTTTTCATTACGAGGGCAAAATCTCCAGGAGTAAAAAGCCCCTTTTTATATCCGACTATTAATGCTGCAATAGAGCCTAATACATAAAGCGCCTTTAAAATACCTAAGAATGCGAATAGCCACATATGATAGAAATTTGCGCTTTCTGCTACTTTAACAAAGGGTTTTTGTAAATTTAAAAAGCGATGTTGTTCATAATTTTTATTGGAAAAAAGCTTAACATTTATTATTTCTCCAAAATAATCTGCTACGAATCCTAAAATCTGTGCCTTAGCTTCTGTATACTTTTGGTTAAGAAATATACCCCTCCTCATTAAGATAAGTGTTATTCCTACAAATAGTATAACCCAAATTATCATGCTGAGAGCAAAAATCGGTGCTACTGAGAAAAGTAAACAAAGAGAGATAATAGTGAGTAGTATAAGATATATGAATGGATTAATAATAGTGAAGATTATAGAGGGTAAGAGTTGAAATACATCGTTTATTTTAGAGGATATCGAGCCTAAAAGTTGATTTTGAAAAAATGTATAAGGGTAATTGTATAGTCCCTTCATAAAGGATTGCGTTATTTGTAAACGGAACCTTGCTATATATTTAGTTGTGCAATAATCACTAAGTATCCATGTGCTTACTAGCATAAATTGAAGTAGCACGTAGTATATTAATACGTGCCATAAAATTCCAGGCGATCTTTTAGATACAATGTCTAAAAATTTTTTGGCTAGAAATGAACTGGATGTACTTTCTAGTGCCATTAAGCACATAGCAATAAATATACAGAATATATATCTTTTATATGGATTTATATTATTGATTATAAATCTTATTACTTGCACAATTACTCCTATATATTGTGGTATTTGGCCTCAATGCATTATCTGCAATTTATCATCTTTTAATAGATTCCAAAGATATATGATCGTTTGTGTATATACAGATTCTGCTTGCGGTATATAACGATTCTCGTACTATTTCTTCTGTAGAAAGGTTAGTGGTGTGTTTTATTAAAGCTCGAGCAGCTGCCAATGCATAATTTCCACCCGAACCTATGGCGGCAATACCTTCTTCTGGTTCTAAGACATCACCTTGTCCTGAAACTATCAGTATGCTAGAGGCATCCGCAACTATGAGCATAGCCTCAAGCCTTCTTAAGTATTTGTCTGTGCGCCAATCCTTTGCTAATTCGACACAAGCCCTGAGTAACTGCTTCGGATATGTTTCGATTTTAGCCTCTAATCTTTGAAAGAGGGTGAAAGCATCAGCTGTGCTTCCCGCGAATCCTGTTATAACATCACCTTTGGCAAGTTTACGTAACTTATTAGCAGATGACTTAATTATAGAGGAGCCTAATGTAACTTGCCCATCTCCACCTATGACAACTTCATTTTTACTGCGTATTCCAAGTATAGTTGTGCCGTGGAAGGCTTCTGCTTTATTTTCCATAAGTTTTCTTATTTTGAGTTTGGTAAAGATGAGTGTATATACCGTACACACCACATGACAATTATCATTTTATTTTACCGTGACAGTGTTTGTATTTTTTTTTGGATCCACAGGGGCACAAACGATTACGTGGTATATCCTCTGAACCATGTTTAGAGATAGAGTACATCAGATTCGCATCTGGTTCAGTTTCTAATTGTAGCTTATCTTTTTGTATTATCATTGCACTTATTGGCGTTTCTGATGCATCTTTAATATGCATATGTGTAAATCTTTCGATAATTTGTTCTTCAAATTTTATGAATATATCTTGGAAAAGAGCGAAAGCCTCTATTTTATATTCAGTGAGGGGGTTTTTTTGCGCATATGCACGTAAATTTATGCCTGATCTTAATTGATCTAACGAATATAAGTGATCTTTCCATAATTGATCTAATGTAATCAAAAAAATCTGTTGCAGGACGGCTTGAAAGATCTCCGTACCCCATATAGCCTTTTTGCTTTGTATTAAGGTTGCTACGGAATCATTGATTTCCTCTTTTATCGATTTATGACTTGCTTGCTCTTCTTGTAAGCAGCCCTCGATGACTATAGAATTACCGTACAATCGAAGAATTTCTTTTTTCAGATTTGTAGTATCCCATTCTTCTTTATATGATTTAGAAGGGATAAGACGGCTTACAATACGCTGATTTACAGCCTTGACGGCTGAGCACAGTACATCTTCTAACTTTTCTGGATATTTCATGAAATTTAGTCGCTGACTATACACTACCGTACGTTGCTCATTCATTACGTCATCAAATTGTAGCAAATTCTTTCTTATTTCAAAGCTTCTAAGCTCAACCTTTTGTTGAGCTTTCTTGAGAGATTTACTAATCCATGGATGCGTGATTGCTTCTCCGTCTTTTAATCCCAAGGTTTCGAGGAGGCCCTTAATTTTTTCAGAACCGAATAATCGCATTAAATCATCTTCTAATGAAAGGAAAAACTTTGTTCTTCCTGGATCACCTTGTCTTCCTGCTCTTCCGCGCAGTTGATCATCTATTCTTCTTGATTCATGACGTTCCGTTCCAATAATCAATAACCCTCCCGCAGCAAGGGCAAGGTCCTTATTTTTTTGTACCTGTGCTTCTGCTTCTTTTCCAATTTTCTCATGCTCGGCTGGATCGCAATTATCAATGTTACGCTTATGCTCAAGCATAATTTTTTTGGCTAATATTGCCGCATTCCCTCCTATCATTATATCTGTACCGCGTCCTGCCATATTAGTAGCAATCGTAACACTGCCTGGAGTTCCTGCTTGCGCAATTATTTCTGCTTCTTGAGCGTGATACTTAGCGTTTAGAACACTGTGTGTTATTTTATGTGTTTTTAATAATTTACTGATATATTCAGACTTTTCGACACTGACTGTACCTACTAGCACTGGTTGTTGGTTAGCGTGAGCGGCTTGTATTTCTGCGACTATAGCTTCGTATTTCTCTTTCATTGTTTTATAAACTACATCTTCTTCGTCCGTTCTAGCAGTTGAACGATTTGTAGGTATATTGGTTACATGTAGCTTGTATATGCTCTGAAATTCTGCTGCTTCCGTCATAGCAGTGCCCGTCATTCCAGCAAGTTTTTGATACATGCGAAAATAATTTTGAAAAGTGATAGAGGCGAGAGTTTGATTCTCATTTTGAATCTCTACCTTTTCTTTTGCCTCTAGAGCTTGATGTAATCCATCTGAGTAGCGTCTTCCCTCCATGATGCGTCCTGTGAACTCATCTATAATTAATATTTTTTTGTCTTTAACGATATAATCAACATCTCTTTTAAAGAGTTTATGGGCTTTTAAGGCTTGACTGATCATATGTACTACTGACATATTTTCTAAGTCGTATAAAGAGCTCTGTGTGGATATAAGATTGTTATTTTTTAATATATTCTCGATGTATTCATTGCCTGCTTCAGTCAATAATACTGTGCGTATTTTTTCATCGACTTCATAAAATTCTAGTTGTAATTTAGCCACTATGACATTCACTTGTCCATAAAGTAGCGAATTATCCTCTGTTGGGCCTGAGATTATAAGTGGCGTTCTAGCTTCATCTATCAAAATACTGTCAATTTCATCTACAATGGCGTAATTAAATTGGCGTTGTACCATATCCGCTAAATTGTATTTGAGATTATCTCTGAGAAAGTCGAAGCCAAATTCATTATTTGTTCCATAAGTTATATCTGCTAGGTAGGCTGCTTTTTTATCCTGATCAGTCATATTAGAGTGTATACAGCCTACAGTTAGGCCTAAGAACCTATGAATATTGCCCATCCATTCTGCATCTCGTGTTGCCAAATATTCATTTACTGTGATTATATGTACTCCATTGCTTGTTAATGCGTTCAAATATGCTGGTAAAGTTGAAACAAGAGTCTTTCCCTCTCCTGTGCGCATTTCTGCGATCATCCCCCTATGAAGGACTATACCACCCATTAATTGCACGTCAAAATGCCTTTCTTTTAGCACGCGTTTTGCTGCTTCACGCACAACTGCGAAAGCCTCAGGAAGGATGTCATTTAAAATATTTGGATACTTTTTATCTTGTTTAATCTTTGCTCTAAATTCTTCTGTTTTAGCTCGTAATTCTGCATCGCTTTTAGATTGCAACTCTACTTCTAATGCATTTATATGCTGAATAAGAGGCGCTAACGACTGTAGAAAACGGCTATTAGGGGTTCCGAAGAATTTTGATAGAAAATAAAACATGCCTAATAAAAACCATAGTAGTAACGTGATGACAAACTCTTATAGTAGCTTTAATCAAGCAATACCATAACTCTTCACCAAACTGCCGCAAATCATATACCACCCATCGATCAAGACAAAGAATATTATCTTAAAAGGAAGAGAAATCATGACTGGAGGAAGCATGATCATCCCCATTGCCGTTAATATAGACGCTATTAATATGTCGATTACCAAGAAAGGTAAAAATATTAGGAAGCCTATTTCGAAAGCTCGCTTCAATTCACTAAGCATAAACGCTGGTATAAGGACATGCAGAGGAAGATCTTTTTTTTCTAGATTCTGCACTTTAGCAATATCAACAAATAACGACAGCTCTTTCTCCATTGCATTTTCAAGCATAAATTTATGAAAGGGCTTGGCTATTTTTATAGCGGCTTCTTCCTCTTGTATTTCGTTTTGAGTTAGTGGTAAAAGTGCATCTTTATAAGCTTCCTGAAAAGTAGGAGACATTACAAAAAAAGTAAGAAAGAGCGCTAGGCTAGTAATGACGGAACTAGGAGGTGTTTGTTGGAGACCTATAGCGTTTCGTAATATAGATAATACCACAACTATTTTGGTAAATGCGGTTACCATAATCATGATGGAAGGGGCGAGACTTAATACAGTTATCAACCCTATCATTTGAATCATTTTAGAGCTGAAGCTACCAGTAATTACTTCGGGCCCCACATCTATTTTTATACCATCTGTTGCATAAGCATAACTAACTCCTATTACCGTTATAAAGAGTATGAAGTACAGATACGGTAGAAAGGCTTTATAGTTCAGCTTCCTATCTTGTAAATAACGCATTGCACTATATATGTGAGTTTGCAATATGGAATCAATCAATCAACCTTGATACATCATCAATACAATAATGCCTGATAGAGGCTTCAATGAGAATGAAATCAGCCAAATACCTTATATCAAAAGAGACAGGATAGTCTTTTTTTTAAAATGGAGCTACTTTTTTTATCTGTTTATAGTATCCCTTTGTTGCTCTTTAGTGATGTTTACTTATAAGGGGAGAGCATATTGCTGCAGTTTGCTTCTGGCGAGCGTAAACAGCGCAACTGAATGCAATAGAACATAAGTATAAAAATGAAAGTGACGGAACTACTATCCATGGTTCCAAAAGTAGAGAAACAACCAAAATTGTGCTTAACACAAGCAATACTGGAGCGTACTGACGCTTAATTTTAACGTTTTTTAGTGTAAAAGTTGGTATTTTACTTACCATCAATATGCCAACTATAGTTATGTATAGCGCAATTACTAAGGTTGGGAAATGATGACCCTCTAGGAGTTTAAAACTTACGATCATGGGAGTAATGCATAAAGCAGCAGCAGCAGGCATTGGTACGCCTGTAAAAAAGTGCCTATTCTTCCCCTGTGTATTAAACCTAGCTAAACGTAATGCTGCGCATGTAGCGTATATCAGCACTACTGCCCATCCTATCCCCTTGATTTCTACGTTATATAGGGACCATAGGTATACAACTATGCTTGGAGCTATACCAAAACTTGTTAGATCTGCTAAAGAATCCAGTTGGGCCCCAAATTCAGACGCAAAATTAAAGTGCCTAGCAACATATCCATCTAGCCAATCTGTGAAGCATGCGATAATGATAAGCATTGCAGATATATGAAACTTTTCATCTAGAGCGTAACGTACACTTGTAATACCTAGGCAGAGTGATAATACAGTAATGATATTAGGCAATAACTGATATAACGATATACGCTTAGGCAGCGCCTTCCTATGTTTAGCGGATGTATCGTGGTTCATATGCATTTCTCTTAAAGGGGTTAGTTTAATGGAGGCGCGTTAAATTTAAATGACTACCGGACTACGCAATCCTCCTTATTCGCATTATGTGCTTCTTGTTGATTAATTACAAAATATTTTCGGAAAGCAAACCATAAAAAAATTTACATACATATCATTCAGCGAGTCTCTCGATTTTTACGTTTGTATCAAAGAGTTTCTTGACTAGATTGCCGTAACCTCTTTCTATTTGCTCTATGCCTTGCAGCAATGTTGTGCCTTTTGCTAATACTGCAGCGATTACATATGCTAGTCCAGCTCTTATATCTGGAACCATTATTGGCTCTTTAATGGCGATTAGTTCCGTAGGTCCTTGTATAAGAGCGCTATGATCACAATCATACCCCTTATATCTGCAGGGTAAAGATCCTAAACATCCCTTTACTACCTGTGCTTTCGCTCCGAATTTATTTAACACACTTAGATATCCGAATCTTTGATTATGCACGGTCTCATGTATAACGGAAATACCCTCTGCCTGCGTTAAGAGTGTTCCAAATGGTTGCTGATAATCTGTAGAAAACCCCGGGAAAACATCTGTTTCAATAGATACGTGCTTTAATGGTTTCTCTCTATAAAACTCAATTATATCGTTTCCTAACAGTTTATACCCTCCTCCTACTATACTATAATACGATAGAAAATTGCCCAGTAGATCTGGGCGTACCCCTGATACTACTAGCCGTCCATTTGAAGCGCACGCAAGAGTAGCCCAAGATGCAGCTTCGATTCTATCGCCTATGATACTAATATTAGTACCGTGGAGGTTCTTGACGCCATGTATAACGATTTCCCTATATGTAGAAAGGAATATTATGGCTCCCATTGAACGAAGCATTGTAATAAGCTCTATTATCTCTGGTTCAACAGCGATGTTCTTAATTACGCTAGTTCCTTCTGCTAGTACAGCTAGGAATAAGCAAGTTTCTGTTGCTCCTACAGAAGGGTAGGGAAGTGTTATATGGCATCCTTTCATGCGGCCACAAGGAGAACGAATATATGCAGTATATGACCCACACTCTTCTTTTACTGTTGCTCCGAATTCCTCTAAAGCAGTAATATGAAAGTCTACATTTCTTTTGCCTATATTGTCTCCTCCTGTAAAGGGTACTACTGCTCTGTGAAACTTATGGAGCAGTATGCTAAGTAATAATATCGGGATTCGATTAGTCCGTGAATCTGGCAGTGAAGCTTTATACTCACAAAGGGTACTTGGATCTAGGGCTAATGTATTAGCTGCTGTCCATGTTGTAAGTACACCCGCTGAGTTTAGAAGGTGTTTAGTAATTTCTACATCTCCTATGTGTGGTATATTGTGTAGATACGTTTGCTCATTACTCAAAAGAGAAGCTACCATTGCTTTGGTAGCAAAATTCTTTGCCCCCATGCATGCCACTTTACCAACGACTGGCTCCCCTCCTTTTATGCTGTAACTTAAGTTATTTTTATACATGATCAATCAATTTAGAATTTAGAGAGAATTGCTTATACCCACATCCTCTATTATCATTTCTGGATTTTGATAGCTATAGATACTAGGTTGTACTGCTCCGATTAAGTGTATAGAGGTATGAGAGTTAGAATTTGATAATATATCATTGTTTTGAGAGATTAAAGTTTGTCCTTCTTTAGATTTTGCGCCTCTAAAGAGCATACACTTTAGTGTTTTGTGATGTTGACTCTTTTGTATATATACTACTAGATGCTCTCCCCTTATTTCTACTTTTACCACCCTTACATTGCATAAAGCAAACTTAGGTGCTGTGTTACCACATCCGAATGGTGCAGCTCTATTCATACTTCTTAATAGCTGACAGTTAATCTGATCGACGCTTAGTTGTTCATCTATCAATATGCGTCTACTCATTTCTTCTGCAATTCCTTCACGATCCATTGTAATAAATTCCTCAAGAATATATTCTTGGAATAAGGATATATTCTCTTGATATAAAGAGAAGCCTCCTGCCATATGGTGCCCTCCTCCCGCAAGAAGTAATCCTAGATCTTTTGCTTGAGATAAAGTTCGTCCTATGTCCAATCCTTGTATTGACCTACCAGAACCCTTACAAATTCCGTTGCTGCTAACTGATATTACCAATGCTGGTTTACAGAAGCGTTCTTTTATACGACTAGCTAAAATGCCTAATATTCCTATATGCCATCCTTCTCCAACGGCTACAATTGCTGGATGTTTATGTGTTTCAGTAGATTCGATATAAAGCAAAGCTTCCTTTAGGGCCTTACTTTCCATGATTTTCCTCTCTTTATTAAAGGCTTCTAATTTTTGTGAAATTTCTGCTGCTTCTGCATAATCTTCTGTGATAAGCAGTGCACTTCCTAGTTTGCCGCTTGCTAAACGTCCCCCTGCGTTTATACGGGGTCCTAACATAAAGCCTAAATGATGCGCGCTTATATTTTGGTTATTGATTCTCACAGTTTCAGCTAATGTTGCGAGTCCTATATTGCTTTTCTCGGAAATAATTTTTAATCCTCTGGTCACAAACGCTCTATTTAATGGCACCAGAGGCACCACATCACATATTGTGCCTAACGCTACAAGATCGAGTAAGGACATGAGATTTGGTTCGATTACATCATGTGTACGAAACCAATCAGAATCTTTTAGCGTTTTTCTTAATGCTACTACCAATAGAAAGACTACTCCAACTGCTGCAAGTTCTTTAATAGGGAATACTTCGTCAAATCTATTTGGATTTATAACTGCAACTGCTTCAGGCAAAGTATCTGTACTTAGATGATGATCTACTACAATTACATCTATACCAATTGTTTTAGCATAATTTAGTGCTTCAAATGCAACTATACCACAATCTACTGTAAAAGCTAATGTGACTCCGTGATCATGCATTTCTTTAAAAGCGCTAATATTAGGGCCATACCCCTCATTTAATCTATCAGGCACATATATTTCGGATTCTATACCAAGAGCTTTTAAAAAGCGGAAAAGCAGAGCTGAGCTAGTAGCTCCGTCGACATCATAATCAGCGAAAAGAACTACTTTTTCATGACTTTCTAATGTTTGCATGATTCTTGACACCGCTTTATCCATATCCTTTAGAGAAAATGGATCTGGCAATGTAGAGGCAATTTTAGCATTTAGAAACTCCTCTGCTTTTTGCAAGTTTGAAACATTTCTGTTAATTAGAATTTTAGCTAACAGTCTATCTATTCCTAGTTCTTTTACAAATTGCTCGATTAGTATTTCGTTTGGATTGCTTAGGACCCATTTTAATCCTTTAAGAGATTTTATGTTTTCCGGTCCAAATTGGAACGCCGCATATTTCCCATCGGATTTGGTATGGGGCATTTAGACTAAGCCTTGTGATCAGTTTGTTATTTATGGTATACTTTTACTCTGCTAAGTTATTGCAGTCTAGATAAAAATCGACAGTAAGCAATCGTTCTTACTTTTTTAATAAGTTTGATGAAAACGTGCATAGAAAGCTCAACTAATTGAGCAATTAATTTTAGGCAAATTTAGTGCTTCAATCACGTGTTTCAGGAGCGGCTGTCAAAAACCTCGCACCCCTTTTTATGGGAAATCCTCTCAAAAAATCTTGTCGTGTCATTGCTTTGGCACCATATTTCTGGATAACAAGAGGCCTTAACGCTGAATTATGCTTGCAAAGCACAAGCAAGTCGTCATCAATCACTTGTCCGTAGCTATATTGGTAGTATTGATCGTGATCAATATTTATAATATGTTCAGCCTCTAGTATTTTAATAAATACAAATTTTCTCTGATTCTGTGTTTTTGCGGATTGTTCTGTATTATTTGATACTTCTTTTACGTAAGTGCATCTTGCTCCAGGTCTAGGACTCAAGGCGCGTATCTTACAGTTTATTAAATTAGCTTCTTGAGACCAATCTATTACCTCGTCTTGAGGCAATATTTTCCTAGCATAAGTATAGCCTGTCATAGATTGTTTTTCATAGGTTGCTTTTCCATTTTCTATAAGATTTATTGCCTTTATAACAAGGTCTCCCCCTATGGCAGCTAAAATATTACTCAAACTTTCTATATTAAGTTTTTCATCGACCGCAATTTCGTGTTTTAATATTATATCTCCAGTGTCTAATCCCTCGTCCATACGCATGATACATACTTGGGTTTTTGTATCTCCTGCCATGATAGTCCACGCGATAGGTGCGGCTCCGCGCCATCTTGGGAGTGCTGATGGATGAATGTTTAGGCAGCCGTATTTTACCGACTCCAAGACATTCCTGGAAAGTATTAGGCCGTATGCGGCTACAACTATTATATCTGCGTTTAGGGATTTTAATTCTGTGATTGCTTCGCTACTCTTGAAATTTAATGGAGTGAAAACCGGAATGTTATGTATTTCTGCAAGTAAATGTACCGGTGATTTCTCCAGTTGCATTCCACGACCTTTGGGAGAGGGGGGTTTCGTGTATACTGCAATAATTTTATTTTCGGAATGTAGCAACTTTGCCAAAACAGGAACCGCAAAGTTTGGGGTGCCCATGAATATTGTTTTCATCTACGTTCTTTCTAGATTTATAATAAAAAGCCCATTGCTCTTAATAAGAGTCTTATTGACAAAGTTTATATTTAATGAGCTCAGGAATTGTAGAAATTTTGAATGCATTTTTCTGAGCAAATGCCAGAAGTTCATTTCTTCTGGCCATTGAACCGTCTTCTCTTAAAATTTCACAAAGGATAGCGGCAGGTGTTGATGAACAAAACCGAGCTATTTCTACAGCAGCTTCTGTATGTCCCGCTCTATGTAATACTCCTTCTTTATTAGCTATGGCTGGGGAAACATGCCCTGGGGTTTTTATATCATCCTGGGTACTATTAGCTGCAATAGCTACATTGATCGTTTTAGCCCTATCTTGTGCTGACGTGCCGCTCTGTATTCCATGACGTGCGTCTATGGATTCTGTGAAAGCACAATCTTGTGAACTTATATTTCGCCTTCTTTGCATTTCTAGACCCAGCCTATCGGCAATAGACTGGTCTATTGCTAGACATATAAAACCTCGGCAATTCTGGAGCATGAAATTTATGAGTTCTGGTGATATATATTCTGCTAGTACGATAAGGTCTCCTTCATTCTCCCGTTTTTCATCATCAAGCATTACAAAAGGCTCTCCTCTTTGCGCTGCTTCCAGAATCTCCTTTATTGAATTAATCATAATAGCCAGTTCATATTTTCTCGCTGATTCTGCGCCAAACTATACATAGTTACTATGTCACAAAGGTTATATGCCGTAAATAAATATTGAAAACTCATTTGCTTTTTCGATTGTTTTTTGAATATCTAAAATTATGGTTTTTTCTGCTTCTATTGCGACTCCAGACATATGATAGCGAGACAAATTTTCGATAGTATAGGGGCCTATACAAGGCAAATCGACTCTTTGATCTTGGTTTGATTTACACATCTTAATTAAGATTGGCCTAGTATCTTCCCGTTGTTGAATTTTACCACATCTTTTAATTAGCGCATCTGTTCCCTCTGCTGCTTCTACACCTAATACTAGACCATTCTGTATGATCAAAGCCTGCCCCATATCAAAGCGCGTTATACCCTTTAGTATTTCGACGCCCTTTGCTATATCTTGTTCAGCTGTTAGAGGTGCCTTATACTTTGTTAAACACCCCTTTTGTGCTAGCATGTCTACGAATATTTCATGAGGTGCTATAATAGTGAATCCCTCATTTTCTAAAAATTCTACTGCGGTGCCAAGTATAGTGCTATCACTCAGGCCCCTTTTTAATAACATTGCTAGGAGTTTGGCCCCTTTAATATCTAGTAAAAATTTAGGCAAATTAGTACGTGATACACATCCGGCAAGTATTATATGTGATATTTGCCATGTTTTCAAAGTGCTGACAATTTTGGATACTAAATATAATGAAACTACACTGTGCTCAATATCAGTAAACTCTTCTATAGAAAAATATTCCTGTAAGCATAGCACCTTGCATTCTATGCTATTTTGCTTACATTTATCGTAAATTTGGCGTGGTAAGCATCCTCCACCAGCTAATAGGGCAACTTTTTTTATAATGGGAGGGTGATATAATTCGTGATTTTGCATTTCTTGGTAAATTTAAAGTTCTTTTGTATCACTAAAAAGTGATTTTAAAGGTGCTTCTGCTACAAATCTAGGCATACATATACCTCTGGCACTAGGTTCTTTCAAAAAATTTACGATCTCAATAATTTTAGCATTATTGGGGCAGCTTGCTGCAAGTGATTTGACTCGTGCATTGAAATTTTCACTTTTTATAGCAAAAATAGCAAGAAATGCCTCTTGAATCAACTTTATATCTTCTCTATCAAATTTGCGTCTCTTCAGTCCCGTTATATTTACACCCGCTATGTTAGCGCGTTTACCTACTGCATTGGCATAAGGAAGCACATCTTTAACTACTGCACTCACCCCCCCTATAATTGCGTGGCATCCTATCCGTACAAACTGGTGTACGGCGGATAATCCACCTAGTATTGCATAATCTCCGATGCGCACATGTCCCCCTAGAGTAGCATTATTTGCTAGTACCACATTATTGCCAATAATACAGTCATGTGCTACATGCGCTCCTATCATGAACAAACAGTTATCACCTATTACAGTTTTTCTACCGCCCAACGCTGTACCAGGATGTATAGTTACGTACTCACGGATAATATTATTCCGTCCTATAGATAAAAAAGATTGCTCTCCTTTGTATTTTAAATCTTGCGGCGCACAACCTATTGATGCAAATGGGAAGATGTCGGTATCAGCGCCGATATACGTATATCCTGTCACGTAAACGTGAGCATATAGTTTAACGCCTTCTGCTAACTCAACGTGAGGCCCTATAACACAATAGGGACCTATTTCCACGCTTGGAGCTATCTTAGCTGTTTTATCAACAACTGCAGTTTTATGTATTCTGGGTGACATACCGAAACGTTTAGTACTTCAATCAAAGGAGAATAGGGCGTAGGAGCGGCTTTTAATAGTCATTTATCAGTCATTATAGCGGAAAAATTTGCATCTGCTACCCTTTCTCCCTCTACAGTTGCTTCTCCCTTTACTTTCCAAACATTTGATCGAGCACGTATTTTCTCCACGTATAGATGCAACGTATCTCCAGGGATTACTGGTTTTCTAAAGTAAGCGTTTTCTATAGACATAAAATAGATGACTTTATTGTCAAGATTGACGTTAGTCTTAATACTTGAGGCGACCAGAGCAACTGCTGCTTGGGCCATAGCCTCTACTATTAATACACCCGGCATCACTGGGTTATCTGGGAAATGCCCACTAAAGAAATTTTCATTAATGGTTACATTTTTTATGGCTTTCACATCATTATTTAAGTTCATTTCTACTATTCTATCAATTAATAGAAATGGATAGCGATGCGGAATCAACTTCATTATTTGTATAATGTCTATCATGTAAAGCAACGTCATTATAAGTTTGCTATGAAACTAAGCTTTGAATCTGCATATGGACGTGAATCGTGATTCGAGCAGTTTTAAAAGGGAACGTCCGTATTAAAAGCTAAAAATAGAAAATAGTCAATGATAGACCCTCAGTAAATAAGCGTATACCAATATTGTTATTGCATACGGTTAATTATAAAGGTGAGTTTGAATACAAGTATTTATTTGAATATGACCATGACTATGGTCTAGCTTATATTAATACTAAGGGAGTGTATTTTTTGAAAATCAGTCTAAATAGAAATCCTATATCTGGTGGGTATTGATTATGTCACGGGATGCTTTATTAGCTATAAACGCAGGCTCTTCATCACTTAAGTTTGACTTATTTTATCTCTCTGAGAATATTAAAATTCCTATAAAGAAGGTTATAAGAGGTGAAATATCTCAGATATTATCTAAGTTTCCGAAATGTGAGATGCGGAATGATAAAGATGATATACTATGCAGAGATATAATGACAATTTCTCATGGTATGGACCCATATCAGTCAGCAGTGAAGCATATTATGGAAGGAGTGAAAAAGTTTCACAAAGATGCAGTTGTTGCCATTACATCTCATCGTATAGTTCATGGTGGTGATAAATTTAGGAGTGCTGTATTGATAGACACCATGCTCTTAAGCTCTCTCAGAGAGTATATTCCACTTGCCCCATTGCACCAGCCTTTTGGTTTGGAAATAGCAAAGTTTTTTCTTGAAGAGTATTCTGCTGGAAAGCATTATGCTTGCTTTGATACAGCTTTCCATCAAACTATGGATCCGATAGGGCGTATTTATGCGATTCCTATGGAATATACGAAACAAGGTGTTAAGAGATATGGATTCCATGGGCTTTCATATAAATATATCAGTAATAAATTGATTGACTATGTAGATGAGGAAATGGCGCGAAAAAAATGGATTATTGGACATTTAGGCAGTGGAGCTAGTTTATGCGCTTTACAAGAGGGGAAAAGCGTTTCAACAACTTTAGGATTTAGCGTATGTAGTGGGATTCCCATGTCCACTAGGTGTGGGGATATAGATATTGAAATAGTATTTTATTGGATGGAGCAATTTGGATTAACACTGGAAGAAATTAATAACATTATATATAAACGATCTGGTTTATTGGGTATGTCTGGTGGTTTGAGCAGTGATATGCGAGAGTTGCTTGCATCGAATAGACCAGAAGCGAAACTTGCGATAGATGTTTATACATACCAAATTGCTGTAAATATTGGCAAGCTAGTTGCTAGTATGGGTGGATGTGATGGTATTGTTTTTACCGCTGGTATTGGCGCTGGCTCTTGGGAGATTCGTAAGGCAGTTTGTGATAGGTTAGGATGGCTAAACGTTTGTATAGATCAAGAAAAGAATAATAGAAATGATGTTGCTATTCATGCTTATGGAGGGATTCCTGTGCTTGTAATTCCTACAGATGAGGAGTACATAATGGGGATAGAGGCCTTGCAAGCTATGGGTAAAATACCATAAGGAATCTATGTTTAAAAGAACACTATTATATGGTCTCGCTGTTTTTGATGTACCTAAACCTAATGATAAGTTCAATCTATATTGTGGCCCAAAATAGGCTTTTATAACGATATTTAAAGGCTAGTAATTCAAATACTATTAGTAAAGGTTTGTAAATATATGGTGTACGATAAAAATAACATTTTCGCTCGCATTATACGAGGAGAGAGCTCTTGTGAAAAGGTTTATGAAGATGAAGATGTCCTTGCCTTTAAGGATATAAACCCTGCAGCTCCAGTTCATGTTCTTGTGATACCAAAGGGAGAGTACATATCTTTTTATGATTTTGTGCGTGACGCCTCACCTGAGATAGTAGCGCTTTTTTTTAAAAAAGTTCATTATGTAGCAAATTTTCTTGGGTTATCAGAACATGGTTATCGGTTAATAACTAACCACGGAAAAGGGGCTATGCAGCTTGTATTGCATTTTCATGTGCATATTTTAGGTGGAAAAGAGTTAGAGCCCATCAGTTTATAAAATCTCATGTTTTTTTTATAAATTCTTAAACGAAGCGAGAAGTTGTATCGTAAGCGATTAAAAATATGGAGGAGCATAAAGCATCTTCTAGAAGCGGCTATTGTTTATACAATATATGGACTGTTATATATATTACCAATAGATTGGGCTTCATATCTTGGGGGGTTTTTAATAGAAAAACTTTGTTCCAAATTGCGTGTTAACGAAATTGGAATATCGAATTTAACAATCTGCTTTCCGGAGCTTTCTATACAGCAAAAGCGTAATCTTCTTCGTAAGATGTGGAATAATCTAGGTAGGGTTATAGGCGAAATGCCACATTGGTATCGCATTTCAAAAAAGGAATTTGATAAGAGGGTAGTTTTTGAAAGTTCTGATAATTTTAGCTACGATAAGGGAGCTATACTGGCTTCGGGGCATTTTGGAAATTGGGAGTTGTCTTTTCGCATAGCACAGGAGATGGGTATGCGTGTGAACTTTTTGTATATGCCTTTAGCGAACCGTTGGGTTGATTGGCTGCTAAATTATAGTAGAAAAAAAACTGGTTTAACTTTGTATAAAAAGGGGGCAGTAGCTTTAAGAGCTATATTGAAGAAATTGCATTGTGGGTCAGGAGAGATTTTAGGACTTCTTATAGATCAAAAAATAGGGGCCGATGGTGTATATTCTGCTTTTTTTGGTACGCAAGTTAGGACTATATCGCTGCCTGCACAGTTGCATTTGAAATTTGATATACCGATAGTGATGGTTAAAATACAACGAACTGTAGGCGCGCATTATACTGTAAGTTTTACTCAGATCAAGACTGAGGATATTGGTGAAAAAAGGGGAGGGGCTAGCGAGGACCTTATTATGCGTATAACGATGCGTATGAACCAGGTTTTGGAGGATTGGATAAGAAATGATTCAAGCCAGTGGTTCTGGGTGCATAAACGTTGGCAGTAGCTCTAATATAATTTTCATTAACTGCGATTTTCTTACGTATATTTGAGTGGTGCTTAGTAGTTAAGCTAGAAGAGCATACAACCTACATTACTCACGTGTGTATAGTGGGAAGGTTCAATGAAAAGTAAGTGATTAACTATAAGTTGTATGCTGTCATTACTATAGGTTGATTATTTTAATGTGCAACATAAAAGTAAGCATTTTATTTCCTTTATGAGAGCCTTTACATACTTGAAGATATGGAGACCCTACTCAACACTAGATCGAAATTTCTTGTAATAGTTATGTATATAAGATACACTACCCAAAATATGGGACCTTAGTTCAGGGGTTAGAACGCACCGCTCATAACGGTGTTGTCGCAGGTTCAAGTCCTGCAGGTCCCATTGTTACCTCTATTACTGAAGCTATGAAGTCTTTTAGGACGAGTAATAGTAATTATGTTGATCAGGTGGGCGCTGATGGGGGTATATATAAGCAATTTAATGAGCGGTTGGCCTTTCTTATAGACGAATTTTATTCGCTTCCGCGGGAAATGTTTCCATGTTTGAGCCCTTCGTCTTACATTTCTTGTAATTCTATTTCTAACTTGAAGTTTGCTATTGCTGTATCGGGTGGTGCTGACAGTGTTTGTTTAGCATTACTGATGAAGCAATTTGTAGGTTTATTTCCGGGTCGAGGAGTTACTCTTAGTTGTATTATTATAGATCACGGATTACGTAGCGAGTCTACTCAGGAAGCCGAAACTGTAAAAGCAACGCTTATAAAACATGGGTTCCAAGTTGCCCTTTTAAAGATAGAATGGAGCGATGGTGCTATTCCCTTAACTAATGTTATGAAGATTGCGAGGGACAAGAGATACAGCCTATTGGTGAATTATTGTAAAGCAAACAGGATAGATATCCTTCTTACTGGACACAATAAAGATGATCAGGCAGAAACTGTATTGATGCGAATTTTGCGTGGCAGTGGTGTTGACGGTATAGCAGGTATACCTGAAATAAGTTGGAGGCAAGATATTTGTATAATGCGTCCATTGCTTCGCATCTCACGTGCTGAAATTGAACAAATCGTTACTTCTTCGGATTATGGATTGTGGGTAAGCGATAGGACTAATAGTCATGAAAAATATGATAGAGTGAGAATACGCAATCTTATACGAAATAAGGATTGTTTATTCGGCATGAGACCAGAGCGGTTGATAGGCAGGCTTACATCAGTTTCTTCCAATGCGCAGCGCGCTAGTTCATGTTTGAGAAAATGTGCTCGTGAGCAGTTTCTTCGACTTTGTTTTCCGTCTCAATGTGGCACTGGTCTTTTTTTACCCGCCCTATCTTTTGCAAAATTACATGAAGAAATTGGATTAAGGGTATTAACTTATGCCATATATGCGTCAAGTGGTGTGGAGCGTGCATTGAGATTTGCTAGTTTGAAAAGATTATATGAAAGGCTTGTGTCTCCTAAGCAGGTATTTGGATGGATATGTACCATTGGAGGTTGTGAGATAAAATTCATCCGAGGAGAGCGTGAAAATTTAGTGTTTTTTGTTCGTGAATATAAATGTATTTCGGATGAATTGCTATCTTTGCAACCCGGAGAGTGGAGTGTTTGGGATGGGCGTTTTCGCGTCATGATAGATAAGGAAGATTTTGCAGTGACTCGTTTGAGGAGGGAGTGGTGGCCCCTTATAAAGCCACGGTTGCATCGTTTAAGCTCGATAGAAGTATCAAAATGGAACGAGCGATATGTGATATATGGAAATGATTTAATATCAGTTGACTCATTAGATGTGAGAGTTTCTATAAAAGATAAGATGTATGAACTTTTCAGTAATGAAATGTGCGAAAAGACGCAAAAAGTGCAATTACAAGGGATTTATAAAGCAATTTTCATCCAACCGATTTTTTTGAAGAAAGAGATTGTATAGATTAAGAATGCGTTAATTATATTGATAACCTAATTTATATAGGGGATATGCCGGAAGAAACCTATAAAGAGAAGACCAGTAAAGAGCTGACGGAGCTCTTTAAGGGCGAGAACATATCACCGGAAGAAAAGCATGAAGTATCAAAGGAAATAAGTGGTCGATTCCCACATATTGCAATTACCAATGCAATTTCCGTTGTACAAAAACTACTGAAGGAAGCGGGCCGTTCAGACCAGTTTTCAAAAGATACACAGAAGATTCTGAACGAGTGGTATTCAACATTAGATAAGACCTCTAATACATCTTACGCGCTTCTGACCGCATATTGTATGTGGCGTGGATCTACTGGTACAGGATATATATATACGAACCCTCTTAATAAAAATATACTTTCATGTGATCATGAAGAGCAATACTGCAGCATTGCAGAAGGGACTATACAACTTATAACACTCTTCAACGCTAAATCGCAATATAAATGGCCGAGTGCTTTGGAGTTTATACTTAATGGTATAGTGCACAGTATGTATCCTCTAGGATCAAACAATTGCACGGTTACTAATCAGATAACGTTCCCTTTCCCTTACAATTACCTGAATGACGTTAACATTACTGACCATATTACATGTGGCATTTATGTTAAGAATAAAAATACATCAGATCGTATCATAAATTATATCTCTCGGATTTTAAAGACTAATACATTTAAGGGTATTTTTGGTGTTTATAACGAGGAGTTTTTTAAATCGAAGTGGGGGGCGGTTTTTACCATATCGGAAATACTTAATAAAGGTACAGGTATACTTTCTGATGTGCACGATAAAGGGTGGGCATATGTGGTCGACGATTTTTTTCAGTATACACTATTAGCCGCCGAAAAAATGCACAACTTAGATAAAGCGTCAGCATTATTAATATGGAGTGTAACGCGAACCGGGTGGGAGAATCCAAAGTCCAGCTGGGGGGATTTAGCGGCGAACGTGCTGCAGGATACTTTAGGTTACGCAGTTCAGGCGTCTTATAAGAAGGTTGGGGAGTGGGTTACTAACTATATTTTTGATTGGGTTACTGGATATGTCCCTTTGGGGTTGGCGGATTTTAATTGGAACCCTTCTATTCTGGCTTTTAAGCTGGCCCATGATATTGGAATAGGTAAGTATTTAGTTGATAAATTAAGCTTCGGAGCTTGCTCTTCTACGGAGAGTTGGGGTTGCTGGCTTAGCTCTGTTGCGATAGATATTGCAATAAGTGCTGTTGTAGTTACTTATGCTACTCATCCGTGGGTGGGAATATCAATACTGGCAGCATTGAATCTAGCTAAAAATACGGGTCTATTAGAAAAGCTTAGCAAATTAACTGTTGAAGATGTCTTTAATCCTCTAAATCAACTAGCAGATAGTGTTAAAGGTATAGCTAAAAATGTTTGGGATTTTCTAAATCCTCTAAATCAACTAGCAGATAGTGTTGAAGGTATAGCTAAAAATGTTTGGGATTTTCTAAATCCTCTAAATCAACTAGCAGATAGTGTAGGCAACTCAAGTGAGCCTATCGCAACAGAAAACCCCATGGACCACCCCCTTCAAAGAGGGGTCACGGAGTGGAATAATAATCACCCTTGGCAGACGCATCTACCAGGGAACGAAACTTTGCAAGCTATTATTAATAAGACCAATCCTATAGACGTCCCAAAGGAAATAAAAGAGAGCATTAATAAAACTGCCTTGTATCTGTTAAGGAACGAAACAGAATGTCCCGATACACTTAAAGATTCTTTAGATCTCTTTGACTTGGAGATGTGCCCCTATCCCTTTTATTCGTGGGATACAGATCAGACCTCCAACGAAGAATAATTGTATTATTTTGCACCCTTAGGCAATTTGAAGGTCATTCCTTCCATATCTTTTGTTATGATAATTTGGCACGCTAACCTTGATGTTTCCGTGAGCCCTTGTACAAGGTCGAGTACATCATTTTCCTCGTCACTTGGTGCGGGGAGTATTGCGAACTCTTTCGGATTTAGAATAACATGACAAGCACCACACGCTAACGCTCCTCCACAGTAACCTTCTAGCTCTATATTGTTTAATTGTGCTACTTCTAGTACTGAAAGCCCCTCTTTTGCCTCTACTGCTATTTTCATATCATCTCCGTTTATAAAATATATACGTGGCATAAGGGGAACCTATTTAGTTTATTACCGAGTTTCTTTTTTATATGCTTTAACTATGCAATGTGGCTTGCGGTGCATGAGTAGATTATTTACTCGGACAGCAAGTAGTTCAGCAGCCCTAGTCTTTTCTAGTTTATCTGCTTTCCTCTGCATTTCACGAAGGACAGCTGCATCATCATTCAAAAGATGCTTTAGTATATCGCATAGCTTAGTGGTATTTAGCTCTTTTTCACAAAGAAGTAAAGCTGCTCCTTTGTCTATTAAATAACGTGCGTTATATGTTTGGTGATCACTCATTGCAGAAAGGAGCGGGACTAATATCGCAGGTTTTTGCATATATATCAATTCTGCGATAGTTGAAGCACCTGCTCTTGCGATGACTAAATCTGCTTTTGCCATCAATTGAGCTATATTACGAAAGAATGGCTTTATTAGAAATTTTTTTATTTTTAGTTTTTGATATATTTTCGATGTATCTGATAATAGATGTATCCTTGCTTGATGGGCAATTTGCATGCTTTGTTGCATATATTCTGGGAGCAAAGCTATAGCTTGCGGAACTATATGGCAAAATAGCTCCGTTCCATGACTACCACCTATTACTAAAATACGTAAATCCGAGGTTTCAATTCCTTTGATATGAATACTCGACGATTCTCTGCTAACACGTGTAAAATCCTTTCTTATGGGATTGCCCGTGTATACTACTTTAGATATGAATCGTTTAGCAATTTTGTATGTATTAGGAAAGGAAACAAATAGTTTTTTTGCTATGGGCAGAAACATACTATTGGTTTTCCCTAATAGGGCATTTTGTTCATGCAGTGCTATTGTGATTCTTAATGGTACTGCTGCTCCTAAAACCGGAAAAGAAGGATAGCCTCCGAATCCTATTACTAGCCTAGGTCTATGAAAACATAGCCAGAAAAAGGAGTATGCTGTGCTTATGAGTACTGTAATAATAGCAGTTAACTTAGTGATTATTCCACTTCCTATACTGCGTATAGGAAGTACTACTAATGTTTGCTTTATTTCTGACTTATTATTTGTAGAAAACTGTCGCCCTATAAAGCTTTTTCCACGTTGATCAGTAAAAAAAAGTATATTGTAGCGCCGCACTAGTATTGCTATTAAGGCTTTAGCAGGAAACACATGCCCGCCTGTGCCTCCAGCTGCGATACATATAAGTTCTCTCTTGTTTTTAATCTTCTTTTTGTTATTCCACCACATACTAAGATACTTAGAGTATTAGCAATTGTATTCTACATCAAAGCTATTATGTGCTATTCAGCTATAGCATTGTAATAGTATTTTTTTTAGTACTTCCCCAGTGCAGTAATCCAAGATAACTACTTCTCGGGTTTTGCTATTTTTTGTATAGATAAAGAGCTTATTATCTGCTGTTGAAATACTCTCAATAGTAGTATTTTGATCCAGATTCAATTGTACGTCTGTTGATGCGCATTGTTGTGCGGATATAGGGCTTAAAGAAAGGACAGGGGTTTCTATATGCTTATATAGCAAATATAGTACAAAGGCTGTGCCAAAAAACAATACCAAGCTTGCAGTATAAACGAATATTTTAAAGATTCGAAAATCAGAAGCTTGATCTCTGCGATACATGCAGCGTACCAGAACAGAAGATGGATAAAATACACGATTCTCTCTTTACAACTTATGTGAAGGTAATATAAGCAACTGCTTAATTACGAACTATAAAGAAAGCACAGGGTGTCAGTATACTCTTTTATCGTGTTACCACAAGAATCATTTGAAAGAATAGATAAAATTTTAGTGGGAAAATTTAGTGATATATCTAGGTCGACCATACAAAAACTTATAAAAACAGGACGAGTCCATGTAATTAATGGTTGTGCAGAAATACAGGTAGTGGATTGTGCTCTTATTTTGAAGGAAGGAGAGATTATAAGGGTATGTTTTGAATTAAGTGATAGGGAGCAGAGGAATTTTGTTGATAGTGCGTTATCTACTTTAATATCATTAGATATAGTCTATGAGGATGACCATGTGCTTGTCATTAATAAAGCAGCTGGATTAGTTGTACACCCCACTACTGGTTTTGATCATACGCATACCTTAGTAAGTGCCCTTATAGAAAAATATGGAGCACAATTTGTTCAAGTAGGATCTGCGATACGTCCCGGTATAGTACATAGATTAGATAAGCAAACGTCAGGCTTAATGATTGTGGCGAAAACTAATGAGGCGTATCTACTACTTAATCGTATGATAGAGGATCATACGATAGAGAGAGAGTATCTTGCTATCGTTTATGGCGTATTACCACATAAATTAGGTACAATATCTTCTAGAATAAAAAGGAGCACTATAGATCGCACTAAAATGCAAGTAGTAGGATCGGAGGGTAAATTAGCAATAACACACTATAAGGTCTTAGAGGATTTTTGTCAGGGTGCAGTAAGTTTAGTAAAGCTTACGCTAGAAACGGGAAAGACACATCAAATACGATTACATATGAGTTCCATAAAACATCCTCTGATAGGAGATCGTAAGTATAAAGGGGGGCTTAATTTCAATTTGAAAGCGCTTCCCATTGAGGCGGTTCGCAAGATAGAAAATCTTGAGTACTATGAACGGCATGCTTTACACTCTTATCAATTACAACTGAAGCACCCGATAACAACGAATTATTTGCGCTTTACACTTGATCTTCCTCAAGATATGAAGGAAATCTTGGAAATTTTGCGTATCTCTTAGCGCATCTTTAATAAATTAATTATATAGACTTACTGGTTTTTAAAAAACATAGTAGCTAAAACTTTGTTCTTGTACCCACCATATATAGCATGCCCTTTGCCTGTTTAGTAGAAGAGATGGTTTGGCGTGCATCATCTAATATGCGATTATTAGGAGCAAAATTAAAAGAAGAGACTTCTAAGAAGTTTATTATATTACCTCTACTTTTATAGCTAAGTCCTGCGCTAGTATGCCTAAATGCTACCTGTGAAGGTATTGTATTTACATAATTTTTATGGTGTGCACGACTATTGAAGTTTGTGATATAGATACCGAAAGGTCCGATTGAATAACCCAACCCTATGCTCTTGAATAGATTATTCATTTTTTGTATTGTAGATTCATATGTATATAGGGAGACAGTCTTTCCTATAGACATGCCTCCTATAATGCCTAGATAGCTGATGTTTAATCCTGCTTCAATAGAGTGGTGTGGTGTGGTTATTTTTTTTGATGTAGATGCAATGTTAAACTCTCCTATTATAGAAGTTTTCAGAATCATGCTATTCACATGTTCTGCGTAATATAGCCCCGTAGAAAGCATATGATGTGAGCCAGGTGTATAAGATATTCCCGTATAGAAAGGGCCTAGTTTTTTAGGGATATACGTGAAATTTGTTGTATTGATTTCTCTCCCATTACTAGAGTTAAGTTGCGTGCTCCATAGGCCTGGAGCGAAGCTTATTGGTGGCATGGGATTACATTTACTGCAATTCTTTCTAGTTTTATATGTATCCAAAACATACTGGACCCAATAAGGACTATTACTATTTATATTTCCTATTGCCGTCATTAAACTTTTTGTATTTATGCCAAATTTTGATGATAGCCCTCCGTGGTAATAAGCTGCTTCGAAAGAACCATACTCTTTATTTTTAATATAAAATAAACCGTAGGGGTGTATCTTCTTTCCCGCATATTTGACTAAAGCAGTATTTAATTGCACTCCTAATACACTACCGTATCGTGTTTCCATAACATTAGTAACGTCGCGTTGAGAGCTAAATGTTTTATCAAAGGAGAGCGCAACTTTACTATCGAATGCACCTATTGGGCCATTTTTCTTACATGCTGAGCAAGCTGCTTCTCCGTAATCAGTACCTAATTCTACTGTGGCACTCGATAATAGAGCGCCAATAGTTGTACTGGGGTAATTTAACGCTGTAAAGAAGCATATTAAAGCAACTACAGCCCTACTTCCGCGAGACATAAATTCACGCGATAATTAACTAAACAACAAATCAAGCAAGAAAATGGACGTAGAAGTTCACTATTACATTGCCTTTTTACTGGCCGCAAAGGCTGGATTTGGACTAGATTATACGTTAAAAATAGCCTACAGCAACCAGTATGTAGATGATAACGATCATATTCCACGTATACTAGGAAGGTCTGTTAAGAAATATAAATACTCTATTACCCAAATACCTAAAAATCTTCAAATATTAACACTTACTTCAAATAAAACTTTAGATGCGATACTGCCTGTTTTCCATTTTGTGCCAGGCGATTTACAAGATGCTGAGCTTAAACATGATTTAATAGTTACTAAGAGAAATTCTCGTGTGACAGCGAGTCTGCGCTTTGCGCTTGTAATGAATAATCCCTATCTCATTGGTATAGCTTCTCACGCTTTTCTAGATTCTTGGGCTCATCAAAATTTTACTGGTACTTTTGACCGTATTAACGCCTTATATTTGAACGACTTCATTATTAGCATAGGACATAGTGATGCTTTCTTTGATCCCGATGCAGTTGGAGTTATATGGTTTGATCCAAGACTTAGAGAAAGCAAAAGAGATAATGCTGTAATATTTGCTGAAGCAATAAAAGAGCTATTAGCTGAATATACATTACAATTATTACATAGACATTTAGATTCTGACGATATGGCCTTTTTGTCGAACTTGAATGTTGTTCTATCTTATCGAAACCTCAATACTAAAAAGCGTATTGCTTTATATGATCGAATATCACGTAAGTATTTAGGTTTAAGTATAGTACCTTACCACAAATATATGTGGGCCAATAGCGCAGTATCAATAAAGACAGTGGGGCCAAGAAAAAGTACAGCGTTATCATTATGGAATGAAGGTGATCTATGCTCTTTCTATGAAGCAGTAAATATTTTCAAAAACTTTATCTTACATACAGAAGGGGTTGAGAGGCTCTTAAACTAATTCTCGTTGCGATTTTCTGCGGTTACATAGATCTTTGGACATTCTTATGATATAGCAACTCGTAGAGTTGATGTACAGTTTTCCCCAGTCCGTGAGCAACGTTATAAATTCCTTTTGCTGAAAGGGTTTCTATAGAGGTTAGGGCACTCATACTTGCTATAAAACCCATCTTCATCTTTGGGGGCAAATGCCTTGCACTTGTAAAGCTCATAAGTTTTTGATTAAGAGGATCTTCGTCTTTTGATACCATAGAGTTAAAGTTCTTTGATAGTTCTGAATCTATCTTCTTTAGATTATCTATAGTTTTATTATAGCGTTCTACGTTATTCTTATAAGTTTCTTTTATTTCATTCGATATATTTTCTATTGTTTGGAGAAAGCTCCCCATCTGATTACGGTTTAGAACCTCTTGTTGGCTTTGGTGATAGTAGGAAGTTGCGATACCGTCTATAAGTCCGGAGTATCCTGCGAATATTATATTTTCTAGAATTCCCTTCATGGTGTTCAGAGCGGTATTGCATATCGTTGCGCTCATACTACCTACCATGATAGATGACAACACTATATTATCCTGAAACATAGCATATGGCTGCAGATAATGACCACTTATTTTCCCCAATCTATACGTTAATTGTAAAAGTACACTCCATCCTGCATCTACAACGCTTTTTACTCGAGCAATGTTGCTGGTTAAAGCGGATAATTTAGCGTATGACGCTTTTCCCACGGAATCGATTCGTATACTTTTATGCAGCCAAAGATTATCCTGATATATGTTTTGCGTAAGAGGTGCTTTTAGTGCTTCTAGTTCTTTCTTATAAAGAGTCTCATATGTGGAGCTTGCTTCTCTCCAAAATTTTTTTGAGAATACTCTCTTTTTGAGGCGGATACACGGCAAGCACAGTACTTGAGGGTGGTTGTTCAAGCATACCATCTACCATACCGGCTAACATTATGCTTACTAGCGCAGAATACGCACTACCTAATGTAATTATTTTTTGATATGCACTATATGTATACGTACTAATCCCTATAATTGCATTTACTTCCTGTATTTCCTCTTTTAACATTGGATGTGGTATTTTTATTGCGGCTAACCCGGCAATATGTGCTATTAGTGTTAAAGTTTCATCCTTTTTATAGCTATAAGGTTGGATCAGGTTATTAAGCCCATTGTTTGAAAACATATCTTATCCCCCCTTTTTATAGCATTCTACAGTATTCGTTCCGCATTTAATAGGTCTTTCAACGACGTAAATAATTCCCATTCTTTGAGATTAATTTCATGGTTTGACCCGAAAAGCTGTGTCCAAATTTTTATTATATCTGTTTTACTACTATCTTGAGGGAGTCTATTTACGAAGTCAAGGTAGGTAGCATTGAGTAATTTTTTTTGGCCTGTTGCTGCATATGAGGTTATTTGTTTAATTATTCTGGTTATATCGGAATCTGAAAGTTTATTTTTTGCGTCTCGAATTGTGTAGAGATAGGGTTCTGAGGCATCATTAAATAATGTCCATTTTTGTTCTTGCCAATAAGCGTTAGCACGTAATGTATCGCTATCTTGAGTATCGTCTGTTTTTAGAATCTCTATCATTTTGTTATAATTATTTGTTTGTAGCAATGCTTTAGCATATAGATGCAATCTAGTGCGAAAGATCCCATCAAAAAGACCATGCTCTGACGTATCAAATTTATTTTTTTTTGCCATTAAGCTATTTGATTCAATTAGATCTATTACTTTTGTAAAAAGTTTTTTCTTTATATATGTTTTGGCAAGAGAATTTATCGCTTGTTCTTTTCTATATCCAGAAAGTCGCTCATTTATTTGATGAGTTAATAATACGATAGCTTCGTCAAGAAGATCGAGCTCTATAAAGTATGTTATGGCTTTAAGTACTATTGTGTCGCCGAGTGTGTCTAGAGGTGTAAATTGTTGATATTCTCGAAAAAATACTAGAATTTGCAAAGGAGAAGCTGTCGAAAATTCGGGAGCAGTAAAAAATTTTATGAATGTTGTCCCCATTTTATTGAGAATATTGATAGCTTCTGCTGTACTAAAGTTGTCAGTAAGAATTTTCCAAAAATGCATCGCTTGTATATAGTTTTTTTGGCTGTGATACCAATCACCAAGGTTTTTTAAAACGCTAGCTTCAATTTCATCTCCGCGCCAAATTACCTGCATATTTTTTAAGGTATTTATATATCTAGCCTCTTCTTTAGGTAATCTTTGGGAAAGGATATGTGCCTTCTCAAGATTGCATAAAACGTAATGTTTTTGATCATCTATATTGGCTATGCATTTATCTAGGTAACTTATCGCCATTTTTTCTTCTTTTTGAGCGATGTGATATTTTGCAATGTAGTATGTTAATTGGTTACGTTCATCCGGAGTAATATTGAATTTTGAACACGTATTTAATGCTTCGCTTACTGCAAAAAAATTATAATACTGTAGATTATATTGTATTATTGTTAATCCTATAGCCTCTAGGATGTGATCGTTGTATCCTCTTAAAAAGTTATTTTCATGTTTTATAAATATATTGAGTGTATCAAGAGGTGGCATAGCATTTACTTGAGCGCTTATCATTTTGTCTGGCTCTAATATTGCATATTGCATCTGAGAGATAGTTTGCCAAAACATAACCTCGTTTTTGTTAGGAAAATTTACTACATTTAGCGGGATACTATGTGCGTAGTGATATGCATCTACATATTGTTTTTCCATAAATGCGATTACTGTACGTGCGAGCATTGCTCTATAGTCATGTTTTAGTAAACTATCAGGTGCGTTATTTGCTATAGCGGTTATAGAGTGCGCCTCTCTATAGAAGCCGTTAGCAAGATAAAACAATGCTAAATTCATCCAAGCAGATCCCTTATTCATAGGGCTGCTGCTTGCGACTTGATTAAAGATGTCATTAATCATATGGGCAAAGCCAAAGTTTGAAGAGTCGAAGCCCTTTAGACTGAGTAAACTAGAGTGCTTTGCATATTTGGGTAATATAGAGAATGCATTCCAAGTTGTTGTAGTATTATCAATTTGTGGCTGTACAATTCTTTTTAGATTTTTTTTCCTTGCTAAGGGTAGTCCTGGGTATGGGACTGTGCTATTTTCTTTTAGAGTAATAGATTCAGCGTGACTATAAAAATTCGGCAATGCTAGTAGACTTACACATAATATAATCACTATACTGTACAGTGGGAACTTTATCTTCGCCTGTGTATAGAAAACGTGCCAGTTATAATGCATTGTCATCTTTTTATGGTACCATAGGGAGTATATATTTGTTGTGTGGACACATAGATATACAACTTTAGCTTGAAACTACAATCTTAAATTAATGTTCGCACCAGATATTAAAGACCCTACGTTTCCTCTTTCAAAATGATCTATACTCTCTACCGAAAAAGCAATGAGCGTTATAGTGATAATCCTTGACTACTGTATGTATTAGAATGTTTAATGGCTGCAGTGCGCTGGTTTGTGCTCTTGCAGTTGTGATATATTGAACACTTTATAGGATTTTCATTTTCATGATTAATAGTTTAGATAATCCGTGGGGGGATTCAGGTAAAAAGAATAGTTCTAGTGAAAAGACAACAGGTAATTCAAACTCCTCTATTTTTGATGGAGTAAAAAGAGTTATTAATGAAAAAAGGGTAGAATTATTAAGAACCCTTAGCGTAGATACAAAAGGTAATAAGAGCAGCGAGCCTTTGCAAAGAAATAAAAATCCTGAGCCTGCACTAAGAATTGCTACGTTAGCCTTATGTTTGATAGCGCTTATGCTTTGGCTTTCTACTGGGTTTTTTACTATCAACCCAGATGAAGAAGGAGTTGTGCTCAGGTTCGGAAAGTATAATAGGACAGTTTTTGCGGGGCTAAACTATAAGCTGCCTTCTCCGCTTGAGGAAGTAGAAAAAGTTAAAACCACTACGATAAATAGGGTACTTATAGGTAGTGCGATTGATGGGTTTGAAAAAGGATCTGCTAATCAAGAGATAGGTGAGAGCTCTCTTCTGACTGCTAATAATAACGGGCCGAATGTGATGAAAGATAAGCCATTGGCGTCTGCTACTAGCGGAGAGAGGTTTTCTGTAAATAATGCTGTAATAGCAGATGAAAGCAGTAATCCAGACATGATGCTTACAGGTGATGAAAATATTATAGATCTGCAATTTTATGTGCAGTGGTATGTAGGAAATGCTCGCGATTACCTTTTTAATATTGCTAATGTAGCAGAGACAGTAAGACTTACCGCTGAGAGTGTTATGCGCGAAATAATTGGTAGGAGTAAATTGTATGAGGCTTTATCTGAACAACGGCAGGCAATAGAATTAGATGCTAAGAAAACGCTTCAAAGGGTTTTGGATAGCTATAATGCTGGTGTCGTTATAGATAATCTTGGTATATTGCATAGTTATGTGGCGCCTGAGGTACGGGATGCTTATAGAGATATACAGTCTGCTAAAGCCGATAATGTGCGCCTTATTAACCAAGCTTATGCCTATCGGAATGATATAATACCTAGAACAAGAGGGGAAGCTTATGCTATATTAGAGAGAGCTAAGGCCTATAAAGAGGCAGAGATCGCTAAGGCGAGGGGTGAATCTAGCAGATTTAATAGTATCCTTAAGGAGTACCTGGTAGCACAAGAGGTGACGCGTAAACGTATGTATATGGATACAATGATGCATATCATGCCAAATATAAAGAAGGTTATTTTCGATAAAAATGCTACCAATACGTTACAGCTTTTGCCTACAGGAGATATGTGGAAGGGGGTAGAGGGTGAAGGTCTTGGAAAAAAAGCGGATTCAAAATGAAAGGAGAGAGAAGATCAAACTAAGGTGGAAATGACTAAAACGCTTGTTTTTTTAAAGAGTTCAGTAATTTGCGTTTCCAGGGCTAAAAGTTAAGTGGAGTTCATTCCAATCTTTGTACTTATCCTTTGGAAGAATGCTAAAGGGAGAAGCTGCGTATGTAGCTCTTATAGTACTTTCTACAAATGCCTTGTATACTGGATCGGCCATGTTTCGACCAAAAGATTTCCCCATTTTAACGCTTATAACATTAGCTTCTGTATCCAAATATATAATCAACTCAACGACCATATCAAGATCGTTTGTGCTACCTGCGAAACCCTTATTGTACCAATTTTTTTCTATTGCCGAACGAATAGCAGAAACTTCGCTGATGCTTAGCGGTAAATCATCATCATACGGGATGTTTGTTCTTCCCTCCATTCCTGTTGTTGATGCTGCTACTGGAGTGGTACTTCCTTTCTTTTTGTTTGAGGGATTTAGGGGGCTGGGGATTTTTTTTTTGTCACCACT
Organism: Candidatus Midichloriaceae bacterium IBS; assembly: GCA_034472185.1. Taxonomy (GTDB): domain Bacteria; phylum Pseudomonadota; class Alphaproteobacteria; order Rickettsiales; family Midichloriaceae; genus JARBAK01. Next base: position 37,795 of record JARBAK010000001.1, read on the forward strand.
TTCTAACGACTTTAGTAACGCATCCACATCCAATGCTTTGTTTTTTTCAGTTTTTTTATTTGACGATTTATTCTCTTTTTTATTCTCGACTGGTTCTTTTATTTGTTGCTTAATTGGTTTCGGCGATATTTTGGCTTTATTCTCTGGGTTTTTATTCTCTTTTGGAAGTTGAGTTTTCTTCTCTGAAATTTGTACCTTATCTAGATGAGGATCAGGCTCCGGTGTTTTAATTTTTTCAGATGATGATACTTCCTCCTTTTTTTGCGCTACTCCTTCCTTCTCTGGAATAGGAGTCTGATTTTTAACAGGTGTCTTAACCTCCTCCGTTTGGTTTATCTCACTTGTTTTTTTCTCTTCTGGCTCAGGAGCGGGCATAGGTTCTTCTTTTGGATTTACAGAACTATCTTGATTATCTTGAATGGCTGGCTGTGGGACGGGTTGTGTTGAAGCGCTTTTTACCTTTATATTTGTTATTTGTGAGATTGGAACTGCGTCTATTACTATCGTATATTCTTTATTATCGGAGCTTTTATATTGCCTATTAGGCATACCTATTAGCAATAGAGTTCCTATTCCTATATGTAGTACCAAAGAACCAAAAAGACTAAATGGAAGACCTAATCGTTGCATCTGTAGTCTATTAACGGCTTTCTGGTGAGGGGTTGGCACTAGCTGTGGCATTTTTCTTCTTACCTACAATACTGGCAGACTTTGTAGTAGAAGTCGAATCTTCAGAGTCTTCCGTTACAAGGGCCACATTATTGAATCCCGCTTCTCGAACGGATGTGAATACTCCCATTACTTTTCCATATTCTACAGCCTTATCGCCGCGTACAAAAATCTTTGTATCTTTTTTTTCTTTTAACACTGCTTCCAATTTTGCTTTCAGCGATTGCATATTTTTTACCTCTACCTCTTCCACATATACGATTCCTTCCTTATTAACAGAGACGATTATTGGATCATTAATTTCTGAAAGAGTTGCCGCCTTTATGATAGGTAAGTTTACTTCGATGCCTGAAACTAGCATTGGAGACGTGAGGATGAATATCACAAGTAGCACTAACATTATATCCACTAGAGGAGTGACATTAATCTCGCTGTATAGACCTCTCTGTGCTCGATAACGGCTTTGCATTGCCTTGCGAAATGACATATCTCAATCGACCAATTTTTGAATATTTTAAGCATCATAGAACTGTTACCTGCGTAATATATACACCAATCTCATCTTATGCTACAATGTCAAAAGCTATTTGTGGGAATCAAAAATTTAATAGTGGTGTTTCATAGCATGAATATAGAACGATTCACAGAAAACAGTAGATCGGTTTTACAAAAAGCTCAGGCATTCGCACTTACAAATCACCATCAGCGTTTGACTATAGAGCATGTCATATATTGCATTTTAAATGAGGAAGAGGGCTTAGTGCAGAGGTTAATTACTGGTTGTGGTGCCCAAGTATCCAATATTTTATTGGAGATAAAAAATACACTTGATAAACTACCTAAGATTAGTGGTGAAGGAGCCGGACAGATTTTTCTGTCACCGGAGTTTGCACAAATGTTAGAGAAAGCCGAACACATTGCTATGAAAGAGGGAGATTCCTTTGTCACCACAGAAAGACTCTTACAAGCGATGCTTTTAATCAAAGAAAGCGAAGCGTGCAGGATCTTGCAACGCCATGGCGTTACAGAGGCTAAACTTGAAACTGCTATAACAACAATAAGAAGGGGAAGAAAAGCTGATTCTGTACATACGGAAGCAAACTTGGAAGCTTTAAAAAAATACGCAAAAGATCTTACTTCTCTTGCTGCTGCTGGACGACTTGATCCGGTTATAGGACGAGATGAAGAGATTCGACGCACTATTCAAGTTTTGTCTAGACGTACAAAAAACAATCCCATACTGATAGGAGAGCCAGGTACTGGGAAAACTGCGATAGTTGAGGGATTGGCATACCGTATAGTTTTGGGGGATGTACCAGAAAATTTGCTACATGTTAAGGTAATGTCATTAGACCTTGGTTCTCTGGTTGCTGGAGCTAAATTTCGTGGTGAGTTTGAAGAACGTTTAAAGAGTGTGCTGAAAGAGATAGTGTCTGCAGGAACTGGAATGGTATTGTTCATAGATGAATTGCATACATTGGTAGGAGCAGGAGCAGCAGAGGGGGCTATGGATGCATCCAACTTGCTTAAACCATCTCTGGCAAGGGGGGAATTGCATTGTATAGGTGCAACAACTCTTGCTGAATATAGAAAATATATAGAAAAGGATGCAGCTTTAGCGAGAAGATTTCAAACTGTATTTGTTTCTGAACCTTCTGTTTTAGATACGATCTCTATTTTACGTGGGCTTAAAGAAAAGTATGAGGTACATCATGGCGTGAGGATATCCGATAACGCTGTAGTAGCAGCTGCTACTTTATCTAGCAGGTATATCAGTGACAGATTCTTACCTGATAAAGCTATAGATTTAATAGATGAGGCAGCCAGTAGATTGCGTATGCAGATTGATAGCAAACCAGAGGCGATAGATGAATTAGATAGGAAGGGAACCCAACTTAAAATTGAAATAGCGGCTTTAGAAAAAGAGAAAGATCCCAATTCTCGTGATAGATTAGTGGGTATTAAGGATGAACTGCTAAAAATTGAATCCGATTTGCTGGATTTGATGAGCAAGTGGAAAGGTGAAAAGCTTAAAATTGAAGCTATAAAAGAGCTAAAGGCAAAATTAGAACAAGCTAAAAATGATCTGGAAATAGCTCAGAGAAATGGGGATTTTGATAAGGCAGGAGAGCTAATGTATAGTGAAATGCCAAATTTAACGAAAAAGATACAAGAGCATGGCGGGAGTAAGGAGAATGCTATGTTACAAGAGACTGTTTTAGAAAGTGATATAGCAGCTATAGTTTCTAAATGGACTGGTATCCCAGTTGACAAGATGCTTTCTTCCGAGAAGGAAAGGCTTCTACATATGGAAGGAGAATTAGAAAAAATAGTAGTTGGTCAACGTACTGCAGTCGTGACCGTTAGTAATGCTATTCGTAGAGCAAGGGTGGGATTATCTGATAAGAATAGGCCTATTGGTTCTTTCTTGCTTCTTGGTCCTACTGGTGTGGGGAAAACAGAGTTGACGAAGGCTTTGGCGCAGTTTCTGTTTGATGATCAGCGCGCTATAGTCCGTATAGATATGTCGGAATTTATGGAAAAGCACGCTGTTGCGAGATTAATAGGAGCTCCTCCAGGATATGTGGGCTATGAAGAAGGTGGTATGCTTACTGAAGCTGTTAGGCGGCGTCCTTATCAGGTTATTCTGTTCGATGAAGTAGAGAAGGCCCATGCAGAGGTTTTCAATATTTTATTACAAGTGTTGGATGAGGGGCGTCTTACGGATGGACAGGGGCGTACTGTAGATTTCCGGAATACACTGCTTATTCTTACTTCTAATCTAGGGGCAAATTATATGGTAAATTTACCAGAAGATAGCTCTATAGAAATAGTAAGAAAAGATGTTATGCAAGTTGTGCATGCATCTTTTAAACCAGAATTTCTTAATCGATTGGATAGCATAATATTATTTAATCGACTCACTCGGGATAACATGAAGGCTATAGTAGATATACAGCTGGAGCGTTTAGAGCAACTATTGCAGGAACGGCGAATACTGATAGAATTCGAACAAACTGCGAAGCTATGGTTAATAGATAGGGGTTATGATCCTGCCTATGGTGCGCGTCCCCTTAAGCGAGTGATACAGGAATCTTTGCAAAATAAAATTGCTGAAATGCTGTTATCTGATGAAGTAGGAGAGGGAGATACTATAATAGTCTCACATGTAGAAGGAGAAAGCACTATAAGGGTTGCAAGGAAAGAGAGGGAATAATTGTGCTTTTATGAAAATAGATAGTTTTAGATTAAATCTGCCGATTTGTGATATTACTCCGTTTACATTGCTAGATTATCCTGAACACGTAGCATGTATTATATGGTTTTATGACTGTAACTTTCGATGTAAGTATTGTTACAATTTAGAGCTGGTGTGCTCTCTTAAGAAACAACGTAAACAAATGTCGATATTGGATATTGAACGCTTTTTAAGAACGCGCATAGGCCTGCTAGAGGGCGTTGTACTGTCAGGAGGAGAATGCACTTTATATGATGAATTGCCGACTTTTATTCGTTTTATTAGGAATTTTAGCTATAAAGTAAAGCTTGATACTAACGGTAGTAATCCCGAATTAGTGACTGAGCTGATTGAACAGGGTTTGGTTGATTATATTGCTTTGGATTATAAAGCTCCGCGGGAAAAGTTTGCTGAAATTAGTGGAGGAGGGGACTTTATAAAGTTTGAGCGCACACTTGGGTTACTATGTAATACCAAAGCTTTAGGTAAAGAAGTTAGAACTACAGTGCATACTGATCTGTTAACTGAAGAAGATATAAAGGTCATCCTTGATGACTTAGGACAGAGAGGGTTTAGAGGAAATTTTTGTATACAAAATTTCTTTGCTAATAAGCCGACAATTGGTTTGTTGCCGGAACAAAGAAAAAAGCTTGATATAGAGCAATTGAATTGCTATGCGAAGTTACATCATCCTGAGATATGTCTAGTACAACGAGGATTTTAGAGATTTACTTTATAGAGAGAAGGGCAATGAGTGAATGCTGCATTTCCAAAGGCCTTTAATCTCTCTACCCCCGCCCATGCTATCATTGCTGCATTATCTACGCATAATGCAGGTGGTGGAGCCAATAATGTGAGTTTTCTTTCTTGTAAAAAAGAGCCTAACTGCGTTCGAATATAATCATTCGCAGCTACCCCTCCAGCTAAGACAATTTTATTAGGTATAGAGTAGTTCTTTCGAAAAGCCTGAAGGAGCCTATCCTTTAATATTTCTACGATACTTTCTTGAAAAGAAGCACATATATCTGCTACTTCATTTTCTAATAACTTTCTACCTTTCTTATTTTGACACTTTTCGATGCATTGAATTACCGCTGTTTTCAGTCCCGAGAAAGAAAAATCACAATTTTTCTGCTTATAGAGTGGTTTAGGAAAAATAAATGCTCGCTTATTACCTTTCTTTGCTAAATATTCGATAGCTGGCCCTCCTGGATATGATAAATCCAGAGCTTGGGCGATTTTGTCAAAAGTTTCACCTATAGCATCATCTTTTGTTTCTCCTAATTTTACGTACTTTCCAACTCCCTCTGTTATTAATATTTGCGAATGTCCCCCTGATAATAAAAGCAATAAATACGGGAAATCTATACGATTCGTTAATCTTATAGTTAATGTATGTCCTTCTAAGTGATTTATATGTATATATGGTTTAGAAAGTACGGAAGCTATACCCTTTGCTACCATTGTACCGACTATTAATCCCCCTATTAGTCCAGGTTCAGTAGTGACTGATATCGCATCTAATTTGTATGGGTCAAAGTTTGATAAGGTACGTTGTACTAGCTTCGCTAAAATTACAAGATGTTGACGAGCTGCTACTTCTGGTACTACACCTCCATATTGTTTATGAATTTGTATTTGAGAAAATAACTCTTGCGAAATAATATTGTGATTGCTGTCTACGATAGCGACTGACGTCTCATCGCAGCTTGTTTCAATTCCTAACACTACTATATTAGATTGTGTCATAGTATAAAGTAAGTATATGAGAAAAGTATAGTAACACACTATTATATGATGCTATGATGTATCAGTATAATGGGTACACTTCAGGGGGGAGTTATGGGACGAGAACAAAACACCATGCGGCACAGCTACCCGGCTTATGGGCTTTTTATTAAAGCTCGCATGCTTTTGATTGGTTCTCTTATTTTACTTGCTGCAACGTTTTGCAGTTGCAGTTGCCAAGACTCACATATGATTGACGTACCGGCGTTTGAGTATGGAGATGGGTATAGCGATTGTCAAGATTTAGTCAACAATATTAAAGAAGTTGAGTTTTTTATTAAAAGAGCCGTTTATCGATACAAGCATCCATCCCTTTTTACTTCTAGTCCTATTTGCGTTTTTTCAGTGATGCATGATGCAGTGCGTAATCAATATTTTCTATATGAAAGATTGCAATATTGGAAAAACTTATATGGCGAAAAGGGATGTAAAACGTATCTACACGCTGATGATTCGCGCTATAATGCGCATGCAGACAGAGTAAATACTATTGCTATTCTGCCACCTCTAGCGGTCTTGGATGATTAGTTTAAAAGTTATAATTAAGATTATTGATTCTTTTATATAGATATTGCAAATCTTCTTAAGAAATTCAGAATATTACTGAATTGATATTTTTTTTATGCAGTTAGCTCCATCAATGAGTATTGTAGCGCTGTAGCTTAATGCCATATTACAATTAATAGCTCCTATAGCTTTGATATATGCAAAAGTTGCATCTTTATTATTTGATTGTACATTTGGCAAACTACTCTGAGGCGTTGAAGATACTTTTATTATAGATATTTCTTTTATACTGACGGATGCAATAGCATTGCCACCGTCTTCTGATAGCTCCAATTTATTAAGTATTGCTTCATAAGCATAGCAGATAGATGTATGTGATATATTATACTGATAGGTTATATAATTACCTTTATTGTATAATGCCGATACTTCTGTTTCTTTATTTAAGCCGCCATCTGTATATAGAGTGGATTGAATTCGAAATTGTGCATCATCTGTTATATAAAAATTGAAGAAAGCATCAATAGAGCTTTTATTCTGAGAGCTTATTACTGCAGACATTTGTAGCAAAAAATCATTAATAGATTGTGTGTTGAGAGGAGATAGCGTGTTTATACTAGAAAGAGACTTAATAGGGGCAGATTCGCATTGTGCTGTGAAAGTAATTACCAAATATATAATTGCCTGAATGCATATTAACCTATATATGCTCTGCGAAGCTTTATTATTCTGTGGATGTAAGATATTATTCATAGTAAACGAGTCGAGTTATTAGATAGGAACTTGAATTTTGAAAATAAGCTCCTAGTGCATAGATTGTCACTATTATGAGCGAAAAGCAAATCGTGAGAATTGTTTTTTAGACAGCTAGAGAGCGTTAATCTAAATTTAAAGTGGCCCTATAGTTTAGGGTAGGGGTTAGGTAACTTCTGAAATTCAATAACCAATATTAGGTATATTATGAATATACCGCTTAATCAGTGAATTTATTTATGTGGAAAAGGTTTAAAAATACTTTTGTAAAGTATTCACTCGAAGCATCTAGTATGCTTGAGAAGTTTGAGTGGCATATCGAGGATAAAATACAGCAACTTAGCCCAAAGTTTTCCTATTATATGAAACGATATATTCGTGTAGTAGAAAATATTAAATATTTGAGATTACTCAATTTCGGTAAGATATATATACCCTTGCTGCTTACTTTTCCAATCACATGGGTGATTCTTACTCAAAGGGGCATTACTGTGCTTATTGCTTTATTTTGGATTTTGTTTTTTCTAATTTTTTTTCTTGTTTTATTTGGGCTCGCATGTTCTGCAAGTAGAACTTTTGATCTAATAGGAAAGATAAGCGGTATTTCAGCATATAGTAGGATGGTAGCGGCTCTATACGGTAGGGAAAAACATACTAAAGCTTCGATACAAGAAAGTTGTATTATGCTGGTGGTACTTTTAGTAGTGGTGACGCAATCATTATTCTTAATTCATACTACTGGGATGCTTTATATTGCAGGATTTTCCATCCTAGGCTTCTTGTTATTTCCATTTATATACGGACTAAACATAGTAGCGAGAGAAGCAATATTTTCTCTGATATCGAATATGGGTGTATGGATAGCGTGCTTTGTTACAGATAGTACGTTCGATGGTTCTTTTAGGCTCATTTATATTATGTATTATGCAGCTGCTGTTGCGTGGACATTTGGATATAGAATTTTACGCAGTGGTGCTAGAAGAGAAAATGTTAATCTATTACCAATGCTTAAGCTTTATGATATTGTTTGGAATGCTTATACAGTTGCGTGCTTTTGTCTGGTGATTTGCGGCATTTTCTTTGAGATGAATTTTGTATTTTATCTTTTATTGGCGATTGCTACTTATGTATTGCACTTACAAGCTGGAAGGGTAAGAATGAAACATTCTTATATAACTGATTTCTCAATAGGATTGCTTTTTACAGCTGGATTTTTAATCGGGAAATGTTGACTATTCTCAATAGATTTTGTATACATGTTTGTTGTATTGGTTAGTGTTGGGGTAGGGCATAAATTAAACAGGGAGTTTTATGGCTAAAAAACCATCATCGGGTAGTCTTAAGAAAGACAAAAGGGGAAACCTAAAGACCATTGAGGGCAAGGTTGTTGTTCCTGTACAATATAAGGGGAAGCATGTTGGGCATGGTGTGTTTATGGCTGCGAAATATGAAGGTGGAGCTCTAATTACTGGAAGTAATGGGGTGCCCTTACATTATAGGGCCATAATCTCTTCATGAAATGGGATTTTTTGCTGAAGGTATGAAGCCTTTGGTTTCTGTATCTATTCTGTCTACGGATTTGCTTACCATTAAGGCAACCGTAAAGGCTTTGGAAAAGGGAGGGGCAGACTTTATACATATAGATATAATGGATGGAAGTTTTGTTCCTGAGATTAGTTGGGGGGCGGGATTTGTTGCTGCGTTAAAAAAAATCACATATTTACCATTAGATGTCCATCTTATGGTGGATCATCCGGAGCGTCATATAAGCCGTTTTTTACAAGCAGGGAGTGATATATTGACGTTTCATTTAGAAGCCACCATGTACCCTGAGAAGCTACTAAATATAGTAAGAGAAAGTGGGAAAAAAGCTGGAATTGCACTTGCTCCCTCAACTCATGAAGGTGCTTTAGAATATTTATACGATAAAGTAGACCATGTACTCGTTATGACAGTAACTCCTGGGTATTGTGGTCAGTTATTTATTACTTCGCAGCTCAAAAAAATACAGCATATCGCTCAAAGGAGTCGAGAGCGCCAACTGTCTCCTAGTATAGGAGTAGATGGCGGTATTAACCAGCAAACTGCAAACCTTACCGCTAAAACTGGCGCAAACATTATAGTTAGTGGCAGTTTTGTATTTAGCAATGGAATTAAAAATATAAGGAGCAATATTAATTCCTTGAGACTTTAAACTATTCTTTTCTTTTTAGAGCGACGTTCAGACGTAGTGTGTGTTTTTGCAGTAGCCAATGTTGTGACGGCGCTGTCTCCATTGCCTTTCTTTTTTTCTGTTGTACTCTTACGACTATGATTAAGTACCTCAGCTATGCTATCTCTCCTTATTTTTACTTCGACTCCCTGTGCGATTTCGGCTGTTATTATGTCCTTATCGCTTACTCCAGTTACTTTAGCAATAATAGAGTTAGCAACTACCACCTCATCGCCTCGAGATAAATTAGAGACTATATTTTTATGTTCTTTTACTCGCTTTTGCTGTGGTCTTATTAGAAAAAAGTAGAAAACAGCGCCAATCAAGAACAATGGCGCGAAATTAATTATCGTAGATGAAAAACCCATTGAATCGCTTACCTCTATTTTATCTGCGCCTGTTTCTGCGATAGCTGTTGCTATAACGCCTAACTCATTACTCATTTTATACCTATTTGAAATAAGCTTATGAAAAAATTACGCTTGCATATCAATGCTTGACTAATGAAGGGTACATTGTACTAATATATTCAGAAATAGCAACTTTATCTCCAATGCTATGAAGGATTTTAAAACTATTTTAAGAGGCGTACTCTATCCGCTCTACTTAAAGAGCGATCCATTATTAGAAAAGATACGACAGAATTGGTTTGAAATAGTAGGTGTAAATTTAGCAAGTGTAAGTATGCCTATGCAAATAGTAAGGAGTTGCAGAGACGTAGTGGGTGGATGCCTTGTTGTGGGGCTTGAAAACTCCAGTAATATATTAGATTATTTAATGACAGAATCTATTATTCTAGATAAAATGCGCACTTATAAAATCAAAAAATTGCGCTATGTACATAGGGATAGAGAAGGTAAAGCCGATTTAGTTAGATAAGATGAGTCTGCAAATGAAATTTAAGATGATGAAACGCTTGTTTGCCATAATGTATCTAGAAATGCGGTTCGAAATATACCAATATGTGGAGTTAAGTTAAGCTTATTTTTTTCTTGAGCTTTTTCATTTGAGGCCGTGAGTTGTCCACATAAGCTGAAATAGGTGGTTGCGATGCATGCGGTTTCGAATAAATCTTGTGAAAGGCATGTAAAGGCACCGATAACAGCTGTGAGTGCACACCCCATTCCAGTCACGAATTGCATCAAATTAGAACCGTAATATACATGTGATTCCTTATCTCCATCTGTTATGAAGTCTATTGCACCGCTGGTTACTACAACGCATTGTAAGTTTTGAGCAATTTTTTTAGCACTTAACTCTGCTTCTTTGGTAGAGTTGGTTGCTTCAACTCCAAAAGAGCTATTCTCTTGGTGTAGAGATATAATTTCACTCGCGTTACCTCTGATAACATTTGAATATTTTGATAATTCCCGTGCGGTTTTAGTACGAATAGCTGTAGCGCCCGCTCCTACTGGATCTAATATCAGAGGCTTCTTATATTGTATCGCTAATTTTGCAGCCTTATGAAATCGTTTTATAGAAGATTTATCTAATGTGCCTATGTTTATGATAATGCTACTAGCAAGAGTTATTAATTCTTCTAATTCTTCTGAGCATAAAGACATTATAGGAGCGGCCCCAATCGCTAGAAGGGCGTTTGCTACGAAGTCCATTGTTACGTGATTAGTTAGATTTAGCACGAGTGGCTTAGATGCCCTCAGTATTCTGAGTGCGTCTTTTATATCTTTTCCTATATTTTGCATACTATGCAAGTTACTCATTTCATTCATTTTATCTAAATATTAGTTTAAATTCTATTAATTGATAGCGTATCTTTTCCCATAAATTTTATTACATATTTGTTCTAAACTGTGCATACCTATCATGAAGTATACATATTCAGCGCGTGCTTTACCATTAAGAGTTTCTAAGGTGTTAGACGGTATTTTGTTATCTGGTAAACCAAGAAACTTTGGGCGATAGTGGAAGATGCATATATTACATACTATGGTCATAGAGTTTGTTTCTTTAAGAACATTTAACAACATGTTATACTCGCAACCGCGAGCAGCCATCCACATTTCATCTTCTTCAACACTATAGGTAAGTCTGCTATTAGCGGATTTACTACTTGGGGCCCATTTATGTGCTTGAATAGTAGGTTTGCCGTGGCGCAGTACGTGTAACCATCTTAGTTTGATTCCTGATAAATGTTGATTTTCTGTAATAAAGGCTCTTTTTAAACATAAATCCAATGGCTCGACTGTAGAGTCAATTCTTCGCTTTTCTTGCAATTCATTTGTACCAAGATCTAATTTTGTTCCCATAAATTGTGGGGGGCGCCCTCTTTTGGCCATATATAAGTCTATTGTACGGGGTTATATTTATATATGAATAAAAGAGAAAGCTTAAATGTGGAAGGTATGTGCAGTATTTCAAGCAATGAAGAGCGTTAGTAAAATGGAGTTGTCAAAAGATCAATAGAGCGCTATGCTGCGTGCTTAGTGAGGTAGAAGCGCGATTTCCTCGATTGTTAGCGGAGTGTTGTATGGATAAAAAATTGGAACTTAGTTCACAGCTTTTATTGCGTGCATATCAAAAGATGCTTTTGATACGCAAGTTTGAAGAAAAAGTAGAGCAGCTGTATAATGCAAGGCTGATTGGTGGATTTTGTCACTTATATATAGGGCAAGAAGCTGTTGCTGTAGGTATATGTGAATGTTTAGAAAGAGGAGATGCGGTAATTACCAGTTACAGAGGACACGGACTTATGCTAGCACTTGGTAGTGATCCATGTGCAGTTATGGCTGAGTTATGTGGTCGTAGCGGTGGATATTCGGGGGGGAAAGGCGGCTCTATGCATATGTTCGATACTGAGCATGGATTTTATGGTGGGCACGGTATTGTTGGAGCACAAGTACCTATTGGAACGGGTTTAGCGTTTGCTTTTAAATATAGGAACCAACGTAATGTTTCGGTTACACTGTTTGGAGATGGAGCTTTAAATCAAGGGCAGGTATATGAATCATTTAATATCGCAAAATTGTGGAATCTTCCTGTTTTGTTTATTGTAGAAAACAATCAGTACGCTCTTGGTACTGCTGTTGCGAGAGGTTGTTCAACTCCAGACTCTATGTGTGAGCGCGGTGTCTCATTTGGTATACCCGGGAAAGCGGTGGATGGTATGAGTTTTATAGATGTTTTTCAAGCTGTAAAAGAGGCCGTAGAGTATGTGAAAGAGAATAGTACTCCTGTATTGCTTGAAATGAAGACGTATAGATATAGAGGACACTCAGTATCTGATCCAGCGCAATATAGGACAAGAGAAGAATTGCAAATATACAGGGAAAAGGATTGTGTCTCCTCTTTGCGGCAATATATACTTGAAAATAAGAGGGCTGACGAGGAAGTGATAAAGAGCTTTGATATAGAAACGATGGATATAGTGCAAAAGGCTATAGATTTTGCACAAAATAGTAAAGAACCCGGAGAAGAGCAATTGTATACGCATGTATATGCGAAATAATATAAAGTGATAGAAGTAGTGAAAAAATTAATATAAGAGAAGTATAGTTAATAAGGAGCTTTAGTTTATCTAGTGATATTAAGGTTTTCATACCAGTTAAACCTTATTGGTTGTATTGACTTATATTAAGTTGAAATGGTGCTAATGAAAAAGAATATTTCATTCTTGTGCTTTGTTGTGTTTATACTAGGCGCAGTTTCAGGGTGTGGTGTAGTCGGACCTTTGGTTGTTGCCACAACAGGGGCGGTGCTTTCTGATGAACGCTCTATAGGAGCTATGATCGACGATAAGATCCTACTTAGAAAAGTAAAAGCTGCGTATAGTAGCTCTGGTATAGAGGATCTGAAGACGCATGTTAAAATTCTTGTTGTTGAAGGCAGAGTGTTATTGGTAGGGAATGTTGCTAAAGAAAGCTATGCAGAAGATGCTGTGCGGTTGGCTTGGGAAGTCCGTGGCGTTAAAGACGTAATGAATGAAATCCAATGTGATAAACGAACGGTTTTGGAGGAAGCTTCTGATATATGGATTGTTGGACAAATTAACTCTAAATTGACCGTTGAAAGAAATATTCTTTCAACAAACTATAAGGTTGCTGCTAATAAGGGAGTTGTATATTTACTTGGAATTGCACAAAATCAAGAAGAGTTGGAGCACGTATTGAGGGTACTAAGCACTGTGAATGGTGTTAAAAAGATCGTAAATTATGTGATACTTAAAGATGATCCAAAAAGATTTTAGATTCCGTATAACTCTTTATAATATGCAGTGTGTTGAATGAAGTATAAAAGAGTTTTATTGAAATTATCTGGTGAAGTACTAGGCGGTGAATCAAGTGCTGTGTTTGATATAGATGTTATGCGTGCTGTGTGTGCGGAGATTAAGGAGGCACATGGTCTTGGATGTCAGATTTGTCTTGTTGTTGGAGGCGGTAATATATGTAGAGGAGCTGCGATTACAAACATTGGTATTGATAGAATAACGGGGGACCAAATGGGTATGTTAGCCACTGTAATCAATGCTTTATCTCTGCAAAATGTTTTAGAATCCCTTGGTGTTGTTACTCGTGTTCAAACGGCTATACCTATGCCTACTATAGGCGAACCCTATATAAGACGTCGTGCTATACGGCATATGGAAAAGGGACGCATAGTTATATTTTCAGCTGGAACAGGGCATCCTTTTTTTTCTACTGATACTGCAGCTGTATTGCGAGGCATAGAAACGGGTTGTGATGTTGTATTAAAGGGGTGTAGTGTGAACGGGGTTTATTCCGCAGATCCTAAAAAGAATGCATCGGTATTCAAGTATGATAGGGTGACGTATAAAGATGTATTGGATAATGAGCTTGGTGTTATGGACAATACAGCTGTGTCATTAGCTGGTAATCATAATATGCCTATAATAGTTTTCAATATACAAAAACGAGGTGAAGTACTAAAAGTACTTAGTCATTTGGGTGATTTTTCGATAATACATAGCAACAAGTAATTAAGATGCGTTTTTTTAGAATAAACTGTATTAAGTGTGTTTTGTTTTTTGCATTTTCATGCTGTTTGGCATCGTGTTCAACTGGTACACTAAAAGAGTTATTGGGGCTAGAAAAATCAGAACCAGTTGGTGATATTAGTAATATAAGCACAGCTACATCTTTGAGTGTGCCTCGATTATTAAGATTGCCTGAACGGAATGAAAACTCGCAGAGTAATGCGAGAGATAATGTACATTCAACGATGGGGAAAAAATAGTGTTGTCTCAAGAGAAATCATTGGAAGTTGATACTTTATTGTGTGATGGATATATGTTTTCTGTCTATCAAACGCAATTTGAGCGCCGTATACATGATGTGGTTGTAGAGCCGTTAGCGCATTTGGGCTATGAAATTGTAAGGATTCGCTATAATGCGGGGCAGAGGTATAAGATATTACAGATTATGATAGAAAGATTGGATGGGAGTATATTAACAATTGATGATTGTGAAAAAGCTACTGTACGTCTTTCTGTATTACTAGATGTACATGAATTAGTTAAAAGTGGTCCATATAGTCTTGAGATTAGTTCACCTGGCGTTGAACGTCCTTTGACGAGAGAAAAAGATTTTTTGACTTATAATGGATGTAAAGTTAGATGTAAAACTACTGAAATGGTTGAGTGTACACGTAAGTTTAGTGGTTACATTAAGGATTTTAGAGATGGAATATTAGTGTTATTGCCTAATGATGAAGTGAGAGACGAGTTTGCTGTATCGATTAAAATAGCGATAAAGGATTTAGAATATATTTATCTTCAAGTAGATTGGGAAGCTGTTCTAAAAGACAATAAAAGTAGGCTGAAGAATAAAGTGAAAAAAGCTATTTCCGCAAATGAAGAGAAAGTTACTAATTCATCCGTTTAAAATCGTGTGTATTTATGAGTAGAGCTTTTTATATTATAGGAAAATACGAACTCTTGCCCCTATATTTTTATTATAGCTGCTGAGAGCAGATATTCTCTCTTAAGGTTTGTTTCCTTAATTAAGCTAATTCGTTTTAGCTACTTCTGAGTGGTTATAATTTGTTATATGTGTACTGTTTGTTGATACGTATTTCTGACCTATATTGTCAAGCAACCCGTTTAAAAATGCCACTTCTTTGTGATGTTCAAACCTGCGGGTAATTTCTATATAATTATTAATTATAAGGCCGATTTTAGAAGGGTATATTTTGATTTCGAATATTGCCATCCTGAGTATGGCAAGTAATACTTTCGGAAGCCTTTCGATTTTCCATGAAAAAGAAAGATTTTTGCTAATGCAATTATCTAAAGAGACTAAATCATTAACGATAGAGACAAATATATCCTCCAATTTTTGCAGAGACTTATGGTTACTATATATTTCTTTAGTAATACCGCTTATTATTTCTCTTGTGTCATATTGCTCTTCTTCCAATATGTTTATTGCATATAATGCCTGTATGAGTAGTATTCTTTCTTCGTTAGATAACTTAAATGCGCGTTTTGAGTGCGTAGAACATATACTTTTCTTTTCAATCATATATTTTTTATACTCAGAGCTTTTTAAAAAAACGATTTTCTCTTTTATCTGCTATTTCATGCAACAATTTAGTTAATGAAAAGCCCCCATCCCACACAACAACAACAGCTTTTCCTATGAGGTTTTTTTCCTCTATGAAACCAGTTTCAAATAAAAACCTACTATCTAATGAGTCATCTCTATTATCTCCTAGTAGAAAATATTGATTTTCTGGCACGGCATATTTGGGAGTTGTACTCGGGAAAAGTTGTTTTGTTTCATTATTCCCTAGTATATCGTAGCTTACTCCGTTGGGTAATACCTCTTCATATTCATGTAACTCTTCTCCGCTAGCCAAAACTGTTGAATTGGATATTTCCTTTTTAGGCACTAACACATTATTAATATAAAGAGCTCCGTTTTTCAAAGAGACTGTATCACCTGGAAGCCCTATAACCCTTTTGATATATATTCTTCCGTCATCTTTGTCATCGTTTTTTCTAAACACCACTATATCACCTCGCTGAGGTCTTCTATTCCCGTGTAATATTCTATTCTTCAAGTTTAATTTAAATGGGAAAAAATAACAGCCATAGCCATAAGCGTACTTAGAAACTACTATGTAATCTCCAGGTTCTAGAGTGGGCTTCATTGAACCAGAAGGTATTTTGAATGGCTCAAACAAAAATGCTCTGAACATTATCGCAATCGCAAAGGCAATAACCACAGGTTTTAAAAGCTCCTCAATAAAACCCTTATTACTGAAATATTTTCTTATGCTAGATAGCTTCATATTTTACCTAAGAGTTTTTGTTTAGAAGTTTGATATCCGAAAAAGTAGTTCAACCCTTTCAGGGTTAAATCTGGCTCGATAGCATCAAACTTAAGCCCTTCAATACTATTGATTACGTTAGACAAACCACCGGTGAGAATGACTAAAGGCGGATATAAGAAGGTTTTTTGTATACGGTATACTATTTCTTTTATAAGGCCCATATAACCATTATACACTCCAATTTGTAATGCCGTTACTGTATCATTACCATATGCTGATTCCGATTCTTTTATTTGTATGGATTGCAACTGCGCAGTATTGCTTAGTAATCCACCCAAAGCAGATTCTATACCTGGTGCTATAACACAGCCTAGAAATGTACGATTTTTCTTTAATACTACTGATGCTGTGAGGGCGGTTCCATGATCTACTATAATGCAATCGTTATCATATAGTTGAAGTGCAGCTATAACATTTGCGATGAGATCATGACCTACTTGTTCAGGATAAAGACACCTAATATCTAACTCACTGTCTTGGAAATTTATAAATTTTATGTTTTTTGTAAAGTAATTTTTTAGGCATACAGTAATAACACTATTGTGATTGGGCACAACACTTGATATAACGGCGCCCTCTATATTAGAGTCTAAGGCATGATGCCGGAATAGATTTAAAAGCAAGATGCCATATTGATCTGAAGTGCCCATCAATGATGTTCTAACGGCCCATTTGTGTAAAAGATCATCGCCTTCAAACAAACCAAAAGTAACTACGCTATTTCCTATATCTACAGCTAGTATCATAAACACATAACCATAATACACCGGTCACATTAGAGCTTTTCTAAAACGCCAATTTTTCTATAGCTTGTATAATTGCATCGCATCCATTAATTAAACGCTCTTTATTAATTGCGTATGAAAGTCTAAAACAATTTGGTGCTCCAAAAGCACTGCCTGGCACTACAGCAACACCAGCTTTCTCGAGCAAATACTCGCATAGTACATCACCATTTGAGATTACTCTCTGATCCTTAGTTTTACTTCCCATTAGTGCGCTACACTCTAAAAATAGGTAAAATGCGCCCTGTGGTATTACAAAACGTACCGCGGGGAGCTTTCTAAATTTGCTTACTACTATATCCCTTCTTTCTTGGAAAAGACGTTGATTTGCACTCTTCCAAGCATCATAATCCCCCGTTAGTGCTTCTAAAGCGGCATATTGCCCTATAGAAGAAGGATTCGAGGTACTGTGTGATTGCAAAATATCCATTGCCCTAACTAAATCTCGTGGTCCACCGCAGTATCCTATACGCCAACCTGTCATAGCGTGACTTTTAGAAACCCCATTGACTGTAACGATTCTGTCATATAATCGCGGCTCCACTTGGCCTAGTGAACGAAATTCAAAATCGTCAAATACTATATTTTCGTATATATCATCTGATATGATGTATACGTGTGGCTGTAAACGCAACACATTTAATATTTCTTTTAATTCCGCCGCAGTATATGCAACTCCTGTTGGGTTATTAGGGAAATTCAGCATCACGCACTTTGTTTTGGGGGTAATGGCATTGTTCAATGCTTCTGGCTTAAGTTTAAATCCATCTTCGATGCTGCAATCGACAAATACTGGTACTCCATCGCATAAACGCACCATATCAGGATATGAAGTCCAGAAAGGTGAGGGGATTACCACTTCCTCTCCAGGATTTAGCATTGCAAAAAGTGCATTAAAAATCACGTGCTTAGCGCCATTGCTTACTATTATTTGATCTCTTTCGTATAGCAAACCATTATCTCTTCGAAACTTATCTATTATTGCATCTTTTAATGGCTGTATTCCTGAAACGGGGGTATATTTAGTTTTCCCATCTTTCGTGGCTTTTTGAGCTGCTTCTTTTACTGTTTCTGGAGTATCAAAATCTGGTTCTCCAGTGCTTAAGCTAATAATATTTTCTCCTACTGCGTTGAGAGCTGCTGCTTTTGCAGCAATGCTAAGGGTAGGAGAAGGCTTAATAGCAGCTACCTTGCGAGAGAGTTTGTTGTACTGCATATGTTAATTATTGATGATCGTACAATTATATCAAATGGTGCCCAGAAGAAGACTCGAACTTCCACAACATTGCTGTTACTAGCACCTGAAGCTAGCGCGTCTACCAATTCCGCCATCTGGGCAATCACTATATTTGATAATTTTAAAATATCGACACATGTTATAAAAATTACACCCGAAATACTCTGGAAAAATACAATAGTCTAAACCAGATATTTCGGGTGTAATATATCTTAACTAAGATGTTGCAACTTTATTTGAAGTTTGGTGCTGTTCAAAATCTTTGATTTTTTCTTCATATTGCTTAGATAACCCGAAAGCTGCCCATAGCCATGTTAATAGTATGATGAAGAAGACTCCAAAGGTTACTGGAGCTAAATCTAATAAATCTGAAGCTGGCATCAGCATCAGCAATCCAGCTTGCACAAAAGCCCCCGCAGACTTACCTAGTCTACCTCCTACAACATCAGCAGCGGCCTTACCCTTAGTCTTCAAATCTTCGTCTAATGGTATATAAGACATTTCTTTTGTAGGATCGAAGAAAGAATATTTAACTCCCTTTGCTAAAATATTCTGAGCTGAACCAAAAAACGCTGCTAATCCTATAGCTGTTGCACCTAAGGCTATAACAGTTGAATCTAACTCAGTTCTAAACAGTATGAACAAATAGAAAAGCACACCTGTAAAGAAAATCATTATAGGAGTTAAAAGGGCTGCAGAGCGCCATTTTATACGTGTCAACAACCAAGAACTAAACAACATACAAGAAGCGGTTGCTATACCTGTATAAATCTGCACCATTCCCATATAACCAGCGTACTCTCCTGGATCTGGAAATCTTATGTTCAATGCCTTTTTCCAAAGCCCCTCTACAAGATTTATCGAAATACCATAGCAAAGAATTAAAAGGGCTATCAATCCAATATACTTAGAAGAAAGTATATACCGTATACTCTCCATAAACCCCTTCTTATCCTTTTTCTTCTTTTGCTCTTTACGTAAGCTGATTACTCCATTAATTAAATCTGCGCTAACGATTTTGCTAAGAAGCTGCATACAGTAAGATAAAACTGCACAGCCTAAAACAATAGATATAGATATATAATACAAAGAGGACTGCCAGCTCTTTGCAATTGCTATTGGATCTTTTGCTGCTAATGAGCTTCCACCTCCCTTGAATGATATGGAATGAAGCAATACACCAGCTCCTATAAGTCCTATTTGCGCCATTAGACCAAAAAGTGGATAGAACCGTTTCGCTTGATCTGTAGTTGTAATCTGGTTTGCTAGCTGCCAGAAGAGAAGAGAGAGCATTATAGAACCCCATAACTCCGAAAAGATGAAATACAACGAATAGTGCCAATCACCTATGATATGGAATATATGCCTCATGCTTGGTAAAGCCTCTACCCATCTCTCCATATTGATATGCAACGCTTCCTTATTGGGGAAGATAAGAAACGCAAAAACAAAGAAGAAAAGGCAAAAAAACCAATTAATCAAATGAAACAGGTTTATACGTGTGAATACGTCTACGAGCTTTGTATATAAAAACATAAAAAGCACAGCATACGGCATAACTCCAAAGAGCTTTATAGCACTAATAGCTTCTGCACCTACAAAGGAAACCATCATTGCATCTTTAGAGCCACGTAACACACTATAAATATATATGACAGCCATCATCATAATGGATGTCAGGCAAAACTTTGGCAATTCTCCCTTTTGTACGGGCAATTTACCTAAATATCGAGTAAGAAACTGCATAAATAGAACATTTAAAAAATAAAAAGATTTATATAACAACTCAATAAATTGAACAAAAAACGGCTGACCAGGCCCACACCGGTTATAATCATAATTCTTAATTGTGTCGAGCGATGCAATGTTCCACCTAACGCTACCACTTCCACACTATACAACTATAAATTTACCGAGTGATCTTCTTCTCAATCTTCGTTTTTTGCAACATATTATTCACATTAATCATTTCAAATTAAAACAACACAATCTCGCGTTAAACTATTGGTAAATTTACAGATATAAAATTAATCACATAATTACTTCACAATCACGGGCTTATATTAAAAACGTAACGCCATTCCTGTCACGAACAAATGGCCTTTATTAGTTTTTAAATTTTTAATAGGAGTCTTTAAGTTAAATGTTGAATACTCAATGTATGGCAATAATCCAGGAAGTATCTGATACTGAAGTGCAGCTATGACTACATTTGTAGTATTATGCTTTAAACCTGGATTCACAGAATTAAAATTTGTAGAGCTTTCCTTCCAAAGATTATATTCAAATCCGGAAGCATTTCCCCCACGTTTGCTTTGCATATAATTCAAGCTAGCGCCGAACTTGTTATAGACATATGACGTTCCTAGAGTCATCCAACTTGCTCCCTTCTTCAAGCCAAATTGCGGATCAATATTCTTCAAAGAACCAGTCTTAAACCAATCGGCGTAAGAAGCAGCGATAGAAACGTTCTTATAAGTGAGCATGCTACCCACTTCTACAGTCCTTAAGTCATTTCGTGGTTCCACTATTGGTGTATCACTACCATTTCTTGGATTAGCGATGCTGAGGTCTAACGATTTGCCCATTTGACTCGTTAAAGATCCCACTAATTTTATATCAGCACCTATCTTTTTTTCATAGCGTGCTCCTCCCTCTAAGACGTTCCTATAAAGCTTGAATTTTCCATTTAGCATTTCATATACTGTCCCCGAAACCTCTGGATGGGGTATAAAACTAACTCCGAATGACCATCCTCCATACCGTTTAGAATAGTATGTTAACTTAACTCCGCTCTTATTATGTTCTGTAGAATACGAGAGATAAGGCTCTAATAAAAAGATGTGTGCTCCAGGCACATTGAGTTTATTATTATACATTGTTTTGAATGGAGCGACTTTCATCCACAGGCTGCTATCCAGCCCACCCGCTCCCTTTGCAACACTGTATGCTGAAGCTTTAAGCGTATTCTCAGCTCCGTCTAAACTTCCTAATTCTAATTTACCGAATTTGCTCTCCGTGTATATGCCCACTTTTTGACCAAGATACACTTTGTTATTAGGAGCAGGAGATGGGTTTGTCCAAAGTTGTGCACTTGCACCATATCGCATTCCATTCAGCGCATTCCTTTCGAAACCTAACTTTAGCTTTGCCATTGAAACGAAAAAATTCTGTGGCATTGTTACATTTGCATCAGCCTTAGTTTTATCGAAACCATCAGCTTGGTGTACAAAGAAATACTGTGAGTCGCTAAAACCCCCCATCGTAAATTCTGTTTTCTCTTCAGCCGACGCGGAGCCAGTCTGTAAGAGCATAGATCCGAATAAAAGCGATGAATAGAGTAGCATCTTCATACCTAATTGTATAGGTGGGCTTTTCAACATTGTCTAGTTCTCTCACATTAACGCCATCACTGACGAATTTTTATAAAAAACGAGAAGCTATATAACTACACGTCACATGCTCCTCACTATAAGTCTGTGTATGAGAGAGAGTTGATTATAAAATTTCGAAAAACGCAAATACGTATTACGTATTAATAGAAAGTTTTTTTTCATTGTTGTTAATAAGCTTCAGCAGTGCATCAATTTTAGCTCCTCTTTCTACTGATGTATCATGTATAAACCTAATGCTAGGTACACAGCGTAAACGTAGATTCGCGCCTAATTTCCATCGTATACGAGAAGCTGTGTTACATAAACGTGTGAATCTTGGATCTTTTTTGCTACTGCTGCCCCTAAAAACAATAAAAACATTCGCGAATTTTAAATCAGGAGTTACTTCAACTTCTGAAATGTTTATTTCATTTAAATTAAGGGAAGTAACATGTATCGAATTCTCGCTGAAGATACGGCCTATAATTGAGCGTATTTCTTGTGCGATTTGTAGTTGTCGCCGTGTTATATGGCGTGTATCACGTTTTATCATCTTTTTATTTTTATCGACGAGAAAGAAAGTTTACAATATGTAAATGGTGCCACTCTACTTTATTTTAGAGTATTACTGAATAATATTTTTAGCCTCAGGAGCGGTATGAAGACAAATATACCTAAGACTAGCGTAGACCACACTGTTATTACAGGAGATAGACCTACTGGTCCCTTACATTTAGGTCACTATGTAGGCTCTTTGCAGAGCCGTGTATTTTTACAAGATAGATACAAAATATATGTGATGATTGCTGATATACAGGCTCTTACTGATAATTTTGAGCATCCCAAACGTATTAGAGAGAACACATACGAACTTGTACGCGATTATTTAGCGGTAGGTATAGACCCCGCTAAGACAACTATTTTTGTGCAATCGCAAATACATGAAATTTCTGAATTAATGACTTATTATCTCAACCTTGTAACGTTGAGTAGATTAGAACGTAATCCAACTGTAAAAACAGAAATACAGCAGAAAAACTTTGGTGAATCGATACCTACTGGGTTTTTATGTTATCCAGTGAGTCAAGCAGCTGACATTACAATAGTAAAGGGAACTTTGGTTCCAGTAGGAGAGGATCAATTACCGTTATTAGAATTAACCAATGAGGTTGTACGTAAATTTAATAGACTATACAGTACAGATTGTCTAAAGGAATGCGAAGCTTATTTAACCAAAACACCCAGGTTGATAGGGATTGATGGAGGCGCTAAGGCGGGTAAATCTCTTGGAAACGCGATTTTTCTTTCTGATACTCCTGCTCTGATTAAAGAAAAAGTTTTTAGTATGTTTACTGATCCGGATCATATCCGGGTTTCAGATCCTGGGAAAATAGAGGGGAATGTAGTTTTCGAATACCTAAGGGCTTTTTACGCCGATCAAGAAGAACTTCAATCTCTTGAAAATCAATATCGTCAAGGTGGATTAGGCGATATGTCGCTTAAACATCTGCTTAACGATACTTTGCAGGCTTTTTTAACACCGATAAGAGAAAGGAGGGATTCCGTATCTCGCCAATTTGTGCAAGAAATACTGCAAAATGGTATAGAGCGTACTCGTAATATAGCAAAAAATACCATTGAGGAGGTAAGAAATGTGTTGGGATTGGACTATATAAAATAAGTCTTATAGAGACGTAATATTGTATCGAGTTTATCGCTTTTTAAGCGGGTTAAGAATTGTTTAAGCTCTGAGAAAGGGCACATTTTTTTTACTTTAATAAATTGGTAAAATCGGCGAATGTTTTATGGAATGATATAGAAGAGAGGGAATTTCTCTAACATCTCTGTAATACGTATGTTGCTTTTATACGATCGGCGATTTAGGTTTATTATGCATTCATGGGAGAATAGCATATAAAAATTTTTTTAAAAAAAAGTTGTCACTCTACTTAAGCCTTGCGGGGAAATGGTATAGTTCTGTTATCTATAGCCTAATAATGAATATTAGAATAGGCGTTGGTCTCTACACCCGTCATGGATGTTTCACAATATTTTTATTTACTAGTTTAAGCATAGTCGTTGCTCAGATTATTCTAAGTCGATCTCTGGATATTGTTTTGGACGTGCCAAATACCATCCGATATTTATATTATCAGAAGATATGTCAGCAGATGTACAATAAATCCCCGTTTCGAACCCTCCCTTGCGTAATTTTTTATATTTTTTCACCCTTTCTATTTCTTCAAATCTTAAGTTATATGTACTGCATAGGGCATTAATAACTTCAATATATCAGCAATTTCCTCTTGCATCTCGATTTTGGTTTTGCCTAAAGTATTTCCAAAGCCTCTTTTACAAGTTTATTTTTTAAATGATGAGCATACTCTTCTGAGTTCAGTATGTTTATATTAAGTTTTATGCCTGCAATTCGCAGGATGTTGGGTAATTTATTTCGTACTAATTTCCCAATTTTGAAACGATGATTTTGAATCATACTTTCTGTTTACGTAGATATAGAAAAAGGATAAGAGAGGAACAAGTAATTTAGCTCGCTTTTTCTTCATGCTTTGACACCATTGGTAGTGGCGTGGATGGCTGTTGTTGGGGAACTGGCAACGGCTTTAAGAGACGTTTTTTGAATGTCTTGTTTTCATAATACTTAATTTTTTTACTTTTAATAGGTGCACAGGCTTCAATAAGGAGTATTTGCTCATCTCTAGGTAGTGTTATGACCTCTTGGGGTAATAGAAGTGCTCTTTGTGCAGGCGCTATGCTTACTGACTTTGAGCCAGGGTTAAAATCAAAGAACTTAGGTTCACTCGCGGTTACCTGTTTTACAGTCTTATTTCCACATAATTGAGAAATTAAAGTAGCGGTTTGATAATTATTTGCTGCAAAAGTAATCCTATATTTTGAGTTTGATAAAAATGAATTCATGCCCGCTTCTTCATAAATCCCCTTCAATTGTTCGGTGTCTTGTACTATTAGGAATAGCCTTACGTGGTATCCACGGAAATATGCTATCCCAACTTTAAATTGATCCATTTGCCCTAAACTCGGGAACTCGTCCATTACAAAAAGTACCCCGTATGGTTCATCATCGCCAGGTAATTTTCTTGATAAAAATTCTGTAGCCTGTTGATAAAATACCTTTAGCAGTGGTTGCAGTCTTTGTAAGTTGTCCGGTGTTACACCGACATATACTGTCGTTTTCTTTTTTCTGAAGGACATTATATCAAAATCACTTGTTGCGGTGGCGGTATCCACCAAAGGGTTAGTCCACAGCTCTAAACTTGAATTAGCTGTTGATACAACCCCTGATCGCTCTTTGTCTGCTTTTTGCAAAAAAGCTGCTATGTTCATATATGCTACGGGATGTATTACACTGCCCAGTGTATCGAGCACTGATGCAAGGTTATATGCTACATCATCACTTCGCAAAGTGCGCACAACCTCACCTAGAGAGGCTCTTTTATCAGGTGCACACACTAGATATAATGAAATTCCTGTTACTAACGATCGTGCTTCGTTAGTCCAAAACTCTTGCTTTGGCAAAAGTAAACTAGCGATCTTTTGCACATCATCGACCATTTGTCCTAACTTAGTGCTAATCCAGTCCATGGGATTATAACAATGTGTAAATCCATCAACGTTGGCTGGATTCCATAGGTACACATTTTGCCCTTGTTTCGCTCTCCAGCCACTTGTTAATTCGTAATTTTCTAGTTTAATATCGTGTACAATGGCGGATTCGTCCCAAAACAATAGGTTTGGTATGACAAATCCTACACCCTTACCCGATCCCGTTGGCGCGAATAAGAGTGTATGCTCGTAACCATCTGCTATTAGATAGCCATTATCGTCGCATCCCACTAGCATACCATGCTTACCTCTGAGGCCTACTTTCTTTATCTCTTCTTCGGTAGCCCAATGAGCTTCTCCATGTATGGATTGTGCCTCTTTAAAGGGACGAATAGCGTATAAAGACTTTCTACACCGAATAACGATTGCATAAAAAAGCACCTGTGGAGCTATTATGATTGTCAGAAAAAATGAAAAAAGAATACCAACGGATTTGATTGTAATTATTTGGTAACTTTTAAATGACAAACCTACTACTCTATAGTCTGAGATTATCAGTGTCTGAAACCACTTCTCAAATTGCAGCAGGTTCTTCAGCGGGAATATCGATAATAAAACATTTAAACTGAGTACTGGTGGCTTAATATCTATATACAACGAGGGAGCTATACGAGGTCCTAATGCATAGAAAATAACGGCAGAAATATGAAGCACTGCTACGATGCCTACTGCTAACCCACATAGTGCTATGAATAAATTTCTTGATGTATTGACAAACTTCTCCATAAGCAAGACACGGGGGGAACTTTAGCGATGCTACACATTGTAATACCAACTCCTGGTAGCATTCAACTAAAAACTTCCTCCCGTTTACAAAACAAAGCCAGATATCTAAGGCACCTAAGAAGAGGATTTTCTATTACCCATAAATTGCATCAAAAGTATAAAAAGATTTATGAAATCTAAATAAAGAGTCAAAGCTCCGAATATAGCGATCTTTCCACTCTTTTCACTTTGAGCAGTAAGATCTCCACTAACACCTAAAGATTTAACATAGTACATGTCCTTTACTTTTTGGCTGTCATAGGCAGTTAGTCCGGTAAAAACCACCACTCCTACTATTGAGATTACGAATTGTAAGCCAGGAGCTTTCAGAAAAATATTTACGATTGAAGCTAATACTATGCCTATCAATCCCATGAACATAAAAGCACCCAAAGAAGTAAGATCGCGCTTAGTAGTATATCCGTAGATGTTCATAGCTCCAAATATCGCACCAGTGATAAAGAACACCCTTGCTATGCTTTCTCCAGTATATATTAGGAAAATAGATGCCAACGATACTCCCATCAACGCAGAATAAGACCAAAAACATATGGTAGCTGATTGCAAGCTCATTTGCGATAATCTACGCCCCATATAGAACACTAACCCCACTGGCGCCAATACAACTAGAAGCATTAATAAAAAATTACTGTAAATTGCATATATTAAACTTGGAACTTGAGAGAAAGCATATGCTACTCCTCCAGTAAAGATGAGCGCTAGACCCATGTTCCTGTACACAGCTAGTAAATACTCACGCAGGCCAGCGTCATACCCTGATGCTGCATCCAACGTGCTAGCTCGTTGCATTGTATTGTACTTTGTATAATCCATAAACTTGTGCCATAAACTTGGGTTATTTATTGTTTTCCGCTTACTAGGCGATACAACGAGCACACTGTAACATAAAAAAGCGTGGTAATCAATTTACGAGTTGTAAAACTTATTTTTGTCTATTCTAGTGGCTTAGCTTCCCCCCAAGATCTTCCAGCTTTGAGATTGACTGTCAGTGGGATTCTTAAGAAAGCGATTGACTCCATGATTTGTTTTATAATTTTGGCCGTTGAGTTGAGTTTGTTCTCGGGGATCTCGAATAACAATTCATCATGTATTTGCAGTTGTAGATATGTGCGTATATCACTTGGAAGATTTACTATAGCCTTTCTTATTATATCGGCTGCTCCACCCTGTATGGGTGCATTTATTGCCGCTCTTTCTGCGAAACTTCTACGCAAACCGTTTGTACTATTAATGTCCGTAATATAGCAACGGCGTCCAAATATGGTTGTGATATAGCCTACCTTGCGAGCATGCGCTAGTGTAGCATGCATATAAACTTGTATTTCTGGATATGCTTCAAAATATGCTTTTATGTATTCTTGTGCACTTTTGATGCTTATACCCAAATTTTTTGCGAGTCCGAAAGAACTCATTCCATATATAATACCAAAGTTTATTGCTTTAGCGTGTCGTCGTTCTTTAGATGTAACTTCTGCTAATGGTATCTGGAATATTTCACTTGCTGTTCTTGAGTGTACATCTACTCCTTCACGCAATACTTGGCAGAGAGATTCCACTTTGGCTACATGCGCTAACACTCGAATTTCTATTTGTGAATAATCAGCTGTCAAAATTAAGTGAGCTGGACTAGCCACGAAAGCATTACGTATTTTGCTTCCATCTTCTGTTTTTATGGGGATGCTTTGTAAATTAGGGCTATTGGAAGTGATACGTCCTGTAGAAGTGCTTATTGCATTAAATGTAGTATGTACACGCTTTGTATTTTCGTTAATATTTTGTATTAATCCATCAATATAAGTGCCATTTAGCTTAGATAACTGTCTCCAACATATAATTTTTGCCGCAATCGTATGGCCTTGCATTGCAAGATATTCTAATACTTCACTGTTTGTACTTTGCTTAACATTTTGTATTAATTGTTTGTTATAGGGGCGGTCTTTATTATTGCTTGCTTCGTGCATTGTACCAGATGTTTGTAACTTAAGCTTCTGGAATAGTATAGAGGCCGTCTGTTTAGGAGATGCTAGATTGAAATTTTCTCCTGCGATATCAAATATTTCTTCTGCTATAATCGTCATGCGAGTTTGAAACTCTTCTCCTAGTATCTTCAAATATTCTACGTCTACCATTATACCCTTATGGGTCATTTGAATAAGAATTACCTGCAATGGTTTATCTATGGTATAATATAGGGATACTTTTTCATATTTATGTAATGCATCTAGAAGTGCAGTATGTAATTGTAAAAGAGCATGGGTTATATGTGGCGCATCTTCTTTAGTTGAATCTAGAGACTGACAATAAAATTTATACAGTTTTTTAATATCTCCATCTTTATTATCGTCTTTACCGGCACATAATGAGTAATGCATTACCATTACGTCGTCAAAAGTCTTTAAATCTTCTATAATATTAAGAATTACACCATGGGTCGCTAAATTTTCCACAATGCTTGGCATATGATAGCATATCTTTTTTAAAGATAGAGATTTTAAACATTCTACCATCGACTGTAATGCTAGTTTGACCGGATTTACATTGGTACAGAGGTATGAGTTACAAGCTACACTAAAATTAGTTGCAGTAACATCAATCGAGAAATATTCTTCATTGTGAATTTTCTCCAGGATTTCTTCATATTCTAAGGCTTGCATGGTGAGATTTGAGTTGTTATTGGAGGAGGGAGTTCCTCTACTGTTATTGATTTTTCTGCTTATTCTATTGCTGATGCCTTCTAGTGAATATTTTTTAAGCAGTGTATTTATATCATCTGCATTATGAGCAAACCCTAGCCATTTTAAATCGTTATACGTATATGGAACTGCAAGGTCTTTAATGAGCGTAGTAAGCTGTTTTGATAACAATGCTTCGTTTTTATACTGAAGTAATAAATTTCTGACGCGTATAGGCTGTATCTCATCTATATGTAAATATAGGTCATCGAGAGAGTGGAAGTCTTTTAGCAATTTACATGCTGCTTTAGGTCCTATCCCTCTTACTCCTGGAATATTATCGCTACTATCACCGATTAGAGCTAAATAATCATCCATTTGATATGGTGTAATTCCGTATCTATGCTGTACGTATTCTTCATCTATATAAATATCCTTGACTGGGTCATATACCCTGACATACGCTGCATTATTGACGAGTTGGAATAAATCTTTATCACCTGATATTATATCTACTGCATGCCCTTGAGATACAAAAGCGTTGGTATAGGAGGCTATTATATCGTCTGCTTCTACTCCTGCATTTTCTAGACTTTTTATTCCGAAAGCGTCTAATACTTCGCGGACTATAGGTAATTGATGTATGAGATTTGGAGACAAAGGGGGCCGATGTGCCTTATAATTGCTATACAGCTTATGTCTGTGTGTTTTTTTGCCACCTGAATCTAATGCTACTGCTACTGTATTGATATTATTATTACTAAATAGTTTTAGTAAGATACTAATAAAGCCCTGTATCGCTCCTATATGTATTCCAGACTTTGTTGTTAATTCTGGTAATGCATAGTACGCTCGAAAAACAAGACCGTATCCGTCTATGAGGCATATTTTCATTATATTGCTTTAATTACGTATCGCAGACTATTGCTTATATCCAGCGATCTTCTATTTTTTCAATCTTGGTTTTACCACCCATGTATGATTGCAATATTGGGGGTATAGCAACTGTTCCATCTTCTTGTTGATAATTTTCCATAACGGCTATAAGAGCTCGTCCTACAGCTAATCCAGAACAGTTTAAAGTATGTACGTGGCGTTTCAGTTTAGAGTTGAATGGCCTATAATAAGCTTGCATACGACGTGCTTGAAAATCTGTACAGTTAGAACAGCTAGATATCTCTCTATACCTTTTTTGTCCTGGTAGCCATGCTTCTATATCGTATGTCATAGAAGAACAAAATCCAGTATCGGAAGAGCATAAAAGGGCTATCCTATATGGTATTCCTAATTTTTGCATAATAGTTTCTGCTGCTTCCAGCATTCGTTGCTGTTCTGCTTTAGAGCCTTCTGTAGAAGTGATACTGACTAATTCTACTTTAATGAATTGGTGAGCTCTAATCATGCCTCTCGTGTCCCTTCCAGCGCTTCCTGCTTCAGATCTGAAGCACGGTGTACAAGCGGTAAATCTAAGTGGTAATTGCTTTTCTTCTAAAATACTACCAGCAACGATACTTGTTAAAGGCACCTCTGCTGTAGGTATTAGTCTATATCCCCCCGATACAGAAAAGGAATCTATTGCAAATTTTGGTAGCTGTCCTACTCCAAACATAGCATGATCTTTAACCATAAGTGGAGGAGAAATCTCAGTATAACCGAACTCTGTTGTATGTACTTCTAGCATAAAATTTGCCAGTGCTCTCTCTAAACGAGCTAAGGGGCCTCTTAACATTACGAATCTACTACCCGACATCTTGACACTTTGGACAAAGTCCATCTGTGCTAACTCTATACCTAATTCGAAATGCTGTTTGGGAGAGAAGCTAAAAACGGGTGGAGTTCCATGTGTTTTAACTATGACGTTTTGTGATTCATCATCCCCCAAGGGGACCATATCGTCTAATATGTTGGGAAGAGAAATAAGTATGCTTTCTAATTTGGTATTTACTTTTTCTACTTCCATTTCAGCGCATTCAATCTGACTAGCAAGGGGACCAGTTTCTGTCATTAGAGCAGCTTTCTTTTCTAAGCTTGTATTATTAGTTGCAGCAATGCCAATTGCTTTAGCAATGCTATTCCTGCGCTCTTGTAAAGCTTGTAATTTCGTTTTTGCTTCCTTGAGATTGATATTTAGAGAGATTATGTCTTTTGCGCATATTGCTATTCCCCTTTTTTTCATACATTGGTCAAAAAGTTCTGGCCTTGCTTCTATGAAACGCATGTCATGCATAATCTCACCTATTTTTTATTGAGCGGTATCTCTTTGATGCTTTCTTATCATTCCAGTAGCATAATAAGACGGATATTTCGTATAATAGCACCATTGGTATTGCAATCATAATTTGGCTTATAACATCTGGAGGAGTTAATATGGCAGCTATAATAAATATGAAGACTATAGCATATTTTCTAAAATGAACTAAATTCTTAACATTAACTATTTTTAGTTGAGTCAGTAATAAAATACATAATGGCAGTTGAAAGGCAAGGCCGAAGCTTATGATAAAATCCATAACTAAATTTAGATAATCGCTGACTTTAGGAGTCAGTATAATTGATGCACCATATGTTGCTGTAATATTTGTTGTTTCAAAGCTAAGGAAAAACCGCCATGCTAGGGGTATTACATAGCAATATGCCATTGCTGCCCCCGCGGCAAATAAGAGAGGGGCTCCAATTAAGTAGGGAAGGATAGCCTTCTTTTCCAATCTATATAGTCCAGAAGCTATAAAGGAATAAAATTGATACGATAAAATGGGAAATGCCATCAAAAATCCCACGAAGGTTGATAGTTGCATATATGTAAAAAATACTTCTGTGAGATTTGTATATACGAAGTTATGCGCAGGATTATGAGACCATGTTGTTTCTAGTAATGGATCAAGCAAGAACGAAAATATATGTGCTGCAAAGCAGAAGGCTAATGTAATTAATGAGATTAAACTGATTGTACAAATCCATAGACGTTTCCGTAATTCAGCTAGATGTGTTTCAATTGGCGCTTTAGTAAATACTTCTATTTCTTCTTCAGATATAATGGGGTTCTCTAAATCTAAATTAAGATTTACTTGAGGAGTTTTATGAAACGAGTTATCGATTCTTTCTCTATTGAGCCACTCATTTACGTCGGTAGAGTATCTGAATAACATCGTATAGCAAAAGGAGAGTTTTTCTTTCAAAAATATAAAAAAATGTGCATAGTCGCAAGGCTTTAGGTTGAATATAGAGAGCAGTATACACAATAAAGCCTCACCTAGCGAAATTTCGCACATATATTAATGGGGAAAATATACTTCTGAATAGTTAATTTATCTCTATGCTGCTGTTATATTTATAACAGCTTATAAACGTGCAGTGATTCTAGCTGATGAGAAAGTATGTGCAATAGTTGTTTGAAAATAAAATTTTATGAAAAGTAACGATGAGCTTGAGAATGAAGAAGTTGAGGCAAAATTGCTTGGGGCAATTGCTCATCTTGAAACGGCCTTTGAGTGCCTTATACGCAGGATTCAATTACTTGAAGAAGAAAATGCAGTTTTAAATATGCAAATTAAAAATAATATTAAAGATGAGGAGCATGATTTTATAGATGAACAGACAAAGATAGAGGTAAGAGCGCTCGTAAAAAATTTTCGCCAAACCTTAATGAAGCGTGCACGTAATTTTTGAAAAAGAAATATACAGGCTATACGTAAGAAGTGCGATTAGTTTTTGTTTCGCATAAATTCAGCCTTGGAAAATAAACGGAAAAAATTTTCGGTTGTTGTCTCTGCAACTTCCTTATAGGAAATATCACGTAGTTTCGCTAAAAATTCTGCTGTATGCCGTACATATGCTGGCTGATTTTTTTCTCCTCTATGTGGTACAGGAGCTAAAAATGGTGCATCTGTTTCTAGCAAAATTCGGTCTAATGGAATTGTTGCAAATGTTTTTTGAATTTCAGTCGCATTTTTGAATGTGAGTATACCAGACGCAGATATGTATAACCCCATTTCTATATACGCAGAAGCATATGTAATATCTCCCGTATAGCTATGTATTACTCCCTGTATATTTCCCCTTACAAGATATTGGTATAATATTTTATTTATATCTTCATATGCATCTCTAAGATGTATTATAAGTGGCAACTTTGCTTTTCTTGCGGCTTTTATATGTTCAATAAAGCTATCTTTTTGGCATTCGATAAGCTCTTCGTTTTTTCTTCCGCCTTCATTCTCATCATACTTATGTGAATAATCTAACCCCGTTTCTCCGATGCTAACAACCCTAGGCTGTGACGCGCACAAATCTGCTATTTCTTCAGCGGAGGGAGTGCCATCATCTCGGATATGCATTGGATGCAATCCTACAGAACAAACTATGTTAGGAGCGCTTTTTGCGATTTGTAAGAGCTTTGGGAAGGTTCCCAATCTTGTACAAATCGACTGCATATAGCACACATCACGTGTCTTAGCGGCAGATAAAGTCGCTTGCAGATCTTTATATAAATCTGCAAAATCTAAGTGGCAGTGACTATCCACCAACATACTCCTACCTTTTTATTAATCAAAGCGATTCTTTATGCACGCTACGACATATTGCTTTAATAAGTTAAAACATATGTTCGTCAAAACACGCATTTCGAATGTTTCGATTTAACCGATTTCTTCTTTAACGTGTATTAGAAAGCTGGAGGCAGACCACTTACTGACTGCCTCACCTAGCTACCTCCTACCTCATACCAGATAACCAGGTTATCATCTCTTTTATTTATGTGCAACACATACAAGCAATGGTTGAATATTATTTGCTTTCTTAATGCCTCAGCGTGCTAATTTTTGGCTTTACGCTTAAAGTAGCTAACATAGTTTATGTTCATGCTTCTTGCTATTTCTGCAGTAATTGGGTTTTGGATATCTACGTTTAGTATTGGTGCTATTTCTCGTGTAATTTCAGCTGCGATAGGTGCTGCGATCATACCTCCTGTTGTATATCCGCAGTTAATTTTATTTGGCCTAGCTTCATCAACGGCAATGAAAATCATATACTTAGGATCATTAATGGGAAAAACTGCGATAAAAAGCGCTGTATTTAGTTTTTTATTGTATTGCCCTCCTTGTACTTTTTCTGCAGTTCCAGTTTTCCCTCCTACCATATAGCCCTTTATATCTGCCTTCTTTCCGCTTCCTTTATCTACGATTAGTCTCAGTAACTTTCTCATAGTGATTGACGTGTCATAGGCTAAAACCTTTGATTGTACATCTTCACTTTTTTCCGGAGTTGATGTTGTTAACTCATGTTTTCTCAGCAATGTAGGTTTGCGCAGAAAACCGCCATTAACAACGGCTGACATGGCTTGCACCATATGCAAGGGTGTGACGGCTATTCCATGTCCATAGCTGATAGTAATCAAACTAGCTGCTTTCCAATTATTATCACTAGGAAATCTTGGTTTACTTACTTCTGGTATATCGAAATCTATTGGGTCTAGCATACCAAACTGCCGCATATACTTCTTCTGAGATGCAATACCCATGCGTTGAGCTATCTGTGCGACTCCTAGATTAGAAGAATACATGAGTACCTCTGGTACTGAAAGGTATCCCCCTTTGCCCTTGTAATCATTTATAGTGAACCTACCTACTTTGATTGGATTTGATACATTAAATGCGTCATTCAATGTAATTTTATGAGTGTCTAATCCTGCTGCTACGGTGAAAACTTTAAAAGTAGAACCCATTTCTGCCAATCCAAGCGTTGCTCTATTAAAGAGGGGGGTTAAAGTATTTCTTTTTACATTTTTATAATCAGAAACGTCGATTTTATGTGGGTTAAAGTCTGGTAAGCTTGACATAGCAAGAATTTCTCCGTTGTTAACATCTGCTACGATAGCAAATCCACCCGAAGCGGCATGTACAAGCATTGCTTTCATGAGTTCTTTTCGTACTATGTTTTGTACCCTTAAATCAAGAGAGAGTGTAAGCTCTTTTTCTCGTAGTGTTTGGTCGTATTTTTTTTCTAATCCAGCGATACCATTTCCATCTATATCTGTGTAGCCGATTACATGAGAACATAGATTCTCGTGAGGATAGAATCTTCTTTCATCACGTGCTAAGGAAAGACCCGGCAACCCTAGCTCGATAACGGTGCCCTGTTCTTGTGGTGTTAAGTGGCGTTTCAACCACACAAAATTTTTAGAAGAAGATAGCTTTTTGAAGACTTGTTCATAATCTAAAGAGGGTATAATTGCCGCTACTTTTTTTGCTGCTTCTTGTGGATTTCTAATGCTTCTAGGCTCGGCATAAAGTGAGGCTGTAGAAACATTTGTAGCTAAAATCTCTCCATTCCTATCATAAATATTCAAACGGGTATGAAACTGCGTTACATTCTGTGTGCTGGAAACAAAAGCGCTTATATCGTCTTTTTCACTTAGTGTTAAATCTATAATCCTAAATATGATACTTGAAAAAAGACATACTAACACTCCAAGCATTATATATAAGCGCACAACTACATTTGGCCTTTTTGTTCGAGAGAATGACGTATTTACCGACATGACTTCTTTTCTCTCATTATTGAGAAATACTTCAATATTATGTTGAAATCGATATTATATCAACAATTCACCCTCATCTTCTTGGCCTCAGTATAGTCTTGATACTAGCTTATCTAGAAGTTTGCAATATTAAATATAAATATCTGATTTATGGGTATTTCATCGTTTTGTTTTTCTTGTCTAAGTCTATTATCGTTGCTTGATCGGGGTTTAAATATTGTAAATTAAGGCTTTCGGAAGCATATTTCCCTATATTTTGAGGGCTTTTCAAATACGAAAGTTCAGCTTTTAGGGTATGTATAGCTTCCTGCTCTACGCGTATTTTCTGTTCTATATCTAGTAAAACTCTTGTTTTTTGTCGAGTTGTATATTTAACATAAAATAAAAGCATCATGATCAGTGGCAGTAAAATATATAAATATCCCGATACAGGAGGGATCTTGCTGTATAAACGTAGCATAAATTTGTTTTGTCTTAGTTATGAAAGGATGTATAGCATACGCTATCTTCTCCAGAACATCTTTTCTATGTCACAAAGTGACAATTTTATGTATGTAGGGCGACCATGGTTGCATTGATTAGAGAAGGGAGTTCGTTCCATTTGTCTTAAGAGGGAGTTCATTTCTCCTATTGATAGGTTATGTTGACCGCGTATACTGGCCCTACATGCTATATCGGCAAATATTTTCCAACGCTCTTGGTCTATAACGGATTTAAAATTTTCAATATCTTCCAGAATATTGTAGATTAGTTGCTTAACATTTATATTTGAGAATATGGCAGGAACACCAGTTACGCATACGCATGCATCGCAAGTTTTATATGTTTCGACTTTAAGGCCTAATGCAAGTAATTGTTTGGTAATAGACAGAAGAGCGGTAGTAGCGGGTATTCCTACTTCTAATATTTCTGGGACTAACAGGGGCTGCATGACTAAGTTACCACGGGCTGAAATTTGTTGCTCCATTTCTTCACATATCAGGCGTTCGTGAGCGGCATGTTGATCAACTATAATTATGCAATCTTGTGTTGCTGCTATGATATATTTGTCATGTATTTGACATAAAGATACGCCCAATATTTCCTTGTTGTGAATAATTTCTTTCTGTTTAAAATCAGCGTCGTTTCTTCTTGCTTGTTTCGTATCGTCGTATATTGGTGATAAAGACCCTGCGATATCAGACAATACCTCTTCTGCTCTAATTTGGGCGCCATCATCTATCGTAAATTCCTTATTATCAAGAACGGATATATTATTTAGTCGCACTACATGTGTTTGTGGAGCATCTGGCATTTGGGGGTATTGTTTTGTTAATGCTATAGCTTTATTAGAAATTTGTGAGCTAATTCTTATGTCATCTCCTAAACTGTCACGTATTGCTTTATATATTGCATTACGCATTTTTTGCTCATACCAAAAGCGCACTTGTGCTTTTGTGGGATGTATATTTACATCAATAAATTTTGTATTTACTTCGATAAATATGACAATAGTGGGATATTGATCTTTGGGCAGAATATTGTAATATGCGTTTCTGATACATGTTGATAAAAATGGATCTTTTACCATGCGGTTATTAACATAGCAGTATACTTGCCTGCGAGAAGAATATTCTCTATAAGTGGGAAGAGAAGTAAATCCCGTTATACGTATGTCTTCATTTTCATATAATAGGTGGACAGAATTATTTAAAAAAGCTTCGCTTAGGATATCTATCACTCTGTTTGATAGCAGTTTTATGTGGTTATTATGTATAGCTGAGACTTTATAATCTAAAGTTGTTCGACCATTCACCGTAAGATTAAATGACACATTTGGTACACTTAATGCAAGGCGTTGTACTATATCGATGCAAGCAGCATTTTCTATTTTTTCTGGCCTTAAAAATTTAATTCTACTCGGAGTAGAAAAGAATATATCCCTTACCTCAATGGTTGTGCCCTGGGTGTGTGCCGCAGGAATCAAAGAACTATGATTTTCATCAAAATTTATTTCCCATGCATTCACTGATCCATATGCTCTGCTTATAGCTCTTAGTCTGGATACAATGCTTATGGAAGCAAGCGCTTCTCCTCTAAATCCTAGATAACGTATATCGTCTAACTCTTCCTCGTCAAGTTTGGATGTTGCGTGACGTTTAAAAGCAATGGGTAGATCATCTTTTGTTATACCCGTACCATTGTCACTAACAGAAATAAGACTTCTTCCACCACGATCAAATATTATTGATATTTTAGTAGCTTGAGCGTCTAGAGAATTTTCTATAAGTTCTTTTACAACAGATAGAGGTCTTTCTATCACTTCTCCTGCGGCAATCTTACTGATAGCTTTTTCAGATAATTGTTTTATTGTCACTTTTTAAACCATAAATACTGCACCGATGACAGAGTTCGGTGCCATCGAGGTTACAGAGCAAAGAGCGCAGCAATTTATTCGTAAAAAAACTACATATGTATAGCTCTCTTATATGCAGCAAACACAGATTCTTGCATAGCTTCTGAAAGAGTGGGGTGAGGGAAAACAGTATGCATAAGATCTTCTTCTGTACCCTCCATTTGCTTAGTTATAGTGTATCCTTGAATCATTTCCGCCACTCCAGATCCTAGCATATGTGCTCCTAGCAGCTCTCCCGTGTTAGTATCAAAAATAGTCTTCACAAACCCATCAGTTTCTAGAAGTATCAATGCTTTACCATTTCCTATGTATGGAAATTTACCGACTTTTATATCAAATCCGTGTGCGCGCGCTTCTTGTTCAGTATATCCGACACTAGCTATTTGAGGGTCAGAGTACACACATCTTGGTATATTTCTGATATTAAGTGGATGTGTATTGATGGCTGCGATTTTTTCTATACAAAGCATTGCTTCATGGGAAGCTTTGTGCGCCAGAGCTGGAGATCCAGCAACGTCTCCTATAGCGTAAATACCCCTTTCGTCAGTTCTAGCGTATATATCTGTTTTAATATGACCATTCGATAAAAATTGTACCTTTGTTGTTTCTAACCCCAACCCCTCTGTATTTGGTAAAATACCAACTGAAGAGAGTATATTATCAAAACGACATCGAGTTGTGCCTCTAGATGCTGTATCTCTAATTTCTACCTCAACCCCTCCTTTTGTTTTATTTATCAAATCTACTTTAACGGAGGTATGTATATTTATGCCTTGCTTTATGAAAGCATTATGTGCAAAAGATGATATCTCCTCATCTTCAGATGGTAATATTCTATCTGCAGCTTCTACAATTGTAACGTTTGTACCAAGTTTGTGGTATAAAGTAGCACATTCAACCCCTATAACTCCTCCTCCTATTATTAACAGCTTATTTGGCAAAACACTCGGCACAAGAGCGTCTTTGTAATTCCAGATTAATTCATGATCTATAACAAATCCCGGTAATGTCTTAGGATTAGCGCCCGTTGCTATAATGATATGTTTAGCAGTTACGGTTTGATTTGGGGATTCTTCTATCTTCCCGTTATTTTCTATTACAGTAATTTGATTTTTTGCTAAAAGTTTACCAGTACCTTCTATAACCTTAACGCCGTTTTTGCGTAGTAAATGCTGCACGCCCTCTCTTAGTTTGTCGGCGATTGAACGTGAGTATGCAACTATTTGTTTAATATCTGCCTTTACTGAAGTGCAAGTAACGCCAAATCTTACGGATTGCTTGGCTGTTTGATAAACTGCTGCTGCATGTAATAAAGCTTTTGTGGGTATACATCCCCAGTTAAGACATATGCCACCTAGGTGTTGCTTTTCTATTAAGACAACCTTAAACCCTACTTGTGCCGCTCTAATTGCCGCGACATAACCACCGGGTCCTCCTCCTATGATTGCTACATCATACTGATCCATTTAATACCCTTTGAATATGGCCTATGTCTTTCTGTATCACTAATGCTATAACGGCAAAAAATATGGGTAATCCCTATTCTATGTGGTGATTACATCATACCAACTCTGCGCACTGTAACATATGATCAAAGGATGCGCAGTAAATAATTTAATAGGTATGTAATCAATCTTACAATCTTCTGGCCAAGGGCGCTACGTTCGTTCCGAGGTATCCAAAATTTCTGCTTTGTATCCAGGACAAGAATTGCGTAATAGAATCAACTTGATCATCATGGTTAGTATGTGGAAAAAGCTTTAATTCAGACTCTAGAGTAGTAAGCCATGACGCAGATATTGGGAAAAAAACCTTTTTTCCTTCAAAAATAGGAGATGTCAGTATAAATCTAGTTAATTTATCGTATTTAGGTAATATTTTGATTATTGGAAAGCTAAAAGAAGACTGTAACTCTTGAATAAGTTGTTGACCGCTCGCTTTATCCTCTATAAGAACGCACGTTGCATTAAATGTCTTCGCTAAATTCATAACTGCATGTCTTAATTGTGGATATTCTAGCCGTTCTCTGAATATATCAATCAAATAGTATGAGCCGTTATGAATTGTCCACGTTGTACAAACACTATAATCATTACTGGCGGTGGCCTTAATAGAACAATCCCAACTTTGATATTTAATCTCTTCGTTTTTTTTCTCCGCTTCCAATTCTAGGTTATAACGCTGTATCCAAGCAAAATCTATAATACTAGAATTTAGTAATTGTGGGGTTTGTTGATATTGGGCTATAAAAGCCTGTTTCCCCAACTCTCTTTTTATATTTGTTAATTCTTTTATTCCTTCCCGATTTTTATGTAAAGGTTCGCCTGGCTGTCTTATATAGGAGAAATTATTGAAATTTATTTCTTCTAATACTTCGGATAGGGCTGGTAATTTTAAATGAGCCCATCCTCCTAGTTCTAATAGATGGCCACTTAAGTCATTTACATGGAGCCTTTGCATAACTACAACTATACTCCCATTCCTCTTATCGTTTAGTCTTGAGCTAAGTGTTTGTTCAAACCATTTTATTGCTTTATGTCTCTGCGTGTTGCTAATTGCCTGTGTTGGGGTATGTGGATCATCCACAATAATTATTTCCGCGCCCTCTCCCGTTAATGTGCCACCTATCGATGTAGCAAATCTAAATCCTCCACTCGTTGTCATAAACTTATTTTTTGTGTCTGCTCCCTTCAGTATTATCGTGTTAGGAAAAATGTCTTTATACCAAGGAGCATGCAGGATAGTCCTGCAATCTGAAGAATGCTTAGAGCTAATAGCCTGGCTATAGCTCACCGATATAATTCTCATTGTAGGATCTTGGGCGAGTAACCATGCAGGCCATGCTACATTAATACACATAGATTTCAAGGATCGTGGTGGGATGTTTATTAGAAGGCGCTTTATTTGTCCTTGCTCTACTGCATTTAAATACTGCATTATTAGGTTTATATGCCAATTATCTGCAAATGGTGTATTCGGATGTAATGTATTGAATACTTTGAGCAAAAAGCTTTTTCGATCGTGTTTGATGACTGTATTGAGCAACGTGGGCAGTGAGTTCATACGATCTCATAGATACTTTAGAGTCACATGGATGTCGTACGAACTTTAACATATGTTAAATATAGTAGGAAGGTATGGTATATGCCGTTAGAGTAAGGTCGTGAAAAGTATGAAAATGTGGAATAAAAGAAAAAATATGTTGCACTTAGGGGATTTAACTTTTATAGGGATACACTTGTGGAGTTAAATAGGAAGTTGTAGACTTTCAAGAAGTTTGATATGAAAAAGAAAGTAACAGCGGAGGTGAAGTTAGAGATTGCTGCAGGGAAAGCTACGCCTGCGCCTCCAGTAGGTTCTATATTAGGGCCTCGTGGCATAAATTTAGGGGATTTTTGTAAACAATTTAATGATCAGAGTGTTAAGGAGGTGGAGGCAGGTACTCCGCTACCTACTATCATTAGGATTTATGCTGATCGTACTTTTACATTTGAAATTAAAAATCCTCCTACGTCTTTTTTTCTTAAGAAGCGTGCTGGTATAGAAAAAGGTTCTAGTCTGTCTGGCCGTAAGAATATTGGAAAGATTTCTAAAAGTGATGTTTATGAAATCGCAAAGATAAAAATTGCAGATATGCAGGCCAATAGTTTGGAGGCTGCTGTTTCAACTGTTGAGGGTACTGCGCGTTCAATGGGATTGCAGATAGTTAATGAGTAAAGAGCAAAATTGAATGAAAAAATGTATGTCTAAACGCCTAAATAGAGCGCGTGAGTTAGTTGGGAGTTCAACTTATGAGCTGAGCGATGCGCTGGATTTGCTAAAAAGTTATAAGGATTCGTGTGGGGCTAAGTTTGATGAGACTGTTGAAGTTGTGTTTAAGCTTGGCGTTATACCGGGGCGTTCCGATCAGGTTGTGAGGGGCGCTGTTGCAATGCCTGGGGGACTTGGTAGGGAAGTGCGTATTTGTGCTTTTGTTGGCCCTGAGGAAGAGGAAGAGGCAAGAAAAGCTGGAGTGGAATTGGCAGGCGGTGAAAGTTTGATAGAAGATGTGAAGAATGGAAGGGTGGACTTGCGCTTTGATGTGTGTTTAGCAACCCCGGGCATTATGCCGAAACTTGCTGTTTTAGGTAAGATACTGGGGCCTAAGGGTCTTATGCCAAATCCCAAGACAGGTGGGGTAACTTCTGATATAGGAGAGGCTGTGCGCTCTGTTAGAGCGGGGCAAGTGGACTATAGGAGTGACAAGGGTGGATTGGTTCATGCGGGTATAGGTAAGGTGACCTTTACTAAAGATGCATTAATGAGCAATATCAAAGCTCTTTGTGCCGCTCTTTTAAGCTCTAAGCCTTCGGGAATTAGAGGGGATTATATCCGTAAAATGTATATGTCTACTTCTCAAGGGGTCTCGATTGCGGTTAATCCTAGAGGGATTGTAGCTTGACGATTGCATTTTGTATTTCTTTATTTTTTGATTATATGAGTGTGCTGTTTCTGAGTAGGGGTGCTGTGTTATGAGAGCGAAAAAACAAGAAATTGTAGCTTCTTTGAAGGGTGTATTTTCTAAGTCTGCAGCTGTGATAATGATGCATAATCGCGGCTTATCTGTTGCTGAATTCAGGGATTTGCGTAAAAAAATAAGTGCATCGGATGGTAGTTGTTTGGTAGTAAAAAATAGCTTGGCACGGGTGGCGCTAGAGGGTTTAGCTTATGAAAGTTCTTTAGCAGGTAGGTTTTCAGGTCCTGTGATACTGATTTTCTGTGATCATAACGATCCCGTTGCGCTAATTAAGGTCTTGGTTAATTTGTCTAAGATCAATGGGAAGATAGCGCTTCTTTGCGGTGCGATAGGCAGTACTCTTCTAGAAGAGGAGACTATAAGAAATATGGCATTGCTTCCTTCTCTTAATGAATTAAGGGCGAAGATTGTAGCTGCGCTTAATGCCCCTGTTGTAAGATTGGTGCAATTATTGAAGGCGCCTGGTGAGCAGTTGGCTCGTGTATTAAAGCTGCATTCTGATGGTGAGTCCGTCTGAAATATATTATAGGGTAAGAAGAATCTGGTTAGATGGCTGCTGTGGTTATTTTAAAGTAAACAAGGGGCTGTAGTGATATTTTTATTTTGTTAATTTTTTGTCTTAAATGAGTAGGTATATGGCTAAGTTGGAAGATATAGTTCAGGAGTTGTCTAATTTAACTGTGGTTGAAGCAGCTGATTTAGCCAAGTTATTGGAAGAACATTGGGGCGTGAGTGCTGCTGTTGCTGTACCAGTAGCTGCAGCTGCTGCTGCTACTGTAGAGGCAGTTGTGCAGTCCGAATTTAATGTAATTATGACTGCTGTACCCGGTGATAAAAAACTTTCTGTGATTAAAGCGGTGAGGGAGTTAGATCCGAGTATAGGGTTGACTGATGCGAAGAAGTTTGTTGAAAATTTGCCCTATACTGTGAAAGAGGGTGTCAGCAAAAGCGAAGCAGAGCAATTAAAGGGCAAGTTAGAAGGGCAGGGTGCTACAATAGTGATAAAATAAGGGAGTTGTTGGGCTCTTTATATATATAATAATCATTATATATATGGGCATGCTCTCTCTTTTTGCGTAGTTGTTAGACTAAAAGAAGTTTTTAGTAATGGAATGTGAAGGGTATATAAGTGCTTTTCTGATTGTGTTATTGATTATGTCTTTGTGCTTATTTTTGCAGTTTTGATTAATAAAATATTTGAGTTTATAAAAGTCGTGGCGATAGCTTCTTCTATCCTGAAAAAGAGGATCCGGTATGATTTCGGTAAAACTTCTAGTATAGCTGGTATACCAGATCTTATACGTTTGCAGAAGGAATCGTATGAGGATTTCTTGCAAATTTC
Source organism: Candidatus Midichloriaceae bacterium IBS (assembly GCA_034472185.1). Taxonomy (GTDB): domain Bacteria; phylum Pseudomonadota; class Alphaproteobacteria; order Rickettsiales; family Midichloriaceae; genus JARBAK01. The sequence goes on from JARBAK010000001.1 coordinate 81,557, forward strand.
TATTGCTCCTGAAAAAAGGAAAAATAGGGGTATGGAAGCTATTTTTAGTTCTATATTTCCAGTAGATGATCTAGATGGCAGGGCGACTGTCGAATATTTGAGATATTCTCTCGGATCTCCAAAGTATGAAATGGATGAATGTGTGCAAAGGGGGGTAAGCTATACTTCACCTCTGCTTGTGGTATTTCGTCTTATTGTCTGGGATATAGATAGGGATTCGGGTACTAAGGAAGTTAGAAGTATTAAAGAACAGGAGGTTTATATTGGTGATGTGCCATTAATGACCGAAGAGGGTACTTTTGTTATTAATGGTGCTCAGCGTGTTATAGTCTCCCAAATGCATCGTTCTCCAGGGGCGTTTTATTTTCATGATGATGGAAAAAGTAACGTTTCCGGTAAATATTTATATGCTGCGCGCATAATACCATATCGTGGTTCATGGCTAGATTTTGAATTTGATGTAAGAGATTTAGTATATTTTAGAGTTGATAGAAAGAGAAAGCTGCCGATTACGTTGCTATTTAAGGCTATGGGCTTTACTAAAGAGCAGATACTAGAAGAGTTTTATAAGTTTCGCTTATTCTCTTTTGAGGGGGGAAAGTGGCAGTCTAAGTTTGATGTTCAGGATTTTGTGGGCTCTAAGAGTAGATATGACGTCAAAGATTCTACAAGTGGTGAAATCTTAGTGCAGAAGGGCATTAAATTCACTGATTCTATGGCTCGAAGTTTGCAAAAGCGCATGGAGGGCAATGACATATATTATGGAGTTTCTGAAGAAGATATAATAGGCTGTTATGTTGCGGAGAATATCATAGACCCCACGACTGGAGAGGTAATGCTAGAGGCTGGAGGTGAGTTAACTCCTTCGGTTTTGCATTATATTTTAGAAGTGATTGGATATAAGGATGTGAAGCTTTTAAATATAGATAAAGGCAAAAGTGGAGGATATATCAGGAACACTTTGATATTAGATAAGGTACAAACGCAACAGGAGGCATTATATGAGTTCTATAGGGTTTTAAAGGCGAGCGATCCTGTTTCTGTAGAGGTTGCTCAATCGTTTTTTCATGAAACCTTTTTCGCGGGTGCGAGGTATGACCTTTCAGCTGTAGGGCGCATGAAATTGAATATGAAGCATGATTTGACTGTTTCAGAAAGCGTTACGTGGCTTACAAAAGAAGATATTTTAGTTTGTGTAAAACACCTGGTAAAATTACGAGATGGTTTGGCAGAAATAGATGATATAGATAGTTTGGGTAACAGGCGTATTAGGCCAGTGGGTGAGTTGATAGAGAATCAATTTCGCATTGCTTTAGTGAGGATGGAAAGAAGTTTGCGTGAGCGCATGGTAGCCGTTGAAGCCGATGCTGTAATGTTGCATGAGATAATTAGTTCTAAGTCGTTAGCATCAGTTGTAAATGAGTTTTTTGGCACTTCTCAGTTGTCTCAGTTTATGGATCAGGTGAATCCCTTAGCTGAGATTACACATAAAAGGAGGGTGTCTGCTCTAGGACAGGGTGGGTTAACTAGGGGGCGAGCTGGTTTTGAGGTGCGTGATGTACACCCGACACATTATGGTCGTATTTGTCCTATAGAAACACCAGAAGGACAAAATATAGGTCTTATTAATTCGCTTGCAACTTATGCTAGAGTTAATAAATATGGCTTTGTTGAAAGCCCATATAGAAAAGTTATTGATGGGAAGGTTACGGATCAAATTGTATATCTTTCTGCTATGGAAGAGGAAAAATACACAATAGCGCAGGCCGGGGAGCCACTTATGGATGAGGGTTCATTTGTAAATGAAGAAGTGAGTTGTAGGAGAAAATGGGAATTTGTCGTTGCGCCTCCGACTGAGGTTGATTACATGGATGTGTCTTCGAAGCAGTTAGTTTCTGTCGCTGCTTCTTTAGTTCCCTTTTTGGAGAATGATGATGCGAGCCGTGCTCTTATGGGCTCTAATATGCAAAGGCAAGCTGTGCCTCTTGTGCAACCCGAAGCACCACTGGTTGGGACGGGAATAGAGGGGATAGTTGCTAAAGATTCTGGAGTTACCGTAGTGGCTTTGCGCGATGGTGTTGTTGATAAAGTTGATGCTGCGAGAATACTTGTTAAAACTGAAATGGGCGAAAGGAACGCCGGGAGTTTTGGTGTAGATGTGTATAAGTTGGCAAAATATCGGAAGACTAATCAGGGCACTTGTATAAATCAGACGCCACTTGTTAATATTGGTGATATTGTAAAGGCAGGTGATGTAATAGCGGATGGATCTTGTACTGAGTTGGGGGAATTGGCCTTAGGTAAAAATATCTTGGTTGCGTTCATACCTTGGAATGGCTACACGTTTGAGGACTCTATTCTTGTATCAGAGTCCTTAGTCAGAAATAGGTCTTTTAGTTCTATACATATACAGGAATATGAAGTGATAGCGCGCGATACGCGCCTTGGTCCTGAAGAGATTACGAGGGATATTCCAAATGTTGCCGAAGAATATTTGGTGCATTTGGATGAAAGCGGAATTGTCCGTATCGGAGCAGAGCTGAAGGCAGGAGATATTATAGTTGGAAAGGTTGCGCCTAAGACTGAGTCGCCCTTAACTCCGGAAGAAAAGCTTTTGCGGGCTATTTTTGGTGAGAAGTCTGCTGATGTGCGCGACTCTTCTTTGCGCCTTCCTCCAGGAGAAAGTGGTACGGTGATTCATGTAAGGCAGTTTACGCGTCGTGGTGTTGATAAAAATGAAAGGGCTATCCTCCTTGAAAAAGAAGAGATCGATAGATTAGAACAGGATCATAAAGAGCAATTGGGGATTGTTGAGTATTATGTGTCTTATAGGGCTATTGAATTGTTACGTGGGAAGGTGCTTGTTTCTGGGGTGGGAATTAAAGAGCATGAATGCGGCATAGCATTAAAAGAGTCAGCATTACAATCTATGAGGGTATTGCATTTACTGCAGCTTGTTGTTGATGATGCGGAAACTATGCAAAATCTTAAAGATTTAAAGACTTTTTGGAGCAAAACTAGGGACGAGTTGGAATTAAAGCTCAAGCACTCTATATTTAAGGTGCGGAGTGGGGATGATTTACCTCAGGGGGCATTGAAAGTGGTAAAAGTTTGTCTAGCGACTAATCTCAATCTTCAACCAGGTGATAAATTAGCGGGGAGGCATGGTAATAAAGGTGTTATTTCGAAAATTTGTCCAATAGAAGACATGCCTTTTTTAGAGGATGGCACGCCAGTAGATATGATTTTGAATCCATTGGGAGTTCCATCTAGGATGAATATAGGTCAGATTCTTGAAACTCATTTGGGGTGGGCTTCTGTTAATATAGGAAAACAAATTAATAGTCTTTTGAACGACATTTCTTGTGCAGTGAGAAATGTACAGGATTTGCGCTCTAAGTTGATTGAGATGTACGGCGTAAGAAAAACTGGTAGTCCTGAGGAGTGTGGATTGCTTGAGTATCTTGGTAATATGTCTGATGCGGAGATTTTAGAGTTGGGTAAAAACTTGAGAAGAGGTCTTCCATTTAGCAACCCTGTTTTTGAGGGTGCTAAGGAACAAGATTTAGATATTTTATTAAATTATGCAGGTGTTGATACGTCAGGTCAGGTGAACCTTATAGATGGTAAAACAGGCGAACCATTAAAACAGAAGGTTACGGTTGGTTATATATATATGATGAAGTTGGATCATTTAGTGGAGAATAAAATGCATGCTAGGTCTACAGGGCCGTATAGCTTGGTTACACAACAGCCACTGGGTGGTAAATCTCACTTTGGTGGGCAGCGTTTCGGGGAGATGGAATGTTGGGCGTTGCAGGCTTATGGTGCTTCTTATACCTTGCAAGAAATGCTAACTATAAAATCGGATGATGTTGAAGGGCGTGTAAAGGCATATGAGTTAATAGTTAAGGGGGATGACTCATTCGGGTATGCGGTGCCTGAATCATTTAACGTCATGATCAAGGAGCTTAGATCTTTATGCTTGAATATGGAAATGCTTGAAGAGAAAGAAGCAGGTGAAGTAAGCAATAGAGAGGGAGGTGATTCTAAAAAAGAAAATGATAGAGATCAAAAGAGCAATACTGATAAAGTAGAGGGCGTTTAAACTCTTTATGGAGTCGTATAGTTTAGGTTTATCGCGAATAGAGGGCTTTTGCCCTCTTGATAGGCTGGTAATGAAATTGCAAGTTGTTATTATAGGCGGATATGGTGAATTTTCTTCATACTAGTACGGTTGGTGTAGCTCAAAGCTTTGACAGTATTCGGGTATCTATTGCAAGTCCGGAAGCAATAAGGGGGTGGTCGTATGGAGAAATAAAAAAACCCGATACAGTAAATTATCGCACTATAAAGCCAGAAAATGGTGGATTATTTTGTGCTCGTATTTTTGGTCCGATAAAGGACTATGAGTGTTTATGTGGCAAGTATAAACGCATGAAATATCGTGGAGTTGTATGTGAAAAATGTGGAGTTGAGGTTACTCTTTCTAAGGTACGTCGTGAGAGAATGGGGCATATAGAGCTAGCCTCACCTGTTGCGCATATATGGTTCCTTAGATCTCTTCCTTCTAGGATTTCTACTCTACTTGATATTATGTTTAGAGATGTGGAGCGAATCTTATATTTTGATGCATACGTAATTATAGATCCTGGTATTTCGCATTTTAAATATGGGCAACTTTTAACAGAAAGAGAATTATGCGAAGCCCAAGATAAATTCGGAGAGTCTTCTTTTGAAGCGGGAACTGGTGCTGAAGCCATAAAGAAGATGCTCGTTAATTTAGATTTAGAAGTGCAACGTACTGAATTACGTGCAGAATTAGTTAATGTGGTTTCTGAGACAAAAAGAAAAAAGATAGTAAAACGTCTAAAATTAGTTGAGGACTTTATAGAATCTGGTAATAAGCCAGAATGGATGGTTTTAGAGGTTTTACCTGTTATTCCTCCAGAGCTACGTCCTTTGGTGATGTTGGATGGTGGAAGGTTTGCTACTTCTGATCTGAATGAATTGTATAGACGCGTAATAAACAGAAATAATAGATTGCATAGGCTATTGGAATTAAGGGCGCCTGATATCATCCTTCGAAATGAAAAGAGAATGTTGCAGGAGGCGGTAGATGCGTTGTTTGATAATAGTAGAAAGGCAAAGTCCTTAAAGAGCCCTAATAAGAGGCCATACAAATCACTTGCAGATATGGTGAGGGGCAAGCAAGGTAGGTTCAGACAAAATTTGTTAGGTAAGAGGGTAGATTATTCGGGCCGCTCTGTTATCGTTGTGGGGCCCGAGTTAAAGTTGTATCAGTGTGGTTTACCTAAAAAGATGGCTTTGGAACTTTTTAAGCCATTTGTGTATGCAAAGCTTGAATTATATGGTTTCGCGAATACTTTGAAATCTGCTAAAAGGATAGTACAGATGGAGCGGCCTGAAGTGTGGGATATACTAGAAGAAATCACTAAAGAACATCCGGTGCTTTTAAATAGGGCCCCGACTTTACATAGACTTGGTATTCAAGCCTTTGAGCCAGTTTTAACTGATGGAAAGGCAATTAAATTACATCCCTTGGTATGTACTGCTTTTAATGCGGATTTTGATGGAGACCAAATGGCTGTACACGTGCCTATATCGATAGAGGCGCAGTTAGAGGCAAGGGCACTTATGATGTCGACCAATAATATTTTGAGTCTTACTAATGGAAAACCGATAATAGTACCTACGCAGGACATTATTCTCGGGCTGTACTATATGAGTTTAGAATTAGACGGTCAGCCAGGTGAGGGGAAACATTTTTTGAATGCTGCTGAAATAGAGCATGCACTACACTCTGAAGTAGTCTCTTTACATACGAAAATTAAGTGTCGTAGGACTATATTGGATCTTGAGGGAAACAAAAGGGAAGTATTAGTGGATACTACGCCTGGAAGAGTGTTAATTTCTGAGTTGTTACCACAGAATGCACACATAGGTTTTGATTTGGTCAACAAACTTTTAACTAAGAAAGAAGTGGCATCTTTGGTGGATTCTGTTTACCGTCGTTGCGGACAACAACAAACTGTGTTTTTTTCGGATAGGTTGATGCAGTTAGGTTTTGAAGAAGCATGTAGATCGGGTATTTCTATAGGGAAAAATGATATTACAATTCCTACTACGAAGGCTCAGCATGTTCGTCAAACTACGCGGGAGGTTAAGCAATATGAATCACAATATTCAGAAGGACTGATAACCTATGGGGAGCGGTACAATAAAGTTATTGATGCGTGGTCCAGGTGTGGTGATAAGATCGCAGCTGACATGATGAATCTTATTTCTGGAGAGGTGGATCATTCTGAAGGAGCAGGAATTCGTTCGAAAAATAGTTTATACATGATGATGCACTCAGGCGCTCGTGGCTCTGTAGCACAGTTGCGTCAGCTTGCTGGTATGCGTGGATTGATGACTAAGCCTTCGGGCGAAATCATTGAGGTACCTATTATTTCTAATTTGAAAGAGGGCCTTACAGTACTCGAATATTTCACCTCTACACATGGTGCTCGTAAGGGACAGGCGGATACTGCTCTGAAGACTGCTAATTCGGGTTATCTTACTAGAAAATTGGTGGATGTTGCTCAAGATTTTATCATTACAGAAGAAGATTGTGGCACTGAAGATGGTTTGGTTGTGAAAGCGGTGATTGAGAGTGGTGAAATTATCGTGAGTTTAGCTGATGTTATACTTGGGAGGGTTTTGGCTACTTCTATTTCTCATCCCGTTACCCAAGAGCTAATAGCGGATAAGGGGCATATAATAGATGAGGGTATTGCTATACGTATAGAAGAGGCTGGGATAGATTCTGTGAAAGTTAGGTCTGCTTTGATGTGTAAGGCTAAAAGTGGTATGTGCGCCCGCTGTTATGGGAGAGATATGTCTACTGGGGGCTTAATTAATATGGGAGAAGCTGTTGGTGTGATAGCAGCTCAGTCTATAGGAGAGCCTGGTACTCAGCTTACTATGAATACTTTCCATAGTGGTGGGGTAATGCAAAAAGCGTCTGTGCAATCTACTGCAACTGTATTGCATGAGGGTCATGTGCAGTTTGTACATAAGAATGTGGTGCTAGATAGTGAAGGCAAGAAGATACTCATGAGTAGAAATTGTGAAGCTGTAGTGGTAGATACTAAGGGGATTGAACGTGCTAGGTATAAAATTCCTTATGGTGCTAGATTGTTAGTTGAGCATGGAGATCCCGTTGCTGTTGCACAGCAGATTGCTGAATGGGACCCGTTTACCATCCCTATAATTACTGAAAAAAGCGGTAGAATATCTTTGATAGATTTGATCGAAGGTGCTTCTGTTAAGGAGGTTCAGGATGATATTACTGGTGTAGTAAATCGTGTCGTAATTGAGGGAAGGTCTCATCATATGCGAGGGCAGAATGATTTCCATCCGCGTATTGCTCTTTTAGATGAGAAAACTGGAGATTTATTAACTTTAGCTAATGGCTTAGAAGCTCGTTATTCGCTTCCGATAGGCGCTATTCTTAGTGTGAATGAGGGAGATTTAGTAAATGCTGGTGATATAATATCTAGAGTTCCACGTGAGTCACTTAAAAGTAAGGATATTACTGGGGGGTTACCGCGTGTTATTGAATTATTTGAAGCAAGGCAACCAAAGGACCACTCAATTATAAATGTATTGGATGGTTATGTCGAGTTTGGAAAGGATTATAAGTCTAAGAAATGCGTTATTGTGAGATCTGTGCAAGAAGAGGGTGGATATATTGAGTACTTCGTTCCACGAGGAAGACATATTGCTGTAAGTGAAGGTGATTATGTAGAAAAGGGTGATATGCTTATGGAGGGCACTCCGTCTCCTCATGATATACTGAAAATTATGGGAGTAGGCGCTTTAGCGGAGTATATGGTATCTGAGGTGCAGCAAGTTTATAGATTGCAAGGAGTGGTAATCAACGATAAGCATATCGAGGTTATCTTGAGTAGGATGTTGAAGAAGGTTGAGATTGTGCATCCAGGCGGTACTATTTTCTTAACTGGAAATCAAGTTGATAGAGATGAATTTGATGAGGTTAACGCTAAGACTGTAAAGCTTGGGTATGAGCCTGCTGAAGCTACACCTGTTCTTCAGGGTATTACTAGAGCGTCATTACAGACCAAGTCTTTCCTTTCTGCTGCCTCTTTCCAAGAAACTACGAGAGTTCTTACTGAGGCTGCTGTAGCAGGAAAGGTAGATAGACTAAGAGGTTTAAAGGAGAATGTGATTGTTGGTCGTCTTATACCTGCGGGTACGGGATTTTTCCATGAGAAATTCCGTAAGCTTGCGAGTAGTGCTTGCTTAGGAAATGCGATCTCTGTAGCAGGTGGAGCCGTTTCTTCCACTCCTAGAGAAGTAGTCGCAAAAGACTCTATATGAGGGAGCTATTGTTCTCTTAGGATAGTTTTGATGAGAGTGTTAATGTGTGATAAATAGGTCGGTTTGCATGAAACAATTGCGTCCGTTAATTATATCGGGCAAGGAGGTATTGCCTCTTGTAGAGGGGGGAAAGGGTGTGGCTGTAACAGATGGTAAAAGTAGCGGTGCGTGGGCTGCGTCTGGAGGTATTGGTACGTTCTCAGGAGTTTTCGCCGATCTTTATGATTCAAATGGCGAGACTGTTCCTTTGGTCTTTAATGGGCGCACAAGGAAGGAGCGTAGCATAGAGCTCATGGTTCATTCTATAAAAGCTGCAATATCGCAAGCACAGCTTGCACATGATATTGCGGGGGGTGAGGGGAGGATCCATATGAATATTATGTGGGGCATATCTTATGCAGAGCACATATTGAAGGGAGTGCTAGAGAAGGCAAGAGAACTAGTGCATGGTATTACATGTGGGGCTGGCATGCCCTTTAAGCTTGCGGAAATTGTCTCTAAATATGATGCTTATTACTATCCTATAGTCTCCTCTGCTCGTGCTTTTAGTCTATTGTGGCGTAGGGCATATCATAGATTTAGAGACTGGTTAGGTGGTGTAGTATATGAAGATCCATGGAAAGCGGGTGGGCATAATGGTTTGAGCACTAATGAGGATCCCCTTGTCCCAGAGCTACCATATGCTAGAGTTTTAGCTTTACGTAATGTAATGAGGGAATTTGGGTTACACGATGTTCCTATAATTATGGCTGGAGGAGTCTGGTTTTTAAGAGACTGGGCTGATTGGATAGATAACCCTGAACTTGGTCCTATTGCATTTCAATTTGGAACAAGGCCACTTTTAACAGTTGAGAGCCCAATTCCTCAGACATGGAAAAATAAATTACTTACCTTAAAGAAGGGGGATGTTTCGCTTAATCATTGTAGTCCTACTGGTTTTTATTCTTCTGCTATAAGTAATCAGTTTTTGCATTCACTACGGGATAGGTCTTCTAGGCAAATTACCTTCTATATGCCAACTACCGAAGAAGAAACAATGAAATTGGAGAAGCTGCATATTAGAGATAGCGGCGATAGATTTATATACGTGAAGAAGGAATCTTTAGAAGAGGCGCGCTTATGGATAAAAGATGGGTATACTAAAATAGTTAAAACTCCAGATAATACCGTGATATTTATGAAACATGAGGAGTTTGAAACTGTTAGAAGTGATCAGGTTAATTGTGCTGGATGTTTAGCATATTGTAAGTTTAGTGGTTGGACGGATGATGAAAGGTTCCAACACGAGGGATCACAAGATGCTAGATCTTATTGTATAAGAAAGACTTTGTGTAATGTTGTACATGATGGGGATGTGGAAAATGAATTAGTCTTTGCGGGTCATTCTGCTTATATGTTTGGTATTGATCCCTTTTATAAGCGTGGTATCCCTACTGTTGCACAGCTATTAGATAGGATTCAAACGGGGGATTAAAGTTTATTAAAATAAAGATGGGGATGGATGCTTTGTGTCAAATCAACAACAAATATGTGTTTTTATACATATTCTTCGGTGTGGTTATTGACTATTAGGGCACTAGATATTACAATGGTGCCCGAGGCGTTATGATGGAGTGCGAGGGGGGTTGTTCTTAATAGATAAGAATACAGCGTAAAGGTGTTGTGTTTGCGGTCTTGGATAGATGGGTAATGTGTTTCTATGATTGTGTTGTTTTAAATATAGGGCCCATTGATGAGAATGCTTATTGGCTATATTTTAGTAGAGACTATGGAATCAAAGCCGCGTTTTGATATTTTTTTCGCTGATGACTGTAATTACTTGCAATATATCAATGCCGAATAGTTTGCTGTGGCGGTATTTTTGTTGAGTGTATATTGAAATATCATGTTTGTGATAAAAGGAATGAGTTTTATATAAGCGGCCTCGTGGTTTATACCACTTTAATTTTAAATATTTGCATTTTCATGCTGTTTACTTTTACTATTTTTGCTTTTAACGGTATCATTAGCCATGGATAGAAACCGCCATACGAATTTTGTCAATAATTCTAATAATTATAATAGAAGACATGTTCCAAAGTATAGGCAAAAGCGCGTTGATGATGGTTGTGATACATCTCAGATGGGCGGTGATACGGATATTGGTAGTGACAATCAGTCATCGTTTGCATTACAAGATGAAGGACAGGGTTCTTTGCAGAGTGATATAAATTCTTCAGTTAATTACCATGATACACTTCTCCTTTTAAGAGATCTTAAAAGAAAGTCTCCAGAAGATTTGGTGCATTTCGCTGAATCCTTGAATATAGAAGATGCGAGTTTGTTTCCTAAAAATGAGCTGATATATAATATTCTCCGTGTAATATCGAATGGAGGCGGTACTATAATCGCAGAGGGTGTGTTAGAGGTATTATTGGATGGCTATGGGTTTTTGAGATCACATGAGGCAAACTATTTACCTGGTCCCAGCGATATTTATATATCCCCTAATCAAATAAGAAAGCATGGATTAAGAACAGGAGATACTATTACGGGTCCAATAAGGCCCTCTAAAAGAGGTGAGAGGTATTTTGCTCTTGCTTCCGTAAAAAATATAAATTTTTTGGGGTTGGAAAGTAGTCGGCATAGGGTTCATTTTGATGATTTGACCCCGCTCTATCCTGATGAGCATATAAAGCTTGAGACTGAAGTAAAGAGCAAAATTAGCGCGAGAATAATAGATATTGTTGCGCCTCTAGGGCGTGGGCAACGTGCGTTAGTTGTTGCTCCTCCACGTACTGGAAAAACTATGTTGATACAAACTATAGCGCATTCAATTTCTACAAATTATCCAGAGATTGCGTTAATAGTACTATTGATAGATGAGCGTCCTGAAGAAGTGACTGATATGCTGCGCTCAGTAAAGGGAGAAGTTGTAAGTTCAACTTTTGACGAACCTTCAACTAGGCACGTACAACTTGCAGAAATAGTAATAGAAAAAGCGAAGCGATTAGCAGAAAATAAGAAGGACGTGGTGATATTACTTGATTCAATAACAAGGCTAGCGCGCGCATATAACAACGTAGTACCTTCTTCTGGTAAAGTTTTAAGTGGAGGGGTAGATTCAAATGCATTGCAGCGACCTAAGAGGTTTTTTGGTGCGGCCAGAAATATAGAAGAGGGAGGATCTATCACGATCATAGCAACCGCTTTGATCGATACTGGATCTAGAATGGATGAGGTGATATTTGAGGAATTTAAGGGAACCGGTAATGCTGAAATAGTTTTAGATCGTAAAATTGCTGATAGAAGGATGTTCCCTGCTTTGGATATTGCGAAATCTGGTACACGTAAAGAAGATTTATTGATTGATAAGGGCGTACTCTCCAAAATATGGATATTACGGCGGGTATTGAACCCAATGGGTATTTTAGAGTCCATAGACTTCCTTATGGAAAAAGTGAGACTTACACCGTCAAACACGGTGTTTTTTGAGCAGATGGATACTTTAGGCTCTTCAGCCAGAAAGGGCAACGGTGGTGGTGGAAGTTGATTATATTCTAGAGATGTCTTCTTTTACTTGTGACGAGTAATTTTTGTCCTCAAGAGGAGGCTCTTCTGTGGGGGGATCAATATGTATATCTCGAAGCTTATCTCGTATGGTTTTAGATTTACCTTCTGCCTCGCTTATTGCGTTTCCCGCTTGCTCGAGCTTAATTCTTGTTTTACTTAATATATCTGCAAACTTAGTAAATTCTCTTTTTATAATACTCAATGTATTCCATACTTCACTAGAACGTCGCTCTATTGCAAGGGTTTTGAACCCCATTTGCAAACTGTTTAAAAATGCACTGAGTGTTGTAGGACTTGTAATAGTTACTCTATACCTTTGCTGTAATAGCTCGACAAGACCTGGGTTACGTAATACTTCTGCATATAATCCCTCTATAGGTAAAAACATTATTGCAAAATCTGTTGTAATTGGTGGATATATATACTTTTCTGCTATAAGTTTCGCGGATTTTTTAATGCTTATCTCTAATAGTTTATACTGTGTTTCTACCTCGCCAGGATTATCATTATCTTGAGCTTCTATCAATCTTTGGTAATCTGCTAGAGGAAATTTAGCATCTATTGGGAGATAAATATAAGATAAAGGATCGTTGCTCTTGCCTGGTAATTTTATTGCATATTCTACTCTATCTTGCGATGTATTCCTTATAGCGACGTTTTGCATATATTGATTTGGAGACATAATTTGAGCTAAAATGTTTCCTAATTGCATCTCGCCCCATATGCCTCGTGTTTTAACGTTGGATAGTACTTTTTTTAAATCTCCTACGCTAGAAGCAATACTTTGCATTTCTCCGAGTCCCCTATATACCGCCTCTAGTCTGTCACTGATTAATTGGAAGGAATCGCCTAAACGTTTTTCTAATGTGGAATATAGCTTTTCATCCACAAGAAACTTAATCTCTTCCAATTGCTCTTTATTTACATTTGATAATTGGGATATTTTGCTATCGATTAGCAGGCGTATGTTCTCTAATTTATTTTCATTTACTAAGCTGCCAGATTGTATGCTTTGCAGCAGAATATTTTGTAGAGCTTCTCCCCTTCTTTCTTGACCACTTATGCTTTCTTTTATTCTATCCATGAATATAGGTATAGACTCTCCCCTTGCATTAATTTTATAAATTAGAAGCATTAACAGAAGTAAAACTGAGACAAGGAGTATTCCTAAAATTACTAAGATGAAGGTGGCATTTTCCATTATTTATATTTACTTCTTTCTCTTCTAAGGGTATATACGTCACGTGCTGTATGTGTTATGCTAAGATACAGGGGATTGTCTAATAGTCAACAGCATGGATGGTTTTATGCATTGCTTTATCGAAGGGTAAAAGGTGTGTCAGCAGCATGAGCGAAGTATCTATTTGTCTCATGTATGTATAGATTTAATGATAAGTTTTGAATTAAAGTTTTATGGAGAAAACGCTCTCAATTATAAAGCCAGATGCTGTGGCTCGCAATATTACTGGTGCCATCAACGTGAAGTTTGAGAGTGCTGGATTGCGTATAATAGCGCAAAAGCGGTTGCTTCTAACTTGTAGACAAGCTGAGCAGTTTTATAGTGTGCATAAAGAACGTCCGTTTTTTAGAGATTTAGTAGAATTTATGATTTCAGGCCCTGTGATAGTGCAAGTATTAGAGGGAGAGGGTGCAGTAGAAATGTCTAGGAAGATAATGGGGGCAACTGATCCGGATAATGCTGCTGCTGGTACAATTCGTAAGGATTTCGGCACTAGTATACAGAACAATTGTATTCATGGATCTGATTCAATTGAAAATGCGGCGAGTGAAGTAAGTTTTTTCTTTGGAAGAGCTGAGATGGTGTATTAATTGTTGCATTGATTGTGATAAGGACTATGATCACGACCTATGCTATAGGTATCAGAGAGGGGGTATTGTATTGTGGAATTTATGTTTTATGAGTTGGTATATATTGTTCGTCCAGATGCTGGAGAACAAGCTGCGCGATCTGTTGCAGTGCTCATAGCTTCTATATTGGAAAAGGCGGCTGGACGTATTGTTAAGGAAGAGGTGTGGGGAGTGTTGCCTATGGCCTATCCTATTAAGAAGTCTAAAAGGGGGTACTATATGCTTTTGGGCATTGAAGCCTCAGCTGCTGCTATAAAAAGTATAGAGCAGCGGTTGCAGATAAATGAAGATATGTTAAGGCTCTTGGTTCTAAGGGTTGAGAAATTTACTGAAGGGATTTCTCCTGGGCCCGGTATGGCACAAGATACATTTGTAAATACGCGTGGATAATTTTGATAGGCTTTTTGTGTATGAAAAATGGGATGTCAAAGCAGTTTCCAAGAGGAGAGGGAGCGATGAGAGATGAAAGAGGGGGGGGCGAAAGGATAATTCCTAATTCGGTGCTCTTTAATAAGGTAGTGGCGGTTCGCGGTGGAGTAGCTTGCCCTTTGTGTAGGCGTGATGCTCCTCTTCTGGACTATAAAAATGTACTACTTTTACAAAAGTTTACTTCAGAAGGAGGGCGTATATTGCCCAGTCGTGTTACAGGTGTATGTCGTAAACACCAAAGAAAATTGAGTCAGTGTGTGAAGCTTGCAAGAACAGTCGCCTTTTTGCCTTTTGTTGTTAAGTAGACTGCACGGTAGGCTAGTTATAAAACGCTACAAATGTGAATGTTGTTATGGAAGTAATTTTGCTCGAGAAGGTTGCTGGCTTAGGCACTGTTGGTGATACAGTAACTGTACGTTGTGGTTATGCTAGAAACTTTTTGCTTCCTCGTGGTAAGGTTTTGAGAGCTACTGCATCTAATAAAAAAATATTTGAAGAAAAACGTCTCCAATTTGAGGCTGTTAGCAGGGAACAGTTAGAATCAGCTCAGAAGCTTGCTGCAAAATTAGATCAGCTTGCAGTTATTATTCCTAAACAAGCTGGAGATGATGGTCGTTTGTTTGGTTCTTTGACAACTAGCGATGTGGCGCTGGCTATATTTGAAGTTGCACATGAAAAGATAGAATGTTCTGCAATTGTATTACCAGCAAGAATAAAGGAAGTAGGAATTTATACTGGCGAAATAAAGTTACATCCTGATGTAGCGGTAGTATTTAAAATTGAGGTTACGAGAGGGCGTAAGAGCGGTGTATAAAATTGCTGGATCTCTCGTTGTATCTCCCCTTATAATATAGTGCGTTTTTCATGTTCACAAAGGCTTGATTAGAGCAGTGTCTATTCTTCAATTTTTTGATAAAAGGGTTATATATATAGAGAGAGATTGGGTTTCTCTGGTACTGTTGCTTGTAATAGCATTGATACTCGCCATAAGCTGGATAGAGTTGTATTCAGTTGGGGGAGGGAGCATGAATCCATGGTTGATAAAGCAGGTTACTGTTTCTATTGTGGGCATCATAGCAATGATGATATTAAGTGTGATTAGTATCAGAGCCGTATATGATCTTTCGTATTATGCGTATTTTTTGTGCTTAGCCTTGGTCTTGTTAGTGGATATACTAGGACATATGGCGATGGGAGCGCAACGCTGGCTTGTTATGGGTTTTGTAAATTTGCAACCTGCAGAATTTATGAAGATTGCTTTAATTATTGCATTAGCTCGTTATTTTCATGCATTACATAGTTTTAAGGTTTCTAAATTTTCTGCTTTAATATTTCCTTTAATTTTAATTATTGTACCCGCATTCTTAGTATTCAAAGAACCTAACTTGGGAAGCGCATCCATAATAATACTTCTTGGATGTTTTATACTTTTTTTAGCAGGAGTAAAGTTTGCCTATTTTATAGGCGCTGGAAGCATGGTTTTGTTAACTGCTCCGATATTTTGGATATATTTTTTACATCCTTATCAAAAACAGCGTATCCAAACCTTTTTACATCCAGAGGAGGATTTGCTTGGTGCGGGATATAATGTTATGCAATCTAAGATTGCCATAGGCTCTGGCGGATTATCGGGATGCGGCCTATTTAATGGTACCCAGGGTAAGCTTAATTTTTTACCAGAACGTCACACAGATTTTTTATTTGCTGTACTTTCGGAGGAATTAGGATTTTATGGTGTGGTAGTTATGTTTATATTATATACTGCTTTGCTTGCGTGTTGCTATATTATAGCTTTGCGCAACAATAGCCAGTACGGTCGTATTATTGCCGTAGGTGTAGCAAGCATGTTTTTTTTACAAATAGCTGTGAATTTAGGAATGATTTCGGGACTTTTACCAGTTGTAGGTATTACATTGCCACTCTTCTCCTATGGTGGATCAAGCGTGACTAGTGCATTGCTTTCGCTTGGATTGGTGTTAAGCGTGCACGCTAATGCTGAATTAGCAATTCCTAGGTAAATTCAGGAATTGGAAAAATTAGAGATATATACTACTGAACTTCTATATAGGTTAAAGTGTTCATTATGATATTTGGTATGAATATGTGGTTCTTAGAAAGAGAGAAGACAATCCGTTTGTTGCGATCATTTATTTGTTTGCTAGCAGCTAGTTGTTATTTGGCTATGCATTTTGCTGTAGCTGAGTCACCGTCTCTTTGTAGTAAAGTGAGAAGCATTGAAGTTAAAGGAAATAAAAGGATTCCGGATTCGACTATTGTGTCATACTTGAAAATAGATACCAATACGCCTTATAGCAGAGAAAAGGTAGATCAGGGCATCAATTATATTTATGAGACTGGTTTGTTTTCTGATGTAAGCGTTAATTGTTCCACTGAAAATGGTAAATTAACTGTTTTTGTCAAAGAAAACCCCACCGTTGATAGAGTGGCCATAGAGGGAAATAAAAAAATACAGGATAAAGAGCTGAAAGAGCATTTAAACATATCAGATGGATCGGTATATACGCGCGCTGCTGTGAATAAGGATATAAACACTATATTGAATATTTACCAACAGCGTGGTTGGTATCTAGCTAGGGTCGAATCAAATTTAGTGGTCTTACCAGATGATAGGGTGACAGTAATATTCGATATAAAAGAGGGTAAGAAGGCTAAAATCAATAAGTTGCTGTTTATCGGTAATGATGCCTTTTCTGATGAAAAATTAAAACGTGTACTTGTATCTAGGGAATTTTCTCCATTTCGTTTTTTTTCCTCTGCTGATTTATATGACAAGAACAGGCTTGAGTTGGATGCGGAGGTATTGAAATCTTATTATAAAAATAATGGATATGCGGGTTTCCAAATTCTTAACATTGTATCTGAGCTGTCATCTCAGAAAGAATATTTTATTGTAACTTTTGTAGTGAATGAAGGGCCCCAATATAGAGTGGGAGATGTGGTTCTCGAAAATGCCTTGGAGAGTATAAGTCAATCCAAATTAATGTCTCTGATTCATGCTGGTCTTAAAAGGGGAGAGATTTTTAAAGAAATAGTAGTTCAAAATGTTGTGGCAAAATTGACTGCTTACTTGGAGGAAAAAGGATATGCCTTTGTTGATATAGTCGCAGATTACGATAAAGATGCAAAAAATGGGATTTTGAATATAAAATTTGTCATAAAAGAAGGACCAAGATTTTATATTAATGCGATCAATATACGAAATAACGTGAGGACTCAATGGAACGTTATAGGAAGAGAGATTCGTATTTATGGAGGAGATCCATTCAATATGAACAGGTTAGAGAATGCAAAACAGCGATTAATGAATTTAGGGTATTTTAGTTCTGTAGATTTGTCGTTAAAACCTACGAATGTTTCGGACAAGGTAGATGTAGACTTTACTATAGACGAAATGTCTACAGGAAGCTGTGGCGTGAATTTCGGATACAACACCACTGGAGGTGTTATGGGAGGATTTTCTATATCAGAAAATAATTTGTTAGGTACGGGAAGAATTCTATCTTTAGACTTGCAGAAAGCAACTAGAATGCATAGTGCGTCCTTGAATTTTGTAGAGCCGCATTTTATGAATTACAATATGTTTGGTGGAATAGAGCTCTTTTCTACTGGCATTAAAACCAAGGAGGTTGATCCCAACAATACTAGTTACACTCGTAATGCTTATGGTACCGTACTGAAGATGGGATATGAGCTCACGGAATACCTTTCACATAGCGTTAGGTATTCACTTCAATCTGAATATATATCGGGCATCTCCTCGATGACATCTCCTCTTATACGTTTGGAGGCTGGAAGATCTGTCGCTTCATCTGTTGGTCATACGTTAATTTATGATCGAAGAAATAGTACAATTGATCCAGTTCGTGGCTACGTATTGAAATTAAACCAAGATATTGCGGGATTAGGTGGAAGCTCTAGATTTTTCAGAAATGAATTTTCTACGGCCTATTATGTACCATTCATTAAGAACAATCTTATATTGAGTTTTGTTGGACGATTGGGCAGTGTAGATGGCTTAAGATCAAAGCAAGTACGAATATATAATAACTTTTTTCTGGGAGAGGAAACCATAAGGGGATTTGAACCTGAGGGTATAGGCCCTAGAGATACTCAATACCTTGACGCTTTAGGTGGTAAGAAGTACTACTCTGGAACTATAGAGGCGACTTTTCCGGTTGGTTTGCCGAAAGAGATGAGTGTGCGTGGTGTTGCATTTACAGATGCTGCTTCATTATGGGGACTGGATGTTCCTCTTGAAAAGAGCACCATAAAGATAAGCTCTAATCAATGGAAAGGTGGGAATTACCTAAGGATGTCTTATGGTGTTGGAGTAATATGGAATTCTCCCTTAGGAGTAATTCGACTAGATTATGGTATACCTATTCGCAAGACGTCATATGACCAGACATCTCATTTACGTATAAGTATGGGGGTGAATAATAATTTCTAATTCTAGTTACGTAGTGTGGGGTAAGTGAAGCATTTTTTATGCTTGTGATGGGGTCCTCTACTTTTTAATAAAGAGGAAGAGGTTTAGTCATGTTCTGATACGTGCTACACGGTAGCTAACTGCTTCTGCTATATCAAACTTGTTAATTTCTTTACTGCTTCTCAGATCTGCTATCGTTCTAGCTACCTTAAGAACTTTATTTAGTCCTCGCATTGAAAGGTTAAACTTTGCCATTGTTTGCTTTAATAGCTCTCTACTTTCACTGTCTATTTTAGCAAATTCATCGATTTGATTGCCAGCTAATGCATAATTTGATTGCATATTGCTACTAGCGTATCGCTGCCTTTGCATTTCTCTCGCTTGTTTAACTCTAGCTAGCACATCTGCAGAATTTTCAACATGCAGCTCTATGAACTCTCCCTCTAATATGTTAAGTTGCGGAACTTCTACTTGTAAATCAAATCTATCAAACATTGGTCCAGAAATTTTATTCTGATATTCTTCTGCGCATTTAGGGGCCTTATGGCAATTACCAAGATTAGTGCCAAAATATCCACATTTACATGGATTCATTGCAGCAATAAGTTGAAATCTTGCAGGATATTGAACGTGCATATTGACACGCGCAACCGTTACTTCTCCTGCCTCTATAGGTTGTCGTAATGCCTCTAATACTGAAGAAGAAAACTCTGGCAGTTCATCTAAAAAAAGCACTCCAAGATGCGCTAAGGTTATTTCTCCAGGTTTAGCATTCCGCCCCCCACCTACCATGGCAGCTATAGAAGAAGAACTATGCGGTTCACGGAATGGTATATTCTTGATCAATACATTATCTCTCCTCCCTCTAAGTTCTCCCGCAATGCTCGCTATAACACTAACCTCTAATCTTTCTTGCAATGTTAACTCTGGCATAATAGTAGGCAATCTTTTGGCTAACATAGATTTGCCTGCTCCAGGTGGTCCAATCATTAACATGTTATGCCTTCCAGCTGCTGCGATCTCTAAAGCTCTCTTTGCCTTTTGTTGTCCCTTTATATCTCGCATATCTACTTGCCCAATTGTAGGCGGTACACAATTGGTATATTCGGGTAATTGAGGTGATATAAGTTGAGAAACGCCTTTAAAGTGGTTAATTAACTCTAATAGGTTATTAGGCGCTAGAACACTTGTATTGCCAGATAAGGCAGCTTCAGATCCATTACTTTGAGGGCATATTAGCCCCATAGACAATTCTTGTGCTCTTATAGCGCCAGGTAAGACGCCAGTAACGCCTATTATTCCACCATCTAAGGCCAATTCTCCCATAATCATGTAATTTGTAATTTCTTCGATAGGAATGATTTGCATAGCAACAAGTAAACTTACAGCTATACTAAGGTCGAAATAACTACCTTCTTTAGGTAAATCTGCAGGGGATAGATTAACGGTAATACGCTTAGCGGGAACTGCAAGTCCTATACTCGCGAATGCGGCTCTGACACGTTCTTTAGACTCTATAACTGATTTATTTGCTAGTCCTACAATATTAAAGCAAGGGAGCCCTCCATCAGCTATATATACCTGTACGCCTATCTTTTTCCCCTCAACTCCCAGAAAGACTAGTGTGCTAACGTGTGCTAACATCCTACTGACTTGAAAAACATATACACTGGGTCATCCTAGCAGTTCTATAAAAAGCTAGCAATTTTAAAGTAGAGTTTTACTCATATTCTATTTTAGAATATTGAATCAGTAGTTAAACATACTATATGCTGACTATAGCGGGGTTAGTATATATTTAGAGGTGATAGTGTCAGATACAACAATTTTCCCAATTCTGCCATTGCGTGACTTGGTTATGTTTCCTAAAATGATTGTTCCACTTTTTGTGGGACGCAGTTGTTCTGTGCAAGCTCTTGAAAAAGCTACAAGCGAAAACAATAAGGTTTTACTTGTAGCACAGAAAAATCCTACCAAAGAAACTCCTCGAGCTGCGGATATGTATAGGGTTGGGGTAGTATCCAGTATACTACAAGTGATTAAGCTACAAAATACAAATAATATTAAGATACTTGTTGAGGGTATGGAGAGAGTATCTCTCACTAGAATTATAAGTGTTGGAGACTATTTACAAGCACATGTTGAGCTATTGGGAAGTGACATCACTTTTACTGCAAAAGAAGAAGATATTGCTTTATATCGTGCAGTGCGTGAAAAATTTGAAGAATACATTAAAATGGGCAATAAGATAAGTCCTGAAATTCTTTTAAGTATCATGCAGATGAAGGATATTCCTTCTTTTTGCGATGCTGTTAGTGCACATTTAACATTATCGGTAGAGAAAAAACAGGAGCTACTTGAACAGGTTAATGTGCTATCTAAGTTGGAGAGATTATTGGTGCTGATAGATGGAGAAATAGAATTTTTAAGGGCAGAGAATCGTATAAGAACGAGGATGCGTAGCCAAATTGAAAAGAACCAGAAAGATTATTATTTAAACGAGCAACTTAAGGCGATACATAAAGAGCTAGGAGAAGAGGACGCAAAAGACGAGCTCAAAGACTTGTCTAAAAGAATAACAAAAACCAAGTTTTCGGAAGAAGCTAAGCAGAGGGCTAAATCAGAATTGAAAAAGTTGAAGATGATGAACTCCATGTCTTCTGAAGCAAATGTCCTTCGTAATTATTTAGAGTGGCTTGTAGATCTTCCTTGGAAGCAACTTTCTGTTTTAAAAAAAGACCTTAATGAAGCTCAAAGGATATTAGATATGGAACATTACGGCCTCGAGAAAATAAAAGAGAGAATTATCGAGTATTTAGCCGTCAATATACATACCAAGGGTGTGGCGAGTCCTATAATTTGTGTTATAGGGCCTCCTGGAGTAGGAAAGACTTCTTTAGCTAAATCTGTAGCAAACGCTACGGGACGTGCTTTCGTTAAGGTATCGCTAGGTGGGTTACGAGATGAAGCAGAGATAAAAGGACATAGAAGGACATATATAGGAGCTTCTCCAGGTAAAATTATTCAAGCGATGAAGCGTGCGAAAACTTCGAATCCTGTTATTTTATTAGATGAAATAGATAAGATGGGTCATGATTTTCGTGGAGATCCTGCATCTGCATTGTTAGATATTTTAGATCCAGAGCAAAATAAGCATTTTAGTGATCATTATCTGGAGGTAGAGTATGATCTATCTAACGTAATGTTTATTACTACTGCAAATACTCCCAATATTCCAAAGCCTTTGTTAGATAGGCTAGAAGTTATGAGATTATCGGGATATACGGAAGAGGAAAAGATGCAGATAGCCAAACAGTATCTAATAGCGAAGCAATGTGCTGAGAGTGGTGTAAGCAAAGAAGTTACGATAAGAGATGAAGCGCTGCAAGATATAATTCGTTACTATACGCGAGAAGCGGGTGTAAGAGAGCTTGGACGTTGTATAGCGAAAATTATGCGTAAGTCTATTAAAAGGATAATGTTGGAAGATATAAACTCTATAGAGGTAGATACCGCTAATCTAAAAGATTTTTTAGGTGTGCGTAAGTTTAATTACGGTGAGGTAGAAAAGTACCATACAATAGGAATAACAAATGGTTTGGCATATACGGAAGTTGGGGGGGATTTGCTAGCTGTTGAGGCGGTTGTAGTTGATGGTAAGGGAGATGTAAAGATTACAGGTAAATTAGGAGAGGTGATGAAAGAGTCGGCTCAAGCTGCGCTAAGTTATATAAGGTCGCACGCGGCCAGTGTTGGTATTATGCCTCAAATTTTTAAAGAAAGGGATATACATGTACATATTCCAGAAGGAGCGATACCAAAAGATGGCCCTTCTGCTGGCATTGCAATGTGTACTTCAATTGTTTCGGCGTTAACTGACGTGCCAGTATGTCGTGAAGTTGCTATGACTGGAGAAATTACATTACGAGGTAGAGTGCTGCCAATAGGTGGATTAAAGGAAAAATTACTTGCAGCATTAAGGGGAGGGGTGAAAACAGTGATTATTCCTAGCGAAAACCTAAAGGATTTGGAGGGAATGCCACTAAGTGTCTTGCAAAAATTAGAGATAAAAGGTGTGACTGATATGAGTGAGGTTCTTACCATTGCTATGACAAAGTCACTGAAACCCTTAGATTAATTGCTTTCCCTGCTCATTTACTATTATGGTTTTATTACCATATGCTTGTGAGAATATTGTTTTTAATTGAGAGTATATCGTCTTCCTATGGGTTGAAGCTTCACACATTTTGGAAATGTTTTTGACTCTCTAGCATGTGATGTCGGCGCGCTCCATACCCTTTCTTGGAGGGCAATGCTTTTTCTTAATTATTCCTATGGTTAGCAGAGGCACTGCACGCGTGCTCATATTGACCATACGAGCAGGTATTATTGGATGGCTATAATATGACGTAATAGAAAGTAAAACTAAGACGACCAGCAAGCCTTATGCCTCTACACTTTCAGATAGAAGCTGAATCTTATTATTCAAAATATATGTTCTCTTTGGGGAACCGTTTTCCTACAATATACTGTATATTGTATATTAGTTTATCATAAACCTTTATTTTTTAGCTGCACCTCTCAACTTTCTACCAGGAACAAACGTAACATAATTTTGGGCTGGTACGTGTATCAGAGCCTTATTTTGAGGATTAGTGATAGTGCGAGCCTTACGCAACCTGACTCTAAAAGTTCCAAAGCCTATTAGCTTTATTTCTTTTTCCTTTTTTATATTTTTTAATATGCACTCCAATACTGAACTGAGAGATTTAGAGGCGCTTGTTTTAGTAGAGTTCATTTTTTTCGCTAAAACATTTATGAATTGTTCCTTGTTCATAAGGGGTATCCTCTTCAAATATAATATAAGTTTACTAACTAGCTCTCTAAAAAGACGCAATTTATAGTTGATTTGTGTATGTCGCTACATTGTAAAACTTTAGTCTATCGCATATATCATACCAATCAAAGTTTAATATGCGTACAGCCTTACACTCTTTTTAGCAAATGTTTATTTCTCTATACAAGAAAATTTCAATCTACTGCATAGTATGAATGACCTATTGCGGTGATAAACTCTTTTATACAAATTATGACAAGCCATGAGAGTATCATAGTTACTACTGTATGACTTAGAAAGTGCTCACCCCTTAGCATTTGATAAATTCCGGCGATCCAGCCGAGGATTAATCCAAGCGCTAAGCCCAATATCCGTAATTTACGGTTACGGAAAGCAAAAAAAAGAGACATAAATGCGAATCCAGTTGTTGCATGCCCTGCTGGGAAGCATTTTCCACGTTTAGCTTGTACATATTGCTTATGGCAATTGTTGAGCAATTTTGTATCGGAATTGGTTCCTCCATATATTCGGAGCTCACGTGGACAGTGAACATTCGTAATGTGCTTAGCTCCCGCTACAATTAATGGCACTAGAACAAGTGAGAGGGTTACGATCAAGAGGCAAGTTCTGAGGGGCTCCAATTTTTTTGAATAGTAAGAAAAACAGCAGAATATTATAAAAAATATTCCCACTAATATAACTGAAAACTTAAGCCCTGAGTAGCATAAGAAATGAAGCATGGTTTCTTTAGAATGAATAAGCCATCTTCCTTTGTGATAAAAATTATTTTGTAATGCTATGTCTACATTAGAGAGATGAAAAAAAAGTATCACACTTAAAAGTAGTATTATAGTCTTCTTTATATCCATAGATGGTTCTCTATACAATATGGATTTACAATGTGTTTTAGAATATATAAGGAGATAGTCATATAAAAATGAGGAAGCCTACTATTACACTGTGTGTGGCGCTTTTCAATGTAGTGTTATTTATAGCTATATTGGGATTAAAGAGCGAGAATACATACGGTCAGCAGAACATAACACATTCTATAAAATTACAAAATCATATTGAAAAAAGGAAAAATTACCCCAAAATTATTGGGTCTAAAAAACACCATCTTTTCTCTAAATATAAAAACATAGGGAAAAGAAAGGTATTAACCAATTCTAAATTTAGTGTTCGGAAAGGATTCGATATAAAAAATGTTAAAAAAGAAAAGAGCTTTATAAAACAAGGTGCCATCAAATTTATGATACCCATAAACAAAAAGAAGATAGCGCTTTTAGCTCCACTAAGTGGAGACTTTTCTCTAGATGGGAGCGACATAGTTAGCTCTGTAAAGTTTGCATTGCATAGTAGTCACATAGATGGCATCGAATTAACTGTGATTAATGAGGGGAGTGAGCATAAAATTCGTAAGGAATCCATTCCTATGTTATCTAATGTATTGCCAGATATTATAATAGGACCATTGCTTCCAGAGCATGTAGAAGCGGTTGCCAAGTTTGCTGTAGTACATAATACCCCCGTTATATCATTAGTCGATGACGAGGGAATGCCTAATCCGGTTGAGTTAAAGGAAAATAATTATGGAAAGCTTTATAGGTTAGGTATAGCGCGTAGTAATCAAGCTAAAGCTATTGTAGAATATTGGTATAACAGAAATAACGATACGCATTATAAGCGGTTATTGTATGCTATAGTACCGGATGGTCCATTCCAGCATATATTTAGTGGGTTTATAGAAGATTTTAAAAAGAAAAATCAGGATCTTTCCATGGTACTTTTTACGTATCGTGCTAATAGCGCAGACTTAGAAAATGATACGGCCTTACTGCTGAAAAAGATTATTTTTGACCTAGAGAATAAGTTGCAAGATGGATATGTTTCGCAAACGTTAAAAACGGATATAGCAATCTTTATTGCGGGCAATGAATGGCAACTAAAGAATATCATGTATCAAGTGCGTATAAATCCCCTATTAAGAGAAAATAATGTACAAGTTATAGGAGCTGGTTATATGCTAACTACTGCAATACAACAAAGCAGTTTAGGTGATGCTTTTATTGCAGATATTTCGAAATATTCAAAGGCGTTCGGAGATAATTTTTTTCATGCGACACATAGTATTCCAAGTAGGATTGCTCTTGTGGCTTATGATGGTGTTTTAACTGCTATTGAAAAGATGAAATCGCATCATTCTGCTAATCATAAAAGGACATCTCTATTTATAAAAGGTGCAACTGGTCCTTTACAGATAAACGATGATGGTTCTAGCTTCCGATATTTATCTATTTATAAAATGTCTTCGGGAAAAATTGATATGGTAAAATATAATGCGCGCCTCGATACTAAAGACTAAAATTATTACAAAATATATTTTAACATTTATACTCTCTCTATATATTTCAGTGGCATTAGCTCTTGCGGAAGGGGTATGTGGAGAGGATACATTTAAAGCTATTAATACTTATCTTAATTCTATACGGACTATGGTAGCAAGTTTTGATCAAGTTAATAGAGAAGGTGAATTACAAAAGGGAATTTTTTATCTTTCTAAACCAGGACATTTGAAGTGGGAGTATCCACAGTTACACAACAGCATGTTGTTGGTCGATGGCAAAACAATAATATACTACGATGGTGAGCTAGAAGAAGTTACAAACGTACCCGCACATGGAATAATGGCAAGTCTATTAGGTGAATCTGCTATAGATGTAAGAAAGAGAGTTGGTCCACGAAATTGCATTAAGAGCAACGGTGAAGTGAGATTATTGTTTTCTGATATAGGCAGCGATCCTTCTAGAGAAAATGCCATTCAATCTATGACTATAGTGTTTAAAACCTCCCCTCTCTTAATAGATAGATTATTAATTTTAGAGGAGGAGCAGATTAAAACTGAAATTCGTTTCCGTGATATCAAATATAACGTAATATTACCTGAGCGTGTCTTTATTTTTAAAGATCCTAGATTTTTTAATAATGAATTAGATTGAACCTGTGGTGTTACAAAGAGATAGCCATAACAAGTCTATAGTTTTGGGAATAGATCCAGGTTTGATGTGTACTGGATGGGGAGTTATCCTAAAACAAGACTATGAAAAATATAATTATATTGCTTCTGGTACAATAGAAACAAAGGAGGACAAGCCTAGAGTTCTTGGTCCATCTTCATTAGCCGTTAGGTTAGGTAGAATTTTTACTAGTCTTTCTAATATAATCGAAAAATATTCTCCTAACTGTGCCGCTATAGAAGCAACTTGTGTAAATTGCAATTCACTGTCTTCGCTAAAATTAGCACACGCAAGAGCTGCTGCGATGCTTGCTTGTGAAGTAAGGGGGTTGTGTTTATGGGAATATGCTGCCACAAATGTTAAAAAGTCTGTTGCTGGTAGTGGATCGGCTGATAAACTGCAGCTACAAAAAATGGTTTTTCTGCATCTAGGGAAAGATCTTAAGGTAAGCAAGATTGATGAGGGAGATGCTCTTGCACTTGCTATATGTCATGCAGTAAATATGCGCCCTTATTAAAGAAGTATTAAAATTAAAGTATGCTCTCAAGATGAATAAAGTTGCACTTATTATACCTGCAAGATTAGGATCTATAAGATTACCTAATAAGCCTATAGCCTTAATACATGGGATTCCCATGGTATGTTGGGTTGCTAAACAGGCGGTAAGTGCAGATATAGGAGATGTATATATTGGTTGTTGTAGCGATAAATTAGCCAAAATTGTGCAAACTTATGGATATACAACCATAATAACTGATCCAAATCTTCCATCAGGTACAGATAGGGTATATGCCGCTAGTGTATTTTTGGATAAAAAAATTGGCAAACAATACGATGTGATCGTAAATGTACAGGGCGATATGCCATTTGTTAATCCTGATATCATAAGGCAAGTTGTGATATCAATAAATAATAATTCCATTGCGGATATTGTTACTCCCGTTGTTGCAATGTCTGCGAAAGATAATGTAAATGATCCGAATATAGTAAAGGCTGTGATTGCAGAAGAGACAAATTATGCTCTATATTTTACTAGGGCTGCCGCTCCATTCGATTGGAAGGAAGAGTGTACTAGATACAAGCATTTGGGTATATATGCGTTTAAGTATGATAGTTTAAAAAGATTTGTATCTCTTTCCCCAAGTAAATTAGAATTATCTGAAAGATTAGAGCAATTGCGTGCACTTGAAAATGGTATGAAAATTCTTGTTACAATAGTAAAAGAGGATGTCATTGCAGTTGACACACAGGAGGATCTTGAAAATTGTCGTAAACAAATAACTGAATATAAGGCATTGTGTTAATGCGAGGCTATTTGTTGAGATTTTATTTTGTAATTGATCTGTTATAAAAGACCGCGCAGGCATTTAATCAGTAAATGCTAGATAGTTTTTATGGGTTTTTGCTTGCTGTTTATTTAATGATCGCGCGATTAGTGGTTTTTGGATAAGCTGGGTGTAAAAAGCGTGTTCTTATGATGCGAATGAAAAATCTCTATTATGACGTATATTGCTTAAACTAATTTGATAGCAAGAAATTATTTAGCTCTAATTCCCCAGATTTATATACACATCTTATTGTGTGTGGGCTCTCTATTCGTTCAACTTTATAATTAAGCTTGGCTTTTTTTAAGGCATCTGCTGCTGTTTCTGCCTTAACTGCTTCAGTTGTGCCATCAGAATATATAATATTATACATTCTTCCTCCCTTTACCACAAAATACCGCGCCATCCCACGGAAATGCTCGAATTTAAGGTTCTTTTTAGCGATAGCGTTGATTATTTTATCAAATTGTGAATTAGCGGCTTCAGTCATCTGACGTTTCAACCTTCCCTTAATATTCATACATTATGAGCGCGAATGCATATTTCAACATATTAAGTAATATGGCCTCATTTTTCAATTTAAAATGCACTTGTTATTTCAGCAAATTACCAATATATCCTAAACAAGGTTTAGTTCTTTTTCTCTTAAGATTTTGACTTTTTTAATCACTTTTATTTAGCAGCAGTTTAGCTATGTGGGGTTTTTTATCTTATAATCTGGCTATAGATTTAGGGACGGCTAATAGCTTAATTTATGTGCCAAAGCACGGTGTTGTATTAAATGAGCCTTCCGTTATAGCTCTTGTGAATTACGGAAATACAATGGTACCTTATGCATTTGGGCATGAGGCGAAGATGATGTTGGGAAAAACTCCAGCCGGGATAAAGGCAATAAGACCTCTTAAAGATGGAGTTATTGCTGATTTCAAGGCTGCTGAGGAAATGATAAAACACTTTATATATAAAGTACATAAAAGGCGTTTTTTTTTAAAACGTCCGCTTGTAGTAGTATGTGTGCCTTATGGTTCAACTCCAGTGGAACGTAGGGCAATACAAGAGGCTGTAGAGTGCGCAGGTGGGGGAAACGTTTTTTTAATAGAGGAGCCTATGGCTGCGGCAATCGGCGCAGGACTTCCAGTCACAGAGCCTACCGGTAGCATGATTGTTGATATAGGTGGAGGAACTACTGAAGTGGGAGTTGTCTCTTTAGGAGGAGTAGTCTTAGCGAAGTCTGTTAGAGTTGGAGGCGATAGTATCGATGAGTCTATTGTAACATATATACGCAAGCACCATGGTTTACTTATAGGAGAATCTATGGCTGAAAAAATTAAAAAGGACATAGGTGCTGCATGTGTTATTGATGATGAAAATATGAAGATGAGCGTGAGAGGAAGAAATTTATCTAACGGTATCCCTAGGGAGATCACCGTTTCAACAAAAGAGATCACAGAAAGTCTAGTCGACCCGGTTAAGCATATAGTTAATACCGTGAAACTTGTACTGGAATTAACACCTCCTGAGCTATCAGCTGATATAGTTGATAAAGGAATTTTTCTCAGTGGAGGAGGGGCTTTGTTAAGAGGAATTGATTTAGCAATAAAAGAAGCGACTCAGCTGCAAGTTTCTATAGCTGAGTCACCTTTAGACTGTGTTGTATTAGGAGTTGGAAAGGTAGTAGAAAATTTTTCTGCCCTTAGGCACGTACTCTTCAAACAAGATTGAAGGTGTTGCATAGATTAATTATATAATAGGGGGGGAGTATCCATTATAGTTTCCTCCCCCCCTTTCCGTAGAAGAAAGTATAAAAAAAGCATATAAGCGCCCCCTGCTGTAAAGAAGTTTGTATATAAAAATCTCCCCTTTTCTTTATTCACTTCTATAATTCACTCCCCCTAGCTTGTTTTAATGATGCATTGATTGCAGTTGTGCTTTGTTTAACGCTATTAAAGATGGAAAAAGCTTGCGCTACTACTGAAGCGACATCATTTCCGTTCGTTGGGATAATAAGTGTATTAGACTTCTTAGCAATTGATTTAAAGGCGTCTATATATTTTTCAGCTGTTTTCATCGCCACGGCTTCTTGACCTCCATTTTCTTGCATTGCGTTGGCGATAGTTCGTATGCTATCAGCTGTAGCTTTTGCAACTAAACGTATTGCTTCTGCTTCTCCTGTTGCGCTATTTATACGCTCTTGCATTTCTGCCTCTGATGAAAGAACTACCTCTCTTTTTTGTCCTTCAGCTACATTAATAATAGATTGCATCTTGCCCTCAGATCCTAGAATGTCTGCACGCTTTTGTCGCTCAGCTGCAACCTGTGTCTCCATTGCCTTTACAACGTTCGTAGGCGGTTTAATATCTCGTATTTCATAACGCATACATTGAATTCCCCATGTTATTGCAGCGTCGTTAATTGTGGCAACTATCTGTGCATTTAAAGAATCGCGTTCTTCAAAAGTTGTATCCATTGCTATCTTTCCTATAGCAGAGCGCATGGAAGTCTGAGCTAGCTGTGTCACTGCATAATACGGATTTTCTATGCCATAAGAGGCATCAAACGGATTAGTTATTTTTACGTATATAACACCATCCAATACCAACGTCACATTATCTTTAGTAATTGCGGTTTGTTCGGCGACATTTATAGCACGCTCCTTTAGCATATGTTTATATGCAACCCTATCCATCAAAGGTATTATAAAACTTAGTCCAGATTCTAGAGCAACTTTATACTTACCGAATCTCTCTACAATCCATCTCTCCTGTTGAGGAACTATTTTAATACTACAAATCAAAGCTCCTACAGTTATTGCTGCTATAATCAAAGTTAGAAACATACCTCCTCGTTATTTTTTATAAAGATTAGTAAGAACGCACATAATTCTGTGTAGTAGAAATACTACATGTATATAATAATCACATAAACTCTAAGTTTCACTATGAATCATCTACGACGCACTGCTGCATTAATGAGGCAACAAATGCTGGTAATCCCGTCCTTCTTGCTTTTTTTAATCTCTCTGCACGCAATATAGCATATACTTTTTCTAATGATTCATCAAGGTCATGGTTTATAATTGTATAATCATACTCTTGCCAGTGGCTTATCTCCCAAGTTGCTTGATTAAAACGTGTTTCAATATCAGAAGGTTTATCTCTGTTACGGTCTCGCATTCGTTCAAAGAGCGTTTCTCTTGAGGGTGGTAATATGAAAATACTTACTACATCATCTCCTGCTATAGCTTTTAATTGACGATGCCCCTGCCAATCTATTTCGAATAATACATCTTCTCCTCGCTCTAGATACTCATGCACTGCTTTTTGAGGAGTGCCATAATAATGGTCGAATATTTCAGCGTATTCAAAAAGCTCACCTTTTTCTACCATTTTAGAAAACTCATGCTTGCTTATAAATAAATAATCCGCTCCATCCTCTTCGTTTGCCATTTTGGTTCGTGTAGTTACAGAAACCGATAAATGTACGTGAGGATCGAGATTGCGAAGTTGTTTTACTAAAGTTGTTTTTCCGGCACCAGAGGGGCCTGATAGAAGAAGCATCAAACCATGACGATTTACTCCCTTGATCATGTGTGTATGCCTACGTTTTATGAGTTAATGGATTTTTGGACTATAAGACTTAGAGCGTATTTTATGCGGCCCCTATTATGGTAGTAGTATTGTTTTCGTTTTTTTTATCACTTCGGTAAATAGGAACTGAAGGGGGAGAATCTGACTCTTCTAATGTCTCTATTTGTTGAGCCCTCATTTTCCTAAAAGGATGCTCTCCTTCTTCTAGCAATATCTTTACATCTTGTCCGCTCAATGTTTCGTATTCAAGTAACATTTTAGCGAGTAAGTGAAGTGCTTCTATATTTGTATTTAATATACTTTTGGAGAGTTCATATTTGCTCTCTACCATCTTCTTCACCTCATTATCTATGCGCTTGGACATGGATTCTGATATATGGCTTTCTTTCCCCATGGAATATCCTAAAAAGACTTCTTCTTTTTCACCACCTACAAACATAGGACCTATTTCTTCACTTAATCCCCACTGCATAACCATCTTGCGCGCCAAATGTGTTACGTATTGTATATCGTTTCCTGCTCCCGTTGTTATTTTTGTCTTACCGAACACTAATTCCTCTGCTGCTCTGCCTCCCAATCCTATAGCCAAACGTGCATTTAACCATTCAGCTGTGTAAGAGTATTTGTCTTTCTCCGGCAAATGCATTGACAATCCCAACGCCCTTCCTCTTGGTATTATTGTTACTTTATGTAGTGGATCGGATGCTGGAATTTGTGCAGCTACAAGTGTATGACCCGCTTCATGATATGCTGTTAGGCGCTTTTCTTCCTCCGTCATTATCATCGACCTGCGCTCTCTTC
The DNA here is from genome assembly GCA_034472185.1 of Candidatus Midichloriaceae bacterium IBS. GTDB lineage: Bacteria > Pseudomonadota > Alphaproteobacteria > Rickettsiales > Midichloriaceae > JARBAK01. Next base: position 113,830 of record JARBAK010000001.1, read on the forward strand.
CCATCATAACCTTGTCTTTGGCTTCTTCAAACATTGCCATATTCACTGCTTTATTATTGCGACGAGCAGCCATTAAGGCCGCTTCATTTACTAAATTTGCAAGATCTGCACCTACAAATCCTGGAGTGCCGCGGGCTAATATCTTAATGTTCACGTCTTTAGTGACGGGTACTTTTTTAATGTGCACCAATAAAATTTGTTCTCGTCCACTTATATCTGGAACTGGTATAGTGATCTGTCTATCAAAGCGCCCAGGGCGTAGCAGTGCTGGATCCAGCACATCCGGTCTATTAGTGGCGGCGATGACAATAACTCCTTCGTTTTTAGCAAAACCATCCATTTCAACAAGCAGTTGATTTAAGGTTTGCTCTCTCTCATCATTACCACCCCCTAAACCTGCTCCCCGATGTCTTCCGACCGCGTCTATTTCATCTATAAAAATTATGCAGGGTACACTTTTTTTTGCTTGAGAGAACATGTCTCTTACCCTGCTTGCTCCCACACCAACAAACATCTCTACAAAATCTGATCCTGATATTGTAAAAAAGGGTACTCCCGCCTCTCCCGCTATCGCGCGAGCTAAAAGAGTTTTCCCTGTTCCTGGAGAACCAACCAAAAGGCAGCCACGAGGAATTTCACCACCTAATTTTTGAAATTTACCTGGATCTTTTAAAAATTCTACTATCTCAATAAGCTCGTCTTTTGCCTCTTCTATCCCCGCAACATCTGAAAACGTTACCTTATTATTACTATAAACTAACCTTGCTTTTGACTTGCCGAATCCCATAGCTCTATTGCCTCCTTGCATAGAACGCATAAAATATATCCAAACACCCGCTAAGAGCAATACTGGGAACCAAGAAAGCAACACATTGCCAAACGCTCCCAAAGAAGTTTCAATAGGAACTATTTCCATTTTCACGTGCTTGCTTTTTAGCTGATCTATAAGCTGTGGGTAAAAATTCGGTATTAGAGTTGTAAAAAGATCTCCATTTACAAGTTTCCCTTCTACGGTATTGCCTCTCATTACAACTTCATTGACATTTCCTGCTTCGAGATTTGATAAAAAATCTGAAAACATAAGTTTTCTAGAAGTAGAACCTACACCTGAAAAAATTCCATATACGACCATTAAGAGAGCAGCCGCTACAAACCATACAAGTATGCTATTTTCAAAACGCTTAAAGTTTTTATTCACTTTTGGTTTCTTTTATTGTTTGTTAAGAGAAAATATTGTCGCATCCTGCTGCAGCAAGATGCGTGTACGAAGTAGAAAGACACTACGACACATGCTACAAATTTCTTATTACAGCAGCGTTTGCTGTGCAGTATACAACACCATTATAGGAATTGATACCTTATTTTAGAACCTAATTATTGTAATCAAATGGCTTTGCGTTTTTTAATATTACCGAAGATGGTCCCAGATCATACACAAATCAATTTTATTGGATTGCGTAAGTACGCATTTACATTGAGTATTTTATTATCATTATCTACCTGTCTTTTACTTCTTTTTCGTGGGCTGAATGTTGGAATAGATTTTGCAGGTGGGATTCTTGTAGATTTTTCTTATACAGGACGTATTAATACAAATAATTTACGACAGGGGTTATCGGAAGAGCTGGGCTATCACAGTTTTAATGTGCAAGAGTATGTGCAGGAAGGGAGCTCTCATATTATGGTACGCCTTCAACCCAAGGGGGTGAATCATCAAAGGGAGATAGACGCTTTAAAGATGTTCTTAAATTATTCATGCCTCCCCTCTTTGCAAGAAGAGAAAGAATGCGTAATTGATTTCAAAAAGATAGATTATATAGGTCCTAAAGTTGTCAACACGGACATTAAAAAAGCGATACAGGCATTAGTATTGGTTTTGATTGCGATGATGATGTATGCATGTGTGAGATTTGATTGGCAATTTGGTGTGGGAGTAGTGGTAGCATTGTTTCATGATATTTTAGCTACCTTAGGTTTCTATTCTATAAGCGGATATGAGTTTGATTTAACCTCTGTTGCAGCAATTTTAACAATTGTAGGATATTCAATAAATGATAGTGTAGTCATATATGATAGAATCAGGGAAAATATGAAAAAACTAGCGGGACAATCGCTTGCAACAATCATAAATACAAGCATTAATAATACGCTATCCAGAACGATTATGACTGTAGCGACTACTCTGCTTGTATGCGTAATTCTTGCACTTTTTGGGGGTAATAATCTTAGGGGATTTAGCGTTGCTACATGCTTTGGTATAGCATTCGGCACATACTCTTCGATCTATATCGCAGCTCCTATTTTACTACTGATATCGAATAGAAAGCCCATACGTTGAAAATAAAAAGGGAGGCAGAAAGAAAAAAAAAGAGGATATTTCACACTTTCTCCTTCGATGACGTGGGGTCAAAGCGGTATATTTGCGTGTTTCTTCAGTTGTTTACTGACTTGTTTGTTTTCCAATAAAGAAAGCGCTCTACATATGCGCCATCTGGTGTTATGTGGGCGAATGATATCATCTATAAATCCACGAGAAGCTGCAATTGTAGGAGAGGCAAATGCTTCTTGATATTCTACAATTTTTTGGTGTTGTTCTTCTTGGGATAATTTATCCTTTTTATATAAAAGTGCTACCGCAGCTTCAGCTCCCATTACTGCTATTTCAGCACTTGCCCATGCATAATTTATATCACTTCCCAAATGTTTAGAGCTCATAACTATATATGCACCACCATATGCTTTTCTTACAACAACTGCAATTTTAGGTACTGTAGCTTCCGCATAAGCATACAGAAGCTTCGCGCCATGTTTTATTATACCTTCATGTTCTTGCGATACTCCTGGCAGGAACCCTGGTACATCGACTAGAGTCAAAATAGGGATAGAGAAAGCATCACAGAATCGAACAAATCGCGCTGCTTTTAGAGAAGCGTTTATATCGAGACATCCTGCTAAGTGATCAGGCTGGTTAGCAACAATTCCTACCGTTTTACCCTCAAACCTTGCAAAAGCGATAATTATATTTTGGGCAAACTCACGTTTTAATTCGAATACATTTCCTTCATCAACAATTTTGTATATGAGTTGCCTCATATCATAAGGTTTATTGGGGTTATCTGGGACTAAACTACTAAGGGATTTTTCTATCCTATCTGCAGGATCGCAAGTTTGCACAACGGGCGGAAGAGAGGCATTTGAAAGCGGTAAAAAATCAAAAAACCTTCTAACTTGTTGTAAACAAGCAATGTCATTAGCGAAGTGCATATCGCATACACCACTTTTAGCAGAATGTACGTGCGCACCCCCTAATTTTTCGTGAGTGACTTCTTCATATGTAACCGTTTTAACAATATCGGGACCGGTTAAATACATATAAGATGTATTTCTAACCATAAACACAAAATCCGTTAAGGCGGGAGAGTACACGGCCCCCCCAGCACACGGGCCCATTATAACCGAAATTTGCGGTATAAGTCCTGATGCCTTAACGTTACGTGAAAAAATTTCGCCGTATCCTGCTAGTGCGTCCACTCCTTCTTGTATGCGTGCTCCTCCTGAATCGTTAATAAAGATTATCGGAGCTAATGTTTTCAACGCTAGATCCTGTATTTTAGTAATTTTTCTGGCATGTACCTCTCCCAGAGAGCCACCCATAACAGTAAAATCTTGGCTACATACGAATACTCTTCGCCCATTGATTGTCCCGAAACACGTGATCACACCATCACCTGGGCATATTTCCTCTTGCATGCAAAAATTTCCGCATCTATGCTCTGCGAAACTATCTATTTCTTCGAAAGAATCTGGATCTAGTAATACTTCTATACGCTCTCTAGCTGTTAGTTTACCCCTTTTATGCTGTGCACTTACTCTTTGGGCGCCCCCTCCCAGCCTTGATAATTTACGTTTTTTTTCGAGTAGATCTAATACTCGTGTACTATGTTCTCTTTTCGTCATGGCCTATTCGTAAAACTTAGCTAAGAATTGATCTAAAAGACGCACACCAAATCCTGTGGCTCCTTTTATTCCAAATTTTGTATTATGCTTCACACATGCTACGCCAGCAATATCTATATGTGCCCATTTATGATTTTTTACGAAACGTTGCAAGAATTGTGCTGCTGTAATACTTCCTCCACCTCTACTGCTACCAGTATTTTTAACATCAGCTATTTCTGAATTAATCTGAGAGTCATAATGATCTCCCAGTGGAAGACGCCATAAATTCTCTCCCGTTATTTCTCCAGCATCTTGTAATTTTTCAGCAAGTTCTGTGTCATTTGCAAATAGGCCTGCATAACCATCTCCTAACGCTACTGTAATGGCACCCGTCAGAGTTGCTAGATCAACAATAATTTTGGGGTTATAGAATTGTTGAGCATAACATAACAAGTCTACTAAAACGAGCCTGCCTTCTGCATCAGTATTGTCTATCTCTATTGTTTGTCCTGACATTGAAACTACTATGTCGCCAGGTCTTTGAGCGCTCCCAGAAGGCATATTTTCAACAAGTCCGACGATGCAAATGACGTGTGCCTTAGCCTTTCGTGTAGCAAGAAGCTGTATAAGACCCACTACCACAGCAGCTCCTGCCATATCAGATTTCATTTCTGCCATTCCATTAGAGGGCTTAATACTTATACCGCCACTATCGAATGTTACCCCCTTTCCTATGAATATAATTGGTTGTGTACTGTCTTCTATTCCCTTCCACTCCATCACTACAACACGCGGTTCGTTTATGCTTCCTTGTGCTACTCCTAGCAGCGCTCTCATCTGTAATTGATGCAGTTCTTGAGGATTTAATACAGTAACTTTGACTCCAAGTTCAGACAATATAACACATTTTTCGCTAAAAATTGCAGGTGATAATTCATTCGCTGGCTCCGATACTAAATCTTGTGTAGTGAAAACTGCAGCTACTACCGCATCTATATTCACTAGTGTGTCCGCTAAAAGTTTTTTATCGTGCACTACTATTGAGACTTTCTTTAAGGAGTTTTCCAGACTTTCACGTTTTATCGTACGGTATCTATTAAATCTGTAACTTTTTAACGCGATACCTATAGCTAGATTATAAGCTATTTGCTGTTCTTCTATGTCACATAACTTTTCAACATATATTGTGGCTTCTTCAAGTCCTTTATTGTTCATTTCAGCCGTGATGCTAGCTCCGATAGCATAGAAAGTTTGAGGTGAGATCTGTTTTTTAGGCCCTGTTCCTATTAATACCAATTCTCTTATGCCTTTATCTAATGGAGCTTGTAATGATGGTGGTAGAGCTATGGATAAAACTTGCTCTTTTTCGCATTTAAAGCTCTTATTTATTAGCAATACATTGCGCACAAAGTTCACTATTTCATTATCTACTTTTTGCAAAGTTAAGTAAAGGTCTTCAAAATTTTCTACAAGAATGATGTTTGCTATGCCAGACTGTAGGGTGGATACTTTAGGATCATCACGACTGAATACGTCAAAATTCATATAACAAGTCCTCATCTCAAAATTAACATGATAACAGCAGCTGCAACGGTCTCTTAGTTCCTATTGGCTCTAGTTACTCTAACGCGCAACGCATATAGAAGCGCATATTGTAGATCGCGTATATGCTTTCTAGATAAAATTGTTCTTCTATTTGTGCAAATAAAAAGTACTTTAAATACTCGAAGATCTAAATAAAAGTTATTAACTGCTGCTACAGCGAAGTAATTTTAGCGACAATCATGAACAAAAAATTCGAACAATTTATATGCAAACAAGTAAAGCATCTTATCATGAATATTATTAAGTGGAGTAGATATCTTGCAATACTTACAATGGTACTAATAATACCCACTCTTTGTTATTGCGTATATGCACTCTATTGCCCTGTATTGCAAGAAGAGCGTGTTGTAATAATCCCCAAGGGATCTGGATTACATTTTATGAGAATGGCCCTAAAACCCTATCAGCCTATGTTTTTGCATAATGAACGTGTGTTTTATTTTTTTGCAAAACTGTATAAAGAGCACAAAGGATTTCATAAGACGATTAGGGCTGGTGAGTATGCGCTACCTAAAGGAAGTAGCTTTATAGAGATGTTGGCAATTATTTTGCGCGGTAAAGTCACACAACATAAGGTTACTATCCCAGAAGGGTGTACTGTATTGCAGGCAGTAAAAATACTGAAGCGAAGCTACGGAGTAATAGATGACTTAGGGGAAACTTTACCAAATGAGGGTTCCCTTTTACCAGAAACATATTTTTATACCTTCAGTACCTCTATTAAAGAGCTATTACAAAGAATGATATTTCAATCTGATGCTTTTATTGATAGAGTGTGGTTAGATAGAGATTCACGCATTAGCACAATATTGAAATCCAAAGAAGAGGCCTTAGTTCTTGCATCGATCATAGAAAAGGAGACGGCGCTTAGTGTAGAAAAAGCGCGAATAGCAGGAGTTTACTTAAATAGGTTAAAACGACATATGAGATTGCAGGCAGATCCGACTGTAATATACGGAATTGAAAAGAAAGCAAATCGTGTAAAACGCCTTACATTAAAAGATCTCAAATATCCCTCTGAATATAATACATATCTAAATTCAGGATTGCCTCCAACGCCGATATGCAATCCTAGCAAAGAATCCATCTTGTCATCTTTGCATCCGGTTTGGACGAAAGAACTGTATTTTGTGAGCGATGGGCTAGGTGGACATATATTTGCTACCAATTTTGCCTCTCATTTGCAAAATATTAGGTACGTTAGGGACAATAAATAAAAACCCCCTTGATTTTATAAGTGTGTTCATTTAGCTTTATGGGTCATACAACCTTAAATATATAGAGGTTAGTTATGGTTGTGGCCTTTTTCAGAAACCTGGGCAAAACCAAACTTATCATATTAGCAGTTTCTTGCGTTCTTTTCGTGGGATTGGGTATTTTCTTAGCGATTACTTTATCGCAACCTGATATGACGTTGCTATACTCAGACTTGAATTCGTCCGACAGGAATGATGTGGCGTTAAAATTACGGGCTGCAGGAGTACCATTCGCGGTGAGCACAGATGGAAAAGAAATACGCGTACCCGAAAAAGATGCCCTAAATCTTCGAATGTCTTTCGCTTTAGAAGGCATTCCTTCATCTGGAAGAATAGTAGGATACGAAATTTTTGATAAAAATGATGTATTAGGGACTTCTCAATTTTTAAATAATATCAATTTAGTTAGGGCGCTTGAGGGTGAATTAATAAGAACAATTGATAGCTTAACTGCCATAGAAAACTCTAGGGTACATCTGGTTATTCCGAAAAAAGAATTGTTTTCTAAAGTTAGTGCTACTCCCTCTGCTTCTATAGTACTAAAATTGAGACCTGGTAAGAAGCTTTCTAAAAAAGAAATTGAGGGGATTACAAACTTGGTTGTCACAGCAGTGCCTGATTTAAAATCAGAGAATGTTACTATGATTGATCAGAATGGTAACATTTTAAGGGCTGAAAAAGAGGGTGATGATATGCTATCTGTAAATACAGCATATCAGACTCTTATAGAGAAAAAATTGGCCCTTTCTATAGAAGAAATACTTCAAAGATGTGTAGGAACAGGAAAGGCTAAAGCAAGCGTTTTCGTTGATATTGATTTTGACAAGGCTGTTGTTAATTCTGAGGATTATAATCCAGAGGGCCAAGTTATTAGGTCCAAGAAACTCATTAACGAACAAGAGTCAGACTCTCAACAGACTGACAATGTGAGTGTTGCAACTAACATACCAAATGCTCCCCAACAGTTAAAGGTTCCAGAACTTACAAAAAGTAAAACCAAAGAAGATGAAATTATAAATTACGAAATATCTAAAGTTGCTACCAATAAGATTATAGTTGGTGGTACAATAAAGAAGTTATCAGTAGCTGTTGTTGTAGATGGAATATATGAATTGAATCAAAAAACTGGAAAACAAACCTTTATTGAACGCTCAACGGCTGAGTTAGAGAAAATAAAATCCCTAGTAGTTGCTGCTATTGGAGCTGACCTTGAGAGAGGAGATAATGTTGAAGTTATAAGTATGCAATTCTTTGATATGATCCAAGATACTAACTCGGAAAGTGGCAATGTACTAGGGAGATTTGATATTAAGACTGCTATGCAAATTGCTCTATTATCTATTATAATTTTTTTAGCAGCGTTTTGGGTTCTTAAACCTTTGTTTCCAAAAGCTGGTAAAAAGGAAGAAGAGAGAGATTTAATTAAGGATTTAGGAGGGGCGATCATGCAACAGGAGGAAGACGGAATAAGCCAAAAAGATACTGATACATTTATTTCTAATAAAGAACAGGGTTCCGAACCTTTGCTCGGAACAAAAAATATAATTCCCGATGCAATGAAGGGGCAGTATAGTGGCTTCGAAGAAAAGAAGCACGCAGAGTTATCACGTTATATAAAAGAGAGTATTGCTCGAGACCCTAACAGTGCGGTTGGCGTGATACGGCATTGGATATTTCAAAGTGAAAAAACATAACAAGGAGGGGGGTTATTATGATTATTTTATTTATTCGGGTCCTCACCTGAAGGTTTATAATCAGCCATTTGCGGCCATTCAATTTTATTGTAGCAATTTAAAATTGGCATCTCAGGTTAGATATGCTAGATCAGAAGGTTCAGTTAATTGATTCTTGCGTGGATCTTTTATGCCGTGATTATGGCATAGTACCAGTTATAGGGATTGAGATAGAGTTCTATTTGATACGCGGAAATAAGCCAGAAATTGCTAGTGCTCGTTTCTTAAAAAATTTACAAGGTAGCGCTAAGATTAGTCTTTTTGAAGAAAGGGGTAGGGGACAATATGAATTCAAGGTGTTGCACTCACGTCATATACTTGAGATACTTCGAGGAGTTAAGGCAATACGCAGTTTACTGACAGATGCCGTTTCTCAATTGAATCCCAAGATTAGTATAGATTATTCACCCAAACCTTTCTATGGGGATTATGGTTCCGGAATGCACCTCCACCTACATCTAGATTCTGTGAGATACAATCAAAATGTTTTTATTGATGATAGAATTGATACCAATAAAACGTTATGCAACGGAGTAGGGGGTATGTTAGCACTTTTAAATCAATCTATGTTTTTATTAACGGGCAATTGTGGAGAGGAATATAAACGATATGTACCCAACTTTATGGCTCCTATAAATGTGAGTTGGGGCGGTAATAATAGGACTACTGCTATTCGTATACCGGATAGTTATATAGCAAATAGGAGAATTGAATTTAGGGTCGCTTCTGCAAGTGCAGATCCGTATAATGTTGTCTTGTTTATGTTATTGGGGATTATATACGGACTGAAGTATGAAGTGCCTGCTCCTAAAAGGATATATGGTGATGCATCTGATGCTGCTTATTTTCTTGAAAAACTTCCACGTACTGTTACGGAATCCAAGAAAATATTTGAATTAGATAAGACTGCTGCTAGTTTATTGTGAGTTGTTTACGCAGTTTGCTGTATAGTAGCGTTATACTTTAGTATATATTTTGATTAGTATTAGAGAATGGAACAAGTAGCATTGTTAGTTGGTGGTCCCTCTAACGAGAGAGACGTCTCTTTTATGAGCGCGAACTCCGTGAAGCCTGTGTTACTCGCACTTGGATATTGTGTACATGAGATAGATGTGAACCCATATACAATAATAAAAAGCCTAAACGATATAAATGTGGATATTGCTTTTAATTGTTTGCACGGTGCATATGGGGAAGATGGTACGTTACAGGGTGTTTTGGAATCAATGAAGATTCCCTATACACATTCTGGTGTAAGCGCCTCTGCTATCGGGTTTAACAAAGCATTTACCAGTTCTATAGCTATACAGAATGGGATTCGTTGCCCTGAGGCTATTGAGTTAAGCACTAGAGATTTTTTTTATGCAGATATTCCCTTTACACTAATTGCTAAACCTTATGTACTAAAACCCGTAACTGGTGGTTCTACTTTAGGGGTTTATATAGTCAAAGATGAAAGGGACTTGCCGTCTAAAGAACAATGGCGATATGGAGATCGTATTATATTAGAGAGGTTTATACCAGGGGTAGAGCTCAGCGTAGCAGTTTTAAATGGAAAAGGTATCGGGGTTATTGAGCTAAGACCTCTTTCAGGGGTTCATGATTACCACTCCAAATATACTCAGGGTGCGACTGAACATATAATACCACCATGTGTACCCGATATTATTATACAACAGGCTATAAAATACGCTGAGACTATACACAGTGTGCTAGGATGCCGTACGCTAAGCAGAGTGGATCTTATATATAATCCCGAGGAAGGTGAAGCGGGATTATATTTTCTAGAGATTAATACTCATCCTGGCCTTACAAAAAATTCTGTATTTCCGTATATAGCAGCTCACTATGAGATCAGTATGAAAACTATAATAGAAATATTATTGAGGGATGCGAGGTGCGAACTTTAAAATTCCAGACGCCAGATGGATTTAGAGAATTAGGAAGGAAGCTAATTCATATATCATCTTTATGGATAGTTATATTGGCCTATTATGCTACTAAAGAACAATTAGTAGGGTTGCTGTGCACTATATGTATATGTGTGTTGATTTTTGAATACGCCAGACTATCTCAGTCTCAGTTTGCATTACTTGTGAGATTAAAGAGATTAATAAGGTACTCAAAGATTGATTTAGTTCTTAGAGATAATGAGGCTATACGTGTTACCGGGGCGACTTATATGCTATTGTCTGCGTTATTATGTTCTTTGTTTGCATCAAAATGGGCGCTTATTTTTGCTCTAATCACGCTTATTATTTCGGACCCTGCGGCAGCTTTTGTTGGCTTAAATTTTGGTAAACATAAAATATTTAGAAACAAGACTATCGAAGGATCAATAGCATTTTTTCTAACTTCACTTTGTATAGCATTACTTATGCAGTACTATTTTTTTTTAAATGTGACAGTATGCCCTTCTATGGTTTCTCATGGTAAAAACCTTGTAATTGGCGCTATTATCGCTACTATAAGCGAATTATGTTCTAATGCGCTTAGTATTGATGATAATTTTTTAGTACCACTTTCTGTGTGTGCTTATCTATCTAGTTAGTAAAGATGATTAGTGCTTGTTTATAGTAGTTTTTTAATAAAATATTAAATATGAGAGGTGGAATCTGTATGCGGTGTTTGTATGCTTCATAACAAGATAGTATTGGGGTCGGAAGAATGGTGTGAATTGCCTGATCTTGGTCTTTTCGCTGTGAAAGCCAAAATAGACTCTGGAGCTAAGACTTCGGTATTACATGCTTTCAATATTAGCGTTTATAAAGAGGGGAACGTAGATAGTGTAAAGTTTTATGTGCATCCTCTTCAGGGTAATAGGAAGCTAGCGGTGGCATGTAGGGCGCCCTTAATCGGAACAAAAGTTATTAGAAGCTCGAATGGCGCTATAGAAAAACGTTTGGTTATATCTACAGAGATAAAGATAGGGAGCGATTCGTGGAAAATAGACTTAACCCTGACTAATAGAGCGACCATGGGATATAGAATGCTTTTAGGCCGGGAAGCAATGCGAAACCGTGTTTTAGTGGATCCTGACAAAATTTCTACGATGAGAGATATTTCCGAAGATGACGTTTGTTCTTTTTATGGATGTAAAACAAAAAGCAAACCTAAGATTCCATTAGATATCGTTTTACTAGCCTCTAATCCGGATCTTTATTCGAATCAGAGAATTATAGAAGCAGGAAGAGCGCGTGGGCATAGAATGCGTTTTATAGCGGTAAATTCATGTTATATGAACGTCAAACCATATGCTCCCACTTTATACTATGGACAGGGTATCCAATTAGGGCATATAGATGCGGTGATTCCAAGATTAAAGCCATCTATGACGTTTTACGGAGCGGCTTTGATGAGTCAATTTCAGTTGTCGGGCATATTTTGTATGAACGATGCAAATTCTATCTTAAATTCTCGCGATAAGTTTAAATGTCTACAAATTTTAGCCGAAAGAGGGATAGATGTGCCTACAACTAGTTTCGCAAGCCATCCCTCAAATATTAAGCATTTAATTGAAACAGTAAATGGAGCACCGTTAGTTGTGAAGTTACTAAGAGGCACTCATGGTACTGGTGTAATGCTTGCAGAAAGTCATACTGTAGCAAAAAGCCTTATATCTGCGTTCAGAACTATCAAAGCTGATATTATGATACAGGAATATATGAAGGAGTCTCGTGGAAGAGATATTAGGTGTTTTGTAATAGATGGGAAAATAGCTGGTTCTATACAAAGAGAAGCTAGTAACGGAGAGTTTAGGGCTAATTTGCACTTAGGTGCTACCGCGTCTGAAGTTAAATTGACTGCGCAAGAAAAGAAAATCGCCGTAGGAGCAGCAAAAGTACTTGGTTTAAAGGTTGCAGGTGTAGATATGATTAGATCCAATGATGGGCCAAAAGTGCTTGAAGTTAATTCATCGCCTGGATTAAAAGGAGTAGAAAGCGTTACGGGAAATCGTATTGCTGAAATGATTATAGAATGTATCGAAAGGTCTGTGTCGGGGAAAAGTCGCTATATATCAATAGGTGATATTCCACTTAACGCCTCTTATAATGCTGTGTAAACTAGTACTCTAGTAACTGCTAAATGAGATATATATTTTGCCGCGCATATTATTTAAGTAGTTTGCATCCTAATTGCATTCATTTTTGATTGATATGTAGCAATATTCGAGTACAATCCGCTTGGGTACTTTAACCCTTCGAAAGTGTTGTTTGTGCACTAAACGCAGAAACTCGCATTTCACTTTGGCATTGCACGCATTTGCGCTGTATTATATATAGAGATACAAGCGCTCTTTTTGGCTCTTCAAAGGAACTATCAACTGATAAATACATAGGAAAGATGTTTAGAATTGTATCAAAAAAAATAACTTGGCAAGGTAAGATCTTAGAGCTGGAAACTGGACAAGTAGCTAGGCAAGCGCATGGTGCTGTTATGGTGCGAATGGGCGGAACTACCGTATTATGTACAGCAGTGAAGGCAGCTTTGCAAGAGTACAAAGGATTTGTTGCATTGACTGTTAACTATCAAGAAAAGTTTTATGCAACAGGAAAAATACCAGGCGGCTTTATAAAAAGAGAGACTAAGTCAACAGAAAGAGAAACTTTAATTTCTAGACTAATAGACAGAACTTTAAGGCCTTTGTTTGGAACTAATAATAAAAATGAAGTACAGATAATATGTACGGTGTTATCTTATGATGAACAAAATGATTCAGATATGTTAGCTTTAATAGGAGCGTCTACCGCTTTATTATTAGCTAATACAGGTGTTTCAGAAGCAGCAGCAGCAGTAAGAATAGGATGTAAAGAAAACAACGAATTTTACGTTAGTCACTCTCATAAAGATGTTGCTGATGGTAAATTAGATTTGGTTCTCGCTGGTACTAAAAACGCTATATTGATGGTTGAATCAGAGATACACGAGTTGTCTACTAGTGTAGTCTTAGATGGGCTAAAGTATGGGAGTGAACAAGTGAAGAGTCTAGTAAGCTTCATTGAAGATTTTGTAGCTGAGTACAAAAGTACTTCGGATTGTGTCTGTCAAGAATGTACTACAGGTATGACAATCGACACCGCTCTTCCTGGTTTGTTACGGGATTTTTGTGCTGTGGCTTTAGAAGAAGCTTTGATTGGCGAAAAATCTGCTAAAGCGGCGAAAGTTTGCGCTATAGAAGAGAATGCTGTTGCAAAATTCGTCACAGAAATGGGCTATAGTAATGCTTTGATTATGCAGGAGTTAGCTAAATTAAAGAAGAGTATCGTAGAAGAGCATATTTTACGCCTTAACACGCGTTTAGATGGGCGGAGTCCTTCTGAATTGCGTAATATTAACTGTATGATAGATTATTTGCCGGTAGTACATGGATCTGCACTCTTTACACGAGGAGAAACGCAGGCTCTTGTAGTTGTTACTATTGGTATAGCTCAAGATGAACAAACAGTCGAAGACTTATCTGGATTAAAATCAGAGTCATTCCTCTTACATTACAATTTCCCACCTTTCTCTGTAGGAGAAATAGGAATGTTGAGAGCACCAGGTAGAAGAGAGATAGGGCATGGTAAATTAGCTTCTAAAGCCATCAAGTCTGTCGTACCTAGTAAAGCAGATTTTCCTTATACTATAAGGATAGTATCTGATATCACGGAGTCTAATGGTTCTTCTTCTATGGCTACTGTGTGTGGAGCCTCGCTTGCATTGATGTCAACGGGTGTTCCTATTAAAAGACCAGTTGCTGGTATAGCGATGGGACTCGTAAAAAAGGGAGAGCAATTTGTAGTACTATCAGATATAACTGGAGAAGAAGACCATCTCGGTGGTATGGATTTCAAAGTTACTGGTACGGAAGTTGGTCTTACTGCCTTGCAAATGGATATTAAGATGGATGGTATAGATTTTGATATCATGCATAAGGCATTGATGCAGGCAGAGGATGGACTAAAGACAATACTCTCAAAAATACACGACACCATTCAGGCGCCTAGAGAAAATTTGAGCGCTTCTGCTCCTAATGTGCTTACTTTCCATGTAGCTAAAGATAAAATAAGAGAAGTTATCGGTGCTGGAGGTAAAGTTATTAGAGAACTATGTAGTACATATAATGTTAAGATAGATATCAATGACGATGGAAAAGTAGTAGTTGCTGGTGTAGGAAGTGAAGCAGTGAGTAAAGCGCAAGAAGCGATACAGGGTTTAGTATCTGTACCTACGGCTGGGCAGATATATGAAGGTACTGTAACAAGAATCCTTGATTTCGGTGCTTTTGTAAAAATCTTACCTAATGTAGAGGGATTATTACACGTGAGCGAAATAGCAGAGGGTTATGTCGAAAATGTAGGCGATTTCGTTACTTCTGGACAAGCTGTAAAAGTTAAGGTAGTGGGTGTTGATAGGAACGGGAAAATTCGTTTGAGTATAAAAGCTCTGGATGAAGCGTTCGAACGTGATTATTCTGACTCTCAATCAACCGGCACAGACAGAAAGAGAAGAGAGCGTTCAAGTGGTGGTGGTGGAGGCTATGCTCCAGCAGGCGGAGATAAGTATAAAGGAGGCGGTAATAGTGGTAATGGCCCAAGAAGAAATAACTTCAAAGGCGGCAGTAGTAATAGTAGCGGTGGTGTTCGTAATACTCGTCCGCCACATGCAGGAGGAAGTAATAGTAGCGAATTTTCTCCTGGTAAGAAACGCTTTTTTTAATATATTATTCGGCAAAGAGGCGGTTCACTATAGCAATATAGTGAACCGTTTTTGCCTTTGAGTATTGGTATTTTTGCGGTAGAACGGAATAAAAAATTAAATTTAGTAATTAAGCCGATTCCACCCTTATTTTCATCACATCTAAAATTAAGCCATTGATACTCATCATATAGGAACGTTATGTTTAGAAGTGGTCGTTAGTATAATTCAAACTATAAAGAAGTGACTTTTAAAAAATATTGCAATACACTTTGCTAGGCATTGCATATGAGCTAGCTTGGGACTAATGGTAAGGGGCAAGTTATGGTTATAAAAATTAATGAACAATCCAAGAGATTTATTACTAAGTCGATAAGACAGGTATGGCTGTTAACGGTAATAATATATACATCTTCAGCATGGAGTGGTGAGCCTTTGGCCGTGAAATTTCCTATGAATAATAGCGAATTTGCTGAAATTACTGATAGCTCTAATCTACAAGAACTTTCACAACAAAGCACTTCTAAGCAGCAAGATGACATAATTAATAGTGAAATTGATGATATAACGAGGCAATTTAAACTGATACATGCAGAGTTAGAAGAATTACAGCATGCACAGAAGACACTAACAGAAACAGTAAATCGTTTGGCAGCGATTTTAGAGACGCGCAATGCAGATTCAAATAAAAAGCCCCTTCTCAGTAGAGAAGATGCCGTTCAGTTGAATGATATAGATCAAGAGTTACTTGTACCACGAAAGGGCTCCGATAGTGCTGCATTAATATCTGCTACTAATAGTGCTGCTGCTAAAGGGCAAAAAATATCACCTGAAGTTGCTTATAAAGACGCTTATAGCGCTCTAGTAGTTGTACTGAATAGTAAAACTGAACCTAAAAACTTTTCAAAAGCAAAGACAGCTTTAGAAGAATTTACGCAAAAATACCCAGCTCATGCGTTAACGGGTAATGCTTTCTATTGGATTGGTGAGATATATGCGCGTAACAAGGAATACGAAAAATCTGCTATATGTTATCTTAAAGGATATAAAGCAGGCCCTCATGGGACAAGAGCTTCTGATAATCTTTTACGTTTATCAGAAGTGTTAATAAAGCTTGGCAAACAACAAGAGGCATGTTCTACGCTCTTTAAATTAAAGAGTGATTTTCCAGATCTTTTAAATGCAACAGTAGTAAGAATGAAGCAGGCTATCAAAGGAGCTGCATGTAATATAGACAAGTAGTAATTATAAGTATTCATTATATAAATCATAGTCATGGGCTATGATTTATATATATTCTACCTAGCAAAAACCAGCCTTAAAAGAGCTCTTGCGATTGCGCTTGCAGTTAGGAAAAGAGATGCTACAACTACTAAATAGTACGCAGGAGCGTGGCTTCCTAGTTGTTCTGCTAATATTGTCGCAATAATAGGAGTAGTACCACCAAATAATGCATTGCCTATGTTCCATCCAAAAGCAACACCCGAGTAACGCAATTCTGGAGGAAACGACTTTAATGCATATGGATATGCTGGAGCTGAAACAGCAGCTGTCAACATACTCATTAGTAATATTCCAATATGGACATTGAACATGTCGTGATTAATATTAGCAAGAGATGCAAATATAGGTACTATTGATGCAATTATTAGAATTGCAATCATCTGTAAAAAACGGAAATAACCAAATTTGAGTGATATAAAACTGAATATTGGTAGTAACAATATTACGTATACGAGAGCAAGCGAGGTAAAGTATAACGCTTCGGAAATATCGTAATTTGCAGTATAAGTGAAAAACGTTATAAAGTAACCACGTATCATATACGACATAGCAGAAGAAAGACCTGCTATAGCCACTACAAGAAATAGAAAGTGTGGCTTGTTTCTTAATACTGTAATTAGTGGTCCTCTTTGAATTCTATTTTCCTTTTTAATTTGATGGAATATAGGAGTTTCAGTAGATTGTAGCCTAAAATAAGAAGCTACTAATCCCAAAGCACCACCGAAAAAGAAGCTATACCTCCAAGTAAAATCATTCAGTCCGATGAATTTGTCTATAAAAAGGCCTACTAAAGTAGCTAATAATGTCCCGAATGTATTAGAAGCCATAACTATAGTACCTACAAGGCTAAGAATGGATTTGCCTAAATGTTCTAGTATAAATATAGCCGAACCACTTCCCTCACCTCCAATACAAGTACCTTGAATAAGTCTAGCTAGAATCAGAATTAAAGGTGCAAACATTCCTATAACTGTATAGCTAGGCAATATCGCGATTACTAGAGTTGCGAAAGCCATGCCTCCTATAGAGATATTAAGAGCTATTTTACGCCCAAATCTATCACCTATATAACCAAAAATCACACCACCGAAAGGGCGCATCAAAAATCCACAAGAAAACACGCTAAATGCAAGCAATAGCTGTAAGAATTCGCTCGTAACGGGAAAAAAAGAGCTACCTATCATTCCTGCGAAAATAGCGTATATGCCAAAATCATAGTACTCAACAATATTACCTAAAATTGCGCCTGTTATCGCTTTCTTTTTGGTCATTTTTGTTATGTATAATGATTAATATCCCCTTGGATTCACTGGGTATTTAGAGTAACATCCGCCAATCAGTATTGGTAGTATAAATAAGAGAATACGTAATGTCTAATAGTGATGTAATGAAAATTTTATCCAAGAAAAGTTGGCCCTTTAGAGAGGCAGAGCTGATTTTAAATCGGACTAATGGATCTATACCCAACAAAGGTTATGTACTATTTGAAACGGGATACGGTCCCTCAGGATTGCCACATATGGGGACGTTTATGGAAGTTGCGAGAACTACTATGGTGCAAAAAGCGTTTGAGGCTCTCTCCGGTTTTAAAACTAAGCTTATTGTTTTTTCAGATGATATGGATGGATTACGTAAAATTCCAAAATTTATTCCTAATAATGAAGTTTATGAACAATATCTAGATCTGCCATTGACTGAGGTGCCTGATCCCTTTGGTATAGAAAAGAGTTTCGGGGATAATATGAACGCAAGATTAAAGGGTTTTTTAAAGACTTTCGGCTTTAACTACGAGTTTATGAGTGCTACTGAAAGTTATAGAAATGGCATTTTAAATAGAGGATTGCTCGCAGCGTTGGACCATTATGAAGAAATAATGGAGTTAATGCTATCTTCTCTTCGCGAAGAACGCCGTAAAACATATAGTATTTTTATGCCGCTGTGCCCCATAACTGGTAAAGTGCTACAAGTGCCCACACTTGAGATAGATAAAAAGGAGGATATGATAGCTTATGCTAATCCTTATTGCGATAATAAGGTAACGTGGACTAAAATAACGGATGGAAGGTGTAAATTACAGTGGAAACCAGATTTTGCCATGCGTTGGATGTTATTTGATGTGGATTTCGAAATGTATGGAAAAGATCATCTGTATAATGCGCCTATATATACCCAAATATGCAAGATCCTAGGAGGGAAACCTCCACATCAGATGTTTTATGAATTTTTCCTTGCTGAGGATAAAACAAAACTTTCAAAGTCTATTGGTGGTGGTCTAACTATAGAAGAGTGGCTTAGATACGCGCCTCAAGAAAGTTTAAGCTATTTCCTCTATCTTTCTCCGCAAAAAGCTAAAATCTTGCGCTTCGATATTATACCTAAAAATGTAGACGATTATATTCATTACCTCAACTTATACAATACCCAAGAAACCGTGGAAGAAAAGTGGGCGAATCCTATTTTTCATATACATTGTGGGTCACCCCCTTCGATTAAAGTTGGATTTAATTATACTCTACTCTTAAGTATTATAAGCGCCTGTAAAACAGAAAATATAGAGGTTATACTAGGTTATATTAATAAAATTAATCCTGACATAAACTGTAAAGATAACGCATTCTTGATGGAGTTGATAAAGGGCGCAATGAATTATTATCATGATTTCATAATGCCTAATAAGCAGTATAAAGTGCCAGACTATGCCGAAAAAGAAGCTCTTATTTCTTTGAAAGAAATTCTTGAAAAGATGAACGAAGAAGAACGGTTGGACGTTCAGTTCATACAAAATCAAGTTTATACAATAGGTAAACAGCACGGATTTGTATTGAAGGAGTGGTTTTCCAGTTTATATCAAATTTTGTTGGGAGCAACAGAAGGGCCACGTATGGGCACATTTATAAAAATATATGGAGCGGATAAAACCATAGCTTTGATTGAAGAAAAAATCATGGATTGTACTAAACTTTAAGTTATGGAAAAGATAGAACCTCCGCATGTTGCTGTAATCCTTGTAGCTCCACAGATGAGTGAAAATATAGGAGCTGCAGCGCGGGTCATGAGTAACTTTGGTATTAGAAGTTTACGTATTGTAAATCCAAGAGACGGATGGCCTAGTGACAAAGCAGTTCAACTAGCAGCGCATGGAGAGTTTATATTGAAAGAAGCTATTATTTATAATGAATTAAATGCTGCGATTGAAGATTTAACTTTTATAATTGCAACCACTGCTACGAGTCGAAATTTAAATAAAGAAGTAATTTCTCCTCGAAAAGCAATAGAAATAGCCTGTTTACAAGCATCACAAGGAAATAGAGTGGGGATTATGCTAGGACGAGAAAGTACTGGTCTTACAAATAATGAACTTGAATACGCAGACGTGATAGCTACTATACCCACGTCTTCTCTAAATAGGTCGTTAAATCTTGCACAAGCACTTGCCATTATAGCGTATGAATACATGTTGCATGTCATTCAGCATGAAAATAATGAAAAAGATAAATATCTCCCATACGCAGAGCTTAACTCTGGGGCTATAGCGCCTAGGAGAGAAATAAAGAGTTTTTTGGATAGACTAGTTCCTATTTTAGAGCGTGAGAGATTTTTTAGCATACCACAAAAGCGAGATCAAATGCTTAATAAATTGAGAACTATGCTTATAAAAGCAAAGTTAAGTAGTAGCGAGTTACGTATTCTTCATGGTATTCTCAGGGCATTAAGTTAAATTAAGATGAAAAAAAAACGAAGCAAAATACAAGAACCACTATCCTCAGAAGCAATAAATAAGTTGCAATGTAGAATAGGATATTTTTTCCAAAATTGTTCTATATTGCTGGAAGCATTAACCCATCCTAGTTATCGCAAAAGTAATACTAACTATCAGCGTTTAGAGTTTTTAGGAGACACTGTGGTTTCTCTTGCCGTAGCAGAATTTCTATATAAAAAATATGACGATCTTAATGAAGGGGGGCTTTCAGTTATTCTCGCGCATATGGTGCAGACTTCTGCTATGGCATATATAGCAAAATTAATCAGTTTAGGAGATTATTTGATAATGAATGGAGGGGAAGAAACAACTGGAGGCAGAGAAAATCCGCATAACTTGGAAAATGCGCTAGAAGCACTAATAGGCGCGATCCATATTGATGGCGGTTTTACTGCAGCTAAAGAGATAGTAGAATGTCTATGGCATCATCTCTTATCTATACCTATTGAGCAAATAAGCGAAAAAAATCATAAATCGCAGCTTCAAGAATGGGCTCAGCAGCGAGGCTATGATATACCGCACTATACTATGATAGGCTTTAAGGGACAGCCTCATACGCCTTTATTTCATGTTTCTGTAAAAGTTGGTTTATTTCCTCACGCATATGCTGAAGGAAAATCTCGAAAAGAAGCAGAGCAACTTGCGGCGAAAGTGCTTTTAGAAGTGATAAAGACATCTACTTCTAAACAGGCAAAATAGAAATAATACAGATTATGCGTATCTAATAAGATTAGCAGCATTCATAGTCCCCTATATGGATGAATAGAGCGATGAGTTGGCGTCTGTAGCCCTTTATTCCAAAAGGAAGTTGCAATCAATGTAAAAATTGATATAATCTGGCCGGACTTTCAACTTTTATTGGTAGGCATTTTATGTTATATCCGCATGATTGCGATCCGATGTCGTTTAAAGTTAGCGATACAGTAGTATATCCGTCGCATGGAGTGGGTCTGATCGTAGCTGAAGAGCATCAAGTAATAGGTGGACAGGAGATGTCTATGTATGTCATTTCTTTCACTAAAGAAAAAATGACGCTAAGCGTTCCTAAAGCAAAGGCGATCAAAGCTGGATTGCGCCATCTGAGTTCTAGAGAGCAGCTTAACGATGTAATGGAGGTTTTAAAGGGAAACGCTAAAATAGCAAAAGGAATGTGGAGTAAAAGAGCTCAGGAATATGAACATAAGATAAATTCAGGCAGTATAATGTGGCTTGCAGAGGTAGTGCGAGATTTATACAGAGGGCCCGAGGGAAATAGCAGGTCATATAGCGAAAGGATGATATATGAATCGGCTCTTGAAAGACTGGTTCATGAATATGCAGTTACTATGGAAGTAGAGCCTAATTCTGCTAAAGAGGTCATATTAAGCGCTCTTAGCTGTTTTAGGGAAGAGTGATACAATTTATAATTGCGAATTATATTTCCCGTTTATGTGCCGTCCACTTCAGTGATCGCACGGTCTTAGTCTCGTGTACGTTTTTTGTGTTTTATTAGTCTCTCAGTTGCAAAGTATTAAGATAAAGGTATACTCTCGAAATGTGTATATGAGGCTAGCTTTGGGAGAGGTGTGCAGTTGCATTATCTGCAGCACAAGTAGGGAACATAATAATAAACAAGCAACGTAATCTAAAGATGCGTATAAAGATCAATAAAGAGACCTTAACAAAATCTTTGGCTAGGGTTCATGCAGTCGTAGAGAGGCGCAATGTAATGCCAATCTTAAGCCACGTGAAAATAGAATGGAGTGGTGGCCGTGTGCGTTTTTCTACTACAGATGCGGATATCTTAGTCTCTGATTTAGTTTCAGAAGTTGAGGATTTAGATAAGGAAAAATCTAATATAAGCAATGGTTATAGCTTTACTACTGCTATTTTCCCGTTATACGAGATGATAAGAAAGCTATATGAATGTGACGATGTTGTACTAAGTATTTCTGCTCAAAACTCCTCTATGCTAACAGTAAACGCCGGCAAGAGTATTTTTCAATTTCCAGTATTATCAGCTGATGAGTTTCCAGACTTTTCAATTGTATCTGGTGATGCACAATTTGATATAGATTCAAAATCGCTAAGTTTCTTATTCAATCAAGTAAAACATGCGGCTGCTTGTGGAGAAGCGCGATATTTCCTGAATGGAGTTTATTTTCATACCATAAAAGAAAAGGGGAAAGAAGGTGTGAAGTTATGTACTGTAGCCACAGATTCACATAGGATGGCAAAAGCTGAGAGTGCCCTTTTTTATCCAGAGGAAAAGCAACATCAACTACAAGGAGTTATCATTCCTCGCAAAACAGTTGTAGAAGTATCACGATTACTTGATGAATTTGATCATGATGTGCAAGTTGGTTTGAGTGCCAATAGAGTTATGTTTACTATAGGCAACACAAAGATTATTTCTAAAATCATAGATGCAACATTCCCGGATTATAAAGCAATTTTTAACTCTTTAACTAACGATGTTATATTAAAGGTACATACAAAGGAATTGGCAAAGTCTATAGATCTTGTGAGTACTATTACGGAAGGTAAAACACGTTCTGTTAAATTATCACTAAAAGGCGATAAAATTACTGTGTCTGTAGATGGCGCTATCACAGGTGGAGCTTCGGGTACACAAGAGGTTAAGGCCACTAGTAATAATCCCAAAAAAGAAAGGGATCTGTTGGTAAATTCTCGCTATATATTGGATAGTCTAAGTTGTATAAATGGAGAAACGACAGAGATTACTATAGGGGGCAGTGACGCTGGGCCAATAGTATTAAGAGATTATGATAATGCATTGGGAGTACATATTTTGATGCCCATGCAGCCTGTAGAATAGTAACTGTAAACAGTGTATGAAAACATATGATCAACGGCTAGTTCTCTCGTTAGTTCTGGCTATCGCGATAATATTTGCGTGGCATTATGCTTTCGCGCCCTATTTTTTCCCCTCTATAGTTAATGTTGCACAGCTCCCAACATCTAAAAAAACTATAGTTGCTTCGTCTAATACTGAAGTACAGAAATTGAAAGATAGGGTGGATATAATAAATGAAGGATTTAAGCTTTCACAACGTGTGGCGGTGCGGAATGAGTATGTTGCTGGTTCTATCAACCTTGTAGGAGCACAAATCGATGACCTTGTATTGTTGAAATATAAGCAAACTTTGGATAAAAATTCGCCAGATGTTGTGTTGATGTCTCCTGAAAAAACAAGAGATAATTATTTTACTTCTCTAGGGTGGCGTGATGAGGCTAATAGCGGTATAGAGTTGCCAGGACCACTTACTCTTTGGACGACAAATAAAAAATCTATAGGCCCAAAAGAGGAATTAATTTTAACGTGGGTAAATAAACAGAATAAAAAGTTCACTTTACGCATATATTTAGACGAACATTACCTGTTTCATATTAAACGCAAAGTTCAAGATCTAAATACTGGCCTGCCGCTAGAAAATCTACAAATGTACGTCAATATTAGTCGTGCTAGCAGAAAGTTATCCGGCGACTCTATGATTTTACATGAAGGTGTAGTGGGCGTGATAGGTGACCGATTAAAAGAGGTCACATTCTCAAGTTTAAAAAAAGATAAAGTAGTAAATTACGATCAACAAACTAGTTGGCTAGGTTTTTCAGATAAATATTGGTTAGTTGTTGGCATACCAATGGATAATAGTAGTAGAGTAGTACGAGGTAAGGCTGCCTATCAATCTGAAAAAGCAGATTTTCAAGTAGAAATGATTGAGCAATTTATGCGATCTTCAGATCGGGGTATAGGCTTGTTTATAGGGGCAAAACAGCTGGATTTGTTGGAAAAGTATTCCAAGGAGTATAACGTGCCATTATTTGACAGAGCAGTAGACTTTGGTATGCTGTACTTTATTACTAAACCGATATTTTTGCTCTTAGATTACATCCATAGGTTGATTGGAAATTTCGGTCTTGCTATTCTTGCACTTACTGTCCTCATAAAAACTGCCTTATTCCCCCTTGCATATAAAAGCTTTTATAGCATGAATAGGATGAAGGAATTGCAACCACAGATGATGCAGATACGCAAACGCTATGCAGAAGATAATATACGAATGCAACAAGCATTAGTTGAATTATATAAAAAAGAAAAGGTGAATCCTGTAGCTGGATGTGTGCCGTTGATTTTGCAAATGCCAGTTTTTTTTGCTTTATATAAAGTATTATATGTTACCATTGAGATGCGGCAAGCTAGATTTTTTGGATGGATACAAGATTTGTCAATGCCTGATCATACTACCATATTTAATCTCTTTGGTTTAATAGACTGGCAACCACCAGGGTTTATGATGATTGGTATTTTGCCTATATTAATGGGCATTACTATGTATATACAACAAAAGCTAAATTCTACACCCTCTGATCCAACACAAGCCATGATAATGAGGGTTATGCCAGTTGTTTTCACGTTCATGTTTGCATCTTTTCCTTCAGGGTTAGTCCTGTATTGGGTATGGAGCAACGTATTATCTATCCTTCAGCAAATTCTTATAAAGAAGCTTTCTTTTTCTAGAATTACGAAAAAAGTATAACGCCTCCACAGAGAGGTTTTTACTTCGTAGTGCTTACAAAGCTTATTATAACACATACATGTGCTAGTAAAAATGGTAGCGGAGGAGGGACTTGAACCCCCGACACACGGATTATGATTCCGTTGCTCTAACCACCTGAGCTACTCCGCCAAATTAAAGTAGAAACAACTGAGATCTGTGAAATAATACAGACGTTCTCTTATGCCTTACAATACAAAACGCCTATGACAACTACAAAACAAAATCAGCTAAAGCAAGATATTATTTTGCCATCCTGGTCTCTTAATTCACATAAAGGTATGTGTGGTAAGGTTTTAATAATAGGAGGGGCTCCTCAATATTATGGAGCTCCAATACTAGCTGCATTGGGCGCAGAGGCAATAGGAGCCGATTTAATCATCCTAGCGATACCTTCTATGCACTTAGAAGCTGCTAAAGCATACTCATTAAACTTTTTTTTGCATGCCTTCGAAGAAGATCAATTTACTTCTAAAGATCTAGACCTGGTTACTTCTCTTTCCTGCGCATGTGACGCTATGGTGATTGGTAATGGCTTGGGAAAAGCACCTAAAACACAAATAGCTATATTAGAGTTTTTGCACTCACAACTGTTAAATGGGACCACAGGCGGCTATAAGCCTATAATAATAGATGCAGAAGCTTTACTTCCCGAAGTATTAGAAATCGCTCATTCAATAAATACCCCTAAAGATTGGATACTGACGCCCCATATAGGAGAATTTAAACGCATCTACACAGCATCAAAAGAGACATCTTCTTTGAAAGAAGCTGTATACGCTTGTGCATGTAAATATGGAATAACAATCTGTCTCAAGGGCCGCATAGATTATGTAGTAGACTATAATGGTAACGTTTCCCCAAATCACTCTGGCGTTCCACAAATGAGAGTAGGAGGAACTGGAGATGTTTTGGCGGGCACTATATGTGCTTTGAGAAGCATGGGGCTCAACAGCTTCGAAGCTGCGAGAACAGGAACTTTTTTACTTGGAAAGATAGGAGAGCTCTTAGTTCAAGAGGGTAGTACAATTACCGCACATAAACTTACGCAAAAGCTCTCCATCTCTATCAATACGTTAATACATAACACACGCTTAAAATCTGAAGATCTATTATAAATAACTACTTGTCTTCCTTTTTTACTTCTTCAAATTCTGCATCTACCGTTTTATCTTCAGGTTCTTCTGCAGTAGCACCATTAGAAGCCTCTGCATTCCCCGTATTTCCCGTGCCTCCATATACATATTGGCCTATCTTTACGGTAGCTTGCATTAGCGCTTCAGTTTTTTGCTTTATATTTTCTATATCCTCCGTTGCTACAGCTTCTTTTAGAGCCACTATAGTTGATTCGACTTCATTTTTATCATTCTCTGGAATTTTTTCCGAATAATCTTTTAGGCTTTTTTCTGTAGAGTATACTAATGCATCAGCATGATTGCGAACTTCAATAAGCTCTTTACGTTTATCATCTTCTGCTGCATGTATCTCTGCATCCTTAACCATCTGCTCTATCTCTGCTGCACTTAAACCACCCGAAGATTGTATAGTGATGCGTTGTTCTTTATTCGTTGCCTTATCTTTTGCTGAAACATGTAAAATACCATTAGCATCAATATCGAAAGTCACTTCAATTTGTGGCAGCCCACGAGGAGCAGGGGCAATTCCCGTAAGATTAAACTGTCCTAAGAGTTTGTTTTCTGCCGCTAATTTTCTTTCTCCTTGGAACACCCTAATTGTTACAGCAGATTGACCATCTTCTGCAGTAGAAAATACCTGACTTTTTTTAGTAGGAATAGTAGTATTCCTTTCTATTAAGCTTGTAAAAACACCACCTAAAGTTTCAATGCCTATTGATAAAGGAGTAACGTCCAATAAGACTACATCTTTTACTTCTCCTTTCAGGACCGCTCCTTGTATTGCTGCGCCAATAGCTACTACTTCATCTGGATTTACACCTTTATGTGGTTCCTTACCAAAAAAATCCTTAACCCTTTGAATGACTTTCGGCATTCTAGTCATACCACCTACAAGAATCACTTCATCTATCTTAGAAGCTTCAATATCAGCGTCTTTAAGAGCTAATTTACAGGGCACTATAGTTTTAAGAACCAAATCATCTACTAAGCTTTCTAATTTAGCTCGACTCATTTTCAAATTTAAGTGTTTAGGTCCTGAAGCATCAGCGCTAATATAAGGCAAATTTATTTCGGTTTCCACGGCACTTGAGAGTTCTATTTTAGCTTTTTCTGCACCATCTCTTAAGCGCTGTAAGGCTAAAGGATCTTTACTTAAATCGATTCCCGTTGTTTTACGAAACTCATCACATAGATACTGTAGTATGCGCTGATCGAAATCTTCTCCACCCAAAAACGTATCTCCGTTTGTAGATTTAACCTCAAATACACCATCTCCTATTTCAAGTATAGATACATCAAAAGTTCCTCCACCCAAATCGTAAACAGCTATAGTCTTATTATTAGCAGATTTATCTAATCCGTAAGCTAAAGCAGCTGCAGTTGGCTCATTTATAATACGCAAGACCTCAAGACCCGCAATACGCCCAGCATCTTTAGTAGCTTGCCTTTGAGAGTCATTAAAATAAGCAGGCACTGTAATAACAGCTTGAGTAACCTGCTCTCCTAAATAGCGCTCAGCGGTATCCTTCATTTTTTGTAAAATCATGGCACTAACTTGACTTGGCGCGTATTTTTCCCCTTGAACCTCAACCCACGCATCGCTCTGGGGGCTTTCTACAATCTTATAAGGGACTTTAGAAGCAAGATCCTTTGTTTTAGCTTCCTTAAAGGGCCTTCCAATGAGTCTTTTTATAGCAAATACAGTATTGGCTGGATTGGTAATAGCTTGCCTTTTAGCAGCCTGTCCTACAAGCCTCTCTCCTTTATCTGTAAATGCTACCACAGAAGGGGTAGTACGTGTTCCCTCTGCATTTTCTATCACCTTAGCTTGTCCTCCGTCCATAAAAGCGACACAGGAATTTGTAGTGCCAAGGTCTATACCTATAACTTTACCCATATATTTTATTACACCTCATTTTGATCTATTATAATTAGATTATCTGCTTTCCATTTAGACGAGAGCATAGCCCGTTTGCAGTTACGTTTACGATAATGATATAGTAATATATACGCAGAGTTACAAGGTATGAGAATAATTCTAATTTTTAGGGGAGGGAAATATGAAAACAACGCATGATATACGCCAAAAACTAGAGGCAATAAAAAATATTAACAAAGACGATAAAGCTACAATAGAGCTTATTAAACGGTTTGAGCAATGTGATGTCTTTACATTTAAAGCAGCTTTAGATGAATGCATACTCCGTAAGAAACAGAACATCAATCGCCCTATTAATAACATAGAAGAACGGTTTAAACCTTTTTAGAAAGAAGTGGGTAGGGCCTTATGCGAGCCCCAAAAGAACATTACATTTGTAAAAGAAAAATTAACAATACTTTTTGAGCAAGGAATACTGGAATCAAAAGATTTAGAGAGCGTAAACCTTACAGATCTTTGTTCACAAGGTAGATATGCACTTACTGAATTTTTGATTGAAAGGGGATTAGGTAAAACCGACAATATAGATAAAGACAGAAATACATTGTTGCATCTTGCTGCTGCTTATGGCCAAAAGTCTTTATTAGAAAAAGTATTGAGTAAATGCCCCGAGCAAGTTAATGCCCAAAATAGCAATGGCTTTATACCTCTACAGGTATTTATAGCTAAATCGAAAAATTCTTCAGCGGAGTTTTCAGGCTCTATATTGAATCTATGGAAAGAATCTGGAGTCTCGGATTTAGTGCCTGTAGCACTTTCTCTTGATGCGCAGAGAGATAGCAGTTGCTTCAGCAGCTTAGCTACTACTTTCCCCACAAAAACTGGAGAAATTGCAATAGGCCAATTTTATAGTCTTTTAAAAAGTAAGAAACTGTCTCCTGAAAACATAAAACAATGTATTAATAACAATCCAAATTGGTATATAGAGGCACAAAAAATTCAGACAGAACGTCAAGAGCTACCTATGTTGCTAGAGCTATTGCAAAGAAGGGAATATAGCATAATAAATGATTTACTAAAAGTTAAAACCCCTGATGAAAAGCCTGTGTTCGATCCTGAAGTTGCTATAGACTCAAAAAAAGATGGGTTAATAGATTATTTAGTGCGATTCGGCAATGTAAGTGAGAATAATATGGTTACATTGCTCCAGACATTAATCGCAAGAAGTCCCCAACATGAAGGGGAAAAATCACCATTAACCCTTGCATATTTACGTTATGTAAACTCAAAAGATAGGGGGATGCTTGATACTTTATTAAAAGCCAATACTGAAAATTTTAAATGGAACGCCACCCTAGAGAGAACATACGAAGATAACAGAAGCTATACTAGTTCTAGTTATGCCTCAATATAGAGACTGGGGATTTGGCAACAGAGCTAGCAAAAAAATTACATAAAATACCCAATAATAGAGATAAGGATTTATTAGCAGTAGTAAGTCAAAATATACTGACATTAGCTAAAGGGCTATATGAAGCAAAAAATGCCACAAAAACCGATATAAAAAAAATTGATATTTTTAATTCCCAAATTAAGCAGCAAATTGAGTTATTGACTACAATAGTTTCATACGAAGATATTAATCTTAATGAATCAGCAAAGAGTGGCATAATGCCTGTATCAAATGAACTTTTTGTTTCGTATAAAATTTTATCTGGAGATGAATTATCAGTACCAAATGCTAGTCTATTAAATAGTGCGTTGGATAAAATCTCTAAAAATCCAACCCTCTCTTTGCAGAATGAGTATGCTGGAACAGAAAATTTACTAGAATTAGCATGCCTTTATGGAGAAGAAAATATAGTAAAAAATCTTTTAACTTTGCATTCCGAACAGGATATAGCCCCCTCCTTAATGCATATAAACAAGGACCTATACATATTGCGTCCATGACGAGCCCAAACATATTGAAGCTATTAATGGAGCATATCAAAGAAACTCCTAATAAAAGGAAATTGCTAGATAAACCAGATGCACTCGGATACACCCCTCTATTCTATGCATATCAAGCGCTCGTGTCTGTAGAGGAGTTTACAAATATAGGATCTGCTCACAAGCTTTTAATAGAGGCGGGTGCCACAGATGATAAAGTACAAGCACTTATGGGGGCAGCTTTGTGTAACTCAGCGGAGGTGTTCTCGAAAGTTGTAGAGAAATCTGAATCTTCTCTAACTCATAAGGATAATTTAGGCAACTCTTTCCTACATTATATCGTTGCATCGCAGGATAAAAATTTAGCTTTAGCAAAGATTAATGCTTCTAAAAGTTCTGTTCAGAAAGTTATAAATGCGCAAAATACCTATGGCCTTACAGCCTTAACAAGTGCTATAATTACGGGCGATGTCGAATTAGTAAAGACATTGCTAACGATACCAGGCGTAGATCTCAACTCAAAAGATATACACGGTACTACACCATTAATGTACGCTGTAAGTCAGGGGCAGGATGATATAATCAATGTGTTGTTAGAGGATAAGCGCGTAGATATTAATGCTCGTAATAAATATGGTTGCAATGCCTTTGAAATTGCTGCTTTTAATATCTCAGTAGAAAACCACGTCCAACACAAACAAGAAGATACATGGAAAATACATAATCATGCGCTATTAGGAAAACTTTTAGAATATGGAGCTGATCCTAAACATGATGCAGATGTTAATTATACAAGAAAGATATTAACATATCTAGCTATAGCGGGAGGTATCGCTTCTGTTAGCATAATATGCTGCTACTGTTTCCCCGGTATAACTCTTATAAAGGGATTGATGTTTCTGGAAGCTATACCAATCGGAGCTCTATTATTCAAGGGTGCATCAATCTATGTCTCTGCAGCATCTGGTCAATATATAGAAAACAAACTACTTACATTAATGCAGGGTGTCCAAGTAGCTAATATAAAAAATGTCTGTATGATAGGAAACTACCATAAAGATAGTAAGGGTATTGTAGCGCATGGGAAAAGCCTTAAAGACATTATGATTGCAGATACAGAAGGTATCAAAAAAATACGTAGCCAAGATACCCGCACAAAATTCTTTAGCTATAGAGCATAAAAATGAGAATGATGAATGGCAGAATTTATTGATAACAATGCAGTACACAAAGAAGATATATAAGGAAATCAAAGCTCAAGAGGTAGGAGTTAATAGCCCTAATATGCTGAGAAGAATCATAGGTCATCCAATATTTGCTAAAACTGTAGCTAAGGGAGGTGGTATACTTACCACATATACTGTTAATAAATTACTCAATTATTTACCAGGAAATAGCCCTGTAAATAATATTCCTCCATTGCTCGTATATAGCATGTATGTTGAAAATGGAGTTTCAAAACTTTTCGAATATACACATAAAGTGATAGATTATTTCATGAAGTTAATAGGAGTGACACGAGACTCGTCGTTCGTAGATCTTGAAACACAATCCTCTATATATCTGCAACCAATATCTGAGCATATAAAAAAGCTACAAAACGAAGTGCAATCAAAAAATGAATTAAAAGTAGTACAAGAGGGGCTGTCCCGAAACAAAGACCTCTTTAAATCTCTTTTTCAACAACAGAATATGACCTTATACCCTCAAAATAAAGAAGTACTAAAAAACAATGTCATAGCGAAAGCGAGTATTAAGCTTCCTCAATATGATAAAGATGCGGAACCACAAAAAAGTAAGGGTTTTTTTGGATTCTTTAAATGATACAGTGCGTTGTTAATAATTGGTTAGATTACTTAAAATATCAGTGTGGATATTCGTGCCATACAATAAGGGCATACCACACTGATGTTAATGGTTTTTTAGATTTTTTGCAGCCTCATTTTCAAGAAAAGCCCTCAGTTGCATTGTTAGAGAGTTTAGAGATTCGAGATTTTAGAAGCTGGTTAACTTTTAGAAAAGCCCAAGGAGTAACTACTCTATCTAATGCTAGGGCATTATCCGCGTTGCGAACATTTTTTTCCTATTTGAATAAACACGGTATAGTAAAAAATGAAGCAGTTACTTTGATCAAAGTAAAGTACAGACAAATCTCTCTACCTCGTGCATTGCCTATACACAAAACAATCGAAGCAACAGAAATAATATTATCTACAACAGAGAATGCTAAGGACCCTAAGTGGGTAATTATGAGAAATTATGCAATACTTTTGCTTCTTTATGGGTGCGGATTGCGTATAAGTGAGGCTCTTTCTCTTACTAAAGAAGCGATACAATCAGACCATAAGCAATTAAGGGTATTAGGGAAGGGTCAAAAAGAAAGAATTTTGCCAGTACTAAATAATATTGCAAATGCAATAGACGCATATATACGATTATGCCCTTATAATCTTGATAAAATAGGGCAACTTTTTGTAGGATTACGAGGAAAACCCCTAAATCCCAATACATTTCGTGAGGTCATTAGAAAATTAAGGGGTAAACTAGGTGTAACAACACCTATTTCACCTCATACTTTTAGACATAGTTTCGCGACACATTTATTAACTGCTGGCGCAGATTTGCGAGTATTACAAGAGCTATTAGGGCATAGTTCCCTCTCATCTACTCAAAAATATACAAAATTGGATACAAAAACGCTTCTTCAAGCATATCAAAAATTTCATCCACGATTTTTATGAACTTTAAGTGCTTGACAATATTAGGGGTATCTGTTAGAGATTGGCGGACGTATTTGATGTACGTCGTTCTTTGACAAGTAGAAAAGAGGATGTTGTCGTATTTGACATGTTGGGCATGTACAAGCGACAATGTAATAGTATTATATAATGAAAAAAACACAGAATAAGTTCTGTGCGCAATTCAGTTAGCATGTGTATTGACAATACGTAAATATAAAAAGAGCGTCAGGTGGATGCCTTGGCGACAAGAGGCGATGAAGGACGTGGTAGACTGCGATAAGCCGCGGTGAGGTGTCAGCAACCTTTGATCCGTGGATTTCCGAATGGGAAAACCCATTGAGCTTTGCTCAATATTCCACATTGTGGAAGGCAAACCCAGGGAACTGAAATATCTTAGTACCTGGAGGAAAGGAAATCAATTGATACTCCGTTAGTAGTGACGAGCGAACGCGGGTGAGGCAGGTTTTTAGTCATTCGTGATTGGAAGCCGCTTAGTTGATCAGAACCAGAATATGGTGGAAAACATAACCGTAGAAGGTGAGAGTCCTGTACGGGTAATGATCAGTTAAGTATATTAAGTAGGGCGGGGCACGTGAAACCTTGCTTGAAGATGGGGGGACCACCCTCCAAGCCTAAGTACTCCTTGTCGACCGATAGTGAACAAGTACCGTGAGGGAAAGGTGAAAAGAACCCCAAATAGGGGAGTGAAATAGATCCTGAAACCAGACGCTTACAAGCAATCGGAGCACTCGTTCTTTGGAACGTGGTGTGACGGTGTACCTTTTGTATAATGAGTCAGCGAGTTAGTGTATCTAGCAAGGTTAAGCCGTTAGGTGTAGCCGGAGCGAAAGCGAGTCTTAAAAGGGCGCTTTAGTTAGATGCATTAGACCCGAAACCGGGTGATCTAACTATGAGCAGGCTGAAGTCGGGGTAAGACCCGATGGAGGGCCGAACCCATCAACGTTGCAAAGTTGTGGGATGACTTGTGGTTAGGGGTGAAAGGCCAATCAAACTCGGAAATAGCTGGTTCTCCGCGAAATCTATTTAGGTAGAGCGTTATCTGTTTATCACTGGGGGTAGAGCACTGGATAGGCTAGGGGGGCCCAAAGCCTTACCAAACCTAACCAAACTCCGAATACCAGTGAATATAAGGTAGCAGGCAGGCTGCGGGTGCTAAGATCCGTAGCCGAGAGGGAAAGAGCCCAGACCGCCATCTAAGGTCCCCAAGACATAATTAAGTGTGGAAGGATGTGAGAATGCCAAAACAACTAGGAGGTTGGCCTGGAAGCAGCCATCCTTTAAAGAAAGCGTAACAGCTCACTAGTCTATTAGCAATCTTGCGCCGAAAATGTATCGGGGCTAAATTATGCACCGAAGATGCGGGTTCGTATTATTACAATACGAGCGGTAGCGGAGCGTTGTGTAAGCCTGTGAAGGTGTATCGTAAGATATGCTGGAGGTATCACAAGTGAGAATGCTGACATGAGTAGCGTAAAAAAATGTGAGAAACATTTTCGCCGAAAGTCCAAGGGTTCCTGCGTAAAGTTAATCTGCGCAGGGTTAGTCGGCCCCTAAGGCAAGGCCGAAAGGCGTAGTCGATGGGAATCACGTGAATATTCGTGAACCTGCTAGAAGTGACGAAGCTAAGTGACTGTGTGAAGTGATTGGATTCTGATCGCAGTTTGAGGTTTCCAGGAAATAGCTCTAGCATTAAGACCGTACCCCAAACCGACACTGGTGGACTGGTAGAGTATACCTAGGCGTTGAGAGAATGATGTTGAAGGAACTAGACAAATTGCACCCGTAACTTCGGGAGAAGGGTGGCTCCTTTCAGGCAACTGGAATGGAGTGGCACAAATCGGGGAGTAACGACTGTTTATCAAAAACACAGGGCTCTGCAAACTCAAAAGAGGAAGTATAGGGTCTGACGCCTGCCCGGTGCTAGAAGGTCAAAGTGAGATGTGTAAAAGCTTCGAGCCTAAGCCCTAGTAAACGGCGGCTGTAACCTTGACGGTCCTAAGGTAGCGAAATTCCTTGTCGGGTAAGTTCCGACCTGCATCAATGGCGTAACGATTGCTCCATTGTCTCCAGCATCATCTCAGCGAAATTGAATTCTCCGTGAAAATGCGGAGTTCCCGCGGTTAGACGGAAAGACCCCATGAACCTTTACTATAGCTTTGCATTGGTATTAGTGACTGGATGTGTAGAATAGGTGGGAGACTATGAAGTTAGGACGCCAGTCCTAATGGAGTCACTCAGTGAAATACCACCCTTTCAGTTTCTGATATCTAACTAGGATCTCTTTATCGAGGTCTAGGACCATGCATGGTGGGTAGTTTGACTGGGGCGGTCGCCTCCTAAATGGTAACGGAGGCGTGCGAAGGTAAGCTCAGGTTGGCCGGAAACCAACTGTTTAGAGTGCAATGGCATAAGCTTGCCTAACTGCAAGACTGACAGGTCGAGCAGAGACGAAAGTCGGTCATAGTGACCCGGTGGTTCTGTGTGGAAGGGCCATCGATCAACGAATAAAAGGTACTCTGGGGATAACAGGCTGATGAGATCCAAGAGCTCTTATCGACGATCTCGTTTGGCACCTCGATGTCGACTCATCACATCCCGGGGCTGGAGAAGGTCCCAAGGGTTCGGCTGTTCGCCGATTAAAGTGGTACGTGAGTTGGGTTCAGAACGTCGTGAGACAGTTTGGTCCCTATCTGCCGTGGGTGAAGGAAAATTGAGAGGATCTGGCTCTAGTACGAGAGGACCGAGCTGGACATACCAATGGTGTACCAGTTGTTCCGCCAGGAGCAACGCTGGGTAGCTAAGTATGGAAGGGATAACCGCTGAAAGCATCTAAGTGGGAAACCCGCCTCAAGACTAATTTTCCCTATAGTGCCGTGATAGACTATCACGTCGATAGGCTGGGTGTGTAAGTGCAGTGATGCATTAAGCTAACCAGTACTAATAGCACAATTGGTTTATGTTTTGTCATATTGCTGTATTGGATTGTGCACAGTGCTTATTTGTGTGTGTTTTTAGAAGGAGTGAAGGCTCCTCTTCTAAGCTTGGTAATTATAGAGAGGGCGAAACACCTGATTCCATCTCGAACTCAGAAGTGAAAAGCCTCTTCGCCGATGGTACTGCATCTTAAGATGTGGGAGAGTAGGGCGTTGCCAAGCTTAGAAGAGGAGCTTTTTGTTTTGGTTCATAAGTTTTACGTATAATTCGTAAGTTATACAACTTCATTTGTATGTAAGCGAAGTGAAATTCTAGAAAGTTCTAATATAACGTTGGTACTGGAAGAGCGCCCTAAGTTGCATCATAATGCCAATAGACCACTGGTTGTTTCTTCGCAAAAAATTTTTGGATTAATTAATTTATTAAGCTTATATTGTTTTTTATTAGCAGTGCTCTTAGCTCAGTGTGATAGAGCAACAGCTTTCTAAGCTATGTGTTTTCCAGGAGCGAATATCCCCTCTAGGGGACAACACAATCTCACATACTTTCCCCTAATGTCCTCAAATATTACCTACCCCTCCTCATTCACTCCTCTCTCTTCCTCTGCACTTTTTTTGCTGCGAGCTAATTCCAATATATAATTTAAATTGCTTTGCAAACATAAGCCAAGCAGCACTGGGTCCTTTGGTTTCATATTAGGATAATTCCAGTGCGTTTTATTACGTACTGATTCAATTGTGGACTTAGTAGTACCAATCAATTTTTGGATTTGTGCGTCAGCCAATTCAGGACATACTTTTAATAACCACGCTATAGCATTAGGTTTATCTTGACGCCTAACTACTGGAGTGTACTTCCCCCTTTTCCTACTTTTTTCCTGCTCAGCAAGAACTGCATTCACCATACCCTTAGCTAAACATAGGTTAGCATTTAAATCTGCCTCACATCGAGAAATCTCCTCTGCAGTCAACTGTCCCGAATACCTTGGATCCATCGCTAGTGGACTCTTATCAACTTCTCGATCTGCTATTCCTTGTACTTCTAACAAATGCAGCCCACAAAAGTTTGCTATCTGCTCAAATGTTAGCTTTGTATTATCTACAAGCCACGCCGCTACAGCTTTTGGCATCAACGGATATACCATACCCAGTACCTTTTGTTTGTAATAACTTATTGTCCAATATATACCTTTTCTCGGAACTTCCGATCAAGTTATCTTATTTCTGCGCATTAGAGGTAAAACGACCTAAAACTGCACTATCAACACGCCCATCATTTATGTCTTTCTTTATTTCTTCTTGCAGCTTTTTTTGAGACGATGGCATAGAAGGATTATTTTTTAGTCCACCATTTGCAATAAACGCATTGTACGTAGTATTACGATGCATTTTAAAGACTCTAGAATCTTCTGAAGTTCCCCTTAAACTGCATCCTGTCACTAGTAACATACTAAACAGCAAGGAAGTCACAAACCATTTCATTGCTTAATAACCTAATTATCCTTTTTCCCTTTGTAACTACAGCATAAAACACATGGCGTGCCCTGGAGGATTCGAACCCCCGACCCACAGCTTAGAAGGCTGTTGCTCTATCCCGCTGAGCTAAGGGCACTGCTAATAAAAAAAATAGCGGAATTTCTCGTTATGAAAACTAATAACACTATTCATTCCAAATGTCAGTGTTTTCTTAGTTTATAAAATAAACCTTTTATTACGCCATGAACACTGGTCCAAACTACGATTATGCAACGCAAGGTAATATCTGTACTCATCATGTAAAAGTGTACTAACTCTTACAATCATTTTAAACTAATCTTAAATTGATAATTTAGTTCTGCCCCACATAGGAATATTAAGCTACAAGCATAAAAATATACTAAAGCTATAATTACTCCCGCAATACTTCCATATATTAAATGAATTTGAGGAAATGACGTAATATAATATTTAAATAGGAGAGAAAACATATGCCAACCTAGCAATGTCAAAATACTTCCAGGAAAAGTATCTCGTAATTTTTGTTTTACATGTGGTAATACTAAATAGAGATAAGATGTCATGAAAAACAGTAATCCATACGAAAACAATAGACGAACTATATTAGTACGAGGAGATAATATTAATAATTCTTTAATTTTTTCATTTAATGGCAGTGCTTTAAAAAGATCGGGAACAATTGTTAAAACGAATACTATTACTAATGCACAAACCATCGTCAAAACAAATTCTAATATACTCAGTAATCTTCGAAAAATATAAGTAGGAGGGTTTTTAACAAAATATGCTTTATTCAATGCAGTTCTAAGCCCATCGAAAATAGCTGAAGCAGACCATGCACCGCTAATAATTGCTAAAGTTAAAAAACTATGAGGAGGTGCAGTAGTAATTTCTTCTATTCTTGGCCTTAAAGCAGTGGTGAATTCACTCCCCATCCATTCAAAAGCGCTACGAATAATGCTAATAGCAAGAGTTCTACTAAAATACGCATCATCTACCCAACCCAATATTGCCACAAAAAATACTAAGAAAGGAAATATGCCAAGCATAAGTAAAAATGCTATATACCCAGCATGCTCTACTCCATCATGATCTATCACAAAATTTATTGCTTTACATAAACAGCGACTGAACCTTACTATGCCCGAGTAAGCATTAGAGTTAGTGCAGCGG
Organism: Candidatus Midichloriaceae bacterium IBS; assembly: GCA_034472185.1. Classification (GTDB taxonomy): domain Bacteria; phylum Pseudomonadota; class Alphaproteobacteria; order Rickettsiales; family Midichloriaceae; genus JARBAK01. Next base: position 151,956 of record JARBAK010000001.1, read on the forward strand.
GTAAGTTTTTGCTTTAGCTTAACTGTTAGCCACTTGTACATATAGGAAAATTATTATGTATCAGCGTTGAGCCGCTAGAGTAGCTCTAATCTCAATGCTTTAAAAGTAATTAAAAATAAGATTTTCTCTTCTAAGAACTGAAGAGGTATGTAACTTTATAAAAAAACGGATATGAACAACGTCAGTGAAAACTCTAATTTTACAGTGGAAACGCTAAAGTTATTAAGTGGTAAAAAGGGCTTAATAATGGGTATTGCTAACGAATATTCGTTAGCATGGCATATAGCAAAAGCCTGTTATGCTAGCGGAGCAGAACTGGCTTGTTCGTATCAAACCGAGGGATTTAGTAAAAAAATTGCAGCTCTGACCAATAAAATTGGTAATCCACTTCTATTGCAATGTGATGTAGCAGATCAAGATTCTATAGCAAATCTTTTTATAGAACTTCGCAACAGATGGGATAGTCTAGATTTTGTTATACATTCTTTAGCTTTTTCAGATAAAAATCAGTTGAAAGGAAAATACGTAGACACAACCTTGGATAATTTTTTGACAACAATGAATATTTCTTGTTACTCATTTACCGCTATAGCACGTTATGCAGCACCATTAATGCCACAGGGAGGAAGTTTAATTACTCTAAGTTACTATGGAGCGGAAAAAGCTATTCCAAATTATAATGTAATGGGACTTGCTAAATCCGCTTTAGAATCAAGCGTACGCTATTTAGCTTTGGATTTAGGAATTGATAATATCAGAGTGAATGCAATATCTGCCGGTACAACAAGAACCCTTGCTGCTGCAGGTATTTCAAATTTTCGCGTCATGTTAAACTGGGCTGCAGAAAACACTCCCTTACGCAGAAATGTGACAGGAGATGATGTTGGTAAGAGTGCTGTTTATTTAGCAAGTGACCTCAGTACAGGAGTTACAGGTGAAGTCTTACATGTAGATAGTGGATATCATGCTCTAGGTATGAGAGTATACGACGAATTAAGAGAAAAAAACCTAAAGAAAGAAGGCTAGTTCTTCAGATAGCGTTTAAATAACAACTAACGCTTCAGATAGCCATAATATTTTATCCGATCTGATATTAACGTCAGATATGTTAAAACTACCCAAAATGCCTATTAAGAGATAGCAATAAAATCACAGGCCCCTATTGATGTTATATACGGATATAACCACAGATTAAGAGGCTATAAGATCTCTCACCATATATCTTCTATAACTTACACAACGCTCCGCCAGCGTTTACAGAAGCAGTGTTCAAACCCATAATATACAGGAATCAACTCTACTCTATATCTACTATATGAAGAAAATGGGATTTTACTTAGCTATACTAATAAATAATTTTGACGCATCATTTAAAAACGGTAAATGCAAAAAGCTATTACTACGAGTATCAATTTAAAAAAGAGGAGAGTATGAAAATTTTTACGCTACTACAGGATCTTGTTGAGAAAGCAAGGCAAGAAGATGCAACGGCGCAGAGTATATCTGATGATTTCAGGGGTATTCTGAAACAAATACAAACAGAAGGAGAAGTTGCATTGAGTATTTCGCCTGGTGGCAGTATTCAGCCTATAATGCCAACAGAGGTAAGACCTATTGAAATAGCAAGTCAAATTAATGAAGTGTTTAAAAGCGAAGAAGGTTACTCAGTAGAGGCTAAAAAAAACTCTCAAAAATATACAACAATACATAGTTAATTTTTTGAAAAATAATCAACAACTTGACAACATAGATAACGATCTTCTTTCGCTATGTAAGGAAACACGTAGTCTCTCTTCTAAAGAACGGAATATAATTCAATCCGACTTAGATAGCAAATGGCTAATAGAGCGCACTTTATCACAACAAAATAGTAAATTGCCTCCAAATTGGAGGGATATCATTAATGCGAAAGATCAAAATCGAATATTTATTAGGGGATATATTCGCTGGAATCAGCGCTGCTGCAGAAGAAAGAGAGGTTAATCAATTACAAAACAAATACAACAATGAAGTGCCTCTTGAAACAATGGAGGTACAGGGAGCTGCTTATGCATTAATAGCTCAAGGGCAAAATATCTCTATACCCAACGCCGTTGATAAGTATTCGATCCAAACTATACGCACAAATCCTTATAAGGAAAACAATTTTATACAAAGATCAAATGAGGATAATATAATTTTGTCCGCCTTAAAGAAAGCCATTGACACTAAAACGCCATCATTTCTTATCGAGAATATTAGCTCAAATCATTGGGCTATTACTGGTTTTTTATAGACGACACAACACACCAACTGCATTTGCTACACATGGACTCTAATGATTTAGGGAAATCTAGCGCTGGAAACGCTGCTACTTATAGAATTGAAGGAATAGCGAAAGCGCTTCCAGAAAACTTTGACGTTAAACTACATAACGCATCTTTTAACCAACAAATATCAGAGTGCTGTGGTTTAGCTGCTGCTAATATTGCTTCACTAGCAATATTCTTTGAGCAGAACAAAAATAAGGCGATCCTAAGTAACAACGTTGATGCCTTTATCGCAAATAAAGAGAAATATTCATTATTTACTCCAGTAAAAGAAGGAATACATATGAATGCATATGATATATATCCATATATCGATGGTTTCGGGAGAGCTATATTCACAGCGCTAGATCAAGAGCAAAAAGCAATAGGGGACACTTCTTCGAGAAACACTCAACTTAAAGACGCTTTAAACGAAATTAACTTGCTGCATAAGTGTAATGCAGCTAAAGAATTAATAAACCAAAAAAAGTCTCCCGAAAATATTGATGATTTTATTTCTATCAGTCAAGAGCTCAGCCTTATTTACGATGGCTCCTATGGAGAAAGTTTTAAAACAGCTCATTTGCTATGGGAAAAAGCAAATAAAGAATGTGAGTTTTTAAAAAATATGACAGAGCCTAGCTTAAATAAGCTATATAAGAATACGTGGCTCATGCTAAGAAACCTCGCAGAGAAGAGATGGGAAAAGGAAGTGGGCAAAGAAGCACAACAGAATAACAAGGGAAAAATTATAGACCAGAATGGAGCGGTAGCTGAGCTATTTAAGGATCAAAAACAAGCTTCCAAACTTCTGCAGAGCAATACCGATCTATATAAGCTATGCAAATTAGCTCTAGAGAAAAAAGAATTTATATCTCCACCTATAGCCTATACAATGCAAAATCTATTCAATAACGTTCAACAATCACAATTACAAACTACTTTAAATGCAGTACCTATAGCTTCAAATACTTCTACAGCATCTTTAAATAAAAGTTTTATACAAAAAGCAGGGGATGCTATGGGCGTTAGTAGTTTCTTGCAAAAAGTAGGAAAAAATTCAACATCAGAGGCAATAAAAGAGTTAGAGGGATTTTGTGGCATATCACAAAGGAGGGGAATGTGAGAGTTGCAAAGGCACGTAAAATGACTTACTAAAGTATATATATACAGGTCCCACAATGGGATTCTCATAAAAGCTTTTTTGTTTTGGTGGGGCCTGTTAATTTGGTATCCATGCATCAAAATAGGGATATGAAAATTACCATAGATAGTCGAAGCGTTATCCTTTCATCTGTACTAATTGGAATCATTCTCCTAATCTATAATTTATGGGATGTGTGCGTACCATTAATTATAGGCGCCTTTCTGGCATATGTGCTAAATCCTGCAGTTAATATGCTGGTTAAATCACTTCATCTCAAAAGCAGAATCTTACCGGCTTTTTCTATAGTTGTGCTCATTGTAGCCGTAACAATTGCCATATTAGAGAAAATTTTTCCATTTTTATATCAGCAATTTATAGCATTTTATAGGACTCTAGAAACTCTAGATATGCAAAACCTCAAAACTACGGCTCATAATTCATTAGGCCAATATATATCTCCTAGCTTTATATTAATATTAGAAAGTATATTGTCTGACATGCCACATATAATACTGCAATTCTCTTCAGAATTATTAAAGGACATATTACATTCAACAAAAACTGTTATTAATACTGCATTGGTGACAATATTAACTCCATTCTCCACCTATTACATACTATGCGATACTCCATTCATAAAATTAAAACTGAGTTCTGTATTACAGGTGCACCCAATACTAAAAGAACTAGTCACCAAACTCGATGATATGTTTTTTAAATTTTTAGAAGGGAAAATGTACGAATGTTCTCTTGTAGCGGCTATGTTTAGTGTAACTTTTCTGCTCTTACATCTGCATTTCGCCGTACCTATAGCTATTTTATTGGGTTTTTTAAGCTTTATACCTTATGTGGGAACAATTATAGGCTTTATACTAATAACCGTTTTAGCTCTTGTACAATTTGCAAGTATATGGCACATTATCTTAATACTCTTAGTGTTCTGGGTGATTACTGCTTTTGATGCATTAGTAATAATTCCTAAGTTAGTAGGAAATAAGCTTGGGCTACATCCTTTGGCGGCTGTGTTTAGTGTTGTTATAGGAGCAAAGTTATCGGGCATAATTGGAATGTTCTTAGCTCTACCAGCGGCAGCTTTAATATTGATATTGTGCAAGATGTGCAGCGATCATTTTTTACTAAAAGAACCGAATGATGTAATCCAACCAGAAGAAGCATGCACACGGTGTTGTGAATGATGTTGATGTAAGAGTATTATATAATTTGGTTTTGATACGTTAAAACTTAAGGCTTGGCATGATTTTCGCGTATATTCTTAACAATGGTATCTTTAACAGAGTCGAAGTATATCCAGGCGAATCTATCCCTACAAAAGTAGTCTGGATCGATTTAGTCACTCCTACTCCAGAAGAGGAACGATGGGTAGAAAAATCAATCAATATAAACGCGCCTACTTTAGAAGAGATGGGTAAAATAGAGGTAATGAGCCCTTTTTATAAAGAAGCCGGTGCATTTTATATGACTCTTACCGCCTTAAATTACTCTAAGGAGGGATATGTGGAAAGCTCAGCTATGACCCTCATATTATCTCCTCGATGCCTCGTAACATTGCGTTATATTGAAAGTACGGTGCTCTCAAGCTTTGTACTTTTGGCTAATAGAAAACCACAGCTTTGCGAATCACCAGATATAATCCTAATAGGCATTTTAGAAATGTTTCTAAATGAAATAGGAGAAGTTCTTGAAAAAATAGGAAATGAAATCGATACATCTTTAAATGTTGTATTCGATGAGATGATACCTAAGACCGCTAGTTGCAAAAGAGTAAGTGGCCATAATTATTATAGATACGTAATAGCAAAAACTGGGCGAACAGGAAATGTAATATCTAAGAATAGAGAAAGTTTAGTGAGCGTAAGCCGTCTCTTGACTTATCTATTGCAAATAGACCAACAAGAGGGATTTGTTTGTATCACTAAAAAGGAGCAAAGACCAAGAGTGAGGCATATCAATCGTGAAATATATTCATTGAGTGAATACGCAAATTTTTTATCTCAGAGAAATAGTTTCATGCTAGATGCAACTTTAGGAATGATTTCCGTGGAACAGAATTCCATAATCAAGATTTTCACTATTGCTAGTGCAGCGTTTATGCCCCCAACTTTAATTGCTAGCATATATGGAATGAATTTTATCCACATGCCTGAAATATCATGGAAATTCGGCTATCCTATTGCGCTCTTATTGATTTTTATTTCTGCATTGGCACCATATTTCCTCTTAAAAAGAAGAGGCAGGGTGTAAAAGCATAGGTGCATCTTTCCCAATATTAGAAATATATATGAGAAATTGGTCTGCATTTTTAGTTTTTTCGCTTTTTATTTGGCTTACTCCATGTTTCGCAGAGAAGATAGTAGGAGAGTATTCGTTGCCCTCTTCCCCAGAAATCGCACATCTCTTATTAGAGCCACAAGAGGGTGAACATGTACTCGGATGCCCAAATGCCCCTAATATCATTATTGAATACTCTTCCTTTACATGTCCACATTGCGCAACTTCCTATCTAGAAACTTTCAATGAATTCAAGAAACGTTATATAGATACGTGTAAAACTAAATATATTTTTCGTAATATACCTACTAATATAAACAGTATGCACGCATCACTAGCAGCTACATGTAGTACTAATTACTATGAAGCTGTACGTATGCTATTTAAGACACAACGCTCCTGGGTGCATGCGTCTAAATATGCAGATATTTTACTTAATATAATTACATTGAGCAATTTGAGAGACTCAAACTTCGCAGATTGTTTAAAAAGCCAGGAATTACAGCTTTCTTTGGGGAAACAAGTGGTAGTAAGTGCTAAAGTCCTCAAAATAAAAGCTACTCCTACAATTTTTATTAATGGAAAATTATTCGAAGGAAAAATGAATTTTATGGCCTTAGATAACTTATTAAATCAAAATTTAAAAAAAGTTCCTACACATAAACTAATCGTAGAACCCAATAAAAAGTTACATACCCCCGCCCTTACTGTGCCAGAGGTTAATGATGACATTAGAGCTTTAATAGATAATATGCTCCTAATAATGCATAAAGAGCATGGAGTGGGACTTGCCGCGCCACAAGTAGGTATTCTAAAAAAAATAGTAGTTATAGAAATTCCCCAGAAAAAAGAGTCAATATCTTGTGATGGACAACTTGTAGCCATGCCATTGTTTATGGTAAATCCCGAAATAATCGAAAGCTCTTCTACTACTAACGTTGTCATCGAAGGTTGTCTTTCGTTCCCAGGTATTCATACCAAAATAGAGCGTCCCTCTAGAGTCCGAGTAAAATATTTAGATTATTATGGAAATCTTCAAGAATTAAAAGTGGCAAACAATTTGCTCACAGTATGTGTACAACATGAAACAGATCATACTAATGGTATTGTATTTCTTGACCACTTATCTCAATTAAAAAGAGATAGGTTATTAAAAAAGGCAGAAAAAGAAAGGATAAAGAGAGTACGGGAAAAAGCAGAAAACATATAAATTACAAGGGGGTGTACTACAAAATTTCATCGCTTAAATGAAAGAATTCATCCATCTAGAAAACCCTAATCCGATTACCTTTGTAGATAATTGCACCGCGTCCTCTCCAGGATATATAATAAAAAGTTTACGAAGATCTAGTTCATCTGGAAGTGCGGCCACTGAAGGTGTGATATATGGTTGAGCACTATAGTCTATCTTGAACCCGAAGTTTTTTCCACCTTTTTGCACAAATAGGTCAAGAGAGGCTCCGTTGTGACTGCTCCAACAGTAAAATTGTTCATGATGAATAGTTAATAATGTTTGAATGATTTGTTCTAATGCGAAATATTTCCAAGAAAGCACTAACTTGATAGAAGAATGCAGACTCTCTACCGTTTCTATATTTAAAAGAGCATGATAAAGGCCACTATCTTTTATATATACTCTTGGTGTCTTGATTTGACGCTTTCTAAGACCAGGAACAATCCATGGCTTTAATATACGAATCATAAAAGCACGTTCTAAAATTCCCAAATAACGGCGAATAGTAGGATGAGACAAGCTTAACTGAGCTCCTATTGCAGAAGCATTAAATAAATTTCCATGATATTGTGTGACAAGTTGGACAAATTTTTCAATATTCGATTGATATCTCTTGGTATCCGATAAGTACTGAGTTTGCACTATAAGGTTGGCGTCAATACTGCTTTTTATATAAGACTTACGCCACGCAAAACTCTCTTCTTCAGAATTGGCTAGTAAACTCTCTGGAAATCCGCCCCTTAACCATAATTTTTTCTCATCCCTCTCCTCTTGATAAGTAAGAGGTGTTATCTGCATTACGCCAATATGTTGGGTAACATATTGTGGGAAAACGTTAACTAACTTTTCAAAATCGATAGAAATTAAAATGATTTTTTTATCAAAACGAGTATAAAAATCACCACATTTTGAAAATAGGTCAGAAATAAGTGAGAGGTTTTTATGTATATTGTCTAATATAATCACAGGCTCTAATATTTCTCCAAGAGCTAATCTTGCCCTTAATCTTTCTACATCTTGCTCACTCTCAAAATCGAAATAGCTACCCATAGATGAAGCGCTTATAGGACCGCTAGGAAAAGAATTTGAGGATACTGCCAAAGATGAAATTCCTAATGTAGGAGCTACTAAATTACAGTAATGCACAGCTAGTGCCGTTTTACCACAACGTGCTGGTCCATAAATAAGCAATATATTGTGTGAACTAAGTAGCCCACCCACCTTTCTTATTAAAGCCGTACGTCCTTTTTTCATTTTTCCTATGTCCGCTTATTTTTCATGTCATGAATATATCATCACGCCATGAAAATTGAAAGTATAACTTTCATTATACATGGCGTGGACAGACAGCAATGCAACTATTTACTCATTTTCAATGAGTAAGCAACCCAAGATAGAGCCCGAAGGGGAAAATAGGGGAAAGAGAAGGCGACTTATTATCAATTTTTCATTTGATCAGAATGGCCTAAACAAATTTTGCGATATCATGCTAATTCATAAAAGTAGCGGGCAACAAGACAGATACTCTCTTTTCAATGCCACAAATACCACATCATCGAAGTATAAGAAGCCTACGATCGATTCGCTGTTTTAATAAGAAATTTTAAGAAATATTTTTAAATCCAAATACTAAACTTCCCCTACAAACAGTTTAAGTATTAAAAACAAAATAATTAAGCAGATGACTCACAGAACAATAAGTTCACGACTTATAATAGATAGCTATATCTAAACTTTTTTCCGACTTGTCTACTAACAATGTGGCGCAAGCATCGCCAGTCACATTAATAGCGGTAGTAACCATATCTAGTATCCTATCTACACTGGCAATAAGCAGTACGCCTTCTGCAGGGACTCCTATAGACTGCAGCACTGATCCTAAAAATAATAACACTCCTCCCGGTATACCAGCACCTCCTATAGATGCTATAGTACACATCACTAATAAAGTTAGATAATTAATATAGGTTAATTCTATATTAAAAACTTGCACAAAGAATATAGCGCAAACTGCTTGATATAGCGCACCCCCATCCATATTGAGAATGGCAGATAAAGGTAAAAGAAAGCGACTACTTTGTGTTGATATACCAAGCTTTGACTCTGCTACTTGCATCAACGAAACAAGGGTTGCCTTAGAACTACTAGTAGAAACCGCTATTAGCTGAGGAGCAACCATTTTTTTATAAAAGGGAAGGGGAGATAGCCTCCCCACCAATAGTATTAAAAGCCCAAATACAAGATACTGTATAAAACACGCTCCTATAATCACGGCTATTAACTTTCCTAATGTAGTGACCATACCCAAACCTTCAGCTCCAACCGTTGCAGCAACGTATCCAAATACTCCTAAAGGGGCGAATTTCATCACTATTTCTATCATTCCAAAAAATACTTGTGCCAGTTGTTGACAAATTTGCACTAAATTCTCGCAACAATCACGTTTAATATTCAATACAATGCCCATAAATAACGAGAATAGTATAATCTGTAATATATTACCCTCTGCCATAGCAGCTATAATATTAGCTGGTATAAGCGCCTCGATCGCTTTTAGCACAGACCCAGATAGAGCGCTCCTACTATCTCCTACAGTGCTACCCCCATATCCAACGAATAAAGCCGAATCCACTCCTACCCCCGGCTTTAATAACGTAGCTAAAATAATACCAATGATTACAGCTAATAGTGCAGTAAGTAGAAAAACCACAACAGCTTTGATACTTACTCGATACAAACCCTGAGCGCCTTTTATGCTGGTCATACCATAAATAATCGTAAAGAAAATCATAGGCACTATAAGCATTTTGATAAGATTAAGAAATGCCGTGCCACAAAAGGCAAATGCAGTCGCCCTATATCCACCAAAATGCCCAAATAATATCCCTAAAACAAATCCTAAAAGCACTTGTTGCCACTGAGGGATTCTTCTGAATTTAGTCAATATTTTACTAAACACCATGGTTCAAAAACTAATTAATGATTTATTGTGTCATTTGTTGTGGGGAGCCCCCTTTCTTAAAGCAGCAATAAACGCACTCTGCGGAATATGAACCTTACCTATCGCACGCATTCGTTTCTTGCCCTTTTTCTGCTTTTCTAGAAGCTTCATTTTTCTAGTTACATCTCCTCCATATAATTTGGCTGTTACATCTTTTCGAAAAGCACTTAAAGTTTCTCTTGCAACAATCCTCCCCCCTATTGCCGCTTGTATAGGAATGACAAACTGATGCCTCGGGATCAATTTTTTTAAATTCAAACACACCTCTCTCCCTCTAGACTCTGCATTATCTCTATGTACTATCATAGACAAAGCATCTACTGATTCTCCATGCACTAAAATGGTAACCTTTACTAAATCGCCCATTCTATACTTCCAAACTTCCCAGCTAAAACTTGCATATCCCCTTGAACGTGATTTCAGCTCATCATAAAAATCATATACAACTTCATTCAATGGCAATCTGAAAGTCATTAACACACGATTTCCTGAATAATCCAAACTTACTTGCTCCCCCCTCCTACCGATACAAAGCTCTATCACTAGTCCCAAGAACATTTCCGGTACTAATAATGTAGCGGTAATCCACGGCTCTTCTATAGACTCTACTTGCACAGGATCTGGCATATCAAAGGGGTTATGCAACTCTATAGATTGTTTATTTCGTAAATTGATTTTATAAATCACACCCGGGGCAGTCGTTACAATATCTAAATTAAATTCTCGCTCTAATCTTTCATGCACTATCTCCAGATGCAACAACCCTAAGAAACCACATCGAAACCCCAATCCTAAAGCACCAGAGTTTTCCATTTCGTACGTAAAACTTGAGTCATTTAAACGCAATTTTATCAACCCTTCCCTCAGCATTGGGAAACGTCCTGCGTCTACTGGATAGAGCCCACAAAACACAACGGGTTGCAACGGTTTAAAACCCTCTAATGGAGCATCACATAAATTTTTCTCTTCTGTAATCGTATCTCCTATCTTACAATCTGATACACATTTTATAGAGGCAGTAACAAAACCTATTTCACCACTTGCTAATTCGTCTATTCTTTTTTTCTTGGGAGTAAAAATCCCAACACTATCTACTGTATAAGAAGCATCAGTAGCTAGCATTTTAACGCGCATACCACTTTTTATAAGACCATCTTTTATTCTAACTAGAATAACCACTCCCAGATACGAATCATACCAACTATCAATCAGTAAAGCTTTCAATGGAGCAGCAATATTACCTTGAGGCGGTGGTAAAAATTCCACTATTGCTTCAAGTACCGCACGTATATTAAGGCCTGTTTTAGCAGAAATCTCTACAGCATTACTTACATCCAGACCTATAATGTTTTCGATCTGCTCTTTAACTCGTTGTGGTTCTGCCGCAGGTAAGTCTATCTTATTTATCACAGGCACTATTTCGTGATTATTCTCTATCGCTTTATATACATTAGCTAGAGTTTGAGCTTCAACCCCTTGGCTTGCATCAACCACCAGTACTGACCCTTCGCAGGCAGCAAGTGAGCGGCTTACCTCATAAGTAAAATCCACATGGCCAGGAGTATCTACAAGATTCAAAACATAATTCCGTCCATTTATTGACTTATAATGGAGCCTTACTGTCTGCGCTTTTATAGTAATGCCTCGCTCACGCTCTATGTCCATAGAATCCAACACCTGAGCACTCATCTCTCTAGCCTCAAGCCCCCCACAATATTCAATGAGCCTATCAGCTAAAGTGGACTTTCCGTGGTCTATATGTGCAATTATAGCAAAGTTTCGTATATCCACTAACTCCATGTATTCCTCTTTCTCACACTCTTAACCACTATATAAAATTCGCTACCCTAACGTTAGCCGTGTATATGCAACTTTATAGATTATTACGATCGGATGGGATAAGATATATATGTATGCAGCCAAGAGAGCAAGGATAACAACTGAAATTAGGAGGATAATAATTATATGAGTGATTCAGTATATACTCACAAACCGTCACAAATATTTCCCTTTCCATATCAATCTATAATACAACAACACAACCCATCGAAGCTTTACTTATTAATAAATAACGTTTGTCAAGCCTATCTAAAATATCAACAAGGGATAGCGCTCCAAGCTAAAAAAAATGATCCGGATTTTTCAATTTTAATAAATACAATCATGGGACATTTTGTCCAAACACAAATACAGCTTTGGAGCAATCCTCAAAACCTTCATACGATCTATAACTCTATCTTGTCTTCATCTTACAAATATTGGAATACGGAAAGTGGTGCACAAAACAATGCAATCACCGATAAAAAGCAGAATGATAAACGCTTTCAAGATTTTGAATGGAGCAGTAATCCAACGTTTGATTTTGTGAAAAAATGCTACGAAAGCAATGTCGCAAACATCCTCAGCGCTATATCAAATATCAATAACTCTCACTCTATAGATGATTCTGAAAATAATATCCAAAATGCAGAATTTTTCCTCAATCAAATTATTAATATAATATGTCCTACCAATGCGATCATGACTAATCCGCAGGTTATAAGAGAAACTATGGAGACAAATGGAGTGAATTTATTAAAAGGAGCAGAAAATTTTTTGGATGACGTAAAAAAAAGTAGATCTCTCTTCAGAATGTGCAGTGTTGATGAATCGGCTTTCGAGATAGGTAAAAATATTGCAGCCACACCCGGAAAGGTCGTCTTTCAAAACGAACTCTTTCAACTAATACAATATGCTGCTTCAACAGCAGAGGTACAAGAAACACCCGTATTAATAATCCCCGCATGGATAAATAAATACTACATACTAGATCTTTCACCTCATAACTCATTTGTGAAATGGCTGGTGGATTCAGGACACACTATATTTATGATATCTTGGGTAAATCCCGATGCTAGTTACGCACATACAACATTCGAAGATTATCTGATAAATGGCATTCTCAATGCTATAGAAAAAGTTTTATCAATTACCAAGCAATCTCAACTTAATTGCATTGGGTACTGTTTAGGAGGTACTTTGCTTGCTATAGCAACTGCTTATCTCGCGGAAAAGAAATTAGACTATATTAGATCAGCCACTTTTCTCACTGCTATGTTCGATTTTAAAGATTGCGGCATTATACGTGCTTTTATCAATGATAATATATTACAAGCGCTAGAGAGATATATGGAAAAAAAAGGTTACTTAGATGGTGATATCTTTTATACAACTTTTAGTTTTTTGCGCCCCAACGATATGATATGGCCATTCTTTATTAACAATTACCTATTAGGTAAAAAACCTACAGCCTTTGATATTCTATTTTGGAATGCAGATTCTATGAATCTGCCCAAAGAAATGCATAGTTACTATTTACGTAATTTTTATTATAAAAATTCACTTTGTAAACCAGGCGAATTAGAGATAGGAGGAGTAAAAATAGATTTAAGTAAAATCACCGTTCCTTTATACTTTCTAGCTACAGAAAGTGACCATATAGCCCCATGGAAAGCAGTTTATAAGGGACTTCAACTATGCAGCTCTAGCAAAGTAAAACGTTTTGTACTCGCTAAGTCAGGGCATGTAGCAGGTGTAATAAACCATCCATCTCAAAATAAATATGGATATTATGTGGGAGATATAAAATCTATCTGCAATGACCCATCTTTATGGAAAGATTCTGCTGTAGAAAAAACAGGATCATGGTGGGCAGAATGGAATAATTGGCATATTGAACATGCTCTAGAAAGTAAAAAAGTTCCTGCGAAAAAAATTCAGGAAGATCTGATAATAGAGGATGCTCCAGGTAGTTATGTTAATATGAAAATTTAAATTTTTTAAAAAAACTATTTAAATAGAGCATAAGATAAAGTAATGCACTACAGCGATAATTTAATATCCGAATCGGATAAGTCAAAAATAGAGTATGGTTTTTTTACGCGTAATGGAGGCTGTAGCACACATCCTTTTAATTCATTAAATTGCGGCCTAAAATCTGCAGACTCTCTAAAAAACATAACTACTAATTTGTCATTAGTAAAAAACTTTTGGCCCGGTTCATTCAAAGATTTAAAGCTACTAACCCAGATCCACTCTAATAAAGTTCACATCTTAACTAACTGTAATACGTCTATAAATACAGTAGCAATAGAAGCAGATGCGTTTATAAGCACAGTACCAGGAATTTTAATAGGCATACAAACAGCAGATTGTTTACCTATACTACTTTTTAACAAACAAAAAACCTTGATAGCAGCAATTCATGCGGGGTGGCAGGGAGCTTTATTGGGGATAATAAATCGTACAGTAGAAGAGATAATAAAGATAGTAAAAAATCCAGTCTCAATTAGTGATTTCACAGCACTTATAGGACCAGCGATTCGTCAAAAATTTTATATAGTGAAAGAAAATTTCTATGAAAAGTTTACGCTAGAAGATAAAAACAATAGTATTTTTTTCGAAATTAATGCTCAAAATAAGAGAATTTATTTCGATCTACCAGGCTATTGCAAAAGTAAACTAAAAAAAAGCGGTATCACATCTATATTAGATACCAACATAGATACTTATTCAAACCCTGATAAGTTCTTTAGCTATCGTAGAGAATATACACTGCTCAATCCAGGTGTATTGCAGATAGCAACAGGACGACAGATAAGCGTAATAGGGTTAAAGGAGCAATGAGAAAGTGAATAATCCTGCTATGAGAAACACAAAAGCCACCACATTCTTGGAAAATTAGCAGAAAAATTACTGCATTCCAATAAAGAGTATCAGAGCACAAACACGATGCATTAAAATAGACTCGAAAGTATGCATCGATTGCGTGATCAAAAGCCAGCATTTGTAGGGTATAAAGCTCTCTGATATCATTGAAGAATGTACAGATATTGAGGGATACTGTAAAATCCCATATCCGTTAATTGTCTATAAATTCATCTGTGATAGTTTTGATAGCCAGGACTTCATTTTCCATAATATCTATTATCATCTTTTTATAGATGTTATTCACCGCACCACTCTCGCAAAATTACTTATAACGAGATCCCATCTTCTACTAAAAATATCATCAATATCATGAACTATGAACGATATGATTTTTTGTACAAGAACTTCCTCTTCTGGTAAGAAATCACTTAATACATAGTTAGAAACAAGATCTTTATGATTTGGACGGCTTACGCCGATACGCAACCTTTCATAGTTATTATTTTTTACATGGACATTCAAAGATCGTAGCCCCCTATGTCCACCATCTTTTCCGCCAGTTTTAAACTTTATACAACCTAACGGAAGATCTATATCATCATGTACTACAAGCATTCTTAATGGATTTAATTTATAAAAATTTAACACATTAAAAATAGAAGATCCAGATTCATTCATAAATGAACCAGATTTAAATAGTAAAAGTCTCTCACCGCTACTTGTAACTGCTTTAGATAATTGACCTCCCAACATATTTGCGAAATGTGTACAATTGCAATGCGTCGCTATCGCATCAATTACTCTAAATCCAATATTATGCCGATTTTTAACATACTTTTCTCCAGTATTGCCCAAACCAACAATTAAATCCATAAAAACACCCCACCCACTCAATTTTATATAACGCAGGAATGAAGCTAGAGAGAGACCACCCCCTATTTCAACTACGCTTCAAAGTAAATATTTTTCAAGACTAAGGCATTTTATCTTGCGGTGCAAAGCAGTTCTATCCATACCTATGAATGCAGCTGTTTTAGCAACATTTCCGTTGAATCGCATAAGTTGAAGCCTAAGATAAGCAGCTTCAAAAAACATCTTTGCTTCTTTATATTGTTTATCTATAAAATGTGCTGGTATATCGTCCACGCCTCCATGTTCCGTCATGCATAAGATTTCTTGAGGAAGCATTTCGGGCGAAATTTCACTAACTCCAAGTTTCTGCGCTAGGATAAGAAGCCCCTCGATGGTATTTTTGAGCTGTCGTATGTTACCAAGCCACGAGAACGTCAGTAACATTGAATAAGCCTCATCAGAAATAAAACAACCATTTACATGAATTTCATATCCTAAATGCCTTATGAAGTACTCTGAGAGAGGCTGTATATCTTGTTTTCTATCTCTCAGAGGTGGAATAGTAAGAGTTACGGTATTTAGCCTACTGTAAAACGTACCATGTATAGTCCCAGCCTCTACACTTTCTTTTAAATTTTTAGTGGAAGCAGCAATAAATCTCACATCAAGATTCACCCTTGCTCCATTTTTTAAAAACGAAGAATGTTGTATAACATCCGCTATCTGCACTTGAATTTCAGGATGAATATTAGCAAGTTCCTCTATAAACAAAGTACCATCCTGCGCCTGCTCTAGTAAAGACTTAGACGATCTGCTGCCAAACAATTCATTATGAATCTCTTCTTGCGTTTTATTATAAGTACGTAGCGTAATAAAAGGACGATCAAATCTGCGAGATAGAGAGTGTATAGTTTTAGCTACTGCACTCTTTCCGGTACCATGCTCTCCCTCTAGGATAATCCTACTGTTGCAAGTAGCGACGGTTTTTACATGATCACGCAAAAACTTAATAGACTTGGAAGCGCCTAATAATTCAGCTCCTATAACCTCTTGTTGCGCATTTTTTTGTAAAGAACTGTTAGCCTCTATAAGCGCTTTAGTTTCTAGTGCTCTCTTAATTAAAATAAGTAATTTTTCTGATTTGAAAGGCTTTTCTATAAAGTCATAAGCACCCAACTTGACAGTTTGGATAGCAACCTCTAAACTTGCATGACCGCTTATCATAATAACTGGAACAACGGGATATTTCGCCTTAATGACCTTCAAAAGTCCTATGCCATCCATGTAATGACCTTCGAGCCAAATATCTAGGATCACAAGATCAATAGCAAATTGCTCTAGCTGCAACAAAGCTTCTTTCACACTTCGCGCACATATAGCATCATGCTTTTCGTCAGATATGATATGCCCTATTAACTCTAATATATCAGGTTTATCGTCCACTACTAAAATATTTACCATGGCATTACCTGCGTTGCGCTCAGAAGAAACATTCGCCCTCTCTTTTATACCTTATTCCATAAAGGGTTTTGCATTTGTGTAAGTAACGTTTCATGCGCAGCTAATTCTTCATCAGTCAAGTTGAATTTCCTTCCAAATTCCCTTTTTCGAGCTTCTGCTTTTTCCATTAAATTTTGTAAATTATTTTCTTTAGCTAATTGTATTTCTATCTGCACATTAGTATGCATTACTATATACACACCTGCTAATAATTCTGCATCTAGCAATGCACCGTGTTTTTCTCGTTTCTCAAGACTAATACTAAACCTCTTGCAAAGCGCGTCCAAACTTACAGGAGAGCCAGGAAATTTCTTACGTGCCATAACTAGGGTATCTACGACGCGATCATTTGATATTAGGGGCAATCCTACCATTGCAAGCTCATAATTTAAAAAACCAATATCAAACTGCGCATTATGTATAACTAATTTAGCATCTTTACCAATAAAATTTAAAAAGTCAGATCCTACTGCCGCAAATAAAGGTTTATTTTGTAAAAACTCTAAAGAGATACCATGCACATAAAAAGCCTCTTCTGCAATAGAGCGCTGTGGGTTTATATAGGCTTGAAAAACCGCACCAGTCTTCACTTTATTGATCAATTCTACGCATCCTATCTCTATAATCTTGTGTTTTTCTTTGATACTTAATCCCGTTGTTTCTGTATCTAATACAATTTCTCTTAAATGCTTTGAATCGTCCATTTTCACCCATTAAACTTCTTACAGTCTTACGTACAAACAACCTACTTCCTGAAGTATCGATTTTATAGCATCCTTTTCCCACCTCTAGGACACCCGAAACTTCAGCAGTTCCGCTCGATATACGTGACATCAGCATAGCATCAAATAATTCTTTGGTCATATGTTTTCTTTGTATAGCACGTTCGTACTGAACCTGATTTGAGGAAACTACTTCTACCACAATATCAAAATCCTTAAGTGCCGACTCAGCAACAGAAAAAAATAAAGGCGTCTCAATAACAATAGTACGCTTACTGTTTTTTTTTATTTTATCCACCATTGCAGCTCGTAACGCAAGAACGCTAGGATGTACCAAACTTTCTAACAGCCTTAATTTTGGGAAAGAACTAAAAACCACATTTGCAAGCTTTCGACGATCTATATTTCCGTTATTATCGGTTATATCGTAATTCGCGAAGGCGCTTAAAATGCATTTCCGTGCCTTTGTGTTAATAACGTGGTGCGCTATCTTATCGGTACTAATGTAGTAGAAACCATGTTTCTGCATATATGTAGCAATATACGTTTTGCCTACTGCAATGCTTCCCGCTATTATGATCGTAAGACCGGAGCGTGAATTTATTCTAATACGCTTGTTGTAACCTACTAATCTCACTGAACACTACCCATATCATTCTTTTTCTTTTTAAAAACATCATGTACCAAGATCCTATTCGCACACCTCTTGAAGCAAACGTACAGCTTCTGTCGTTACAAGAATTAGAAGAAATATTTAGAAGATTTCAAGTCCATAATCCAAAGCCTAGGGGTGAATTATATTTCAAGTCCCCCTATACACTGCTCGTAGCCGTAATGCTCTCCGCGAGAAGCACAGATAAAGCAGTAAACAAGGTGACTAAAAATCTTTTCGAAATTGCAGATACTCCCACCCTTATG
The DNA here is from genome assembly GCA_034472185.1 of Candidatus Midichloriaceae bacterium IBS. Lineage (GTDB taxonomy): Bacteria > Pseudomonadota > Alphaproteobacteria > Rickettsiales > Midichloriaceae > JARBAK01. Next base: position 170,596 of record JARBAK010000001.1, read on the forward strand.
CTGCAACTAGGTGTAGATAAACTGGTTGAACATATTAAGAGCATAGGATGCTACAATGTAAAGGCTAGAAATATCATAGCAAGTAGCAAGATAGTACTTGAACAATTTAATAATAAACTACCTGATAGTTTACATATTTTACAAAGTCTACCAGGCATAGGAATTAAATCTGCTAGAGTTATCTTAAATTTTATATTTAACGTTCCTACTATAGCTGTAGATACTCATGTATTCAGGGTTAGCAATAGATTAGGTATTTGTTACGCTAAGACTCCCGAACAAGCAGACCGTATTTTAAATCAACGAATACCACAAGAATGGTGCTATTCGGCCCACTGCTGGCTTATACTGCATGGCAGATATATATGCAAAGCAAGAAAACCCATGTGTTCAGAGTGTATTTTAAAGGACCTGTGTCTCTTTTTAAAGCGAGCCTCACCACCGTGAAACTCCCCCTCTCCTATAGCCGCAGCGTAACATCTCTTTCAATATTACGTATCCTTTGCTCTATTTTCTTTGATTCACTGTTTAAGCTAATATGTTTCAACTTAAGTCTATAGCCCCAAAACACACTTAATATATTTGGAAGAGGCCACCATATTATAGATAATCCCATTACTATCCATAAATAAACACGCAACCATACACTAGGCGTAAGTAAAAACTCAACAAGCAATAAATTGTCTATTCGTCCATTACTAATAGCATGCATAAGATATGGTAGCATACCATAAATGTTGAACAACAAAAGCACTGATGGTAAGCGCTTTCCATTAAACAAGCGCATCCCCAAAATACTCAGAGTAGGTATTAACCATACTAAAATCGCTATACTAAGATAATACGATATACAGGATATGGAGAGAGTAGCAGCAAGCAACGCCAGTAAAAGCATAAGAGAAAACGACATATAACTCAGATATATAACAAATAATCACTGCTTTACGTATTTTCTCATTACTTCTCTAGGAAAGAAGACAAAACGGCCCTGAATGTTTCCGGATTCTTACCATTACAATAATCAGAAACAGCTCTATACTTCACTAAGAGGGCTAGTTGTTCTTCTACAAATTTTTCTACTCTTCCTGACTCACTACCTTGCGTAGCTAATGCTCTCAATTGCGCTAAGGATCTTATAATCTCTTGAACTAACTCTTTTTGCTCTGAAAAAACAATGTGCAAATGGTCATAAAGTTCTTGCATTATAAGATCGCCCTCAGGTGTAGACGGAGCAATAATACAACTCAAGGGGAAAAGGCCCATCTCAGAACTTTTAGCAAAAATAAATATGAGAAAGGAAACTAGAGCGCTTGCTTTTTCTATAGAAGATATATTTGCGCTATTTGATTTGCCAGAATGTATATTAGATGACATAAATTGACCACCTCATTTTTAAACAACTTCCGCATGTGTTTTAAACACTAATAGCTACTATTAGTATAGTACACAATAAAATAATTACTAGTGACAAATAGTGGAATAAGTTACTATTTAAGCCATCTCGTTAACAACATCAGCGCTTAATCGATACTACTCATAAATCCCATAAAGATATGCCCCAATCATCAAAACAAGCCAATTATACGCGATATATGTGGTATAATATAGTGTGTACATGCTTTTTTATAGGCCGTATGCCATTCGGACAGGGAACGTTTGGAGCTTTAGCGGCTTATCCACTATACGCTGCTATCACTAAAATAAATCTTTATTGGATATCCGGAAATTATATTCTTTATGCTATCATCTTGGCTATAACTATCGTGGCATACTTCGCTATTCGCAAGTTTCAATTAACCTTTCAAGTAATAGACCATCCTTCTATAGTGGTAGATGAACTAATTGGACAATTGTTGATAGTTGCAATTTCTGCCAAGTGGATTATCTTAAATAGCGTGGTCATCAGTATTTTTCACGATATAATACATCTAAAGATTGCTGACATAGACATAGCATTTTGGATATCTTTTCTTCTATTTAGGTTATTAGACATAAAAAAACCTCTATATATTGGATATATCGATAGAAAGATGCAAAATGCATTCGGTGTGATACTAGATGATGTTGCTGCTGCGCTCATAGGATCAGGAATAATATATATATGTTATGTATGTTGTATGTAACGGCGATTATTCCAGAGAAATAAGTGATAAAAAGGCTTTTATATATGAATAATACTACTCAAGTAATAAATAGGGGACTTACAATAATAGGAGCTTCTTTTATTTCTTTGGTGCAATTAATCGGCAAAATATCGATATTTATAATCTGTGTCGTAAAAGCTTTGCTTACGCCCCCCATCTATTGGCGCGCACTATGTCAGCAAATATTTGAAATATTTTACAGATCTCTACCAGTCGTGGGCCTGACTGCAATATTTACAGGCGCAGTATTAGCACTACAGAGTTATGTCGGTTTCGCACGTATGAATGCACTCAGTGCAGTTGCTTCAGTGGTTGTGTTAACTATTACCCGAGAGCTAGGACCAGTATTAGCCGGTTTAATGCTAGCGGGCAGACTGGGGGCAGCTATTGCCGCAGAACTCGGCACTATGGCCGTAACAGAACAATTGGATGCTTTGCGAACTATTAGTATAGATCCTATGAAATTCTTAGTTGTACCTAGAATTTTGGCGGGAGTGATCGCATTGCCATTTTTAGTTATAATAGCTGATATAATCGGCGTCTTCGGTGGATATATAGTCTCAACATATAAGCTCGGGTTTTCCTCTTCTGCATATCTTAGAAGCACCTTCAATCATCTCGAAATCCAAGATGTAAGATCTGGATTAATAAAAGCAGCTGCATTCGGACTTATAGTATGTACAATCGGATGTTATTATGGTTACAATTCTGATAAGGGAGCTTGTGGCGTTGGTAACGCAACAACTAATGCTGTTATAGGCGCTTCTATACTGATTTTAATAGTAAATTACGTTATTACAAGTTTGCTATTCCATTGAATACAATTATCCCCTTGAAACAGAGAAATAGTAATGTCGTCTCTCTCTCATAAAATAGTAGTAAGGAAATTAAATAAAACCTTCGGGAATAGAATTGTCCTTAAAAATATCAATTTTTCACTAGAACATACTAAATCTCTGGCAATTATTGGAGGCTCAGGAAGCGGGAAATCCGTATTGTTGAAATGTATAGCGGGATTGTTACTACCAGATAAAGGTAGTGAAGTCATAATTGATGGGGTGCCCCTAGCAGATATACCAATACATGCAAGAAGTCGCTTTTTAGAAACCTTTGCAATGCTGTTTCAAAACAACGCTCTCTTCGATAGCATGCTGATATGGGAGAATATTACATTTGGATTACTACAATCCGGACGAATCGAATCAAAAGAAGCAAAAAAATTAGCAATAAAAAAATTACAGAACGTAGGATTGAGTGAGGACGTAGCCAAGTTATATCCTTCGGAAATATCAGGTGGCATGCAAAAACGCGTTGCCATAGCTAGGGCAATTGCAACTAATCCACAGCTCTTGTTTTTAGACGAACCAACTTCAGGGCTAGATCCCATTACCGCTAGAAAAATTATTAAGCTTTTATTCGATTTAAAGAATCAGTTTAAAATAACAACTGTAACTATTACGCACGATATAAGATGCACACAAATTTTAGCGGATGAAGTAGCCGCAATAAACGAAGGAACTGTGGTATGGCGTGGTACAATAAAGGAATTATACGAAACCGATCATATTTATATAAAAGAGTTCTTAGATGATGACTTTCGTAAACATCAATAAGAACACTAGTAGCGAAAAAAATATCAAAAAAGGAGAAATACTCTGCACAATATTGGGCTGTGGAGGATCTAAGGGGGTACCACAAATAGGATGTACGTGTGATAATTGTACCAGTTCTTGCAATATTGACAAACGTACATGTTCTTCAATACTGATCGAGAGTGATACAACTACCGTACTAATAGATACATCTCCTGATATCAGATACCAAGCGATCAACAACAATATAACGGGATTAGATGCAGTACTGTATACGCATATGCATTATGATCATACCGCGGGTATAGGACATCTCGAGCAATTTAAATGTCGATATGAAAAAATGCCAATTTTTATGGATGCTTACACCGCACATGCTCTAGTAGAAATGTTTGGTTACTTATTCCACAATACATCTCAAATTCATTCATCTACTCTCGAATCTCATGTTTTTTGGGGATCCTTTACGATAGGAAATATTACAGTAACACCATTCTTGCAACAACATGGCTCGTCTTATCATTCTTGCGGATTTCGTTTCGGCGATTTCGTTTATTCTACAGATATTAACGGATTCGATGAACATGCACGCTTTACATTAAAAGGAACAAAGATATGGGTTTTAGATTGCTTACGCTATTATTTTTCACAAGGTCATAATTCCCTAGAAGACATATTAAGATGGAATTATATATTTAATCCTGATCAAATTATTTTAACACATATGGAACACACATTAGCTTCGAGAGAACTCAGAAAACTTTTACCATCCAACATAGTGCCTGGATACGATGGAATGCAGATAAGATTTCCAATCTCAAAGATTATAAATTAAACAAGCAATAGAACAATATTAAAAATCAGAAATGACTCGAGTGTTACTCGACGTTTTCGCCCTCTTTCCCCTCATTAAAATATGTGCGATATAGAGCAATCAAACAACACCCGAAAGGGTCTACTATTAAATAGTAATCAGCACTCTAATTCTTTTCATTTAAAAAAACTCCATAATAAAACTTTTAGTCTTTTGTTTAATAGTGGATCCAAATTCGTTTCTAGGGTTTTTATACTGCTATATACATATAATATAAGTCCAAATGACAGAGATATTTATGCGGGGTTTGTCGCAAGTAAAAAAGTTGGACCAGCTGTGCATAGAAATCGTTGTAAGCGCGTCCTTCGCGCTGCGCTACAGAATATAACGCGGCAAATATATATTACAGAAGGACAACTAAGGTTAGTGTTAATAGCTCGAAAAGGACTAGCAGTTTCTAAAACACAATATAGCTCCGTATTATTAGATTTAAGGAAATATTTCCAAAAGATACAGAACCACTGTGCTCGCTAATACAATAAAATTGAATAGCAATATGACTTCCATTAAAGCAAAGTTAAAACGTATAGGAAATCACGTGCAACAATACTTTAAGATATTTTTACAACTTTTATTATTCCTATATCAGAGTTGTATCTCGCCTTTTTTACCACGTTCGTGCATATTTAAACCAACATGCTCTTGTTATGCACAAGGAGTACTTAAGAAATACACCCTACCTAAAGCTCTATATCTAATTATTAAAAGACTTGTACGATGTAATCCATTCTCACGAGGAGGACGTGATCCAGTTTAAAGGAAGAGTATTTCATTATACGACAAAGATAATATAGAATTTAGCATGCTCATCTTATTATATAGGCAGATTTGTTAACGTATTCAGAACAATAGTTATTATCTCTTCAATATTTCCCTCAACCATATATAATACAGGGCAGTCTATTAATAATATATTTAGATATTTAATTTCTTGATATAAATCTTGGCAGGAGTGAGAGGACTCGAACCCCCAACCACTGGTTTTGGAGACCAGTGCTCTACCATTGAGCTACACTCCTACTTTTAATCACAACACCACATATGCTTCTTTTCGGCATAAGCAACAATAGGCTCTAAATCTTTCCGCACCTTAGAATTCGTCTCTCCTTCCAATAAACGTAAGAGATCTTCTATCTGTTTCGTCCATCTTATACGTTTTTCTGCGAGTGTAAAGGCTCCCTGCATGGCATCAGAATTTCTTACAGAAATAGCAAGTTTGAGTGGTGAAGGCACACCTTCCACAGTAATAGTAACTGCGTAGTAGCACTCATATACATCACTGTCATACTGGGTTTTTGGAAGATCTTCAAGTTTTGATACACCTAATGTTCCACTTTCTAGTGCAATATAGTTTTTAATGTACGCATCCCTAATTGCTATCACTAATTTCCCCTCTGTGCCTACAGCTGCAAACTTACTACGAATCCAATACAAGAGGCGCGATTTAGGAGAAACTCCCGAAATATCAGAGCTTACCTCCACAGCACTTCCTGTATCATCTACTATTTGCACGCTCGCAACGTTCAATAATATTTTTTGGGACCCTCGATTACATAAAAACTCTCCATACAGTATATTACTACAACCACCAGAAAATAACCCGGCACTGCATATCATAATAATAATCAACCAGTTCCTTTTCATATGCTCGTACTAATATTATCGCTGCTATTATACACAGCTTCATTTAAAGTCTTCTCCATTTTATCTATTACTAGAGTAACTGTGCAATCTCCCGTTATATTAATCATTGTTCTGAACATGTCAATGAACCTATCTATGCCAAGCATTAAACCTATCCATTCTAATGGAAGGTGTACAGAGGACAAAACCATACCTAGCATTACGACTCCTCCTCCAGGAAATCCTGCAGCGCCTATAGATCCTATCGTTGCAGCAAGCATTATTATCCCATATTGACCCACACTTAGATGTATCCCTGTAACCTGAGCAACAAAAACCGCACATATGCATAGGTATATAGACGTACCATCCATATTCATAGATGCGCCCAAAGGAAGCACAAAAGAAGAAACGCGTTCAGAAACGCCAAGCTTTTGACGTAGATCTTGTATAGAAGTAGCTAGAGTAGCCTTGCTACTCGAAGTAGCTAGTGCTAATGCTTGCACATTAGTTATTTTTCTTAAAAAGTGCAAAGGATTTAATCCTGCCAATACAATAATTAAGAGCGCAAACACCAAATATTGTAAAACAAAAGCTCCTAAAATGACAAGAACTAATCCACTTAAGCTAATCATCATAGAAATTCCATATTCTCCTACAATCCAAATCATTATAGCAAATACACCATATGGAGTTAAACTGATTATCATGTCCATCATTTTAAACACCACCATAGTCGCTGAAGTTATAAACTCTTTCATAACTCTTCCCCTTTCTCCCACTAAGATAAGAGCTAAACCTATGATCATGGCAAAAACAACTACTTGTAAAGTATTACCAGTAGCCATAGCTTGTATTGGATTGGTCGGTATTATATCTAATAGCATCTGAACAATAGACTTAGTAGCTTGTGGCAAAGGTGTAGTCTGTTCTCCAAGCACTATCTTAAATCCTATTCCGGGCTGAAATATATTGGCGCAAACTAACCCTATAGAAACAGCAAGTACAGTAGTCAAACTATATACTGCAAAAGCTTTTAATCCTAGCCTTCCAAGCGTTCCTATATCCTCTATGCTAGTTACTCCATACAAAACAGCGAAAAATACCAATGGAACCACACACATTTTTACCAAATTGGTAAAAATCGTAGCGAATGGTTTTGCATAGCAAGCATATTCTCCTAAAAGGAATCCAGACACTATACCAAGTATCATGCCTATAATAACTTTATGCCATAATTTTAATTTATGTACTTTATACAACATCGACATACCCCTTTAGTTTAGAAGCTCTAACAATACCAAGAGCAACCATGCATCAAGCTGAATCAAAATACTCTATAAGCACATAAAATTTCGCTTGGCCCCCCTCCTCAGATACGCAATTTTTATTTAGCTCTCACGCCAATCTCGCATTATAGAAAGCCAGAAGCTTAATCAATTAACCCCTTCAATCGCAGATGGATTTACTTTTATTACATATGCATTGAAGAGAGACGAAAGATATTGCCCCATCACAATATCTTGATATACGTTAGCAGCTTTTGATGTAAATAAAGGTCTGCGAGTACGAGCTTCTTCAGAACTTAAATATGTGATTTTTTTTAATTGAGCAAATATATAACCCCCATCTGAGCATTTATAGATGTGAGAAGTTTCCCATGGCTTTAACCTTAATACTTCATCTACAAAAGGCGCAGGAAGACCTTTAACAGAGGCGAGATCTATATAACTTACATTAAGTTCCACAGGTAATGGTACAATCCGATTATGAGTATCTTTTAATTTTCCCAAACCATCAAGTATAAAACCAAAATCCGAAAGATCCCCATTTTCAATATGAGTACTATTAACCCGCTCCTGTAATTCTTGTGCAAATTTTTCTAACTCAGTCTCAGCCTTTCTAGCATCACACGCAGACTGTACAGCACCTTCACTTTCACTGAAGCTAGGAATATGTTCCTCTCTGATTTTTTCCACTCTTATAACGACAAAATCTGTATCTGCCTTCAAAGGAATAGGTGTAGAAACCGTGAGTTCTTCATTACTAAACACCCCTCTAATAAAATTAGTGTCCCTTATTACCTCTTCTACTGAGACTTCTCCCCTTTCCTCTATGCCTAAATCATCCTCCTTGCCCGCCACCTTCTCCTCAGTATACTTTTCCTTTCTAACTCTTTGTGCTGCACTAACTTTAAGACTGTACTTACTTGCAATGTTCTCTAAAGAAAGTCCCTCACTTACATCTTGCCCTATCCGCTGCATTAAATCATTTAAAATCTCAGCTCTTTTCTCCATTTCTAATTGCTGCTTCAATGAAGACTTTACCTGTTCAATGGATTTGATTTGTTCTGGAAATACTTCTACTACTTCAAACAAATGCCATCCTAATGCCGTATTTACGGGCTCACTTATATCACCAGGAGCTAATTTAAAAACTAATTGAGCTATTTCGTCACTTAAATCGCCCCTCCCTATCTTCTCCAAATCAATAATTTGCGCTTTATTAGTTTTAACAGAATATTCCCTTTTTATATCGTCTAAGGAGTGCCCAGATTCTAATTGATTTTTCACGCCTATAGCATCCTCGCGTGATGGCAGTATAATCTGTTTTATAGATCTTTTTTCCTCCAACGTATACATGTGCTTCCTCATACGATAGAGATCCTCAATCTCGCTCTCTTCTACGATAACAGTTTGTTTATTTAATAGATCTTTGCCAAATAATACGTAAGAGACGTCTCTCTCTTCAGCAGTCGCAAAATCACTCTTATTCTGTTCCCAAAATGCTGCAACTTCTTCCTTGCCGTAACATAATGTAGCAGCCTTCGGCAGATACTCCCTAACCACCTTAAAGGTCCATAACGTATGTTTAGCGTTAAATACTTGTGTTATAGCATCAACCAAAGGTTCTAAAACAGTTTTATTCCCAGCTCTAAAGAAATTCATATACTGGGAATATGCCATCTCCTCCTTGGTTTTCGTTATAAAATCTGCTTCACTTATCCCACCGTTACGGAGAACCTTTTGAAATTTTTTTTGGTCAAACTTTCCTTGTTTATCTTGAAACGCAGGTATCTTTGATATCTCGAATCCCACCATTTCGTCACTAATGATAAAACCAGCTTTTTTTGCTTCTTGTATTAAGATAGCATAAGCTACTGCATGTTTGAACGCACCATGTCTGACATGACTTATATTCGGAATAACTTCAAGATTCTCCTGCTGCACTCTCTGAAATTCAGCAGACACCATACGTTCCCAATCTAAAACGCTATATTCAATTTCTCCAACCTTTATGGCCCACCTTGGCTTACCACCAGTATTTATGCCAGTTTGAACGCCCCAAGATATGAAGCTCACCGCAACAACAGCAAAAAGCAGCTTTACTATCCAACTGCTAGCGCATCTTTTAAAAAATTGCACCCACCCACCTTTAATATATATGAAAGGGGAGCGTTTAATAACACTCCCCCTAGAGCAAACTTTTTATTTCTTGCTACTTTCATCAACAGAAGAATCAGCCTTCTTATCGCCAGCAGTATTATTTACTACTCCATCTTTTAAGGCATCTTCCTTTGCCACACCGTCTTCAAACACAACTACATAAGATGGTAAAGATTTATTCAATTCATTAGTAACAGTAGCGGTAAGATCCAATCTTGGCTCCGAATAAGCAGCAATCGCTTTTTCAAGCACTACAGCATATCCAGCTTCTTGCGCTTTAGTCTTAACTACCTCTGCACTTTTTTCACTTACAACCTGTATCGCAGTAGAATAGGCTCTTTCTAACACATTCCTGTCATCAAAAGTTGTCTTTTGCAAATTTGCTGCTTCTGCTTCTATTGCAGCTCTCTTAGATTCAAAAGCCCCTTTCGCCAAAGAGTTTTTCTTCGCCTCCAACTCCTTACTCTTATTTTTCAGCGATACTTCATTTTTACGCATCTTTGTCAAAAACTCTCCTCTTTTTTTATCCATTTGTTTCATTATATCCTTAAACACTAGAGAAGATTCTATCGCCTTCCCAGTATCAACCATAGCAATCTTTAAAGGTAGCTCATTACCCTTACTAGGAAGATCTGCTGCAAAAGCGCCGGTTCCCCCTATTATAGCAGTAATAGCAGCAGCCATAACAAAATTAGAAAAACTCCTTTTAACCATTTTCATAAATAAACACCACGAATCAAACAAATAAGGACCCTGCAAAAAGCAGAATATAAATTATATAACCAACAAGTCTACAAACAAACTTTGAACTCGCCGAGATCACACTATCTGCAAGATATTCAGGGGCTTCTTTATTGTCAACCATGATCTAACATAAGCAGATACGAATTTGGGTTCTCAGCACTTCTTTTTCAGTGCCTTTACAGATGAATAGTGGTACAATGGACATGATTTAGACTGAGGTGAGTATTTCAAAAACAAATAAAGACGCATAATGGATAACGCAAAAGAGAATGCTCTGCAGGCACTAGTAAGTAAGGGAAAGGCCAGTGGCTCTGTAACATATAAAGAATTGAACGCGGTTCTCGGAACTGCCGACATAAAAAAGATTGAAGCAACCGTCTCTCTCTTAGATGAGATGGGCGTAGTTATAGATAATGAGGATGGAATTATAGATGGAGCAAAGGGTGAAACGAATCAAGAAGAAATAAAAGCCACTGACGATGGAGAGGTAGAAGAAAGCTCTCTGATAGTGGAGTCTAAAAATGGAGATCCCGTTCGCATGTATTTGAGCGAAATGGGGCACCGCATATTATTAACTCGGGAAGGCGAAGTAGAAGTCGCAAAAAGGATAGAGGAAGAACGTACAAAGAAGATGCGCCTTCTTTGTAAGGTACCATTGATGCTAAAGATTATCAGCTCCGCGTATGACGGGTTCTTAGACTCTACTTTAAAATTACGAGATATAGTGGACGTAGATGCAATGTATTCAAAGGTATTCAGTAAGGATACTTTTAATGATTCTGTATCAACACAAAAATGCGACATCAACCACGATAGCGAAAATGTTTCCGAAAATTGCTCTAGTCCCTTTCCCGATGATGAAGAAAGTTCTAGACATGACGATTTTGAAGAAAATGCAGAAGAAAATGCTTCAATTCTAAATATGGAATCAGCTTTATATCCACGAATAATGAAAACATTCGAAGTTGCTCACTCCATCGCTTCAAAGATTATAGAAATGCAGAAACAGCAACTCGCCATTTCTCTAGAAAGAAATAAGAGGCAGAAAGCACCTACTATAAAGGAAGTAAAGATGTACTCCTCTCTTATCGACCAACTTTACGACCTAATTGAACAGATACGATTCAGTGAACCCAAGCTCGATGAAATTCTAACACAGCTTTATACTCTCAATAAGAATATTGTCGCCGCTGAAAGTGAACTATTTAAGTTCGCGGAAAAATGTGGAATAAAACGCACAAAATTTGTATTATTATACGATAATAAGGGCTCAGATCTTATCTGGTTAGACAAGGTAAAAGAATCTATCAAAGACTTTTCGCAGGAAGCACATGATAAGCTGGAAGAAATAGGAAAAGATTTAGTATCTTATGCTCTGGAGGCAGGACTCGATACAGGAACTTTCAAGGTCTTAATCTCTGATATACAGCGCACAGAACGAGAGATTAACCATGCAAAAAAAGAAATGATCGAAGCCAACCTGAGATTGGTTATATCAATAGCTAAGAAGTATATAAATAGAGGTTTACATTTCCTAGATTTGATACAAGAGGGAAATATAGGATTAATGAAAGCTGTAGACAAATTTGAATATAAACTAGGATACAAATTTTCTACATATGCAACATGGTGGATAAGACAGGCAATAACACGTGCTATAGCTGATCAAGCACGCACAATCCGAATCCCTGTTCATATGATAGAAACTATCAATAAGGTGCTTCGCGCTTCTAAGCAAATAGTGCATGAAATAGGCAGAGACCCAACACCTGAAGAGATAGCTAAAAAACTTGGACTACATGTTGACAAAATAAAAAAGGTTCTAAAAATCGCTAAAGAGCCTATGAGCCTGGAAAGTCCAGTGGGTGGCGATGATTCAAGTGTCCTTGCTGATTTCATCGAAGATAAAAGTGCGTTACAACCAATTGATGCTGCAATTAGAGCAAGCCTGCGAGAAAATACTACGCAAGCCCTCTCTTCTTTAACGCCACGTGAAGAGCGTGTACTACGAATGAGATTCGGCATAAGCATGGCTAATAACCACACCTTAGAAGAAGTTGGTGCTCAATTTAACGTAACTCGCGAAAGAATAAGACAGATAGAAGCGAAGGCGTTACGGAAATTGCGCAGACCACATCGTGCTCTAAAGCTAAAAGCATTCGCTCAAAGCGATATATAAGAAGCAAGAGAATCTTTATCTCTTTTTGCGATATAGTCGATGTATATATTTTTCGGTCTCTATTACACACATAGGAATAAAAGCAAAAACGCATAGTATACACCACTTTCCTAAGCTTACTGGAGCAACTTCAAGCATATCTTGTAGGCAAGGTATGTACATTGCAACGACGTGCATTGCTTGTGCCGCAAGTACACCATATAAAAGAAAGGGGTTTTTTCTGAATGAAATAGTAAAAAGAGAAGTGCTCTCCGAACGGCAATTCAACACCAGAACATTACCCAATATAACAAATTGTAATAATACAAGATTGCGCGCAGCCTCCAATGCATACTGCGCATATTTAATCATCCAATAAAATTCACCCAAAGTAATAGCGCCTATCACGCTAATAACTACCAGAAGACGATATATCATAATCTGATCCATGATTGGCTCTTTTGGATCACGCGGAGGAATATCCAACTCATGCCCTTCAATCGGCTCTAGTGCTAGACCAATATCCTGTACGATGCTGTTAGCAAAATTAACCCATAAAAGCTGTATAGCAGTTAACGGAGCAGGTAACCCCAACATAATTGCACCAAGGTACATCAATACCTCTGAAATACTAATCGCAATCAAAAAGAAGACTATTTTTCTTATATTAGCATAAACTGCCCTACCCTCCTCTATACCAGAAACAATAGACGTAAAATTATCATCCGCTAATACTATAGCCGCACTCTCTCTCGCTACATCTGTACCATTTTTACCCATGGCTATTCCAACATGTGCACGTTTAAGAGCTAAGGCGTCATTAATTCCATCTCCAGTAACAGCCACAAAATCACCATTTCTTATAAAAGAAGAGACAACATCTAGCTTCTGCTTAGGTCCCATCCTAGCATATACACTATGCTTTTTAGTGACTTCATCCAAAATGCCACTACCACATGCTGTTACCCTACATATTTCTTGACCAGTTATAACCCCCTCATCATCGGGTAATAAAAGAAGTTTCTGCGCTACTGCATAGGCTGTATTAGGATGATCTCCCGTTATTATAATAACTTTAATGCCCGCTCTTTTACACTTCTCTACAGCAGAAATAGCCTCTTCGCGTATAGGATCATGCATACCCACTATGCCAAGAAAGATTAAATTTTTTAAATCACTTCGTGTATAATTTTTCTGAGTAATAAAGCCAACGTCATCTTGCCTATCTGAGAGATTGCGGATTACTTCCCCTGCATCATCAGGATCTAATATTCCATAAGCAAATGCTAGCACACGATAACTTCTGGCACTATAGTCGTTTTCTTGAGATAAAATAGCTCCTCTGCGCAATGAAACAAGTTCTTCTCCCTCTATCTGATATGAGCACATTTCTAGTAAAGCTTCAGCTGCACCTTTCACAAATACGTGTACTTTGCCATTCTTTTTATGCACATAAATACCAGCAGCAAATTTACTTGCTGATTCATAGGGAATAAAATTAGCAAAAATATATTTTTCTAATAGCTCAGATCGTTTCAGACCATTTTTTTGTGCCATCTCAAGTAAGGCTACATCTACCGAATCACCATAAAATTGAAGCGCGTCATCCTTTTGTTCCCAAAAGCACTCATTAGCTAATACAGCGGCCTCTAAGAGAAGGGATAGATTGGCAAAATTAGTCATATACGCGATATTATAAATATAAAACTCTCCAGAAGTTTTAATATAGCAAAAAAATCAACAGCCCAGGTCATAGCTGGGCACGTCTCACATACGATTCATATTTTTATATAGCGGTAAGAACGCGCATAATATCTTTTTATGTACTACAAACTCATTTTCGTTTGCATTAATAATCACTATTCTGTTTTTGCAAAGACGTGCAATCTCCTTAAACCCCTCCTTTACACGCAAATGAAATGTATAATCAAGCTTATCGTAATAATTATTATGTTTATGACTACCACTTATTCTAGAAAGCAATATATCAATATCAATATCAAGTAAAAAAGTAATATCAGGTACTCTTCCCCTGGTAGACCAAGCATTAAGTTGATGAATCAACGCAATATCAACTCCCTTACCATAACCCTGATAAGCAACAGAAGAATCACTGAATCTATCACTAATTACGTACTTTTTTTGGCTTAAATGTTTTTCTATCTCTCTAGTATGCTCTGCTCTTGCAGCACTAAACAAAAATATCTCTGTCAATGCGTCAGATATTCCAGCACCAGAAAGAACCATATCACGAATTTGGTTTGCTAATGGCGTACCGCCAGGCTCTTTCGAGAGAAAAACTGACTTTTTTTGCTCTAAAAACCAATTTTTCAATAAAACCGCCTGCGTGGATTTACCGCTAGCTTCACAACCTTCAAAAGTAATAAACATCTTTCATTTGCTTTTTTCACTTGGTCTGCTTTTATCGCACAACATGATTTATTAGTCTACTATTAGCAAATTTAAAAATCTCAAATTCAAATTTGAAATGAAGTATGCAAACATACGCTCTAGCAAAAATAAATTTATTTTTGCATATAACAGGCCGCAGAAAAGATGGGCTTCATACACTGCGCAGTCTATTCGCAAAATTATCTTTATCAGATAGAGTGCATATAAAGCCCATTTTAAATGGGCGATATTTAC
The DNA here is from genome assembly GCA_034472185.1 of Candidatus Midichloriaceae bacterium IBS. Classification (GTDB taxonomy): domain Bacteria; phylum Pseudomonadota; class Alphaproteobacteria; order Rickettsiales; family Midichloriaceae; genus JARBAK01. The sequence goes on from JARBAK010000001.1 coordinate 185,823, forward strand.
CAAAATGCAAGATGCTATATAGCACTGCCATAAAAAGTAGAATCAGAGGTAAAAATATCGTTTTAAAAGCAGCTGAGGTATTACAATCATACAAAGAGCCACGTGATAATACCATCACGCATGATTACATTACTCCCCTAATATTAATACAAAAAAATATCCCTATCTCTGCAGGGCTAGGTGGAGGATCTGCAGACGCCGCCGCTGTATTATCTCTTCTTATACAACTTTGGGGCTTACATATAGACGATCAAACGCTTAATCAGATATGTTTGAAAATTGGCTCCGATGTGCCATTTTGCCTAAAACAAGCGCATTGCTGCCTTGTGGAAGGCATCGGAGAAATACTTACCAAAGTAACACTAAATCATACGTTGTACGTGGTAGTCGTATGTCCAGATTTCGAATTAAAAAGCATAGATGTATATAAAAAATATACCCTTATAAATAAAAATAAATTTACACAAATAAATATACCACCTCTCAGCATTAATAATACAAGTACTTTCCTCGCACAGATTGAAAGCGATGTAATAGGAAGAAATGACTTATATGAAGCAGCAATCAGCTTAAAACCACAAATTGCCAATATAATCCGAGAAATAAGAAATCAAAAAAATTGTATAGTATCAAAGCTCTCTGGAAGTGGCCCAGCATGCTTTGGAATTTTTGAAGATGAAGAATCCGCAGCAAAAGCACTATACGCTCTTATAAAGAGAATGCCCCCTTCTTGGATAGTACACAAGGACTCTTTATGTATCTAATTATCAAAAGAAAGGTGCCTTCACTATATTCTTTTAATACATATGCAATATTATTTATGATAAAAACTCTTATACATTTGATTGCACTTATACTGTTTTTTATTATAGTAGCCTTTGTTATCATGTATGACAGATGTTTTGGTAATCGCGGGTGTAGCTCAGTGGTAGAGTATAACCTTGCCAAGGTTAGGGTCGAGGGTTCGAATCCCTTCACCCGCTCCAAAATGCACATAAAATGGGGGCATAGCTCAGTTGGTAGAGCATCTGCTTTGCAAGCAGAGGGTCATCGGTTCGAATCCGATTGCCTCCACCATGCTTTCTTTTGCGTAGTTTGGGTCACCTTCCTAAAAATTTGAATATAATAAATTAAATGTATTTATATAAGCGTGTAAAATGTGAAAGAAGAAAGCTTTAAAAAAATCATAGAACACTACGACTCCATAAGCGAAAGGTTGCTAAATCCTAGTTTGCTATCTCACGTGGAATTCGCGAAATTGGCCAAGGAGCAATCCGATATGGAGTATGTGATTAATCTCATACGAAAGTATAACTCCATAAAACTTGAAGCAGCAGAGCTAGAAAAGGCAATAGGTGACGATTATTATAATAACGATCCAGAGTTTGTAGCTTTAATGCTCCATGAAAAAGAGCTCTCAAATGAGAAAAGCATCGCTATATTAGCGAAACTTAAAATTGCACTTCTACCAAAAGATAAAGACGACGAACGCGGAGTTATACTAGAGATACGAGCGGGTACCGGAGGAGAAGAAGCGGCTTTATTTGCCGCAGAACTTTATAGAATGTATGCAAAGTATGCTGAAAAACAGAGATGGATATTCGAAATTCTCTCTATTAGCGAAACGGGATTAGATGGTTACAAAGAGGCATCAGCTAATATACGTGGCAAAGGAGTATATGCTCGCCTAAAATTCGAATCTGGAGTGCATAGAGTGCAAAGGATTCCAGAAACAGATGCAGGAGGACGTATCCACACTTCTGCTGCAACTGTTGCTGTGCTGCCAGAGGTAGAGGATATCGATATAGTGCTAGCAGACAAAGACCTCAAGATTGACGTATATCGCGCTAGTGGTGCAGGAGGACAGCATGTTAACACAACTGACAGTGCAGTGCGCATAACGCACTTACCAACAGGTGTTGTGGTAACACAGCAAGATGAAAAATCTCAACACAAGAACAAAGCCAAAGCATTGAAGATACTGCGAGCAAGAATATACGAAGCTGAACGGTATAAAAGAGAAGCTGAACGATCGGAATTACGGAAAGGACAGGTGAAAAGCGGAGACCGTTCAGAGCGTATTCGCACATATAATTATCCACAAAACAGAGTAACAGATCACAGAGTGAATATAGTGTTATATGCACTAAATGAAGTAATCGCAGAAGGGAAATTAGATAAAATTATAGAAAGTTTAATTGCTGATGCTGAGGCAAGAAAACTCGCCTCAGCAGAAAATAATAATCCCTAATTCTTAGTCTAGCATTTCATCTCTGTCGCAAATCCATTGCGCATATTTTGCAGCTTTTCTAAAGCCTGCCATAGAGTAATAGTCAAGTATTGTACTGTTTTCTCTATTATTCTCATCTTCAAAATCTAATGCACTTGAAAGATTCTGTTTTTTATAATTTCTGATTGTAAAAAAATCATCATTTCGCATTTGAATCATCATATTCATAAGTGCTACGTCATCTGTGCTGCTATATGTGCAGCCGTATATCTCTCTATAAGTTCGAAGACCAAAAATCTTTTGGCCTACCGATATTTCGCCCCCTTTGTATGTATTCAATTTAAAACCCGCATACTCGCTAAATGTAAATCTGCCCCTTGGTAAATATAACGCTATAAAATGCGATTTTTTTCTATTAGCAATATCGGGAAAAGCATGCGTATATAGCGGATTGGCAATAAGATAACACCGCGTTTGTTTTCGAAGTGTTCTATCATTTATTTCGTGCTCTAGTACTACTGACCACTGCGAAAATTGCTTGATTTCCTTGAAAACTTTATGATTATGATCACAATCGGAATTCGATGAGCATAGCGCAACGTTACTTATACTTAGCCATAGTATCATAGAAAATAACATACACTGTATAGTAAAATTGATGATATTTCTGAAGCTAATGTGTGTCATACGTTTTGTTCAAAGTTATGGGTCTTGAGATAAGAATGAAGAAATACAGTGTTGAATAATCTCATTTTCTACAATGGTAACACATAGAGAATTTGTATGCATCACTTGCATGCACAACTAGTGGTTTAATACTTTAATATATATAAGGCTGTTATGAGTAATATTGAGTCCCAAGTCAGTCGTTATAACCACGCTTTTATAGAACATAAATGGCAAGAATATTGGCAAAATCATCGCCTCTTCGAATTACTTCCTAATATTGCTCAAAAAAACAATCCTAAATGTTATGTTCTTGAGATGTTTTTATACCCTTCAGGACGCGTGCATATGGGACATGTGCGCAATTATTCTATTGGTGACAGTATAGCTCGATTTAAAAGAGCACAGGGGTATAACGTATTACATCCAACGGGATGGGATGCATTCGGGCTACCAGCTGAAAATGCTGCGATTCAAAATGGTAAACACCCACAAGATTGGACGCTAGAGAATATAGAATGCATGAAAAAGCAGCTAAAATCTCTAGGATTTTCATACGATTGGACAAGAGAAATCGCAACATGCAACCCAGATTATTATAAATACGAACAAGAAATATTCATCGATTTTTACAAAAATGGCCTAGCATATCAAAAAGAAGCAACTGTCAATTGGGACCCTATAGATAATACGGTATTAGCAAATGAGCAAGTTATCGATGGTTGTGGTTGGAGATCGGGCGCTGCTATCGAAAGGCGAAAATTAAATCAGTGGTTTTTAAAAACCTCTGATTTCGCAGACGAACTGATGGAAGGACTAAATCAATTAAGTGAATGGCCATCAAAGGTATGTTTGATGCAGCAAAATTGGATCGGCAAATCAGAAGGGGCGTATATAAGATTCAACATAAGTAAATATTCCGAGCATAGTGCTATAGCTAAAAGATTGGAACCAAACGCTTATATAGAAGTTTATTCTACAAGACCAGACACTCTATTCGGCGTCTCTTTCGTTGCTATCGCACCAGATCATCCGTTAGTACAAAAGCTTATACAAACTCCAGAATTACAAAATTTTCTGACTTTATGCAATCATCTAGCTACAAGTGAAGAAGCTATAGAAAAAGGCGAGAAGCTCGGTTACTATACTGGTCTTGATGTGATTAACCCATTTGACAATGCACAAAACATTCCAGTATATATAGCAAACTTTATCGTCATGAACTATGGATGTGGCGCAATATTTGGAAGCCCAGCTCATGATGTACGAGATTATGATTTCGCACAAAAATACAAGCTACCTATAAAATATGTTGTCAAATCAATAGAAGCATCTAAAAATAAAGAAGAAAAAGGACCGTTCACGGATGAAGGAATTAGTATAAATTCTAGTTTTTTAACTGGCTTAAAAACACAAGAAGCAAAAAAAATAGCTATACACAAATTAGTAGAACTGGGTAAGGGTAGATCCGCTATACAATACCGCTTGCGTGATTGGGGTATATCTAGACAAAGGTATTGGGGATGTCCTATACCAATAATTCACTGTGCGATTTGCGGCGCAGTACCCGTACCACTTAAAGACCTTCCCGTAACCTTGCCGTATGATATAACATTTTCACTTCCCGGTAATCCATTAGAGAATCACCCAACGTGGAAGCATATAAAATGCCCTAAATGTAATAAAAACGCTATAAGAGAAACTGATACATTCGATACCTTTATGGATTCATCTTGGTATTTTTTAAAATTCTGTTTTACGGGCTATAATTTCGATCCAACCAACCAAAATATCGATTATTGGATGCCTGTAGATTATTATATCGGAGGCATAGAGCATGCAATACTACACCTCTTATACGCTCGGTTCTTTACGCGAGCGCTAAAAAAGTGCAGCCACGTCAAGATTGAAGAACCATTCCAAAAGCTTATAACCCAAGGCATGGTACTTCATACAACTTATAAGAACGAAGCCGGAGAGTGGCTATATCCAGAAGACGTAGAAATTAGAGCGGATAATGCAGATAAACGCAACAACCGCGGTGCGTCATGTCTCTTTGATAAGAATACGGGACAAAAGGTTACTACACATAGCCTCGAAAAAATGAGTAAATCTAAGAAAAATCTGATAGATCCAACCTATATAATAAAAAAATATGGCGCCGATGCAACACGAATGTTCATGCTCTCAGATTGTCCTCCCGAACGAGATATAGAGTGGAAAGACTCTGGGATTGATAGTGTTTCCAAATACTTAAGCAGATTATACTATTTAACAAACTCGCTCTGTAATATGAAGCGATCAAAAATAGATGAACAGCATAACAAGAACGATGACGCTATCTTAAAATCCGCTAACAAAACTATAGTGAATGTAACGCAAAACTTTGAAAAATTTCATTTCAATAAAGCAATAGCTAATATTAGAGAATTAAGCAATGCACTGGAAGCATTTATGCATACTAATAAACAGTGCTCAGTAATAGTAATACAACAAGTCTTAGAAATTATTGTGAAATTACTATATCCAATCGCCCCGCATATAACAGAAGAATTGTGGCAAATGTTGGGTAATAAACAATCTCTAGTATTAGCACCTTGGCCACAACCTAATAACAATATATTATACGAAAATTCTGTGGTAATAGCGATACAGGTGAATGGTAAGTTTCGTTGTACGATTTCGATTGATAAAGATAATACATCAGAGAGTGGTGTGTTGCATGAAGCGCTGCAAAACAAAATATTGCAGAACGCCCTAGTGAATCAAGAAGTAATCAATACAGTGTATGTTCATCAGCGTGTACTAAATTTAGTGTGTAAAAAAAAGTGAAATAACCTCCCTATGTTGTCCTTCGAATGGTAAAAAAACAGCCCCTCGTTTATATGGATTACCAAGCTACCACACCAGTGGATCCTAGGATATTAGAGGAAATGTTACCATATTTTAGCCAAAAATTCGGCAATCCCCATTCTCAAATACATACATTCGGTTTGGAGGCTGCAAAAGCTGTTGAAGAAGCAAGAAAAAAAATAGCCTCTCTAATCGGCGCTGACTCAAGTGAAATAATTTTTACTTCCGGAGCTACAGAAGCAAATAACCTTGCCTTAAAAGGAGTGGCACATTTTTATGGGAAGCCTAATAGCAAAAATCACATTATAACTCTTAAAACTGAACATAAATGTGTGCTAAACTCTTGCAAAGCACTAGAAAAAGAGGGTTTTGAAGTAACATATTTACCTGTAACAAAATTAGGGCTAATAAATTTCACAGATCTTAAACGTGAGATAAGAAAGGAAACTTTACTAGTTTCGGTAATGTTTGTTAACAACGAAACGGGCATCATACAACCAATACGGGAAATCGGCGCCCTATGTAAAGAAAATGGCATATTTTTTCACTCTGATGCGGCACAAGCATTCGGAAAACTGCCAATCAGCGTTAAGTCTATGCATTTAGATCTAATGAGCATATCGGGGCATAAAATATATGCACCAAAGGGTATAGGGGCACTATATGTCTCTAAAAATCCAACTCGCATAAAATTAAAACCAATATTTAATGGCGGCCTACAAGAACGTGGCATGCGGCCAGGTACACTACCTACACCACTAATAGTTGCCTTAGGAGCTGCAGCAAAATACGCTAATGAAGAAATGGAACAAGATTATAAAAAAATTTCATATTTAAGCAAAAAATTGCTCAATAGCCTGCTTGCTATACCTGCAGTATATTTAAATGGTAGTCAAGAAATGAAACTACGTTATCCAGGATGCATAAATTTAAGTTTTTCCTGTATAGAAGGAGAATCTATCATGGGAGCAATGAAGAATATTGCAGTTTCTTCTGGGTCTGCCTGCACCTCTGCATCATTAGAACCATCATATGTACTAAAAGCTATGGAAATTGATGATATACTAGCGCATAGCTCTATACGTATAGGAATAGGAAAGTTCACAACAGAAAGAGAGGTAGACTACGTAATAGATCACTTTAAAAATACGATCAACAAACTTAGAAATATGAGCCCATTGTGGGCAATGATGCAAGAAGGCATAGATCTTAAAAAGATCCAATGGAAAAGCATATAAAATCAGGCGTTTATCTTTAATTAATCTAAAATTATTTAAAAAACGTGGCATATAGCAAAACTTTAATGGATCATTACGAAAATCCTCGTAATGTAGGTTCCTTTAACAAAGACGAAGAACATATAGGAATAGGCATGGTAGGAGCACCTGCATGCGGTGATGTATTATATTTACAGATAAAAGTAAATCCACAAACTCAAGTTATTGAAGACGTGAAATTCAAAACATTCGGTTGTATGTCCGCTATCGCTTCCAGTTCTCTTACAACAGAGCTAGTAAAAGGCAAAACACTGGAAGAAGCTCTTCAAATAAAAAATACTTATATAGCCAAGGAGCTATCACTACCAGTTCTCAAACTGCACTGCTCTGTATTAGCAGAAACTGCAATAAAAATGGCGATAGAGGATTATTTAGCAAAATTGCACGGAAAACAACTAAAGCAAAATCTAGTTAAAACACTTAAATGTAATTTCGGTTTCCAAATAACAAAAGAAGCCGCTAGACTCATATTGGAACAGAAAGAAACTTATAGCGCACTGCGAATTTGCTTGAAACATAATAACTCAACCACTAACAAGGAGGCAGATTACTCATTTGAATACGTTAACAGTAAGCAACCAGGAGATGAAGAAATAAACGAAAAGGACGTATTAATATTTATTGAAAAGAAAACACTGCCCTATGTTATGGGAATGAAGTTAGATATAGCATCAAGTACAATATCTGAGTTTATTTTGCAATCACAAGATAACGCACCAAAACCATGCACATGTGGCATGTCAACTAACGGTCTATGCACACAATTTAAAATTTAAATTACTTCCAACTTATAGTGCACCCTATAAAAGAGCGCTATCTATTAATAATACACCCTTTAAAAACTATGCAACTATCACTAGTAAAACTTCTAATTTTCCTTAGAACTCAAGAAAGCCTAGCATGAGCAGGCAATCTCAATTTGCAAAATATCCCTCCAGAAATAAATGCAGCTACGCTAATAAAAACTGTAGTAGACGGTAACCAAAATCCCTGGAGAAAGGCTCCCTTGTATGACACATTTAACGTATACCACAGGAAAGAACAAACTACACTGCAATAAAAAGCCAATTTACTACTATGAAGACGTAGCATCCCGAAAAGCATCGGCACAGCAACCGCCGCGCCCCAAAGGGCTGATGCTGTTATAGCCATTTCCACTATATCAATTTCCAAAGCAGCAATAAAAAGAGCACAGATGCCTATGGATACTGTCATAAACCTCATTAATAGAAGCTCTTGTTTTTCATGTTTACAAAATGCTTTAAACACATTGTGAGTTATCATGACTACCGCAGCATTTAGAGATGCATCAGAAGATGACATACTGGCAGATAACATACATATAATAAATAACCCCCTCATTCCCTGTGAAAGACCCTGCTCTAATATCTTAGCTACAAGCTTTGTAGGCGCGACATCTGGAAATAAGCGTATAGCGCTTATAGCCATCAAAGTTATTAAAAGCATCACCACAACTCTTACAAGAATTTCCACGAGATAAATTTGCGTAATTTGTGAGCTACGAGATGCCATCAAAAGTCTCTGAACAACTGGTGGACTAAACCATAAAAAAGGCGAAAGAGTAACAATAAATAATAAAATATACTCTGTTAGCTTTGGATGCTTTAGTAATGATGTTTCAAAAGCTATATTTTCTTCAAAAACCTCCCAACCGCCCGCTTTATGCATCATATAATATACCATACAAGGTACGGTTAATGCTAAAACACAAAATTTAAACGTATCAGTGATAGCTATAGACCTCATACCGCCGAGAGTAGAGTATATTACAACTATTGTAGTAGAAATGATAATAGCAAACTTATACTCTAAGAGAAAAAGAAACCCACAAATGTGTCCAATCGCAGTAATTTGTGCTCCCACAGCTATAGCACCCGTACAAAAACCTATAAAAGCCGCAATACGACTCGCATTTTGTCCATAAAAATATCCCACTATATCTCCGGCAGAAAACATGCCCCTAAACCTATTATCAAAGCAAGGTGCAATATATTTTGCCGCATATAAGCAAAATATAAGAAAACCAGAGATAGAAAAAACGAATATTAGCCCCTCAGAAGCTATTTTAGCAATATCGCCCACTGTTGAACCAGCGCCAAAACTTGCCGCTAAAAACGCAATGATAAGAACGGGCGTACTACACTCCTTATTTGCAATAGAAAAATTCCTGACTGTTCTTACATTGCGACTAAAATAAAGCCCCACTATCATAGTAAGCAACAAATACAAGGCAACGATACATTTATCCAGCATAACAAAATTTATTCCTTATAACCCTAAGGACTTAGGTTTAAAGGCTGCACACCATATTGAGATTAGCAATTTTGTAAGTGTAACGGCTGTGAATATAGAAGAAACCAATCCTACAATTAGCGTAACAGCGAAGCCTCTTACAGCGCCAGTTCCAAAAAAATACAGTATAATCGCCGCTACAACAGTAGTCAAATTAGAATCCAAAATGGTAGTTAAAGCCAATTTATACCCACTATCTATCGATGATATGACACTTTTCCCCGTTTTATAATCTTCTCTCATGCGTTCAAATATTAGAACATTGGCATCAACCGCCATTCCTAAAGTTAAAGCAATACCTGCGATACCGGGTAGAGTCAAAGTAGCATCAAATAGTGCTAATAATGAAAAAATAAGCGCTAAATTTATGAACAAAGCTATATCTGCAAATATCCCCCAGAACCCATAAAATAAAAGCATAAAAATCAAAATGGAAATAAAAGCAATTACAACTGCTTTCATACCAGCATCTATAGAAGCCTTTCCAAGACTAGGGCCTATAGTCCTCTCTTCTATCACCTTCAAGGGCGCAGGCAATGCACCAGAACGTAATAAAATCGCCAACTCATTCGCGCCCTTAGCATCAAAATTTCCAGAAATGATGCCGGTACCATTTAATATAGGCTCTCTTATTGCAGGAGCGCTTATCGCTATATTATCTAGCACTATCGCCAAACGCCTACCAATATGACTTGCCGTAGCTTCAGCAAATGCTTTAGCACCAGCATTAGTCAATCTGATTTGTACTACATACTCGCCCGTAGATCCATTAGTTGTAGCTTGCGCATCCACCAGCATATCTCCTAATAATACAGGTCGAATTTGCACCGGTATCATAGCTCGTTTAGTTTGACGCTTATAAGATTCAGTCTCTTCCACATGAGAATCTAGTGGCTCATTAAATGGCAACAACTTCACTCCAAACGGCATCATACCAGAATCTATAGATTCCTTGCTTATTCTCTCATCTACAAAATTAAAAGATAATTTAGCAGTTTTACCAAGTAAAGACTTCACCTCCTCTGTATTGTAGGCACCAGGCACTTGCAGTAAAATCTTGTTATCGCCTTGCCTTTGTAAATCAATTTCTTTTGTCCCATCTTCATCTATACGTTTACGTATAATGTCCATGCTTCGCATAACAATATAGTCTTGCACCTCCATTGCACTCTGCGCACTCAAGACAATAGAAACAATGAGACGTCCACTATCCACATGCTCTTTTATTTTATATTTGATTGCTCCAGTATTTTCCCTTAAAATATCGCGAACTTGAGAAATAGCTTGTTTTTTATTAGATATATCTAAAAGTTCCACATTTATCATGCTTCTACTGGGAGTAGAAATAACAACAGATTTATAGGTTTGTTTAAGTTTAGAGTTCAGCTTGTATATAATATTCTGCATTGTTTCCTTATTATATACACTGCAATCTACTTCTAATGTAAGCGAGACTCCACCCTTTAAATCCAATCCTAAATTTATACGTTTCGATATTGGAAAATAAATAAGCAAATGACTTTTTTCCGATAGAAACGTAGGAATCGCAAAGTATACACTCAATATGCTTATTATGAAAACAACTGACATTATCCATTTATTAATTTTTAGCATCGCACTTTGCTCCCTTTTTTGTTATAATTACAGATACTATATCTAATTCGCTCAAGCGTACAGATGGCTGAACACTAAGGCCTTCATTACTGAAGTGAGCTACTCCTATTTTTATGCCACGAGGTAAAACACCACCCTCCCCAGTAGTCACAGCCATATCTCCTTCATTAATATCATTAAATACAGTCAAATAAAGCGTTTTCAAGTCATTATCAATTCCATTCCCATTTGCTATAAAACGCCTCTGACTGGGTAAAAACATAGCTGGTATTCGCGAAATAGGCTCTGTAATTAACAGTACTCTTGCACTACTATCGGCAGTTTCTATTATCCTACCAACTAGACCCGCTCCATTTATCACTGCATTACCATCTCGAACTTCATGGCGCGCTCCCACGCCTATCATAAAGGAGTTAAACAACATATTAGAAGCGATACTAACAACATGTGTAGTAAGATGTGAGTACTCTGGAAATCCCTCAACAAAATTACTCAATTCTTTGAATTGCTTGTTTTCAACTTCAAGCAATTGCAAACGAACATTAGATTCTTGTAATTCTGACGCAACCTGCCGAAACAATCTTTGCTCACACCGTGTAGCAAGCAAATTATCTATTAATTGCCTATAATATTCACGCAAATAATAAAAAGGAGTGGCTATAAAGTTATAAATATTGGTCGATACATCATTAACAGCACACCTAATAGATTTTGAGGTATTTCCAGTATTTAAATAATATATTGAAGCAATAAAGAGTATTATCGTGAACACATATCTTCCCCACCCTATTAATAATTCAAATGCATAAAGAAGGCGTTTTAGAATCAAAACTCTTTTAGCTTTAGCAAACAATCCTTTCATTTTCCCCACATGATTGGTTCGCGATTGAGCATGAGCACCATTATAAATATAGCTATACCACCTCTTGTTCTACTAAATAGCGCAATTTCTTAGCAGTAAAAAGGGGCTCTTTAGCTTTGTGTAATGCTTTAATTACAGATATACCATGTGCCCCAGCGTTCATCACGGCAGTAGTATTAGTAAGACCTATACCGCCTACAGCAACTACGGGATATTTACTGGCCATACACACAATACTTAAAGTTTCTAATCCCATAACTAGAGCATCCCGCTTGCTATCAGTTTTGAATACAGCACCAGCACCTATATAGTCGATATCCAATTTCTCAACTCTAGATAAATCTTCCATAGAACTAACAGAGGCCCCGATAATTTTATCGGGGCCTAACAGCTTTCTTGCTGAGTACAGATCATAATCAGTCTGACCTAGATGCACTCCCTGCGCATTTAAATACTGAGTAAACTCTATACTATCATTTATAATTAATGGAACCCCTAATATATCTAATAAATTCTTAAGTTCCTTGCCAAATTTTTTGACAGAAGTATCGCGCCAATCTACCCCTTTTTCTCGCAATTGTACTGCTGTAACACCCCCAATAATACAATCTTTTACAAATTCTAAACAATCAACATCAGGAAGCACGGCTTCTCTACTTAAAATAAGAGTAAGCTTCAAAAATTTTCCTATACTTCTTCTCCCAACGTTTAAACAATTATACAAGATCTTTGCCCTCTTAAATCTAAACAAACAACGTAGTATAAAGCGCTCTTTAAATATTTTATCTCTGTTAACCAATGTATATAGAGATTCTTCCTAATATATATAGAATACTCGCAAATATACTTGCAATATTAATGTATATGATCTACAATACGCGCTGAGGGGTCGCGTTCTTATCCTCCTTACATTCTCCTCCTCCTCATACCTGAGGGTGAGCATGCGGCTTCTCAAGATTCTATGGCAATACGTTATGCCAGTCTTCCTTTATTTTGTCGAAATTAGTGTTTAGGGTCCAAAGCGTCTCCAAGGTATACGCAAACAAGTATAGAGAAGATATAAGCTTGCAATACAGCAATAAAAATCTCAAATCCAGTTAGTACTACAAGCAACCCAAAGGGCGCAATGCCTAGTATACCACCCATAATAGCTAGGGTCGCGATAGTTTTCAGTATAATGTGCCCAGCTACTATATTAGTTGTAAGACGTAAAGAAAGGGTAACGGGTCTTGCTAAATAAGCAAATAATTCAATAATAAACAACAGGGGGCTTAAAACCAAAGGCACACCAGGAGGAACAAAAAGTGATAAATAACCCCATCCATGCTTTATAAATCCAACAAGAGTAACCCCTATAAACATAGCTGCGGCTAAAGCGAAAGTCACACTAAGCTGACCCGTTACCGCAAAAGAGCAAGGAAACATCCCTAATAAGTTACACAATAAAATGAATATGAATATTGTAAATACAAGGCCTACAAATGCCACCGCTTTTCTTCCAGCAGTACCAAGCGTCATATTTGATATCATTTCATAAAGCATCTCTCCTGCTATAGACGCTCTGTTTAACTCTAACTCTCCCCCATTCGTGGATATTTTCTGACTGCGCCTTAACGCAAAGAAACACAATACAACGGCAATCAGTAGAACAAGAACCATAGAAAGAGATGAATTAGTAATAGAAAAATCTATATCACCTATTCTTAAGGGCGCTATATCCCTAACAGAGAATTGCTGCAGCGGATTCATAAATTTAAAAAATATAAAATATGAGTTACACTAAAAAGCTTTCTTATCAATAACAAACCTTCTACTGCATAGGCTTCACTAAGCCTGACTATCACATTCCCCCAGCCTTATGTGATTTACCTACACCATGAGTGGTCTTGTTCCAATAATAAGGCGCCACAACCAGCTGAACTACGGCCGTGATCGAAGCTACACCATACAATGTAATATAAAATGGAAAGAACCACCACTCTTTTATTTTACAGCTAAAAGTAGTGTATAGTACCACCATTTTAGCGGTATATAACGATATTATATAGCTTAATAATGCGCTGATTGTAGAAAAGCCTATTGTTACGCAACCCCATACATAGGGGAACTCTAAAATATCAACGTATGATAAAAACATACAGATAAGAGACTGTAGAAAAAAACAAGCAGCTAAGGGCTTAAACACCATCTTCAGCACTATGTTTATCCATGATTTTACACCTCCAAGCCCCTTAACAGACCACATATATATAAAACCAGTTAATATATGTCCTTTTATCCATCTAGTACGTTGTCTTAGCCATGCTCTAATAGTAATAGGAGATTCTTCGTAAGTATGACTCTTTATCATTACTACTTTCATACCATAAAACGCTAATCTCAGGCCAAGATCAGCATCTTCTGTTACATTATATGCATCCCATCCACCCAAAGCACGCAAGGTAGAAAATCTTATATGATTACTACTACCTCCAAGAGGAATAGCCATGTTGTAGTAATACATAGCGGGAAGCAAATAATCATATAAAATTGCGTATTCAATTGTAAACATCTTGCTTAGAAGATTTTCGTTCGCATTATAATAGGATAAATTGGCCTGTACGCAACCAACGTTGGGGTTGTATTTCATACACGCTAAAGCTATTAGAAGCTGCTTTGGGTCAGGATCATCTTCTGCATCAAATATTGTAACATATTCTCCACTACAGTACTGTAGTGCATAATTACATGCTTTAGCTTTGGTATAAGGAAAAAAATCTGGAACTACAATAACTTGCACATATGAAGGCATGCACATACTATTTATGGTATTTAGTGCTTCTATATCAAATATCTCTAATACTAAAAACACTTGTAATCTATCCTTTGGGTAGTGAAGCTTTTCTATGTTAAACAAAAGCTTCTTTATAAGAGCAACTTCCTTATATATTGGCAAAAGCACAGTATATATAGGGAAATCTCGAGAATTGTACTCCACCCCCTCCATATCTATTTTATTTAATATCTCCACTAAATATTTATCTACTATTTCGCCTCTACCACCCGTTCTAAAATACTGATCCTCTACACTTTTAAGAAAGAGACCCTTTTTAAAAAGGAAAGAGCTGAATACTAGAGAAAAGCAATGCACAGCAGTCAGTATATTTGACAGCACTAAGATCGTATAAGTACAATTTATGTATAATGAAATACAAAGGAGAATAAGACTAACTACTATAATATAGTATACTACTGGTATGAATGACTTAGCTAAAGAGCAATTCTCATACTCCCTCTCATTTCCATTTTTAAATGAATTTGCCTCTGGTGACTTTATATTTGACATCTATAGCTCTATTAAAACGCTTTTGGTCCCCTATGCTGTCTCCGCTTTATACAAATAATATTACCATAAAACCCCCTCTGTTTTATAAAAAAATACCTGAGGGATTAGAGCTTATATCAAATTCTATCAACCCTTTCTTATACGCATCTTAAATAACAAAAAATATTAGCCATTCACCAAATAATAGATTGGTCTTGAAAAACTCACATCACTGACTATATTTTTCCATACTTATTAACAACAGAGAGTTGGGCGCTTGCTCAGAATCTGATGATTTGTAAACGTAAATTAATGAAGGGGTAAAAAGGTTATGTTAATAAAGCCACTATACGACAGAATTTTAGTTGAAAGACTAGAAGAGTCAGAGGGTGCTGTAAAAGGAAGAATAATACTTCCGGACTCAGCAAAAGAAAAGCCTATGGAGGGCAGAGTAGTAGCTGTAGGCTCAGGTGCAGTTAACGAAAAAGGAGAGAGACAACCACTCGACCTCAAGGTAGGAGATAAAATCCTATTTGCTAAATGGGGTGGAACGGAAGTGAAATGGCAAGACAAGGAATACTTAATAATGAAAGAAAGTGATGTACTAGCTCGTATAGGATAAGAAAATATGATAGCTCATATTACTTATTCTCATTGCTTTCAATCGGGTAGCAAGATGCTAAAGCTTGTTTCGCATTATATTGTATAGTTAATAAATTTGAATAAAAAATGGTTTGTATATGGCAGTAAAAGATGTGTTTTCTAAGGGCAATAGAGTAAGAGAGTCTCTCTTAAGGGGGATGGAAATTGCCGCAGATATCGTTGGATCAACAATAGGACCAAGAGGGCGACGTGTCGTTATAGAAAGATCCTTTGGGGCCCCTAAAATTACAAAGGATGGTGTTACAGTAGCCAAGGAGATAGAGCTTTCTAATAGATTGCAAAACCTTGGAGCTCAGGCACTGAAAGAGGCTGCAAATAAAACGAATGAAGATGCAGGAGATGGTACTACTACCACTGCAGTCTTAGCAAAAGCTATTGCTGCTGCAGGAATAAGAGCCGTAGCTGCAGGTATGAATCCAGTGGATTTGCACCGCGGTATGACACTCGCCACTAAAGCTACAGTAGAGGAGATTAAAAGAATTTCACGTGATATACGCTCTTCGGAAGAAGTTGCACAAGTAGCTACTATTTCAGCAGGTAGCGCTGAGATAGGAAATATGCTAGCAGAAGCTTTTGAAAAAGTTGGAAAAGATGGTGTGGTAACTGTAGAAGAAGCTAAAAGCAACAGCACACTGGAACTTGAAACGATAGAAGGAATGAGCTTTGATAGAGGATTTATTTCTTCTTATTTTGTTACAAACTCTGAAAAGATGGTCGCTGAGCTGGAAAATCCACGTATCTTGGTGTTTGATAAGAAAATAACTAATATACAGGATGTATTGCATCTATTAGAAGGAACTATGCAGGCTGCTAAGTCTTTAGTTATCATAGCTGAGGATGTTGAAAGCGATGCGCTTGCAACTTTAATACTTAACAAACTGAGGGGAGGATTAAAAGTAGCTGCAGTAAAAGCTCCGGGTTTCGGGGACAGGCGCAGAGCTATGTTAGAAGATATCGCCGTTATTACGGGAGCACAGTTAATTAGCGAAGAGCTAGGACAAACTCTTAAAAATGCCACTTTAGATGATTTGGGAAGCGCTCAGAAAATTATAATCTCTAAAGATGAGACCACTATAATAGGGGGTGCTGGCAGCAAGGATAACGTAAAAGCACGCTGTAAGGAACTAAAAGTTCAAATTGAACAAACAACTTCTGACTATGATAAGGAGAAGCTAGCAGAAAGACTTGGGAAACTTGCGGGAAAAGTTGCCATTGTACGTGTCGGTGGTATTACAGAGCCTGAAGTAAAAGAAACTAAATCCAGGGTAGAAGATGCTTATAATGCTACAAAGGCCGCTATTGCTGAAGGTATAGTACCAGGAGGAGGAGCGACACTGCTATACGCTACAAAAGCTCTCAACAAACTCAGTGGTAAGAATGCTGACGAAACAGCTGGTGTAGGCATAATTAAAGAAGCCTTATCCGCACCGTTCCGCAGAATTCTAGAAAATGCAGGTGTAGAGGCTTCATCTGTAGCGCAAAAGTTGCTCGAACAAACCGATCATAATAGGATTTTTGATGCCCAACAGCAAGAATATGCTGATGCTTACAAAGCGGGTATTATAGATCCTACTAAAGTTGTAAGGATTGCTTTGGAGAGCGCTGCTTCTGTAGCAGGTTTGTTGATTACAACAGAAGGAGCTATCGTAGAAAGACAGGAAGATAAAAAAGACGACAATAGAGGAAGCGCTAAGGGCCCTATGGATGACGCGTACGGCATGGATTTTTAATCTTTTTGGACATATCAAGAAGGAGTATTCATATTTGGATGCTCCTTCTTATTTCTAAATTTATCTGGAAGACTGCATCTTATCGTGGAAAGAGGGAAAGCTTATTAAGAATAATGGCTTGCTGCAAGAGATAAAAAGTATTCAAAAACTACGTGAAAAAATGACTGCTCTTTACCAAGATACAGTCAGCTCGTTTTATTCTTACATAGAAACTTTTTCAACAATCTCAGTAAGTGTTATACCCACCTTGTCTTCTACCAAAACAATCTCTCCTCTCGCAACAACTCTCCCGTTTATAACAACGTCGATAGGGTCACCAACCCTTTTATCTAACTCTACTACAGAACCCTGAGTTAACTTTAATACTTCAGCAACCTTCAATTTAGTGCTCCCTAATACAGCTGATATACCCAAAGGTACATTATAAATCATGCGCAACTGCTCTTCTTCCTTCATCGCTAATACCTTTATTTTGTTACAAGTCGCTTGCCTCTAAGCGTTTAAAAACATCACCGCATAAGTATACTCGAGTTTACCTATTATAAAAACTTCTTTCAGTTCTAGTTCTATGTTTTTCCCTTGCTAAAAAGCAGTGGTTTTACTTTATATAGTTTTTCAACATATCCTCTATCTCCTGCAGCAACAGACTATTGTTCTTAATGAGCTTGCCCTCTTTCCACGATAAGATGCAGTCTCCCAGATGCACATCGGTATTTGGAGTAATTTTTATCTTTTTATGCATAAGTGATATATCTGCAACATCTTTTTTTATATACTCATATATCTCTGGATGTATTTGCACTTCTATATAGGATTCATTTTGAAAAACTTTCAAAGTTTTAATTAAAAAATCATGTACCAATTTTTCTGGGATCTGCTCTACAACAACACCCACTATCTTTTTTCCAATCTCATAAGCTAAGGTTAGACATTGTTTAACCAACAAATCAATTGTCAAATTGACCTCTTCATCTATCAAAGCAAATTTATCCGCAATAAGCGCGAATGTCTTTGAAATATCAAATTTTTGCCCACACTCAGATGCAATATTATAACTAGAAGCAGAATCCCCTTCCAAACCATCCTCTCCTATACGTAAGATTTTACTATCAGTTATGTTGTCATTTAAAACATTTGGAACAATAGCTGTACAGTCATTAACTTTAATGCACTCTTCTTGCTTTTCTATCGGAACGTTATTTCCTTCCTCAATGTTTAAAGACTCAATCTCATTGAGATAGAAAATTTTTTCTATTTTTTCTGAATCACTATCTTCGCTAATAGTAACTGGCTCTAAAGTATGAGAAAGAGCTGAGTAATTTTTTTCATTTTGCCCCAAGTCTAATTTATTAATTTCTCCCTTAATATCACGCCCTTTACACTTGTGCTCGCTATTACTACCACCATTAGCAAAATCTAACAGCGGGATCTTTCGTATTGATAATTGCCTAATATCCTTTGTACTTGCTGTCATACAGCTTCACCAAATAAAACACTTACCTCTCCATATATCTGTAACATATAGTGTTACTGTACGATAGATTTCATAACACTTATCATACCTTTATTTATTAGGTCTTTAGTGACTTTTAATAGACTTGACTGAGCAATAGCTATCTGCTGAGTATTTAATACACCTAAGTTGTCCATACTTTCCAATAACAATTCCGCAGAACGTTGCGACATGCTACGCAAGAAAAAATCTCTCAATTCGACACCAGCTCCTTTTAACGCTATAGCTAAAGTTGTTTTATCAGCAAATCTCACAATTGTTTGTACATCCTTATGCGTAAGAGAAAAAATATCTTTTAAAGTAAAAAGCCTCTTTTTAACATCTTCAGCACACGTTTTATCAAGCCGCTCTAATAAGCTTAAAAGCTTCTCTTCCGTATCTGGCGACATATATTCTAGTACGTTTGCCATAAAAGCATATCCCTCCACCTCTTTCCGCTCCGTGAAATTATCAATAAAAGTCTGCTGTAAACTCTTCTCCAACTTACCCAAAATCTCTCGATCAACACTACGCATAAGAAGCATCCGCAGCATTACATCCGCGGCATATTCTTCATTTAAAAGCCTTAAAATAGCAGCTACTATATTAGGCTTTAATTGCGTTAAAATAACAGCTACAGCCTGTGGTTGCTCTTCTCCAAGAGCAGTAGCAATTAGCTGAGGATTTAAAGAAGAAACCCTCTCCCATATATCGCTTTCACCAATTCTCTTTGCACTTTCAAGATAGGGACCCACTTTTTCATTAGATACAGTTTTATGTAGAAATAACTTTGTACTTTTTATATTTCCCCAGACACCAACATAGCCGCTCATATCAGTAGCAAAATCTAACATTACCCGCTCTATTTCCGAAGCATCTACTTCACCTAACGCTGCCATAGCTCCCGAAAGGCTTCGTATTTCTTCATCATCAAGCAATGTTAATAATTTAGCTGCGATCTCATGATCTAGAGATAGCAACAACGCCGCTGCTTTCTTGATACCAACTAACACCTTGTTATTTACCCTAATCATATGTTGTGATAATGGGTAATCATAGCATCTGTGTACTAATATGCAATCTCACGTTGAGTTATGCCAAGGTATTTCTTTGAAAACCAAAATAAGATTGTTTTTTAAACACACCAACAACTATGCTGCATAGCAACGCCATAGCCTAGTTTTAATATAATCTATAGCTACATCTAAATTTTTGCTAAAATCAACAAAATATGCTGGAATCACAAATCTCTTCACAAGCATCTTTCGATAATAAATGCGTTATTGGTCGGCACATATATACCGTAAGCGAATTTTCCAATATATTAAAACATAGTATCGAAGATCAGTTTACAAATATCAATATACAGGGAGAGATCTCTAATCTGAAGAAAGTCAGCTCTGGACACACATACTTCAATGTAAGGGATAAAACCGCTATAATCAATGCGGTATGCTGGAAAGGTACAAAATTACCATTAAAACTCACAGATGGACTATCTGTTATATGTATAGGAAATGTTTCCACGTATCGTGAACGGTCTAACTATCAAATTATCATTAAAAGCATAGAAATAGCGGGAATAGGTGCTTTGTTAGCGCTGCTTGAAAAGCGCAAAATAAAACTAACTGCAGAAGGATTGTTTGATTTAGATCGAAAGAAAAAAATTCCAGCAATACCAAGAACAGTCGGAGTTATTACTTCTATACAGGGAGCAGTTTTACAAGATATAATCCATAGAATTAAAGACCGCTTCCCCGCTATACACTTACTCGTATGGGGAGTATCGGTACAAGGGACAGAAGCAGCGGCACAAATCATCGAAGCTATAAATGGGTTCGGGTCATTACCGCTAACGATAGATATAGGCGCTTCACTACGATTAAGTTGCGAACAACAACCCGCTCTGCTGAGGCCAGACGTGTTAATTATAGCACGCGGAGGGGGCGCTATAGAAGATTTATTCGTCTTTAATGAAGAACCAGTAGTGCAGGCAATAGCAAGGGCTGAAATTCCTATTGTTAGCGCAATAGGCCATGAAACTGACACTACACTAGCCGATCTTGCAGCAGATTTAAGGGCACCAACACCTACAGCTGCAGCGGAGTTGATTACTCCCTACTTATTAGATATTCGATCTGAACTTTCAAGCCATGAAGAAAAAGCTAAAAGTGCAATAATACACTTACTCGAACGTAGACAAACGATACTTTTAGCTTTAGGCACAAGGACCCTAGGAACACTAAGGCAATTACAAAAAATTAAAGCAAAAATAGAAACCATACAATTCCTAATAAGTCATAGAGTAAGAAATATCATACAGAAAAAGCAGCAGAACATTTATTCCGAAAGTAATAAAATTACTCCACATTTAATTACACAGCATATAAAACCTAAAGCTAGAGCTTTAGCGCTTACTCAACAGCATATAACTAGTGCTATAGTAGCAATATTTAAAAAAGAAACCCAAAGATTTCAAAACGCCTGTAGATTGTTATCCAGTTATAGCCACGGAAATGTACTAAAACGAGGGTTCGCTATAGTAAGGACAAAGCATAATACCCAGTATGTTATTAAATCTGCCATGCAATTAAGAGCTAATATGCATATATCTATCGAATTTAGTGATGGTACTTGCGAAGCTGTAATACAAAATGTTAGAGAGAAACAGTATGAGTAAAATCTATTTGCCCTTCTTCAGCACATTTTGTATAAGATTATATAAGAGATATCATAATAAGTGCCGGATTGGCTCAGTGGTAGAGCAACCGCCTTGTAAGCGGTAGGTCATCTGTTCGAATCAGATATCCGGCATATCCTTTAAATACTTTAGCCTGTATAGCAGTATAAGCGCATTATGTCAAAAATCTCTTTAATATCAGCAAATATACCAATTTTATTGCATGAAGACGAGAAAGAATGGAAAAGCATGCGTAAGGCTGGGGTTTTAGCTAAAAAGGTACTAGATCATATAGCTAGCTTTATAACTCCTGGAATATCTACTAATGAGATAAATGATCTGTGCCA
Source organism: Candidatus Midichloriaceae bacterium IBS (assembly GCA_034472185.1). Lineage (GTDB taxonomy): Bacteria > Pseudomonadota > Alphaproteobacteria > Rickettsiales > Midichloriaceae > JARBAK01. The sequence continues at coordinate 207,854 of JARBAK010000001.1, forward strand.
TAATTTAATTATACAAAATGGGGCTATACCTGCACCCCTCAACTATAAGGGGTTCCCTAAGTCTATTTGTACGTCTATTAATCATGTTGTTTGCCACGGTATACCAAATGAACGCACTCTTGCGGACGGAGATATCATTAATGTAGACGTCACGGTAATATTGGAAGGCTGGCACGGAGATACTAATAAAACTTTCTTAGTAGGATCTCCAGAGAAACATGTTAAAGCAGCAAGATTAATACAAATTACATACGAAGCATTACAAAAGGGCATAGAAAGTGTAAAGCCAGGAAAGAAATTAAATGTAATCGGAAGAAGTATTCAAGAATATGCAGAAAGCCAAGGTTACTCAGTAGTCAGAGATTATTGTGGACATGGTATAGGCCAATTGTTTCACACACATCCCAATGTACCACATTATTACGAATCAGACTTAGAGGTTGTGATCGAACCTGGAATGTTCTTTACTATTGAGCCTATGATAAATGCTGGTAAACATTCAACCAAAACCCTCCACGATGGCTGGACTGTAGTCACAAGGGACAAGTCTCTATCAGCTCAATTTGAACATACAATAGGGGTTACAGAAACGGGTGTTACTATTTTTACCGCATAACCTCCCCTGCCCCGCTTAGTATAAGGCGGCCCAAATATTGTGTAACGATGAACTACTAGCCCATACTTAGAGCCAAACCTCTAAATGAATACTCCCCCATATTTACTTCATATATCCTTCAATGAATGGGCCGTACCAAATAATCACATAATAAATTTAATGATGGGGAGCGTGATTAGAGTTCATAATCTGCCAAGTACCATCAGGCATCCTACATGCCTTACCGTAGCCACGCTGCACCTCGCTCCCAACTTTTATCGTTTGCGTATATTCTCTACAATACTGACCAGCAGGATTGGTGTATGTATAGCGAGGAGTAACAGAACCTGAATGTCCTGAATCCGGATTATACCAAGTACTTGTCACCCCACTCTTATTTTGCTCAATAGCTACATCATAAGCCTGTTGATGATAAGCGAGATCAGCTTTATCCAAAGACACGCCTATAGAATGACCTAACCATCCTCCAAGTAAGGTTCCAGCAGCTACGCTTGCCATTCTACCACTGCCACTACCAAATGCAGAACCAGCCAGTCCACCTATAACGGCACCACCTAATGTGCCTATAGTAGTCTTGTTCGCTCCTTCAGGGCCGCATCCTGTTAATAATACGGCAACAGAAATGGCACAAACAAGCACCCGAGTTCTATTCATACGAATTACCAATAAAAATTAATGATTCTTTCTACAGCACCACATGCTATATAGACTTTGCTTAGTCTAACACGAGCGCATGGTGTCTTCATCTACTTTTTTGATATGAACCTCGTTTCTTACGAGAGCGAATATCCATGTTTTTCAATATCACTTTTAGATATCACTTGAAAATGCAAAACAAATCCCTCCTTAATATAGCAATAGTAGGTAAGCCTAATGTAGGCAAGTCAACTCTCTTTAATTTACTCTGCAAAAGAAATCTTGCAATCGTAGGAGATATACCGGGCACTACTTTAGATAGAAAGCGCTATATGGCAAATATCAGCGATTTAAATTTTTGGCTCATTGATACAGCTGGATGGCAAACAACTACAGACAATACAGAATTACATTCTACAGCTATAGCCCAAACTAGAAAAGCCCTGGAAGAGGCGGATTCAATTCTCTTTATGCTAGATGGAAAAGCAGAAATTGACGTAGAGGATCTTGAATTAGCACAAATATTAAGGACTTCAGGTAAAACTGTAGCGCTAATTGTGAATAAAAGTGAATCACGCATCATAACAGATGCGAATGATATATTTAAATTTGGTCTAGGAGAGCCTGTTTATATATCTGCAGCACATAATTTAGGAATGCATGACCTATATGAGGAAATAACAAAAATGATGCCAGTTGCTGATGGCACATGTATTACATCCAAACAAAAGTCAGCATTAAGTTTAGCAATTGTTGGTAGACCTAATGTGGGCAAATCTACGCTATTCAATAAAATACTGAAACAAGAGCGCGCTATCGTGTATGAATATCCCGGTACCACAAGAGATGCTATCACAGAAACTTTCAGTCACACAACTAATGAAACTTGCCTGCTTACTGACACCGCAGGGATACGTAAAAGACGCAAAGAGAAAAATCTCGTTGAATTCAATGCATTGGGGCAAGCAATTTCGGCTATTAAAAATGCTAATGTTGTAGCGTTAGTCACTGATATAACTCAGGCATTAGAAAAACAAGACCTTGCTATAGCAAAAATTTGCCTGAACGAAGGAAAGGGATTAATATTGGTGGTCAACAAAATTGACCTCACAAATGACCTAAAAGCTAGTCAAAAAGCTGTAGAGGAATATTTGCAACATTGCATCAATGGGGTCACACAACTCGCCGTACTATATACGTGTGCTTCAAAGGGACAAAATATCCGAACTGTCGTACATACAGCCCATAAAATTGTAGAACGATGGAAGACAAAAATCTCTACAAACAAACTCAATAACTTTTTACAAACTATTAAGCCTATAACAATAGGTCATAAAGCCAGCTTACGTATCAAATACATAACACAAGTAGCAATTCAACCGCCAACTTTTAACGCCTATGTAAATAGAGCGGCTAAAGTTCCTTCAAGTTACGTTCAATACGTCAAGAAAGCACTAGCGAAACATTTTAAGCTATTTAGTATTCCCTTAAGAATAAGATTTCTAAAGACTGCAAATCCATATATAACAAACTCTACGAGAATCGCTCATCGTCATATAAAGCCCTGATCAGATCATTCTATTCGGTATTCGCTTCTATAAGATTAAGGCAATGCGCTATACACCTCTTAAAGGGAAAGAATATGAAGCAAGGTCATAGACAAGACCTAAATCAACGTTGAGCAAGTGCCTACTCACGCTCGAGGATTATCACAGTAAATTTCATCCCTTGACATGACAGTACTTATGTTGGTATCTTAACGGGATCGGAGGATTGCTAAATACTGAATAAAAAGTGGCGGTTGTTATGAATCATGGAATGAAAGGGAGAAAGTTCGGAAGGAATACAAAGCACAGAAAAGCGCTATTGCAAAATCTTGCTAAGTCTCTAATTATACACGAGTCCATCTGTACAACAGTAGCAAAAGCAAAAGATATACGCCCAGTTGTTGAAAAATTAATAACTGCAGGTAAGAATTCTTCGCTTAGTAACCGTCGTTACTTGTTGTCTCATTTGGGAGGTGATACGCAAATTGTATCTAAAGTAATTAATGTCTTAGCAGAACGCTATCGTCAAAGAGCGGGAGGTTATTTGCGAATATCTAAAACTGGTTTCCGGAAGGGTGATTGCGCGTCTATGTGTATTATCCAATGTGTTCAAGAAGCTATAGCGGTATAATTTTCATAAGAAAAAGGAGGAGTATATGAAGCTGAACAAAAAGGGTATTATTACAGGCGTCGCGAATGAGAAGAGTATAGCATATGGCTGTGCTGATGTTTTAAGAAGTGCAGATTGTGATTTTTTGATAACATATGGTCGTGATAAAACCCTTGAGCATATACAACCTCTCGTAAAAAAATTAGGAATAGCAGAGCCGATACTATGTAATGTAGTATCCGATGATCATGTAGATAACCTATTCGAAATAGCTAGACAAAAATGGGGAACAATAGACTTTTTAATCCATTCCCTTGCTTTTGCTGATAAGAGTACTTTACAAGGGCGTGTCGTGGATAGTTCATGGGATGGATTCGCACAAGCAATAAATATATCTTGCCACTCGTTTCTACGGTTAGCAAAACACGCAGAAAAGCTTATGCCGAAGGGAGGTGTATTAATCACAATGACATACTATGGAAGTGAGAAGGTCATAGATAATTATGGAGTGATGGGGCCAGTTAAGGCTTGCCTAGAAAGTTGTGTGAAGTATGCTGCATATGAGCTTGCAAATGCTAAAATTAGGGTTTTTGCCATATCTGCAGGACCAGTACATACACGTGCCGCTTCTGGCATTAAGAATTTCGATAAATTGGCGGATGAAAGTCAAGCACGTTCGGCTTTGGGAAGATTAGTCTCTACAAAGGAGATAGGAGACGTTGCCGCCTTTTTGATAAGTGACCTTTCATCCGGAATGACGGGAAATACTATATATGTCGATTGCGGAGCAAATATGAAAGGATAGTTTTTATATATAATATAAGCGTAATAAACATCATGAGGAGGTTGTTATGTCGCCAATGCAGGGTTATGAAGTTTCTAGTAATGAAAGAAATAATACTACTACGTACTATACATGCCGTGAGAACGAGCGCAGTGATAGTGCAGAGGAACTAGAATGTGTTACATATGATGAGTTAGAAATAGGGCAATCTGCTTCAGTGATACGAACTATAAAATCAAGCGATATAAAAGGTTTCGCAGCAGTAAGTGGAGACGTAAACCCCGCACACCTTGATAAAGAGTTCGCGAAGAAGGACATATTTAAAGGCATTGTAGCTCATGGAATGTTGAGTGGAGCGTTGATTTCCACTGTACTAGGTACGCAACTACCAGGGCCAGGAACAATATATTTGAATCAGTCAATCAGGTTTTGCAGACCTGTAAGAATTGGTGACGTAGTTACGGTTACTTTAACTGTTGCTGAAAAGCGGCCTAATTACCATGCTGTTTTTAATTGTAAATGCACAAATCAAAAGGGAGAAATAGTGAGTTCTGGAATTGCAGAGGTTATAGCACCAAAAGAGAAAATTTATGTAACAAAACCCGAAGTGCCAGAGTTAGAACTGATGCAAATAGGAAGGTTTTGTAAACAGTTTATTGAAAAAGCACAATCTTGTTCATATAAGCCACGGGTTGCGGTGATTTATCCGTGCTCCGATGTTGCTCTAGAAGGAGCTATCGCAGGGTATAAAGATGGTTTAATTATACCAGTATTAGTAGGGCCAACTAATATAATTAAAAAAGTTGCAGATAACTGCAATCTTGATATAGAAAGCATAGAGATAGTAGACGTGCAATTTAGTGCAGAGGCCGCCGCTAAAGGAGTACGCATGATACATGATAAGACTGCTGATTTCCTAATGAAAGGCAGTTTACATACAAGCGAATTTTTAGCTGCAATCGTAGATCCGATCAATGGACTGAGAGGTGAAAGGCGTATAAGCCATTGCTGCGTGATGGATATACCCAATTATCCGCATCCCCTTTTAATCACCGATATAGCAGTTAACATAGCGCCAGATTTAATGGCCAAAAAAGATATTACTCAAAATGCGATAGATCTAGCGCATGCATTAGGTATTAAAAGGCCTAAGGTTGCAATACTTAGTGCAGAAGAGACTATTTCTCCACGCATGCCTTCTACTATAGACGCAGCAGCACTATGCAAGATGTCAGATAGAGGCCAAATAACCGGAGCTATATTAGATGGTCCATTGGCATTTGATGTTGCAGTATCTACTGTTGCAGCAGAAATTAAGAAAATTAAGTCTAGTGTCTCAGGAAACCCAGATATCTTAATAGCACCGGGTATTGAATCTGCTAATATTTTAGCTAAGGAATTTAAATATTTCACGCACGCATCTATGCCTGGTCTTGTACTCGGCGCTAAAGTACCAGTAGTGCTAACAAGTCGTGCAGATGATACACTTTCTCGTACTACTTCATGTGCATTAGCGGTCCTATATGTAGAATATCTAAAACAAATTAAGGAAGAAAATAAGGAAGAGTTCCCAGCTGATTCGTTGGGAAATTCAACTTATCAGCCCTCTGCATAAAGACAAAATTTAGTTGCTTTCTTTTCTATACGGTGCCACACTACGGTACGTAATGCAGGAGGCAATTTGTATACTTCTGTAACAATTGCAAGCACAATTGAGTGTAAAAAGATGAAAGCATCTGAAACATTAGATATCTTAAAGAAGCAGATAGAGCAATTCGGAGAGCAAGATACAGTGGCTTTCACTGAGGTAGGGAAGGTTGTAAGTGTATGCGATGGTGTTGCTATTGCATACGGTCTAGATAAAGTTCAGCAAGGCGAATTAGTACGATTTGATTGCGGAGTTGAAGGAGTCGCCTCAAATCTTGAAGAAGATGGAGTAGGCATAGTGATATTAGGAGATGAGACCAAAGTATCAGAAGGAGAATCGGTTTACCGTACAAAGAATATATTATCTGTGCCTGTGGGTTATGGTGTGCTAGGGCGCGTTCTAGATGCACGTGGTAATCCCATAGACGGTAAGGGACCATTGCAAGATATTAATTATCAAGTGGTCGAAAGAAAAGCACCGGGGATTATTGCGCGTCGCTCTGTTTTTAGGCCAATGCAAACGGGCATAAAGGCAATAGATAGCCTGATACCTATAGGAAGAGGGCAACGCGAGCTAATTATAGGAGATAGGCAAACAGGGAAAACTACTATTGTGCTTGATACAATCTTAAATCAGAAGCATATCAACGAAAAGGCTGATAAGAAAGATCAGATTTACTGTATTTATGTGTCTATAGGCCAAAAAGAGTCGTCAGTAGCACGCCTAGTAAGAAGATTAGAGGAGGCTGAAGCCCTAGAGTATTCTGTTATAGTAGTAGCAGGCGCAGCCAGCCCAGCTATGATGCAATACCTAGCCCCATATACAGGATGTACTATGGGGGAATTTTTTCGAGATAATGGCATGCATGCACTCATTGCATATGATGATTTAACCAAACATGCTATAGCATATAGAGAAATATCGCTGTTATTACGCAAACCGCCAGGACGCGAGGCATATCCAGGTGATGTGTTTTATTTGCACTCGCGCCTGTTAGAACGAGCAGCTCAAATGTCTGAAGATATGGGCAATGGCTCCTTAACTGCATTACCAGTTATAGAAACGCAAATGGGTGATTTATCGAGTTATATTCCAACTAACGTTATCTCTATTACAGACGGACAAATATTCTTAGAATCTGATTTATTCCATAAGGGAGTACGCCCTGCTGTTAATGTTGGCCTTTCTGTAAGTAGGGTTGGTTCCGCAGCTCAAATTAAAGCTATGCGTAAGGTTTCTAATGGTATTAAGTTAGGCTTAGCACAATATCGAGAAATGGAGGCGTTCGCGCAGTTTTCTTCTGATTTAGAACTCTCTACTCAAAAACTGTTAGCTAATGGCAAGAGGCTGATAGAACTATTGAAACAGAAGCAGCATATGACATATCCTGTGGAAGAACAGGTCGTCTTAATATTTGCAGGTATAAATGGCTTCTTAGAAACGTTGAAACTGCAAGATATACAAAGATATCAAGACAGATTAATGAGTTATATGAAGAGTAATTTTCAGCAAATACTACAAGAAATTCGGAAAAGTGAAAATTTGACCGACGACCTTTCCGCTGAATTGAGACAGATCCTACAGGGATTCACAGCAAGTTTCACAGAGAGTTAATAGTTCCGCTTTAAAAGTTTTAAGCTATGCCATCCCTAAAATCCCTTAAAGATAGAATTAATAGTGTGGTGTCTACGCAGAAGATTACTAATGCTATGCGCCTTATAGCAGGTGCTAGATTGCGACACATGAAAGCTCAATTAAGTGCTAGTAATTCGTATATAGAAGAAGCCCTCTTGTTAAGTGATATCGTGTATCAAACCTGGAAAAAAAACAGTGGGATACATTCTAGGAGTATTCACGAAAAACTTTCAATCTTAACGGACAAAAAGTTGGAAGAAGATGTTTCGTTGTACGTAGTTGTCACTGCCGATAGAGGATTATGCGGCTCATTTAATGAAGCATTAGTAAAAAGTTTAAATAAGGCACTGTTATCAGATGCCTCAAATAAAATATTAGTCTTATGTGTAGGCCATAAAGGCTATGAAATATTAAAAGCAGAAAGGTCCCCTAGGTCTTCTCGCATTTTAATCGAGGAATGCATAACGGGGCTTGCTGCCAAAACACTTGAATTTTCAAAAGTGCAAAAGCTCGCAGCCCGTATTTTTGAGATATTTAAGTCCAACTACTGTACAAAATGCTGGATTGTATCCAGCCATTTCGCTTCCATACTTAGTAATAAACCGTCAGTGCAGCAGTTGCTTCCCATATCGATGAATAATGATAAAAGCATAAAAGTAGATAAATCCGCGCAATATGCATACGATGAGCCAATAACAGAAGAATTTATAACTAGTACCCTAGAGCAAGCGTTTATAGCAAAGCTATATCAAATGCTCCTCTATAGTCTATTAAGCGAACATAGTACAAGGATGGTATCTATGGAGGGTGCTAATAATAATTCACGAGAAATACTAGCGACGTTGAGAAAGACATATAACAAAGCCCGCCAGTATAATATAACTAAAGAACTAATAGAAATTGTATCGGGGGTTCAGGCATTAGAATAATCATTCTAAGAACTCTTAGGAAAACTCCTTTAAATAGAAAACGATGAGTAAAGAAGAGGGTACGGGACTACAGAAAAAAGAAGTAGTCAAAGGACGTATCACACAGATAATTGGTGCTGTAATCAGTGTAAAATTCGACAAGGGACCACTACCCCCAATATCAAATGCTTTGATATGCATATATAATGGACAAGAGCTTGTCATGGAGGTAATGCAACATGTGGGAGAGAGAGTAGTGCGCGCCATGGCTATGGACAACACAGAGGGTCTGAGTAGAGGCTTAGAAGTAAGTGATACAGGAGCCCCTATCTCTGTGCCCGTAGGGCGCGAAATACTTGGAAGAATAATTAATGTGGTAGGAGAGCCTATAGACGGCTTAGGAGAAATCAAGACTAAAACGCGGTTACCTATATATAGGGATCCACCCCCTTTCATAGAGCAAGCAACTGCCTCAGAGGTTCTTGTCACAGGAATAAAGGTCATAGATTTACTTGTGCCATATGCAAGGGGCGGAAAAATAGGATTATTTGGAGGAGCTGGTGTAGGAAAGACCGTGATTATAATGGAACTCATACACAATATAGCTAAAAAGTACGGAGGTTTTTCAGTCTTCGCAGGAGTGGGTGAGCGTACGCGTGAAGGTAATGATCTTTACAATGAAATGAAAGAATCGAAAGTCATAGATTTAAATGATCTTTCTAATTCTAAAGTTGCTCTTGTTTACGGACAAATGAATGAACCACCAGGAGCTAGAGCGCGTGTCGCATTTTCTGGATTAACTGCCGCAGAGTATTTCAGAGATACAGAAGGGCGTGATGTGCTGTTATTTATAGATAATATATTTCGTTTTACTCAGGCCGGCTCTGAAGTATCTACGTTGTTGGGGAGAATACCGTCGGCCGTCGGATATCAGCCTACACTATCTACTGAAATGGGAGCACTACAAGAACGTATTACCTCAACAAAAAAAGGCTCAATAACTTCTGTAGAAGCAATTTATGTACCAGCAGATGATTTTACAGATCCAGCTCCCGCTACTACTTTTGCTCACTTGGATGCAACTGTAGTGTTAAGCCGGTCCTTATCCGAATTAGGTATATATCCTGCTGTTGATCCGTTAGAAAGCACATCACAGATGTTATCAACAGAACACGTAGGTGAGGAACACTATAACGTCGCAATGGAGGTGCAGCGTATATTGCAAACATATAAATCATTGCAGGATATCATTGCAATCTTAGGAGTAGATGAGTTGTCATCAGAAGATAAGGTAGTAGTAAGTAGAGCTCGTAAAATTCAGCGCTTTTTGTCGCAACCATTCTTTGCTGCCGAAGTTTTCACAGGTTCACCTGGCAGATTTTTACAAATCGAAGAAACGGTTCATGGATTCAAAGGAATTATCGAAGGCTTATATGATGATCTTCCTGAAGCGGCATTTTATATGGTAGGCTCTATAGAAGAAGCAGTAGAAAAAGGCAAGAAACTTGCTGTATCTTCAACCTAAAATAGCAAAAAGGATGAAATATTAGAGAGACATAGTGCTGTTTGCATACAGCACTAATAGAAGCTTGCAAGCAGATAAATTTATTTACACGCTTTTGAGCCCCCGGAATGTACTTTTAAAATAGAGCCTGTATCTCTTCGTTCTCTCTTTAACAAGACAAAAGAAGATGTTTGTAGAAGCGCAGAGTATTGGTGCTTAAGCAGCACCCAACTCTATGCTTTCTTATTTTTCCCTTATAAGCTATATGTAACTATATAATGCTTTTCTTCCCTTGCTAACATAAAAATGAGATAAAATTATAATAATTTCTTTATTTAAAGAAATATTTTTTTCAAAAAGCAGCTTTATTTGCCACGCATTTTTCTAGTTCAATTACTAACAGATACTGATAGGGGCATAAAATCCATTCAAAATGAAATAATTAAAACTACGGGGAAAATATAAAATTCAGTTCTATCCACTTTAGGCAAAAAAGGAGGATATAGTTCATCAACAACTAATTATAGTAATTCATATATATTTCTGAAAAAACTTCGCTTTATTTCTTAATACAAATACATTCCTTAGCGCAAACATCAACTATCTTATTAAGCGCTACTTTCTGAATTTCAGAGGTTTTGCGATTTTTCAGCTCAATATATCCATTATTAATACCTCTTTCACCTAGGATTATTTGCCATGGCAATCCAATTAAATCCATATTGTGGAGCTTTACTCCAATACTCTCATGTGTATCATCACATAAAACATCGATTCTATTATGTGAAAGCTCTCTATAAAGCGATAAAACGATATTACAAGCTTTGCTATCATCAGGCCGCAAATTCACCAAAGCAAGATCAAATGGCGCTACTGTAGCGGGCCAAATTATACCTTTTTCGTCATGATTAGTTTCTATTATTGCCCCTACTAATCGAGATATACCTATTCCATAGCATCCCATGCTAGGATAAATATTATCCCCCTCTTTAGTACGAACAGAAACATTCATAGCAGAAGAATATTTAGTGCCAAGGTGAAATAAGTGCCCAACTTCTATGCTTTTCTGTTTTTTTAAGTCGCTTATAGGCACACCACATGTAGCGACATCATGCTTCTCCTCCTCTACAGCATAAAAGGAATTTAATTTGTCTAAATCCCAACAATCTTCGTTTTTAGATAAATTATCTAAAAGGTTCTTATCGTAAAAAATTACACTCTCACCAGTTTCAGCTAAGACATGTACTTCATGACTATAATCTCCACCTATCGATCCCGTATTAGCACGTACAGGAACTGGCACAAGCCCCATACGATTAAATATAGCCATATAGGCTCTAAACATTTTTGCATAAGTAATCAAAGCAAGTTCCTGCGATAAATCGAAGGAATAAGCATCTTTCATAAGGAATTCTCTTCCTCGCATTACACCATAACGCGGCCTTACTTCATCCCGAAATTTCCATTGGATCTGATATAATTTTTGTGGAAGACTCCTATACGAAGAAATAGTTTGAGCAAAAAGAGCACATATAGCTTCCTCCGCAGTAGGAGAAAAAAGCAGTTCACTATCATGTCTATCTTTTACAGTCAACAAAGTCTTACCATCCTCATACGCATAATACCTGCCAGATTTCTTCCATAACAAAGCTGACTGCAATATAGGCAATAATAACTCTGAAAAACCTATCTTTTCCAATTCATCCCTAATTATCGTTTCAATTTTTTTTAGTACACGCAACCCCAAAGGCATCCAGGCATATATACCTGCAGCGCTCTGCATAATCATCGCAGCCCTCAACATCAATTGATGCGACATTATTTTCGCCTCCGCCGGTTTTTCCTTTAGAGTCGGTAATAAATACTTGGAAAGCATCATAAGTATACTACCAATTAACCTATCTACTTTTATTTATAGTCACATCACTACTCACTATAGTACCTTTCTTTTTATGGTCCATTTCAACTCCTAAACCTTTTATGAAATTACCGCTATTCCGCTTAAGTAGAGAATAGGCTCTATATGTCCAAGTGCTATTTGGATAATTATAATTTAAAACAGAAGCATAATTTTCTGCTTGATCCGTTATACCTAACGCATAATAAGCTTCACATAGTCTATATAGAGCTTCAGGAACAAAAAGCGTATTTCCATATAAGTTGATAATATTTCTGAACCTATTTATAGCAGCCCCAAAATCACGCTGGTGCATATAGAATATGCCAATTTCAGCCTCTTGACCAGCTAAGGTACTTAAAGCAAAATTTAATCTTTGGGTGGCATCTTTAGCATATTGGGACTGTGGAAATTTCTTAATAACTGCTTGCAGAGCTTCCACTGCCCTATAGGTAACCTGTTGGTCACGTTTTAAATCCATTATTTGATCGCAGTAACATAACGCCTTCAAATAATACATATAGTCCGTATCATAATAAAGGGGATATACAGCAACATAATCATCTATTATACGTATAGCATCATCTGGTTTCCTGTCTTCAAAATATGCATATGCAGTTAAGACGTTAGCCTGAGGAACAAGTGGAGAAAGAGGATATTTCCTAGTAAGTACGTTTAATGTTCTAATAGCTTCTTTAGGCTCCTTTCTTTGTATATCTAAAATACCCTTATCGTAAAGTTGCTGTGCAGTCAGTTTTTTAAATATTTCATCATCTAAATTACTGCTACTACATGAATACAAAAAGCAAAGACTTATAAACAACCCAAAGAGCAAATTAATGCCAACGCAACGCCCTCTTCTATTCTGTATCTCCATATTAAACAACCAAACAAACGATAAAAAGCTGGGCTATAACAGCCCCGCTCACAATCACGAAACTCACAAGTGCGGATAGAGGGACTTGAACCCACAAGCCTTGCGGCACTAGATCCTAAATCTAGCACGTTTACCAATTTCGTCATATCCGCATATCACAATATCGCCCAGTCTTTAAAATACGTAATTGATTCCGCTCCAAACACATAAAATCCATGTATAGAAACCAAGCTAATAGGTGCGTTAGGGTAGCATAACCCAATCTAACTAACAAGATTTATTAGTTTCGTGGTATCTCCGCTATGTTTTTTGGCCTGCTTATACTCAAATACTCTTGAGTATTCGGTAATTTTGTTGTATCCAGACTCTACACTAGAGCTATTCTATCTCGGCTCGTATGTGTTTTTATCAATCGATTTTCTGTTGGCGTAACTGATTGCTTTTGGTGTTACTGCTTACCCTATGAGATCTAAGATGTGTTTTTATATATGCGTCTTTTTATAGGAGCTAAGAGGTGATTGCTTTCAGCGCACGGACAATAGTTAAGCATAAAACCAAAATATTACAGACCCTCATATGTCTTACCACTCATTTTATAAAACCAATTTCACAATGGGGCAACTCATGGAGGTTGGTGCGCACTATGGACACAGGAAAAACCTGTGGAATCCTAAGATGCTTGAATATATATACGGCACACAATGCAAAATTCACATAATAGATCTGCAACAAACAGTACGTTTGCTAGATAATGCATTGAATGCATTGATGGAAGTTGCCTCCCAAAACGGAAGAACTTTATTCGTAGCAACTAAGAGGCAAGCAACTAAGAGCATTGAAGAAGAAGCCCAGAGATGTGGACAATATTACGTTAGTCGCAGGTGGTTAGGAGGTACTTTAACCAATTGGCCAACAGTTTCTGCATCTATAAAGAAGCTAGATAAATATAATAAAATTCTAGAAGATGAAACCTCAGTGCTAACCAAAAAAGAGCAAGTAGTCTTAGAGCGAAAAAGAAATAACCTCGAGCGAGTGCTTGGTGGTATCAAAAATATGGGAGGCCTTCCTGATATACTGTTTGTGGTTGATGTAAACGAAAACGTATGCGCTATACGTGAGGCTCAAAAATTAAAAATTCCTATTGTAGGCATCGTAGATACGAATTCAGATCCAGAGGGTATTACATATACTGTACCCGCTAATGATGATTCGCGTGATGCAATTGCTCTATATTGTCGCTTAGCATCAGAAGCAGTACTATTAGGATTGCAAAGAAGCATGGAACGTTCTGGAGTAGATGTAGGAGCTCTAGCAAATACCGAAGTACTAGCGCAATCAACTGAAATAAGCACCGAAGAAAACGCATTAGAAAAGGGGCGTCCCTCAAATACTAATAATACCGATACAGAGGTAAAGGAGCTGACTAATCGTAAAAAAAAGGTGCGAGCAGCATCTCATTCAATAATTACAACCTAACAGTAATAGAGATATATCATGTCAGTAAAAATAGAAGCTGCACAAGTCAAGTTATTGAGAGAAAGTACGGGAGCTCCCGTACTGGATTGTAGGGAGGCTCTGCAAGCATGCAATGGAGAGCTCGAAGAATCAGTGATATGGCTTAAAAAAAGGGGTGTAGCAATTGCGGCTAATAAAGCAGGACGTACTACATCAGATGGGCTTGTAGCTATAGCCACAACTCCCTCGGGAATGTCTGCGTCTATGGTAGAATTAACCAGCGAAACAGATTTCGTAGCAAAAAATGACCGTTTCCAAGCGTTAGCTGCGCAGATAGCTGCAGTAGCACTTAGTTTTGATTTCGATAATACACAAATAGTAAAAAACGACGCAGATGTTGAACCACTGCTTAACGTTAAGATCGGTAATAGCACTATAAGAGATATGATAACGGAGCATATAGCACTTTTAGGTGAAAATATCAATTTGAAACGTGCTAGCTGTATAAAGCTATCTAAAGGGTGTGTAGTATCGTACGTGCATAATACAATCAATGAAGGCCTGGGGAAAATAGGCGTATTAGTTGGATTATCATCATCGGGAGGAGATAGGGCGATTATTGCTGCATTAGCTAAAAAAATAGCGATGCATATAGCTGCTGCAAGACCAATGGCACTTGATAGAGCAAGTTTAAATCATAAAGATATAGAAAAAGAGAAAGAGATTTTCAGAGAGCAAGCAATGGCATCCGGAAAAGATCCACATGTAGTAGATAAGATGGTAGAAGGAAGGATGCGTAAATTTTTTGAAGAGGTAGTGCTTCTAGAACAGATTTTCGTTATCGATGGAAAGACAAAGATTTCTGACTTACTGCAAACAGCAGGTAAGGAACTTGGAATTCAAATAACTATAGAAGGATTTTCTCGTTTTATGATCGGCGAAAAAATTCTGAAATAAGAGAAAGCAACAAGCACTAGGAATATGTATTAGTTCTAAGAGCTTATAACAAAATAGAAAAGCCCTTATGGCGGAATGGTAGACGCGACAGACTCAAAATCTGTTACCTGCAAGGGTGTGCTGGTTCAAGTCCGGCTAAGGGCACACCACAATAAATGGAATCTTCTCTTCTAAAGCCGCGTAACAAAAAAAAACATTTACGGCACCTCATACAATATAGTGTAGTTTTCTGTTTTTTTCGATGCTGTTCTTAGAAGAGAATTGATGCAACGCATTGCCAGGATATCCATCTCTATTTTAGTTATCTTCCAATATATCTTCATACAAAAATCTATCTGCAATTTCTGCTATTTAAGCGAAGAACGACCTGCTGTTGTTTTCCTCTTATAAAACTTTTTACCCGGTGTAGCGCGTTTTTTTTGCAATAATTCTTCGGCTCTTTCTAGTGTAATAGCGTCAAAATCCTCTTCTTTAATTGAAGCCTTCACTTCTCCGCATTTAACGTAAGGTCCAAATTTGCCGATTTCTACAGTAACTTTATTTTGTGTAATAGAATCCACACCTACATCATAGGGTAGTTTTAGCAATTTTAACGCTAGGGCCAAGTTTAAGCTTTCAATACTTATGCTCTGAGGCACGGGGCTTTTTTTCATCACATTTGTATCTCCTTCAATCATTGAGCACGCAGTAACGTAAGAACCGTATACTCCCCTATTTAAAAATATTTCCAGCTTTTCATCATCTGCATAACCCAATGACCTCGTATTATTAATAGTACTACGTAAATCCTCTCTTTCATCATTTTGTGCATTATTAGATGTCGAGCCTTTATTTAAGGGCTGCAAATGACAACATTTAGGATATTCAGAACATCCAACAAATAAACCATATTTACTGTTCTTTAATACCAAATTTCCCACATTACATAAAGGGCATTGCTCACCTTGTGCAAATATGTGCGCAGGAAGAGACTGTTCTACACTATGTAGCACTTCTGCTGCTTTTACTTTTTCAACTTTTTCAGCCTGCTCTTTAAAGGGATACCAAAAATTGCTCAACACCTTTAAATATCCTATATCACCATTAGAGATAGCATCCAGCTGGTCTTCTAGATGAGCCGTAAAATCGTACTGTACATATTCTGTAAAATATCCATTCAAGAAAGCACTAACAGCTCTCCCTAAAAGAGAAATCGCGAATTTCTTATTTTCCATAATTGCATACTTTCTATCTTGCAAGATGGAAATAATTGTTGGGTATGTGGAGGGGCGCCCAATGCCCAATTCCTCTAAACTTTTTACTAAACTTGCTTCTCCATATCTACCGGGAGGCTGTGTAAAATGTTGTAGCGGAATAATGTCCTTAAGATTCACCTCTTCTCCAACTTTAGCGTCAAAAAGAAAAATCTGCCTCGACTGCAATACTTTATTTTTTTTCTCACTATCTTCCTCAGGTGTATAAAGCTTATAAAACCCTTCAAATAGAATTTCAGAAGTTGTCGCTCTAAACAGCGCATTATTATGCATTACACTGAGATCTCCATTAGAAACTTGTTTTAGCTCCATTGCATAATTTGCAATACTAGCATCGGACATTTGGCTTGCTACCATTCTTTTCCATACAAGCTCATACAACTTCAACTGCTCTCCAGTTAAATATTTAGAAATATCTGAAGGAACCAATGCTACATCAGTTGGCCTAATTGCTTCATGAGCTTCTTGAGCATTTTTGACCTTATTCTTATATGAACGTATATGTGCAGGTGCATAATCTCGCCCAAAAGTGCTCACTATAAATTTATTAGTAGCTTCAGCTGCATCACTAGAAACATAAACGCTATCTGTTCTCATATAGGTAATCAATCCTGTAGTACTTTCACCTATAGATATTCCTTCATATAATTTTTGTGCTATTGAGGCAGTCTTTTTAGCAGTAAAACCCAGCTTCTTAGAAGCTTCTTGAATTAAAGTAGAGGTAGTAAAAGGCGGGTGTGGTTTTTTAGCTATTGTTTTCTTAGTAAGTTTAGAAACTGCAAATTTTTGACGCATTAATTGAGAGGCTATTTCCCCAGCCATTTGAGCATTTTTTATGAAAAGCTTATCTAATTTATTACCTCCTAATGCGTATAATTCCGCTTTAAATTCACATTTTGTTTTTTGAAAAAGGCCCTCTATAGTCCAATATTCCTCTTGTTTAAAAGATTCTATCTCTTTTTCTCTTTCACATATCAACCTTAAAGCTACAGATTGTACGCGTCCCGCTGACCTGCTACCAGGAAGCTTTCTCCAAAGTAACGGAGAAATAGTAAAACCCACGAGATAATCCAATGCCTGTCTTGTTTGTTGCGCTTGTACCAAATTAATATCTAAATCTTTTGGATTTGATACAGCGGCCTTGATGGCTTTTTCTGTTACCTCATTAAATATAACCCTTCTTATTGTAAGATTAGAGGTAAGCAACTCCCTCTCCCTTAATAACTCTACTATATGCCATGCTATTGCCTCTCCCTCCCTATCTGGATCAGTTGCTAAATACACTTCCTTACTTTTTCGCACATTTTTAACAATGCTCTCCAAGTGCTTCTCAGCTTTATCTAAAAGTGTATATTTAACAAGGAACTCACGCTCTGGATCTACCGCTCCGCTTTTAGAAGGAATCCCCCTCACATGCCCATAAGATGAGACAACATTGTATCCCTTCCCTAGGTATTTTCCTATAGTTTTAGCCTTAGCAGGAGACTCTACTATCAAAAGCTTCATAAATAGTCATAAAATTTCAGTAACTAAATGCAGCGTTTTGCCTTATAAAATACCCTATCTTATAGTAACCAACCGCACTAAACTGCTTAGACAGTTAACCAATTTAGAATCGAATGCAAGGGAAGAATCTGAAAATACGGGAAGAATTTGTATCATTGTTAGATCGTTTTATGGAAATGCTTAGCGCAGAAAGAAATCTCAGTGAGAATACGCTACACGCATATAAGAACGATACTAAAGATTTTTTACTATTTTGTGAAGAGCAAGGCCTCAACATCATAGGCCTAAAAGACAATCATATTGAAGCATATGTAAAAAGCTTAAAGATTTTAGGCCTTTTAAATAAAACTATAAAAAGAAAGATATCCTCTCTAAAACAATTTTTCGTATTTTTAATAACAGAAAAATTTATTGTTACCAATCCAACGGTATATCTTACACCTCCAAAAGGAGATATGCGTTTACCAAAACCTATAACACCCGATATACTCGCTAAACTAACAACCACAGCTAGAAATGATAAATCTCCATACGGGATACGTGCGCTCACACTCATAGAGGTTCTTTATGCTACTGGCATGCGCATTTCTGAGCTTATAACGATGAAGCTTACTTCATTACAACGAGAAAGAAGCCATATAATCCCAGAAATATTAATCTACGGGAAGGGGGGGAAAGAAAGAATCGTATTCTTAAATAATTCTGCTATTGAAGCGCTTGAATCATATTTGAAAGTAAGAGACATATTTATGAAGAGAAAAGAAAAATATGAATCACCATGGCTATTCCCTTCTTTAACAAAAGGTGGAGAGATAGGACATCTCACAAGACAAAGATGTGGACAAATACTAAAAAGCTTAGCGCTACAGTGTGGGCTAAACCCTACCCTTGTTTCACCGCATAAGATACGACACTCTTTCGCAACTCACATACTGCAAAACGGTGCAAACATACGCATAGTCCAAGAACTCCTTGGCCACTCTGATATCTCCTCTTCTCAAATATACACTAAGGTATACCAACACAAAGCAGCAGAAACATTAGCGCTGCATCCTCTCGCGAAACTCCACAGAAAAAACAACAATCCACAGAATCAATAAAGGTGCCCAGAGGCGGAATTGAACCACCGACACAAGGATTTTCAGTCCTTTGCTCTACCGACTGAGCTACCTGGGCCACACATCGCCTAACAACTTTGGCAACTTCTTACTTTTTCATACAACTTCTAAGACATATAGACATAGCAACGAACAAAGTGACCCTTGCGGGAATCGAACCCACGTTACCACCGTGAAAAGGTGGCGTCCTAACCGCTAGACGAAAGGGCCTTATCCAATATACTAACAACATACTATACTTCTTAGAAAGAGCAGTATATACCCCTTCTTATACACTATCCGTGCCTCAAGTAAATAAAGAAAGAGATATAATATGACGTTAGTCCCTATAGTCGTAGAACAATCTTCCAGGGGAG
Organism: Candidatus Midichloriaceae bacterium IBS; assembly: GCA_034472185.1. Classification (GTDB taxonomy): domain Bacteria; phylum Pseudomonadota; class Alphaproteobacteria; order Rickettsiales; family Midichloriaceae; genus JARBAK01. Next base: position 227,161 of record JARBAK010000001.1, read on the forward strand.
AGAGAGCATACGATATATACTCAAGGCTCTTAAAAGAGAGAATTATTTTTATTAACGGCCCCATCGAAGACACTATGGCCTCACTTGTTGTGGCCCAACTATTGTTCTTAGAATCAGAAAATCCCCAAAAGAAGATATCGATATACATAAATTCTCCTGGTGGTATTATAACATCTGGCTTAGCCATATATGATACTATGCAATACATACGCCCTGATGTCTCTACATTATGCGTAGGGCAAGCAAGCTCAATGGGGTCCTTATTGCTTACAGCAGGAGCGGCAGGCATGCGCTATGCCCTGCCAAACTCTCGTATCATGATACATCAGCCGCTCGGAGGTTTTCACGGACAGGCCTCAGATATAGCAATACATGCTAAGGAAATACTAGAAACCAGAACTCGCATAAACCTGCTATACTCAGCACATACTAAACGAGAAATTTCAATAATAGAAAAAGCAATGGATCGTGATAATTTTATGTCTGCAGAAGAAGCTAAAGATTTTGGAATAGTAGATGAAATAATGACGCAACGTCCACTTACTAATTAAATATATTGCGTTACACCGACACTAAATTATAAAATCTCTTTTAATTTTTAGAACTTTTAATTATAATGGCGCCGTTTATTAATTTTCAGAGGCTATTTGATAGCATAGCATTTAGAAAAGTATTTTTTCTCCAGTGCTTTCAAATCAGTATGCACAGCCTACATGATATAATGATAACGGTGGGATTAAGGTAATAGTATGTCTACCCCATCCGAGACAAACGTCTCTGATATCTCCGTCGAACATGAGATGAAAAAGTCCTACTTGGATTACGCAATGAGCGTAATTGTTAGTAGGGCATTACCAGATTGCCGTGATGGGTTAAAACCAGTACACCGCCGAATACTTTATGCTATGCACGATACAGGTAATCGCCATGATAAACCATATCGTAAATCTGCTAGGACTGTAGGAGAAGTAATGAGTAAGTATCACCCGCATGGTGATGCAGCTATATACGGTTCGCTTGTACGTATGGCACAGAATTTTTCTCTGCGAGAGATGTTAGTTGATGGACAGGGAAATTTTGGCTCCGTGGATGGCGATTCACCAGCTCAGATGCGTTATACAGAGGTGCGTCTTAGAGCTCTGACCGACGAGGGCGTCCTATTCGATATAGATAAAGATACAGTAGAATTTCGAGATAATTACGATAATTCTACGCAAGAACCAGTAGTCTTGCCAGTGAAGTTTCCTAATCTTCTAGTAAATGGAGCAAGTGGAATAGCCGTCGGAATGGCTACTAACATTCCAACTTTCAATCTCGGAGAGGTTATTGATGGTTGCTGCGCGTACTTAGATAATGAGCACATTTCTTCTACCGAAATGCTAAATTATGTGCTCGCTCCAGATTTTCCCACGGGAGGAGAGGTGTTCGACTATAACAGGATAAAATCAGCATTAGAAAGAGGTCAAGGTACCATCTATATAAGAGGTCAAGCAGAGGTAACAGAACTAAATCATAAAAATGCGATTATCATTACAGAACTACCTTATCAAGTTAATAAAGCAGAGCTTGTAAAAAATATAGAGGTTCTATCTAGGAATAAAATATTAGAAGGCATTTCTGAAATAAGAGACGAATCCAGCCAACTGGGGATGCGTGTAGTGATTGAAATAAAAAAAGAATACGAACCAGAAGTACTACTAAGTAGGCTGTATAAAGATACCGAGCTACAAATCTCTTTCGGCGTTAATATAGTCGCTCTAAAAGACGGACAACCACAAATAATGAATGTCCTAGAAATCATAAGAGCTTTTGTAAAATTCAGGGAAGAAGTTGTTATTAGACGCACAATATTCTTGTGTAATAAAGCACGAGATAGAGCTCATATTTTAATTGGGTTGTTAATTGCTGTATGTAATATAGATGAAGTTGTTTCTCTGATAAAAAGTTCTAGAGATACAGCAACCGCTAAAGCACGATTAATGGAAAAAAAATGGGATGCTTCAGTTGCAAGTCCTTTGATAAAAATTATATATAACACGCTCGATACGGTTGATATAGTTGATACAGATAATACATATCAGTTAACTCTAGAGCAAGCTAACGCAATTTTGGAAATGCGGCTTTCACGGCTTACAGCACTTGAGCACTCTAAAATTATAGAAGAACTAAAAAGTCTTGCTATAGAAATTAGAGAATACGAAGAAATACTTAATTTGCGCAGTAGATTACTGGAGGTGATTCGAAAAGAGCTTTTAGATATTAAAGAAAAATTTGCCACTCCAAGGAAAACTAAAATTCTTAGCCAAGGAATAGAGTTCACTAACGAAGATTTAATCCAACGCGAAGATATGGCAGTATTAGTAACGCGTAATGGATACATAAAGAGGACAATCTTAGACGAATATAGAGTGCAAAAACGCGGAGGAAAGGGGAAGGTAGGCATGCACATATATGAAGAAGATGCTATAACAGATGCTATAATCGGTTCTACGCACGATGATTTGCTTTTCTTTTCAAATATCGGAAAAGTATATAAAACTAAAATTTATAAATTACCGTTAGCTTCTCCCCAAGCTAGAGGGCGTGCTTTAGTAAATATTTTGCCTTTATCTGAAAAAGAGAAGATTACTGCTATATTACCTTTACGTAAACAGGTGGACGACAATGATGCATCAGTGCAACTGCAGCATTATATAATTTTTGCTACCGCAATGGGTAATGCAAGACGCAATCTCTTAAGTGATTTTCATAATATCCCTTCTAACGGCAAAATCGCTATCAAATTAGAACCAGAAGATAGTTTGGTAGGAGTTGTAACGTGTACTGATGAAAATCATATATTATTTGCTACAGCAAATGGCAAAGCTGTAAGATTTAGCATAACGGCATTAAGAGTGTTCAGAGGACGTGCCTCTGATGGCGTACGTGCTGTAAAATTGATCGCTAGTGATGCTGTTGTTTCCATAGCAGTTCTTCATAATCTTGAAATAGCACAAGAAACACGAGAGGCGTTCTTACAAATTCCAGTCTCAATAAGACGGAAATTATCCAAGGGCGAGTTCAGTGAAGAAAGTAATAGATTAATAGCAGATATATGCAACGCTACATCTATATCACGAGATGAAATAATAGATTTATGTTCCAAAGAACAATTTATATTAACCGTTACGAGCTATGGATATGGTAAATGCACATCCAGTTATGAATACAGGGCAACGGGAAGGGGTGTGCAAGGAATTACAAATATTAAACTCCCCTCACCTACTGCTCGTGTAATTTCATCACTTTTTGTAGATTATGATACCGATGAGGTAATACTACTTACAGGTAATGGGTCCATTATAAGAGTCTCAGTAAAGAATGTAAGAGTAACGGGACGCAGTGCAATTGGCGTGAGAATAATTCACTTACAGAAGAAGAATATCGTTACTTCTGTAGAAAAAATATATGAGAACAAAAACATCTAAACAAAAATTGTTCCTTATGCTGAAATCATTTTATTTAAGGCTATTTTGTGTTTTATGCTTGTTTTTAGTCGATGGTACTGCTTATCCAGCACTAGCTACGGTAGTATTAGATATTACGAAAGGAAGTGTAAAGCCCTTGCCTTTGGCGATTATAACTTTTAAGGGTAATACATCTTATGCACAAGATGTGAGCAAGCAAATCACAGATATTATTGTTAATGATTTAGAAGGATGTGGCTTATTTAGAAGTATAAATCAAGAGGCCTTCTTAGAACATCCAGATTTTGCTAAATTACCTACTTATGCATCATGGAGGAAAATCGATGCTACAGCCCTAATAACCGGTCAAGTGGAATATTCAGGAGGGAATAATGGTATAAAAGTACTGTTCAGAATATTCGATCCATATGCTGAAAAACAGATAGAAAGCCTCGCTCTAGAGGGAAAAAGAACTACTATACGTCGAATTGCACATAAGATAGCAGATAGCATATACAATAAAATTCTAGGTGAAACGGGGTTATTTGACTCTAGAGTAGTGTTCATCGCGGAAGAAGGCAAAACGCAAAAAAATAGAAAGAAACGTTTAGCAATTATGGATCAGGATGGAGAAAATTTTGCTTTTCTCTCTATGGGGGGAGACCTTGTATTAACACCGCGCTTCGATTCTAAAACTCAACGTGTGTTATATATGTCCTATAAAGATAGGGTGCCCAAAGTATATATTTACGACCTGCAAAGCGGAAAACAGCAAGTTATAGGTAATTTCGAAGGCATGAGTTTCGCTCCTCGTTTTTCACCCGATGGAAATTATGCTGCATTCTCCATAGCAAAAGACGGTACAACTTCTATAAACGAAGTCAATCTCCATTCAAAGCAGGTAACGCGTATTATCAGTGACGTAGGAGCAATCAGCACCTCTCCCTCCTATTCACCAGATGGATCGAGGATTGTATTCAATTCAGATAGAGGAGGATCTAAACAGTTGTATGTCGCTAATAGAGATGGCTCCAATATTCGAAGAATCAGCTTTGAAGATGGTGCTTACGCAGCTCCAGTATGGTCCCCCAGAGGAGATTTTATAGCATTTGTAAAAATGTTAAGAGGGCGATTCTATATAGGAGTAATGCGTCCTGATGGCACGGGAGAAAGATTACTTACCACAAGCTGGTTAGAAGAAAGTCCAACGTGGTCTCCCAATGGGCGCGTTATTATGTTCTATAGACAAAAAACACCAGGTGCAGTTAACCAATTGTATGCGGTAGATATCACTGGATATAATGAAAGGCTTATTCCTACACGCGTAGCTGCTTCGGATCCAGCATGGTCTCCGCTATTACAATAGAAAGCAATTAATCTTCTGCATGAATATAAATTTCAGTACTCTAAAAGGTTTTTGTAAAGGAGAGCTTGCTTGTAAATTAAAACGTTGGATTTTGTTAGGAAATGAAGATGGGCAAATTGCTTTAGCACTGCAGCAAATATTAAAAATGTTAACATTTAATGATAATGAAAAATGTAACGTGATACAATATCAATACTGCGATATATCCAGTGATCCACAGAAACTTTTAACCGCTCTTTGCACTACTAGCTTACTTCAAGCAAAGACAATAGTAGTCGTAAAAAATTGCAAAGAAAACTTCCCAAAAGAATTTGAAAAAATAATATTTAAAAACTTTATGGGAATTTTAATCCTCATAATGGAAGAGATTAAGAAAAATTCGCATATTAAATCATTGGCCGAAAACGATAATCTTAGCGTCGTAATCAAGTGCTATAAACAAGATTCCTCAGAAGTAGTACGCTACATCATAGGTTATTTGAAAGAACAAAAATTTACGTTTGATGAAGCGGTACCATATATTATACAAACTTCTGTGCCTAACAATCTCTTAGTTGTACAAAATGAGCTCGAAAAGCTAATGCTATATAAGATATATACTAAGCAGATATCTAAAGCGGATGTAGAAGCACTCGTGGAAAAAGCCGGGGATCCAGTGATGAATAAAATCTGTTATTCGTTCGCAATTAAGGAAGCACAATCTTTCTTAGAGAATCTTGATACTGCTTATAACTGCGGATTGTCGTATATGTACATACTCAGGGTACTCCAAATATATTTCAGGCGCCTTCTGTATATAAAAACGCGTGAACAACAAGGAGAAAGCCTTACGCTTATAATACAGTCTCTGCAACCTCAAGTCTGGGGAGAGCTAAAAAAAGAACTGATAAAGCTAATTCACGACCTATCTAGCGATTACATCGAAACCACCTTACTACAGCTTGTGGAAATCGAGATTAAATGTAAAAAATATAGCTTCAATCCTGAATGCATGGTAGAAATAGAGCTACTGATGTTAACAAGGAAAGGATGCTGAAGCTTCTTATTACCTATATAGAATTAATAGTGACCTCTCATGACTAACTTTCAGAATTATATGCATAACTTCATGAATGGGCGCTATTCTCACTTATTTTATTGTTTTATGCGACTACCTTTGTTGTTTTTCATATTGGTAGTTATATGCGTACCACTCTCCGCGCTCTCTGAAAATAAACAAGCGCCCTTACACAATACTAAAATTATTGTCACATTAGGACCAAGCAGTAGTGGTAGCGCAAGTATAAAGAAAATCATTGAAAACGGAGCTGATATTTTCGCGTTTAATTTAGCACATGCAACGCATGAATGGCATGAAGCTGCTGTCACAAGCGCAAGGAAGTGCGCTCAAATCTTAAATAAAAAAATAGATATTTTGGTATCCTTGCAGGGGGCTAAATTAAGAATTGGAACTTTCAAAAGTGGAAAGATTTATCTTATTAAAAATACTAAATTCAACCTAGACCTTGATAAAGCTCTAGGAACAGAAAATAGGGTGAATTTTCCTTATCCAGATATTTACAAGAAATTAAGTGTAGGAGAAATTCTATATTTAGATGATGGTAAGATACAATTAAGAATTACAAAAATTGATGATAATGTAGTTCATACAGTTGTGGTGGTAGGAGGAGAGCTATGTGATAAAAAAGCAATAAGCATCCCCGGAATAAAATTGGATGCAAAGCCCTTAATGGAAGCTGATCTAGCTAGCTTAGAATTTGCAGTACATGTTCTTAAACCTGATTTTATAGCCCTTTCTTTTGTACAATCCGCTGAGAATATACAACAGTTGCGTAAAGCACTGATAGATCTAAAACATCCAGAGATCAAAATAATAGCTAAAATAGATAATTTAACAGCATTAACAAATATATCTTCTATAGCAGAAGCAGCAGATCTGCTTATTGTGTCTCGTGGAGAACTAACTGTCGGCAATTCTAGGGAACGCCTCTTTGAAACACAGGCAGATATATTGAAAGTTGCCAATACAAACGGTAAGGGCATTATAATTACAACTCAAGTTATGGAATCGATGCTAAAAAAAACTGAACCCACTAATGCTGAGATCATGGATATTAGTTTCGCCGTTATGAATCATGTGTATGCGATAATGTTCTCTAATGAAACATCCGTTGGTATGTATCCTGATTTAGTGGTACAAGTTGCTGATAGAATAATCAGAAATGTTGAAGAAAGCCCAGCATACCTAGAAACATTAAGTGATACTGCTTCAAATGGAAAAAAGTAAGCGAGTTATAACCAGGTTTGCTCCAAGCCCTACGGGTTTTTTACATATAGGCAATATTAGACTTGCTCTTATAAACTGGCTCTGTGCAAAAGCATTACAAGGAAAATTCATTCTTAGAATAGATGACACAGATGCAGAACGCTCCACCCTAGAATACGAAAAAGGCATAAAGGAAGATCTAGAGTGGCTTGGTCTGCATTGGGATGGTTTTTTCAGACAGTCCGAAAGAATTGAACTATATAATACAGCGAAGGTAAAATTAATTGAATCCGGAAGGCTTTATCCCTGTTATGAAATGCCAGAAGAATTGGCATTTAAAAAGAAGCTTCAATTAAGCCGCGGTTTGCCACCTATATACGATCGTGCTGCATTAAGTTTGACAGAGGAGAAAAAACAAGAACTAGAAAGTCAGGGAGTATCTCCGCATTGGCGATTTAAGCTAGATGAGACAGAAACATCTTGGGAGGATGTAGTAAAGGGTTACTTGCATTTCGATGCTAAAAATTTAGGAGATCCTATACTCATCAAAACTGATGGCACCATGACTTACGCTCTTGCATCTGTAGTAGATGATATAGCACTTAATATTTCACATGTTATCAGGGGAGAAGACCACCTTTCTAATACTGCAACTCATATTCAAATGTTTAAAGCTTTGGGTAGCGCCCCTCCTACTTTCGCACATATATCCTTGCTTATGAGTAAAACAGGTGAAATATCTAAGAGGATAGGAGGCTTCGATATAAGATCACTTAGAGATGAAGGGATCGAGCCTATAGCCATCAGTAATTATCTGGCTAAGATAGGAAGTTCCGACAGTATAGAATATCGAGCTTCTTTACATGAATTGGTAAACGAATTTTCTTTCTCCAAATTCAGTAAATCATCCCTATATTTTAGCGCGAAAGAACTGGAGCAAATTAACAAAAAAATCGTCCATAATTTACCGTATGCACAAGTATGTGGCAGATTTAAAACAAACCTTACAGAGGATTTTTGGAATATAGTGAAATACGATATTGATAAAATATCAAAAGCTGATGAATGGTATAATATATGCTACTCTAGGTTAAATCCCAAAATAGATGAAGAAAATCTAAATTTTACAAAAATTGCGGCTTCATTGCTACCTGAAGGCGCATTTAATGCAGAAAATTATAAAATATGGATTAATAAACTAAAAGAAATAACAAAGAAAAGCGGTCATGATCTTTTTAGCCCTTTAAGGATGGCGTTAACTGGAGTCCCAGCAGGCCCCGGACTCGAGCTATTACTCCCGTTTATAGAACGGACTAGAATAGTTGGCAGATTAAATGGTGAAGAAGCATAAAAGAAAGCTACAGTGCTTTAACATAACGCAATTTCTTGAGAAAGATCGCGCATTTAGAACAAAAAAACAGCTAAATCTTATAAAGGTTCTCTGTTCTGAGGTTGATTTTCTGCTGCTTCTTACTTAATGCTTTTGTGGGTTATAAAGCAATTTAGCTGGATTTTTGTTCTAAATGCATAAGTCAAATACAATAAAAAAACAGCTCCAGCGTCCTTCCGTTATAGATCCCCCACCCTAAAAACTATTCCCCATCTTCACTATCTTGATATTCATAAGAAGAAAAAATAGCGCTATCTCCAGTGCCACTTTTCCTCTCAACTACTTTTTCTTCCTTCTCTACTTTAGAGGAGGCATCGTGCTTTTTCTCATTTTCCTCAGTGTTGTTTCCTGCTATTTCAGCTATAAGCTCTTCCATCTCCTTTAGCTCCGATCGGAACTTGTCATTATCTCTTTCATATTCAGCACTCCCTCTCCTTGCTTCTCCAAAATCCTCTAATGCCACCACACTCAATTGACATTTCTTTATTAACGCCTCTTGTAATTCTTGCCTACTAACAAACCCATGTGCTATCTCTCTCAAGGCTAGCACTGCATCTTTATGATGCTCCTTAATTAAGGAAACAGCTCCCAGTGACAATGCACGCGCCCTCTGTGCAGCCAACATAACTAACTCAAACCGGTTAGGTATAATACTGATGCAATCTTCTATTGTAACTCTTGCCATACGTTTTTATTCTAAAATCATTAGCATTTATTATATAATATATAACTGATTTAATGTAGGACCCCTTTTAATACAAGGATCTACAACATTCCCCACGCCACGTCCACTGCTCACACAAGGACTTTTTAAATCATATGATGATGTCCCACTACAACATGAAAGTGTGAAGATGCAAAACAGCAATATAGCGCTACCACAACACCAGCGTTTCAAGTTGCGTGAACAATATCCCTCACCTTTCAAAAACTTTTGTACATTCACTGCCATTAGATATTCCCTCAAATTATCAGCTCCTGCCCGGCGAATTTACAATAATTAATAAAAGCAAACCATGCAAGCAAAAGGAAAACTCTTTAATCCTACCCCCACTCTACATTAAGTTTTAGTTGATTTATACAATTGATACAAATCATTTGCGAAAGTCACAGTAAGCGCTAAAGAAGATATGCACGACAACTTATACTTCAACCTATGTATATGTGCCTCTACAGTGGTAGTAATAGCGTCCGGATGATAGCGCCATATTTGTTTTAACATTTCCGTTTTAGATATGCCCTCCTTTTTTATGAGAAGGTACTTCAGTATTTCGCTTTCCTTTTCTGTTAAAGGCACAGTAGAATCTTTTTTCAGATCACACAGAACCCTTCTTTGATAATCAAACCGAATTTGATTATCAATAATATAATATAGGCCTCTTAAATGATACTCTACTAATTGCATAAAATCTGCAATACGTAGTGGCTTAATCATATCGAAAGTATTATCTTTCCCAAGAGATATAGTAGGTATTGGAATACTCCCTCTAATGAAAGGGATCGCTAAATTAACATCTTTACATTCATCTAGCACCACAAGGCCCACATTATTATCAAGAGTAGTTATGTCATATGGTTTAACTAAACTAACTTCCCACTTTGTACCAAGGGTATTCAAAACATCAAACAGCCATTTAGAATCACTCACTATAGCAATCATTAGCGAGCACTACGTTTAGAAGTATTATTAAATCTACCAATATTTTGTATAAACTGCTCTATAATACCAATCTTCTTCCCCTTAATCTTGGTCCTATCACTAACACATTCGATATTTTTAGCATCACGTATATCATAGAATTTCACCGCCCTTACTATATGATTTTCATTAAAAGATACCGCTAGAATTTTTTGATTTACAACTCGCGGCTTAGAAGGCCCCCATACAACCTCATCGCTCCATATATAGAAGAAAGTGCGATCTCCGTAATCCGAAAGAGTTGTAGGACTACCCAACAATTTTAACACATCTATTTCTCCAGTTTTAGATGGTTTAACTCTCTCGATTATTTCGTCATCAGTAATCTGTAAATCACTAAAACTATATCCATGTTGATAATCTTTAGCTATACAAGAACTCAAAAATACAAGCATCAAAACAATGCACACAAAACTATAGCTTTTGCTCACAAAAAGTGACCATAATTAACAGTTAATCTACTTTCCAGCCCCTCTTTTAATGCAATGCAGAGAAACGCTTCTTCCACTCTAGATATAAAACCATAACCCCGCCTACCACTATCATAGTATCAGCAAAATTGAATGCAGGATAGTGATACTTTCCAATATGGAAGTCTATAAAGTCCAAAACACCGCCATGCCAGAATCTATCTATTATATTACCCATCGCTCCCCCAAGAATCATAGCAATAGGATATAGTGTAATCTTACGCCCATCTTTTTTATGCCAAGTCCACATTAATATCACACTACAAATCAGTGCGAATATCACAATAAATTGCAATGCTGCATTATTTAAGTGGCGAAATATGCCAAAACTAATACCATGATTTACAATCTTTACAATATTTAAAAAAGATGTAAGGATGCATCCACTTTCTCCTGTATGCACTAATAAGAAATGTAGTATAGCCCATTTACTCAACGCATCAAATCCAGTTATTGTTGAAGCTATAAATAGTATTCGAAACACAAACTCATACTCACTATAAAAACAATAAGCACACCGTTCTATCTTAAATAAACAACCCGTGAACCAAGGCCACTGTAACACATATATGCTTTTACAACCAGCTCTAATACAAGCTTGTATTTCTCAGCCCAATCTATGCCTCGAAACGAGCTAGTATTACTGCCACTTCCATTCGACCATTGCTTTACTTATGTAAATACATTTGAAGGCCCTCAGTCAGATGGCAATATAGTAGAAGTGAGCTTTGGCAATAAGAACCCTAAATCATATTTAGGTATGATATGGAATGCACACGGTCGTGGAAATAATATACCACAATATAATAAAAAACTTACTACAGATAAGATTAAGCCAATCAAATCAATTACAAATCTCTGTAGAATACCTGAAGTACTACAATGCTTTATGTCCTTTGTATCTGAATACAATATTATTCCTATTGGTTCAGTGTTAAAGATGATTCTTAATATTCGTCCAAGAGACCTGCTATATCAAAGCCACCAAGATAAACTTGAACACAAAGAACACATCGCACCATACTACATTCCACAAGCTACACCATTAAATTTGGAACAACAAAAAGTAGCAAATACAATACTAACTCAATATATGCATTCATATAACGTATGCGTTATAGACGGTGTTGCTGGCGCTGGAAAAACAGAAGTCTATCTTCATATAGCCAGATACGTATTAAATAACGGAGGACAGGTGCTGATTATAGCGCCTGAAATTGTACTCGCGACTCAACTTACGGATCGTTTTAAACAGAGATTAGGTATCAATACAATAGCCGAATGGCACTCTCGCATAGGACCGGCTAAAAAACGCTCAACATGGTTCTCAATACAAAACGGAACAGTAAATTTTATAGTAGGAGCGCGCAGTGCTTTATTCCTGCCATATAGAAATCTAAAGCTTATAATAATAGATGAAGAGCAAGATACATCACTTAAACAAGAAGAGAGCGCAATATATAACGCTCGCGATATGAGCGTCGCACGCGCTAAATTCGAGAATATACCAATCATACTATCTTCAGCAACACCATCAATCGAAACAATACACAATATAAGATTGGGGAAATATCATTCTTTCGACTTAAAACAAACATACTTTTCTCATGCCCTCCCTACTATAAAAATCGTAGATATGAATGAAATTAGGCATACGCAACAAACTAATACCGTACGTTTAGATAAAACCCATATCTCAAATTTTCCTAAAGCATGCATTCATGATATCACCCGCAAACACCTTATAGAATGCTTCGATAATGGAAACCAATCTATGATTTTCCTGAATAAAAGAGGTTACGCGCCTATAGCATTCTGCATAAAGTGCCAAACAAAAATGCAATGTCCTAACTGCCAATTCTGGTTAGTATACCATAGCTATAGTAAGACACTAGAATGTCATCATTGTGGTTATAAAGTTGAGTATACAAAACAATGCACTATATGCGGAGAAATCAACTCTATGCGTCTTTATGGTATAGGAATCGAGAGGGTAGAAGAGGAAGTAAAACATATTTTACCAAAAGCAAGAATTCTATTACTTGCAAGTGACACCATAGATAGTCAAAAAACAGCTAAACAAGCAATAAATGCCATCACAAATAAAGAAATTGACATAATGATAGGTACACAAATTATAGCTAAGGGGCTGCATTTTAGTGACTTACTATTGGTTGTGGCATTAGACGCTAATCCTAGCTATTTAGGCACAGATATAAGAACTATGGAAAAAACTTATCAATTACTATATCAAACAATAGGACGGGCTGGACGCGAAAAAGAAGGAGCTAAAGTATTGCTACAAACGTACGAACCGCATAATACCCTCTTACAAAATTTAGCTGCAAGAAATAGGGATGCGTTTATAGAAGAAGAGCTTCGGCAACGGAAGATAGCTGGAAGTCCACCGTTTAGTAGAGTAGTCATAATAACTTGTAGTTCTAAAAACGAAGAACGCCTAGAAAAATATATGCAATATATGGCCTCATCCATGCCACATATTCAAACAAAAGCGCAAATATTCGGACCTATGCCATCTCCACTACGCTTTTTAAAGGGAAAATATAGATATAGATTTATAATCAAATCAGAGAAAAAATTTAATATACAAAAAATTATACGAGACTGGTTAAATAATATGCATAAGTCGTACCACGTAAAAATTAAGGTCGATGTAGACCCATATAGATTCGATTGAGGCTTTATCAATAATGCGTACACAACAACTACCCTATAAAATGATTCGTACAACCCGACAAATTTTAAAACTTCTACTCAATACACACGAAAAGAGAGAGATGATACATTTCTGCGGAATCTGTGGAATAGGCATGAGTGGAATAGCGCAGATAGCCTCACAGATAGGATATAAAGTAAAGGGCAGCGATCTAAATCAAAATTATATAAGCAATCTATTAGAAAATATAGGTATTCCTATTGATTACAAACACCAAATAGAGAACATTACTACTGAGGTGGCATTAGTGGTAAAGTCAAATGCCGTGAAGCCCGAGAATATAGAGATTGTGGAAGCTTCAAAACGAAGTATCCCCGTAATATCAAGAGCAGAATTTTTAGCTGCTCTAATGTATGGACATGATACAATCAATATATCTGGTAGCCATGGAAAAACTACAACAACAGCGCTTATCGCTTGCATTTTGCATGCTAGTACACTTAATCCCACAGTAGTGAATGGGGGGATAATTAACGCATATAATTCCAATGCAGTACTAGGATCTGAGGCTATCTTTATTGCAGAAGCAGATGAATCTGATGGAAGTTTTTTGCTCCTACCAACATCAATAGCCATTATTACAAATATAGAAGCAGAACATATGGATTTTTATAGTCACAATGCATTAATGCTTGAGGCATACCAAAAATTCATAATGCGCGCTAAAGAATACGCGATCCTATGCATTGATAGCCAGCTTGTAGCTTATTTGATCGCTCAAATCTCTCCTACGCACAATTTTAAATTCTTTCCGCAAATTATTACTTATGGATTCAGCGTAGATGCCGATATTCAAGCAGTCAATATATGTGAAGCAAAAGGTGGGTACATATTTTTCGATGTTATCGTTAATAACGAAGAACTTATCAATACTCTACCTGGCATCAAGCAACAAAAAATAGAGAAGATAGGATTAAAAAGCTATGGAAGACATAATATTATTAACGCACTTGCAGCGATTATAGCAGCTTGGTGTATTAACGACACCGTTGATACACAAAATATAAGAGAAGCTTTGGCACATTTCCAAGGTGTAAAACGCAGATTTACTCATATTGGATACTTTCATGGAGCCCCAGTTATAGATGATTATGCACACCATCCAACAGAGATTGTAGCTACTTTAAATACAGCTCGCACAGCTTTAAGAGATTATACCACTAACAACAAGTCGACTAAAATCATAGCTATCTTTCAACCACACCGTTACTCGCGTCTCGCTGCAATGATGAAGGATTTTGCCATATCATTCGAGGCAGCAGATGTGGTTATTTTGACCAATGTTTATTCTGCCGGAGAAGCTCCTATAATCAATGTAAACTCTGCGGTATTAGCACAAATAGTACAGGATACATATCCTCTAAAAAAAGTCCTCTATTTAGAAAAATTAGAATACCTAAAACAAACAGTAGAACCAATTATATCAGAGAGAGACATAATAGTATTTATAGGCGCTGGAGACATAACAGAATGGGCAATTAAGCTTATAAATCCATGAACGCTCCCACTAAGGGCCTTTTATTTGAAAGTAGGTTTAAAAAGAGGTTGAAATTTTCGTGACTCTGTCCCGTAGCACTAAGAACGGCCTCCTGTTTTATTAAAACGAATATGCATTATGTCTCCATCATTCACTACGTAGTCGCGCCCTTCTAAACGCATCTTTCCAACCTCCTTAGCTTTTTGTTCGCCTTCGCATACTATATAATCATTATAGTTTATTACTTCTGCTCGTATGAAACCAATTTCAAAATCCGTATGGATTGTACCCGCAGCAATTGAAGCAACTGTACCCCTCATTATAGGCCATGCATGTGTCTCTAGAGGCCCTACAGTAAAAAACGTAATCAAATTAAGCAACCTATAAGCGCACTGTACTACTTTATCAAGGCCTCTCACCTTAACTCCTAAATCTGTCAAAAACTCCTTTTTATCTTCCTCATCCGTTAAAGTCGCAATCTCAGCTTCAAACTTCACAGCAATACACACCACTTCAGCACCTTCATTAGAGGCCATCTGTAAAACATCTAATATTTTACCCTCAGCATGTCCTTCAGCAAGCGCTGCTATATCTGCCTCAGCAATATTACACACATAAAAAAGCGGTTTACTTGTAAGCAACTGTAAATTTTTAATACTTATGGCATTCGCTGGCTCTATTATAGTACTTACAAACTTTCCTGAATTTAGTACTTCCATAGCATTGAGCACAACTGCAAGAGATTTACGAGCTTCTATGCTCCCCTCACCTCCACCTTTCATTTTCTTCTCAAGAATTGGTACTCTCTTTTCGAGACTTTTCAAATCAGCTAGTATTAATTCCGTTTTAATAATCGCCGCATCATCTATAGGAGATACCCTGCCCTCTACATGAGTAATTTCCGCATCCTCGAAACAACGTACCACACACGCTACCACATCTACTTCCCTGATATGTCCTAAAAATTTATTTCCTAACCCTTCTCCCTCATTTGCTCCTCTTACTAACCCCGCGATATCAACAAACTCTATACGGGCTGGTATCACATTAGTAGAACAAGCTATATTAGCGAGTTTACTGAGCCTTTCATCCGGAACCGCAATAGTTCCGATATTAGGTTCTATAGTGCAAAAAGGATAATTTGAAACAGCAGCTGCGCTTGTTTCTGTAATTGCATTAAACAAAGTAGACTTTCCTGCATTAGGTAAGCCAACTATACCACACTGTAAAACCATGACTTATAACGGAACACTATACAAAAAGATCTCCTATATTCGCATAAAAATTATGCGAGAAGAAATCTAAAATATTTAAATTATACAATTTTAATCATTATTTAATGATATATCAGAATACATACCTGCACTTAACAAGCTCTCTTTACTAGAAAGTGCAACTGTAAGCTCCTTCGCTCTTTCAGGAATCATTTCAGCAATTATAGCAGCAAGCTTAGTTTCTTTCATATGTAATGTAACCTCTAACAATACTGGTAATTGTAATTTATCAAAAACCCTTGCAGCATCTTTTGCATTCATATTTTCATAAATTTTCACAAGTTTTAAAGCAGCATCCGAACGTTTACCTTTGTACTGATCTAGTAGTTCCTTAACTTGCGTTTGCAATTCCTTCAATTTTACGATTTTCTGATCTGCATTTTGCATAAGTACATTTACCATACCCTCCCTTACAACTAGATCCTCTGCTTGCTTATCCAATTCTTCTCTCCTTTTTTTTAAATTTTGCAAAACTTTTATTTCGCCTAAAGAGAAGTGATCGGGCCCCAAGCACTCCTCCTTTTCACTCTCAGCTTTCTTTTCAATTACAGGCAATACATTATCGGTACTACTCTCTGCTAATTTCTCATCTATACGACTTTCTGATTGCTTACTATCTCCTTCGATTGCATCTTTATCAATCTGCATCTCAGTCTTAGCATGCGTTTCCCTAGTAGCAAACCAATCACTATCATTAACAAATGCCATTAGACGAGAGAAGGCAACTACTATTAAAAGGATAATAAGATATGGCAATACACGAAGCATTAACTCACCTCTTTTTTCCTACGTTTGATTTCAGCAACTACGTCAGCTTTTTTATCCACCAGATCCTCTATGCTATTTTTATTAATTACTTCAAAATGAATCTGACGTATCGCAACCTCCTGTTTTCGAGCGGCACTAATCGCAGATTCTAGCTTATCTGCTAATTTCGCAGCCATATCTGTCATAAAAGATAAGTCATTAAGCAACTCTTCCGATTTATCTACATAAAATTTTACATCCGTAGAGGCCGTACTTGAAGCTTCTTTTAAAGCTAAAATACTTTTGTGAGTACTAACTATAGCATTATCGAAAACCTTCACTAGATCAGTAAAGTCTCCTTTATATCTCTTCAGTTCTAGAATCTGTTTGTTTAATCTCCAACAGAAGGCAGTAGTCAGTAGTAAAAAAACCATCACCACAATATCTACTATATATCCCATGTGCTTCTCAAAATACCTTAAATTGTATCGAAATCATCGCTTCAGCATATACCCCTTAGTAAGAAACGCAACAAGCCCTATTTCGCCTAAGATTTAAGAGTTAAACAAAAAATCAAGACTTCTTATCACTTAAAATTTGACGTAAGTTGCACAGCCAAACTATCTCCTAGTTTTCCTAGCTTTCCATGACTAAAGTGTTCTCCATTGAGTTTTACCTCCACATCTTCGTGACCAGCATTCCCTATAACTATCGTATCACCTACATTAAGACCCACTAAACTACTAATCTTTGAAGAAGCATCGCTGATCTCAACGCACAATAGCAACTCAATATTCTTTATAATATTTCGAAAATATTGTCCCCAATACGGGTTAGAACTAAGTCCCTTAGAGTTTACCCCTATAGGATGTGAAAAGTAGCTTTTTCCCTGACGTAAAAGACTATAAGGTAATATAAGGTCGATATTACCATTCACATCATCTAATGAAACACCCATCCTAAATAAATATACTTCCTCTGATAAGTCGATATTCATATGGCGCATATTCGTCTCTATCTTTCTCAAAGATAATTCACATTTTACAGAAAGAGAAAGTGCAGCTTGCATTTCCACTAAAGCTTCTTCCATTAGCAAATTTAGCATCATGCGATCTATGTTGGTAAACATCCCCCGTTTAGTACGAGTAACATACTGCTTACTGGATCTTCTCCCCAATAACATCTCAATAAATAAAAAGGATAAACCAAATGGCAATGCTATTAATGCTTGTCCCGTCAATTCTCCGTTAAAGTCAAATATTCCAAAAACTGAATCCCCTAAAGTTTCCATATATTCATGGAATTTTATAAAATAACCATTGTCTTGTCGCACACATAAATTAGAAGCAATACGACTTCTAAGTAAAGGGACTATTTTTTCATAAAAATTGCTCAGTATCGCATCCAAGAGCGGTAAACGCAAAGCCCTCTTCTCTTCAGAATGTAATAAGAGCGATAGTGGTCCAGAAATACTAGAATCCTCCACTTTCTGATTGTGCACCATTTCCTCAACAAAAAAAATCAACAAGATACGCTAGTCTATGTTTCTGACACATTTTTAGAAGTGCCAGCAACATTATAAATATATAAACAAATTACCGAATCACAACATCTTTAAAAAGCACAGCTTCAACTTTAGCGGGATAAATTACTTTATTTACACGTAGCAGTAACGCTTCACGCAACCTATATAAGCCATCCGATCCATGTAAATCAGACGGCCTCAACTCTCTAAGATAAGTCTGTACTATATCTTGCAATTTCGGCTCATATTCCTTTATAGCCGCTAAATTAACCGCACCTTGCAACTCGAATGTTATCGCTATGCTCAAAAAACTAGGCTCCCTATTTCTCTCATTGATTGTATCCAGTGCTATTTCTATATTTCCTAAATCATAAAAAAGAACGGCGATAGCAGCTTTGGCCTCCTCTTGTTTTTGTATCTCTTCCGCCTGTCTAAGACGTTTCTCCTGCTGCCAATATATGATCCAACTTATTGTTAATAGAATGAGCACAACTACCCCACCTATAATAAAGCCCATCACCAAATGCTTATTATTTCTAGCATGCAATAACTCACCCGTCATCTCTTCACCAAGAGCGTCGTCTAGCTTCTTCTCAACATCGCTTTTGTCATCTTCCATCATACATAAATACCATACAATATGCGCAATTAGACAACTTCCGAGAGTATAGGGTATAAATTGATACGATAGCAATTAAAACAAATCAACGAATCGTATTTTCTTCTACTATAATTTTTCAAGCATGTGCTCATGCACGACTCAAATATTCCTGTGTAGCAATTTTTACCAGAATCTTGTCTCCACTTTCAATAAACTGTGGAACCATAATTCTTATACCTATATCAAGCATCGCCGGTTTATATGAGCTTGAAACTGTCTGTCCCCTCACCACTCCCTCACACTCGCTTACCGTAGTTTCTACATTTTCAGGAAACGTAACAGAAATTACCTCACCATTATGCATTTCTAATTTAACGCCCATACCCTCGCGTAGAAAGGGCAGCTGCGCAGCTATAATTGCATCTCTGTGCACAGAAATCTGCTCGAATGTATCCTGACACATAAAAACAACACCATCACCCTCCATATACAAGAACTGACATGATTTCTCATCCAACTGAGCTTTTTTTACGATTTCTGCACTTCTAAAACGTGTATTAAGCTTAGTGCCAGCTTTTATATCTTTCATTTCGACTTGCATGTATGCACCGCCCTTTCCAGGCTGAGTATGCATTGTTTTTAACACCATCCACAATCTACTATCATGTTCTAGTATATTGCCTACTCGAATATCGTTAGCGCTAATCTTCATATTGAAACCCGTATGTTTCTATCCATTGCTTAAAATCGAAAGATAAAAGTGGGTGGCCTATAAGCTGGGTTCTGTCCAATACACATACTACCATAGCCCTTTCGAACTGATATCTGCAAGTGCATCTCGATAGCCATTTATCTTGTCATATCATCTCTAATATGATCTAGCGATCTACCCGTATGTTGTCTCGGAACCAGACTGGGAAGTGGCACGATATCACGCTATAAGACGCAATTACCTTACAGTATCCCTACATACCTATTCGATCTTGCTTCTGGTGGGGTTTACTCTGCCACCTTTATTACTAAAGATGCGGTGAGCTCTTACCTCGCCTTTTCACCCTTGCTTTATTCCCCCACTCATCAACATTCGAAGATTTGTAAGAGAAAAAGTGGTATATTTTCTGTAGCACTTTCCCTAAAGTTTGTTTTTACAAACAAACCCCGCCAGACTTTATCTGGCACCATTGTTCCATGAAGCCCAGACTTTCCTCTATTACATACAAACACTACGCAACGAGCAACGCTCCGCACAGTCTTTATAGTAACAGCGACTATCCGACCAACCGCACAGATGATAGCAAAAAGATCATGAAATGAAAAGAAATTCAGAAAATATTCGGTAGTATCAATCGCACTAAACATTGAATAATATTTATTATACTAGTACGTTCACGCCTTCTGTACATTTAAAAGCCACCGAAACCCATAAATGAAACACCTTGATTTTAGACTAATAAAAAAAGTTTTGCTGGTATCTTCGCCAATAAGTAGAGCAACAATATGGGAAATTTTATTGGCATGACTATGGTTACGATCATAGGATAAGCAGAATTAGCTGCCTGCGCTTTAATCAACACCATAATATTTTCGACTATGGCCCCGTTGTGGGCATTTTTAGTGCCATCGGTATTATTGCAGGACTAAATATGGAGCCACACATTATGCTGAAATTGGCAAAATCATATATCAAGGAATGTTTTTAGCAGTAATTATTGGCATACCAACTATGTTATTCCTACGATATATAGAATTTATCCTAATATTTTTCGGCCAAAATCCAGTCTTATCAGGCTTAGTTCAGAATTTCTATTCTGCAAATTCATGGGGGGTAATTCCGGGATTATGCAACGCTTGTTTGATGCAATTCCTCATAAATATTGGCAAGCAGAGATTATCTCTATTTTTAAATATATTATACGTATTGCTTAGTATATTTGGGGAATATGCATTTATTTTAGGACATTTCGGTGCGCCAAATCTCGGTATTACTGGAATAGGATATGCCATCCCCATTGCTAGTTGTATGAGCCTATCCTTCAATTTAATAAAAATTTTCTTCAATCCCATCTATAAACAGTATAAATTATTTGTTTTTTCTCAAAAAGTGATGATTTAAAAACTTTTTAAACAAATCATCCTAGCTGCTGAAGGCATAGTTATACAAGTGGATTGCCTAGCTTTTATGGTAGTGCATGGAGTAGAGATGGCAACTATGGTATTATTGGGCGCACAAAAGTATGATGAAATACGTAGTTATAGCTACTCAGCTATTGTAAGCGGTATTATAAGCAGCATTATTAATGCTGAGTGTCTTTATGCTCGCTAATAAGTATATAATTGATCTATATCCTGGCTTTTCGAACGTTATTGACTACCCACGCTTTGTGATTGTATCTGCGTTACGCAGTTTACATAACTCAACTTATCCGCTGCTAATCTTTATAGGTTTGGGATTAATATTAAGCTTACCTATTGGTTATTTGCTAGCATTCACAATGCGTTTGGGAGCAAGAGCAATACCTTGGTGATTTATTATCATAATCTATACTATTGGTGCTATAATACTGTTCCGTAGATTTCGCAAATTCTCGGATAGCACGTATCTAACTGCAAGATTTGACACAATGCCACAGCGCGCATTATAAAAAAACACTAATGCATAATCAATAACACCACGCACTTTTCAACAAACAAATTTTAAGATAAGAAATAATCCATCTAAGACATTTTCTCCCATACTAATTCTAATGGTATTAATGCAAACACTTTGGACTTCAACTTTATTTCGAAGAGTATTGTTCATCATTGTTATACCCATAATCGTATTACAATCAGTAACAGTTTACATATTTTATTTTAGACACTGGAAATCAGTCACGCAATATTTACAAAGCTCGCTAATAGCAGAAATGAAGTGGCTTATAAATGGTGTGGAATCCGCAGATAGCCATCCAGAAAATATGTTGCGCTATGCTAAAAACACTTTTGATATCGATGCTAAACTACTTAAATCCTATAACAACAGCACTAATAATACCGATTCTGATCTTAAAAATTTCAAAATTATATTAGAACAAAACATAGCACGAAAGGTTTTCGCTGCATATTATTCTGACTCAGGACATTTAATTAGCATTATCATAGGATTGCATGCTAATTCGTTACCGCATACTGTTTTGCAAGTCGATTTTAATTATAAGAGAATAGAAAGCCCTACAACATACATATTCGTACTATGGGTCGTAGGTACAGCTCTCATTTTACTTATAGTAACTCTGATATTCGCAAAAAACCAATTACGCTCTATTTTATCTCTGACAGATGCAGCTAAGAGATTAAGTAAAGGTGATCGTATTAATAATTTTATACCCTCTGGCGCACGAGAAATACGCGAAGCGGGATTAGCTTTTATAGAAATGAAAAACAGTCTAGAACAGCAAGTAAAAGAAAAATCTGAGCTGCTTACTCATATAGCTCATGATATGCGTACACCCCTTACCCGTATGAAATTACAACTAGCTCTACCAGTACTAGATCACAAAGCAATGGATATGCTTAATAGCAATATAAATGAAATGGATAGACTCCTGCTCTCATATCTAAATTTTGCACGTAACAATAGTAATGAAAAGTTTCGTTATATAAACGTAAAACATATAATCCAAAAGATTATACAAGAGTTCGATTATAACGAAGCGGTACTGAACACAATAAAAATAAAATTAATATGTAGTAACATAAACTATACTCTCCACGCTAAAGTAATGGGAAATAGTGAAGATCATCCTTATAGTCTATACGCAAGAATATACACATTAAAAGGAGCTATCACAAATATTCTTGATAATGCAATAAAATTTGCACGAAATACAGTACTTATTTCTTTAAAATCATATAATGATAAAATTATAGTAATCATTAGTGACAATGGACCAGGCATACCTAGCAGTATGCATAAACAAGTTTTTAATGCCTTCGAAAGAAATATAACAAATACAATAAATACCGGAGGATTCGGTCTTGGCCTAACAATAGCGAAACAAGCAATATTAATACATCAGGGCTCAATAAAGCTAGGAAAAAGTAAACAACTGGGAGGATTAAAAATTATAATAAAGCTACCACGCCATCAGTTCACATAAATAGAAGATGGTATTAATGCGCAGTATCTTCTGAGTGTAGCTCAGCCTCGGCACTGCCCTTAGAAAAAATTTTTCCCTCGAAAACTTCTCCCATAAAGCCAGGCGCAAGAATCGATAACGGGTTAATTCGTACTTTTAGCTTCCCATCAAGAGGGCCTTCAATAAGTAAATTAGCACGATTTTTACTTCCCTCTACCAACCTGTCTTCTATACCAGGGAAAAATTTCTGTGCCACAGTTAAAAATGTATTAAAGATATGTGTAGGAATCATCACACCACTAAACTTTATGTAACGCCCATCAATATTAATACGCCCGCTACCCTTTACTTGCAAAGCACTTCCCCTCATATTACATGAAGGAATAGATAATATTCCGTTATTGTATCGGAAATGGCTTGTTAAAGAGGAAAAGTATATTTTATTGCCAGAATTTAATAAATTTAGCACTCCTAGAAATTGACCAGAAGTAAAAGAAGCAAGGCGTAATATCGTAATAAGAATTGGAGAATTTTTAAGCTCAAATTTTTCGATCCAAACATTTCCCTCAATAGTATTATTCTCTTTTATACCAGCTTTTACCTCTAAGTTACCGTTATACATATGGCTATATATCCCAAGTGCTCGAAGTAATTTACCAGCATTATTGGTGGTAATAGAGAGTACGCTTTTATCATAAAATACTCTCGCATACCCCTTCTTATCTTCAAATAAAAGATTCAAGGAGAAATTACCCGCGTCTCCTTTCTTATACCCTATCTTAAGATTTACATCTGTAGCAACTTCACCGTTCTGCAAAATAAGTTTTTTTATACTCATAAACAGATTAAGAGACCTATCTCTTTTATCTCCCTTATGAGAGTAAAGTTCCTCCAGCTTTACTGCGCTTAAATCTAACTGATCGCCCTCAATATTAAGAAAACGTCCTTTACTATTTTCAATGTATGTAGCACGAAATCGATCATTTAACGATCTAGAATCACAAGTGATATTCAGCTCCTTGCTAGCACCTTTTAAAATTACTTTACCAGAAGCACTGAGAGAAAAATCTCCCCACCATTGTTCATATTTCAAAATATTCAGTTGCGTATATCCACTAACCTTACTACTACTAATAGTAGTAGTAATATAGCCTGGAACTCCCAATTTCTTTTTAAAATTCCAAGTCTTAATATTTATATCTAGATCCTTTAAATCTGCTCTTATCTTATATTCTCTGAGAGACTCAGGGCCATACATATCTATATTCAAACACACTTTTCCATATGTTGATCCAATAAAAGAACCTAATTTCTCTGCATTTTGATCAAAGCCTAAGGCATCTATTAACCATCTAAAATCCGCACACAGTACTACATGAGATTTATCTTTAGTCCCCTGACTATTCGCCAACTTTTTCTCAAAGACTATGAGAGACGAAGATTTGCGGTCTGTACGTATAACTCCTTTAATACGCACCAATAAGCTTGGATCTAGGCTAATGCTAAGATTCTTACTATAAAAATTCTTGCCATATATACCAATCATGAAGTTCTTAACTGTGCTCCGAATCCCTATGTTAGAAAATCGAACAGTATGACTAGCTGCATTATCATGTGTGCCCAATAAAATACAGAGAGTTAACATAGAATCAGCTTGTCCTTTTAAGCTCTCAATATCAGGTAAATGTTCAAGTTTAGAGGCACTGTAGTACGTATTAGCTAACGCTAGCGAGTCTCGCACTTCACCAATAATATGACCAGAAATTTTCAATTCTGGAGTTGCAACACTAAAACTAGGAACGGAAACATCAAAATTTTTCAATATAAGGGTATCATATTTTGCTGCCTCGATATGTATATCGATACTATCACGCATTATCTTCAATTCTGCCATGTCCACTTCTATTGGCGGCATATCTTCTTGAAGCTTAAGTCGCCCTTCCTTTACCGCTACATGCGATATTATGTCTAAAAAACGTCTAGAACTAGTGTCAAATACCACTTTTATGTCAGCAGAAACAATCGTGCCCCCCTTTAATCTCTGATTAAGCCATAGTTTAGTAGAATTAGCACCACCTGCACTAGTCACGGGCCAATACCTATATGCATCCGCTACAGCTAAATCTTTAGTTTTTAAAGCAGCTATCAAACTTAACTTAGTGCCCTGCTTTCTAATAGATCCCTGCATTGATAGCTTATCATCAATAACTAAATCCACATTCTCTATGTTCCAAATAGCATTATCTAATGGATTTAAAATCCCCCCCCTAATACTCAAAAAGGTTAATTTCATTTTATGTGACCAATAATCCCCCTGTATAGTGCCATTATGAGCTACAGCAGAAAACGATATCTTCTCTAAAACAAATGGGAATCGCACATGTAACTGGAATTTAAGATCAGAAGAAAAAATTACTGTATTTAACAACGGTACTTGCAATTTTTGCAATATAGTCAAACCCATATTGGTAATACTACCCTCAATTACCAAGCCATTATTATGCAGCTTTTGAGGTATAAGTAATTCACATTGGGCAACTTCATGTTCTGCAACAATAGAGGCTTTGAGAGAAAAGGCACTCCCAGTAGAAGACTGTGCCTCTGTAATATATAAACTTCTAATCCCAAGGGTTGCACCATCGTTACCCATCAATATATAGATTGTTATATTCAACTTATTTATTAGGTGGATAATCCTATGTAGGTCTGTAATAGAAGTTTCTATACTCCGTTTATTGTGATTTGATATAATCGACTGTAAAAGTACCCTACCTTCGTCTCTAGACGTTAAAACTTTGACTCCCATTAGAGGGGTATTCTCTTGAAAAGCGTAAAACGGATGGATGCTAACGTTAATATCAGGCAGTTTAGTAGTTTTATCTGTGATAAATGTTGGAAGAAGATCCGTTTTCGACGTGTCTTTGATAGACTTTTTTTTATATTCAGTTAGGGAATTATCTAAAAATCGGACAACAAAAGCCCCGCTGTCCCATATAATTATAATTCGTCCTAATTTTACTTCCGCTATTTCGCCTAATACACGTGTAGAAACAAATTCTGAAAAATATGCCACTTGATTGGAAGTAAGGCAAACAGAACCACGTATAGCAATACTGGCAGCCACACCACATAATATCAACATTGACAATAAAATTATTCCTGCTGCTGTCTTACATAAGCCCAATAATAACTGCCGTAATAATCCAAACCGTCTTGTCAATGTCTTTAACTAATACAACACATTCTTCCTTTGACAAAATACGTTTCACATATATTTTGCTCCAAAAGACTAAGATTCACAACCGCAAATTACCTTGTAAAAAAGTCGCCGCCTGTCCCGAAATCAATACTCTTCTTTCATTTTTAAGGCTTTCTCCCCTTACCACACCACCGCGCTTTGAAGCATGATAGGCTATAAACCTATGTTTATCCATTTTTTTAGTCCAATATGGGATTAATGTACAGTAAGAAGACCCACAAACAGGATCTTCTCTGATCCCTACTCGTGGAGCAAAATAACGAGAAACAAAATCATATTGGGAATTATAAGCAGCAGTAATGATCAAAGCTCTATACGGTAATTGCAAAAACAATTCCAAATCTGGCTCCAACGCGATCACGTCTGCTGCTGAAGCAAACTCTAATAAAAGACTATTGTGGGTGCAACCACAATAATTAAGAGTAGAATGGCGGATTATTCGCTTGATGATATCCTCGATTACAACCTCTTGGACATCATAGCAAGGAAAATTAAGCGTAATCCACCCGTCTTTATTAATCTGTACAGTGAAAACACCGCTTAAGCCTTCAAACGTAAGCACATTAGCACTATTAACAATACCCATCTCTCTCATTACATGCACAGAAGCTATGGTAGCATGCCCACAAAGCGGCGCCTCAGATACAGGTGAAAACCAACGTATATGATAATGCTGATGTATATTTAATGGCACTATAAAAGCCGTCTCAGAAAAATTAAGCTGATAGGCAATATTTTGCATCAATTCTTGCGAGGGAAAACTTTCTACCAAACATACCCCAGCAGGATTTCCCATAAAAGCCCCAGACGCAAAAGCATTAACAATCCAAATCTTCATTCCACTTCACTCTCTTTAGCCTCTTTTTGACGCAGTTCATAAAAACTGGCAGATGAACTAATTTCTTTCAACATAATCTCCCCTATTGCTTAATATAATTAATTATACGAAAACATCTGAAAATCTAATATAGGCAAACTATACCACCAACAAAAATTATGTGTATAAAAAAAGTGCCCAGCAAGATTCTGGACACTTAAAATGAAAACTAATACCAAAGCCCTACTGTCTAACATGATTTTTTTCGAATCGCTCATGCTTCTCTTGAGCTTCCACACATAACACCGCTACGGGTCGAGCTTCTAGCCTTCTCAACCCTATTTTATTCCCTGTATATTCACAATACCCATAACTCCCATCATAGATACGTGATAAAGCAGAATTAATTTTTACTATCAACCTTCTAACCCTTTCTTTTGTATGTAACTCTAGATCTACTTTAGTCTCCACTAAAGCCCTATCATTAAGATCAGGCTCATTCCAAATCTCTTCCTTGAGGCGTTCTGTAAGATAAGCATCCTGCTCCTCTAGAGCCTTACGCCATGTTAACAACTTACGACGAAAATACTCTCTCTGTCTGTCACACATATATTCTTCATTCTCCAAAGGACTATAATCTTCACTTATTTTGGCTATCTCTTTTTCCATACAACTACTTCTCCAATTAACAACATACAAGAACTCAACTTGAGATAGTATAAATAATAGAACTGAAAAAGTAAAAGAAAAAAACGGCCTGCCTTACATGCAAAAACGCCGTAGTTACGGCTATATAAGCTTGTTATTTAGACAGCATGTTTATGCTACGAATTTTCAGTATACAATATGAAGACAGCTATCTTGAATAAGATATTCAACACTACTAAAACAATACAGAAAAAAAATACCACAAACAACGTTCTATAAACAGAAAGAATATATGCAGCTGCATATGTATATAAATACGTCCCTAAAATCAATAAAGATGAAGGAAATAGCAGTTTTTTAACCTTATGAATGCTTTCAATGAAAGCACCAGCAATACTACTATTTCTGATAATAATGCTATTCTCGTAAAAAATAAACAACACTAACCCTATAAGGGAAAGAGGCATAGTAATACTGGAAGTTTGCATCACTAATATTGATGTATCGCGGATTATAATACCACAAAATAACTTAGCAAAATTTGTGCTTATAAAATTCGCTGCAATCTTCTGAGGCGTTAACCCAGCAAACTTCTTAAAGAGTAATATATCAACTATGAAAGTGCTCATCAACGCATGATATAAGGCTCCTATAATAACTGCGAAAATAGCAATCAACGAAATTTGACTGCTATTTAAATTTTGTAAATTCAAAAAGTGCAGTTCTTCTCCTCCATATATTACTAAAATCCCGAGAAGTCCCAAAACCCCCAATAATACTACAAGCACAGCAATCATCGTTGCTATGCTCAAAGCCTTTAGATTTACCCGTGCTATATTTATCGCTTTCTGAAGCGTATCCAACAGTGAGTTTACCATATCTTTTCACTAAAATACCACTTTCCCTACTATCAATTCGCCATTGGCGATATACCTCCGCTCGCTTTCAAAGTTTCAGCATAGTCAAGCAACATATTAAGCAGCGTAAAGTTCCCCTCGAAAAAAATATCCTGCTTTTGGGTGGTTAAATAGGTAAGTTCATTAACTGCTTCTTCAAACTGATTCGACTCAATAAATAAAGACGCTGCAAGTAATTTGGATGGCATATAAAAATGATCTGTTCTTCTCTTTTGAGAAACGGGATATGTTTCATGAATTAGAGCAAGTGCCTTCCAAGGATCTCTAATATTACGACTGACCATATAATTCACATAAGAAAGCTTGGCGTAATCACGCACCGATTTAAAATAAACCTGATTATCTGATACTTGCTCATAATAAAGGGCAGCCTTAGCTATATTATTTTTTGACGCCTCCAAATCACCTAGATAAAACCCCGCAAGGGCCGAATATACAGACTTATTATCTTTATATAATAAAGTTAACTCATCTATAACATCTCGCACATCTTCAAGACTTGTACCATCATTAAAACGCGTAATAAGCCTGAAAAACTTTGTCCCCTCTTTATAGATAGTGTTATTTTTATAGTGTACATAAACGTTAATGCTTATAGAGATAAGCATCACCAATGCACCGACAATAGTTACTACAAACAAGCTAAGCTTAAGAAAGTGCTGCAGCCTTTCTTCACGCACACTTGCCTTAGTCTCATCCAGTATATCGGTCATTTCTACCACCTATTCTATCTTCAAACTCTGGCAAAAAGAGAGTATACCAGCCTGCAATCCCCCGTTACAAATACTACCTCCCACACGACTTAAATTGGCTATCGCTCTCCTTCATTTTCGCAAAGATAATCTCTCCATGAGAGCAATATACCGATCAGTACAGGCTTTTTTTAAATAACTGAGCAAGCGCTTCCTTCTACACACCATAGCCAGAAGTCCCCGCCTACACTGATGATCCTTCTTATTGATCTTAAGGTGCTCAGTCAAATAACTTATATTCTGAGTTAAAATTGCGCACTGCACCTCAGGCGACCCTGTATCACCCTCTTTGAGAGCAAAATCACGAACGATCTCTTGTTTTCTTTCCTTCTCTATTGACATGTCCAGCCCTTAAGCTATTTACAGACACACTTTATGCCTTTTTTTATAGAAATTTTTTACATAGCAACCCTTTAATGCTATCTAAAAAAGCTGCTAGCGCGCTGCTTATCGCATGATTCCAATCTAGAGTCTACAAAAATATCACTACAAAATCATAAATGGCTGTGCATTGTATCCATCACCATGATATATAGTGCAGTAACGCGCACATGTGTTTAGCATAAGGAAGTTAAATATGATTAAGCAACAAGAAGACCCGCAGAATCTCACTCCCCAGGAAATAGTTAGTGAGCTAGATAGGTTTGTTATAGGACAAATCGAAGCCAAAAGAGCGGTGGCCACAGCTTTAAGAAACAGATGGAGACGGAGATTTGTAGATCCAAGTCTACGAGAGGAAATCATACCACATAATATTTTAATGATAGGACCCACAGGAGTTGGAAAAACTGAGATCGCACGCAGATTAGCTAAATTGGTTAAATCCCCATTTATCAAAGTGGAAGCTACTAAATTTACAGAAATTGGCTACGTTGGTAGAGATGTAGAATCTACAATTCGTGATTTGTTAGACATTGCTATATCGCAGGTACGCGCAACCATGCGGAAAGAAGTAAGCGAAAAAGCAACAAGCAATGCAGAAAAGCGTCTAATCGAAGCTATAGTCGGTGAAAATGCCTCAGAAGAAACAAAGGCTAAATTTTCTCGGGAATTTAAAGATGGCTCCCTTAATGAAAAGGAAGTTGAAATCGCGATTTCCGATACAGGAAATACGCCAGGAATGCAGTCTATGGATATGCAAAATGGCGGAGGAACCATGCGCTTTGGTGTTTTAGACATTACAGAACTATTAAACAAAGCAATAGGAAATAAAAAAAGCAAAATCATTAAAACAACCGTCGCTGATGCCTATATTCATTTATTAAAAGAAGAGTGTGATCAACTTATAGATGAAGAAAAGATCATAAAGCGCGCTATATCTAAAACGGAACAAGAAGGAATAGTATTCTTAGATGAAATAGACAAAATTTCTAGCCGCTCTCACGATGGCATAGGGGGAGGTAGCAGAGGAGAGGTGAGCAGAGAAGGAGTGCAGCGTGATTTGTTACCGTTGATAGAGGGCACTGTTGTAAATACTAAACACGGCCCTGTACGTACGAATCACATATTATTTATAGCCTCAGGCGCTTTTCACATATCTAAGCCCTCTGATCTCTTACCTGAACTACAGGGAAGATTGCCTATTCGAGTAGAACTTAGCTCTCTCTCTGAAGAAGACATGGTAAAAATCTTAAAAGACACAAAATATAATCTGCTCGAGCAATATAAAGAGCTTTTAGCAGTAGAGGAAGTAAATCTTGCCTTTAAAGCCAGCAGTATCACCGAGATTGCGAAAATCGCAGCTAATATAAATGAGCGAGTGGAAAACATAGGAGCACGGAGATTACACACCGTTTTGGAAAAATTGTTGGAAGATATTAGCTTTACAGCACCAACAATAAAGGGAAAAACTATCGTTATAGATGATAAATACGTAAGAAAACATCTAGAAGAATTAACACAGCAAAATAGTGATATATCAAAATTTACGCTATAACTAGAAGATATATTATGAAATATTCGTTCATTTTTTCGAGTAATACCTGTTAAGAACTCCCCGTTTCGCTATTTTCCTTCTATCTCTTACAGACAGGATTTTGCTCCACACTATATAAATAAATTGGTATAGGTTTCGTTAATTAAGACAAGCACTAAACACCTGTATCTCAAGCTATTCCTAGCATACAGAAATTTAAAACCTATATTAATGATGATAAACAAGATACATTTCTTAAAGTAAGAAGAGTGGTATTTATATAAGAAAGCTTCGCGTAATCACGCACTGATCCAAAGTAATTATGATGATAATACATTCGCATCACACGTATACCACCAATCATAAAACTAAACCGCCTATAATCAAAAACTGCTATTGCTGCGCAAAAAAGATAAGAGATCCAGTTCTCTTCATATTCTTGCTATCCACAAAAATAATCCCTATTTCTTGCGTCTATTTATCTGACTAAGAGTTATCCTAGACAGGATACTCCTACTAACATTACTTCCCACAATATCCCCCAGAAACTACATCCCACGCGCAAGTGAAAATTAAAACCTCCTCCTCTAATCAATTCCTTAGAAATTGAACCTAATGCCAGCGAGAACGCTCTGAACCCTATCCGCAGTAGCTTTAAGATTAGAATCATTAGCACCAGTCTGAGCTACTGAAGTAGTAGTATCACCCACAGATGCTAATACCTTCTTAAACTTAGCTTCGCCACCATTACCAATCCTGTAACCAAGATCAAAGAATACGCCCTTTGTCATCTCGAATGCTATACCAGCACCGCCTTGATATGCGACACCACATGTAACTTTTGAAATAACCGGCGATGCTATAACATTATAACTACCACTACTGACTACTGTACCGGTAAAATTTGCTGGATCAGTCACTATCTGATTTGCTGGGCTTAGAGTAACAACCGCCGTTAATGATGATATTGTGCTACCGTAGCCCCCAAGATCAACACCTCCAGCGCCTCGTAAATTTTGAATCTTCGCCTTAGCACTATTAACACCAAGACCTAATACAACATACGGGGTAAAGGCGGTACGATTACTAAAGTCATAATATGCATTCGTCATCAAAGAACCAGTGTTATACCTCACTTTACCATACGAGAAACGACTGCCATCTGTTGTTTGAATATAGAACTTACTTAAATAATTAAAATTTAAAGCAATTTCACTGCGCAGATTATCACTTAACCTATACCCAAAAAATACATCACCAGTGAATCCGTTATTACCCTTAAAAGTATCTCTGATTACTGATGGAGTTGAAATTGGAGCAGCGGCCGTTTGTACCGTGAATGCTGTAGCAGCATTAAGCGCATTCTCTATACTGCCCTGCACACTTGATAAACATTCATTAATATTACTACCAATAGGAGCAAAGGTCAAACCTGCAACTTCATCGCTTACAAAAGAAAAGCACCCATTCAAAGCTGTAGTAACAACTGAAGAATCTATCTTCACACCCTGGTTAGGGTTTAGGGATAAGGAACTCAAGTCAACATTAGAATGAGTAGTATATAGACCAATTATATTATTTATCAAAGTCGCCTGTGTTACAAGGGTGCTGTCTTGAGACACAGTACATACAGATTCAGTACTGTGCCCAATAATAGTACTGTGCCCAATAATAAGAGGCGATATTGCTGTAATGTAACTATTCAATGCAGTGACACCGGCAGCATTCAGTGGAATCGCTTGAGCATTGCCCGCTGTATAAGCTACATTAGTAGAACTAATCGGAGAAGAAGAAGAAGTACTATTAGCATTAACACCAACACCGGAGGTCTTTACCGCCCCATTTCTTGTTCCCAGCTTAAGTCCCCAATACATCTTGCCTACACCATCTGCCATCGCGGTCGAAGTACAAAGAGCAAATGCCAAAGCACTTCTCTTTAAAATTAAGAATTTATTCATAACAAATAACACTAAACTAAATTTCAAAAATTGCTCTTTCAATAACCGTAAGCTCTGTCATAAGAGAGAGCAAAACAATCATCGCAACTCTCCTTATAATATATTTATTACTATACCTCTCTTTTCGAACCAAAAAACACCTTAACACTAAAAAGCAATCGATGAAATACTTCCCTAAAGAAGATATACTCGAATCACATGTTATTATAGTCTTGACATTATGTTTCTCAAAAAAATTCTATATTCCAACAACCATTTCGCTATCCTATTGGCTCGTATAACAAAAAGGCGTGCATATGGGAATATGCACGCCTTAACCACACGATTTCTTTCCAACTTTAGAAGTATACATTTATACTCCAACAATTTAGAAAGCAAATCTAACGCTTGCTACAACGTTTTGAACTACGTTAGCTTTAGCCCTGAACTTAGGATCATTAGTACCCGTCTGAGCCACTGAAGTAGTAATAGTAGTAGGCATGTCACCTATAGACGCTAAAGCTTTCTTAAACCTAGCTTCACCACCATTACCAATCCTGTAACCAAGATCAAAGAATACACCCTTTGTCATCTCGAATGCTACACCAGCACCACCTTGATATGCAAATGCGTTTGTATTCTTAGAAACAACTGGCGAAGGTAATGTAGCAGCAAGAACCCATGCTCCGGAGGTAGCAGCTGCATTAATGGCATGCCCTGTGTTACCATAAGCCACTGGAGTTACAGAAGTAGTACCATTCCATACTTGTAGATTGGCAATCTTGGCTTTAGCACGAGTCATACCCATTCCCAACGTTACATACGGCGTAAAGGAAGTAGAAGTATTGAAGTCATAGTATCCATTAGCCATCAAGGAAGTATTATTATAATCTAACTTACCATAAGAATAACGAGCACTGCTTGTAGTAGGAGTAGCAACTGCGGAATAAGTTTTATGCAATCTGCTAACACTCAATTCAACATCAGTTCTAAGGTCTTGAGTTACATAGTAACCTACACCCAAACCACCTACAAATCCCTTAGGATTCTTAAATGTATCCTTGATTGGCGAAGTAGTAGTAGGAGCGGTATAAGCACTAGAAGCATACTCACTAGTTGGCACAGCATTACCGCTGGTTTTAACATTATTGCTCAGACCGTAACCAGCCATACCTTTCACATAAAAACTGCACGGTTCACCAGCCATTGCAGTTGAGGAGTACATAGACAAAGCACCAAGCGCACCCAGCACAGCCATGACACCACCTTTAAAAACTAAAGATTTTCCCATATTTTTTTACTCTTTAAATAATTATATTCAACAACACGAGGTCTCACTTAGCACCCTACGCTATTATACAGAGACGCTCACATGCAAACGTATACCACACATATTACAGTGTAGTAAATTCTTAACAAACGAAACGGACAATATAAAGGAAATTTGCAGCCCCGTGTTGTTTTTATGCAACAGTCTAAAGCCCCAAATCAAAGTAACTTAAAGAGCAGTGTAACCACCAGTTCAAAAAAAATCAAACAGATAACTATCATTTCGAGTCTAGAAGAATGAACATGCTGTAATTCAGCAGATAAAATCTCATATAAACGGTGTATAACACCAAGCCTACCATTCAGGACGTCCATCCTCTGTTTTATATCTAAAAACTTTACAGACATATCGTAATATGTCTCATATTTAGGCCTCTTCCAGAAAAATTCCGGAACATCCAATATGCAATTATTAAGACTTATAAAATTATGCTCTGCAAACAAAAGCCCTATCTTTTTAGCCAACGCACGTCTGGAAAGCGATATAGTGCCCGTTTCTATAAGCTCTTGAGGAATATTCCTATTGCTCTCAATAGTCTTCTCTACTGATCCTTCAAAAACAATCAACTTTACTGATTGCGACAATCCATAAGAAAAGGATAACTTAATATAAGGATCAGTACTATGCAGCCTAATTTCATCTTTTTCCGCATCTATATATGCTTCCTTACAATTCTCATCAACAATAAACCTGCAGTTATCTACGATTGGACTATTAAGCGGCTTTGAAAGAGATGTAGATAGCTCCTCTATGATCCTTTCTTCTATAGCAGTGGTAAGCCCCCATAGTGCTACACATCCATAATTATATATGAAAACATCACCAGAACACCCGAAACGCGAGGATATAGCATCAGAATCTACGTGAAGCACATCGCTTCCACATATTCTATGCGCTAATCCCAGATGTGTATAAAGTTCTGATATAGATAGCAAGTTGTATGCTTCACCGGTACAGTAATGAGAACATTGACAAGAAGGTGTCATAATTTATTTTATAATGTTATCGCTCAATAAGAAATTATCAATTCCTTATCCATATAGGAATATATATTACGAAGAATATAATGCTCCACAATTAGCCCACATGTCTTACAAGGTGAAACAAAGCGTCCTTTCTCCCTTAGAATTACATCAAGCATTTCTAAGAGATGAAGAATTAACAGTCTGTTGGATGCGAGAAGCATAATCCTTAACGGAGAAAATGCCCCCCTCAAAACTCATAGCTTTTATCTCAAAGTGATACCTCCCAGAAGTCATATCACTCGGCCATTCTAACAAAATTTCATTTACGCCACTTCGTGCTCCGCCTATCATACGACTCGCTACAACGTTACCCTGATCATTTAATATGCTAAGCAACGCCTCCTTAACCTCTCTTCCAGCTCCTGCTTCTATGTCGAATGCCAGAGCTACACCCTTACTGCCTGAATCGACACTAAAGTATTGCCCTGGAACAAAATTTCCACTGCCATCTTCGCTATTGTTTCTAATTTTTGCCTCAATTTCAGTCACCTTCCTACCTACATCACGCAGTTCAGCAGCAACATCTGAAGCCAACTTAAAAAAATTCATTTGATAAGTAGCATCCAATACATCCTTAGTAGTCAAAGGGCTATCTGGACTTTGATATTTAAATTGATCAGCCAACAACTTAAGAAATTTCAACTGCTCCGCTTTAGCTTTAGCATGAGACTCACCACGCATATCAGACGTACGGTTCCAAAGCACTTCCCCAACAACATCAACCATATAAACTTCCTCTTCTTCTCCCACCAGCACACTAGCCAACTCTTTTCTAGCCCTCATACGAGATTTCTCGTACTAACTTAAACAATCGCTATGTTACCAAAAAAATACACGGAATCAAGGTATAAGTTCCTCTGGCTTTAGTTTCTTGAATATAGGCGGAGATGCTTTGACTTGCCGCACGTTTTGTAGAGTAAGTGCCCAATTATTTGTAATATCCTCACTGAATACATGTGCGAACGTACGCTTATCCTCGTTAATACCTAAAGCATCTAAAATACGCTTTGCCCCTTCTGGAATAAAAGGCTGCATGAATATCCCAATTACCCTAATCACTTCCAATAATATATATAAAACCACCTGTAATCGCGCAGGATTGCTTCGTAGATTCCATGGCGCCTGACGCTCTATGTACGCATTAGCAGATGCACCTATACTGATAATATCATTTAAAATCTTATGTAAAGCCAATGCGTCCATATTCTTTCTAATTTTCTCTGGAATAGAATATGCAGCATCTAACATATTTCTATCATCCTCTGTAAGCACTAACATATCAGTTAGTGCAATCCGTGTGATTTTATAGACCAAAACCAATGTTCTCTGGATAAGATTCCCAATATTATTTACTAAATCAGCGTTTATACGCCCTATAAACTGACCCTTACTATAGCTCCCATCTTCCCCGAAAGGGACTTCTTTAATAAAGAAATAACGCAAATAATCCGTTCCAAACTCTTCAATTAACGTTAAAGGATCTAGTGTGTTTCCTAGAGATTTAGAAATTTTCTGTCCATTATTAGTCCACCACCCGTGCGCAAAAATACGCTTGGGTGGAGATATATCTACAGACATTAGAAATGCTGGCCAATACACAGCATGAAATAGTAATATATCCTTACCCACAATATGTAAATCGCACGGCCAATACTCCGAAATATCTTCCTTTACTGCAGATAAATAATTAAAAAGAGCATCAATCCATACATACATGATGTGGTTCGTATCATCTGGCACTGGAATGCCCCAATTAAATGAGGAGCGAGATATAGATAAATCTTTTAGGCCCCTCTTTATAAAGGCGATTGCTTCGTTACGTCTAGTTCCAGGAGCTATAAAGGAGGGATGCTTGTCGTAGAATTCCAATAAAGGCTGTTGAAACGCCGAAAGTTTAAAAAAATAGCTTGGCTCTTCAACCCACTCTACAGGTGCACCCTCTGGGGTTTTGCCATCTATTAAATCTTCTGCAGAAAAAAAACATTCATCTCTGGTAGAGTACCACCCCGCATACGTACCCTGATAAATAAAGCCCCTCCTGATCATTGTTCGCCATATTTGCTGAACAAACGAGATATGCCTCTCTTCAGTAGTCCTAATAAAGTCGGAATGTGTGCAATTTAACGCATTTAGCAAAGTGCGGAATAAAGGCACTAAAGTGTCTACAAAAATTTCCGGAGACATACCCGCCACTGCAGCCGCTCTTTCAACTTTCTGGCCATGCTCATCAGTCCCAGTAAGGAACTTTACCATATAATTGTCCAAACGCTTAAATCTAGCAATGACATCGCAAACAACACTAGTATATGCATGACCTATATGAGGAGTCCCATTAACATAATAAATGGGACTCGTGATGTAATAGTTTCCGCTGCTCATACGAAGGCTACCAGAACAATAAACCAGCTACTGCTTCGCCTTGAACCTAGGTTTCATCTTATTAATTATATAAAGACGCCCCTTACGACGTATTAGCTTACAATCTTTGTGCCGAAGCTTAGCACGTTTCAACGAACACTTGATTTTCATACTTATATACTCCCTTTTTGAGAATTACGTCCTATTTTCGGTTTAATTAATAACACTAAAAACCCCGCCATAGCAATAGACAATGCACATGGCAATATCGCAATAGCATTAGTCATAGTATTAACGCTATATAGCCCATTATCTAATTTACCTCCTAGGGCTACCATATAACTTATGCACTTATGAAATACATAGCCAAAAACCATTATAGCCATATTAGATACAGCCCCAGCCATACCAGCTACTCTTTCAGGACAGGAAAGTGTCACACGCGTTATCACCGCAACCTGATACCCGCAAGCAATGCCCATAACAAATAATAAGACGTATATTGTATCAAATTCGAAGCCAAACAACAAAAATTTTATACTTCCATATCCATACATCATAGTCAGGAAACAAAGGCACATTGTAGTCGCACAAACAAGAGGGATGGTATTATACGCACGAGTCCGAGCAGTCAATTGACCAATTAAGGGACTACCTATAGCCATCCCTAAAAATATCGCCGTAGGAACTATACTAGCTTCTTGCATACTAAAGCTATATATTGCCCTAACAAATTCAATTCCCCATGCATCGGCAAAACCCTCTAGGGGACCAACCATCAATCCACCTAATATGCAAACAAATACTCCAACTCCATTCCCCACGATCAACTTAAAATCATCTAAACCCCCTCCCCCGTTATTTTTCGCCCCCTCATCAATCTGTTTAATATTAGTTTTTACTGATCGAGAGACTGCTGCTAAACAAAAAAATGCACAAGCTGCTAATATACATCCTAAAATCGCCATATATAGCAATATCCGCTTCCATCCAAACGAAAGCATAGGCACAAGCAACGGACGTCCCGTAAGCATACCCGCAATTAATCCCATTGTGACGAATACACCTACCAAAAAAGCAAATTTGTTCTCAGGAAAGTGATCCCTTATAATCTTAAACGCACCAAGAACAGAAGCAGCAGACCCTATACCTCCAAGTGCCCTGCCTAATAAGACCATCCACCACACATGAGAAAAAACAAGAGGAATATATCCTATTGCTACTAGCACTATACCAAGAGGAATAACCTTTTTTACTCCAATTTTATCTATCATCATACCAACTGGTATATGAAAAAGAGTATATGCAACATAATAGATACCACAAAAATCACCAAATTGAACGGGACCTATATGAAAATCTGACATAATGTCGTGCATCATAACTCCTGGGAACGCTCTAAATACGTATTGGTATGCATAAAATGCCGCAACAACAAAAAACGCAAGCCATGCCATAGGAGAAACTACAGAACGAGACATAAGTGATGTTTTATTAACCTAACACTATTACGCTAGAAGTTTAGACACGCAGGCCACCAACTAGCAAAAGTTGGAGTTTTAACTAAATGAGCCTTAAAGAGCAACCTTTTTCTTCCTTCGCATATTAAAATTAATTAATATCTGCTATGCTCTTAGGCATCTGTTGACAATAAATAGATCATTTAATCTAATTTAACAGAATAGTAAAATATATCAAAATAGGTATTTTTACCTATGAATGACCATCCATCTCCTTACCACTCGAACCACTTGCGCTATTGGCTCCGGTTACATACTTTCCAGTGGTTAGTACTAATCTTAATAGTGGTTTTTTCCATTTTATGCGTATTACTCAGTGTACGAAATATGAGGGAAAGAGTCGCTCCACAACATATACAGCCCACCGCTAGGAATAACAATACTTCAAGCGGCCTCTCTCAGAAAAAGAATGGTTTAAATCATATAGAGGCAAATACGATAATTAATCCTCTTTTTTATGGTCAAATCTTAGATACAGGTTTTTTTAAAATCGGCGCACAAAGCGCTATACAGACAGGAAGCGAATTATCACTGCTAAATACTCAAACTACCATTAATCTAGCAAATACTGTGATACAGTTAAAAACCCCAAATGGGCTACTAGATATCACACATAAGAAATTATATTGCCCTCAACACACAAGTATCTTCCTGCAAAATAATGAACAAAGTACGAAGAATATATATAGATTGGAGGGACGGGGAATAGAAATAGACTACCCTGCACAGCAAATCAGAGGTACTCAGGGCCTGAATTTGCTCAATAATAAAATAAACGTACATGCAGAGACCTTTTTTATCAACGGGAGAGAACAAGAGCTCCATCTTCACGGTAATGTGCGTATATATATGAATCAGTAGCGAAACGTCAGGAGAATATCATCTCTTAATATTTTTTATAAGCGCAACTCTGAGGTTGTATTACACGTTAGCGAGTATATACTTGCAGATGAGTATGGGCCAAAGCTATGCATTATAAATTGTGAATGAAGAGGGAGATAACGTAAAAATGTTCCACAATCGTATCGCTCCATTGCCGCGCATACAAGATCGTTTGCTTTATGAAGTAGAGCAAACCAGAAGGCAAACGGAAGAAACAATGAAAAGAGCAACGGGAGATGTCCCACAAACTTGGCGAGAAATAGATAGCAATTCTGTGCTTTTTGCTCAGCAAGCATATACGAAATTAAGTATTATTAAACAGCAAGAAAGAAATTATACAAGGTATCTCTCGGCAATTCAAGAACGCATACAACTCGTAGATGCATTGCAAGAAATCGTAAACCAAATAGCTTCTTTCGGAATAGAAGCTGCAAACATGGAGTATAATGCAACGTCTCTTTATTTTACCGAAAGAGGGGCTTCCTTCTTAAACAACTTAGAAACAGTCCTGAATAAGAAAGACTCTCAAGGACACTATATATGCGGAGGAGCTTTATATGAAGTTAGGCCAGTTCAAGACCTTTCAAGACAATCCAATGTAATTTATAACAATGGTATTGCCACTGTGAATGCAAATTACTATCAAGGAGATAGTTATCCATTTTCTATACAAATTGGATCTCAGGTATTATCAGCATATACTAATGCAGATGCGCTTGGTGTGCAATATGCAATAGCAGCTGCCAATGTATTCAAAACAATAGGAACGACCGTAGCCGCTATAGATCATGGCACTATAGAAATAGCTCAAAACCTTGCAGCTCAAGCATCTGTAGAAATAGAAGGCATGCTCGTTGAGGTAGGACTACTAGCAGAAGCACTAAATGAATCCCATCAAAAATCTCTCTCTACAGAACAAGAAGTACATAGTACATTAGTAGAACTTCTAGAGCTGTCAGACGAAGACATGGTAGCATACATTTTAAAATTAAAAAAAGAACAACACAAAACTGAACTTTTATTACAAATTGCCGCAAAATTACACGATCCTAAAATGACCTTAGCTCATTACCTCTAGTCGATCTGAGATAGCTTTCTGTGCCATACTTAAGTTATACAAAAGCTATAGATTTTTATCTAGAAATCCACTTCGCTTTAAGTAAAGTCATTATCTTTACTCAATAAAATTGATATCATTAGTAAAAG
This sequence comes from Candidatus Midichloriaceae bacterium IBS, assembly GCA_034472185.1. GTDB lineage: Bacteria > Pseudomonadota > Alphaproteobacteria > Rickettsiales > Midichloriaceae > JARBAK01. The sequence goes on from JARBAK010000001.1 coordinate 268,843, forward strand.
TTTTACTATACGCTAAACTGATTTGCGTACAAAGTCCTCGATTAAGAGCTCTTACTGCGTTAAGTATTGATTTTTAAAACCCTTGTTATCTGATACTATCACACAATGGCACTCAATTTTAAAAAATACAGCGAAGAACTTCTATTTTTGTCCCTCGGTGGAACGTGCGAAGTAGGAGGTGTAAATCTCAGCGCCTATCATTATAAAGGAAAATTTTTACTTGTAGACCTCGGTATAGGTTTCGCAGAGCAGGAATCACCGGGCATAGAGGTGCTCTTACCTAATATAGATTTTCTCTTGCAACATAAGGAAGATATAGTAGGTCTGATATTAACTCATGCACATGAAGACCATATAGGAGGTGTGCCGTACCTATGGGAACACCTTAAGTGTCCTATTTATACCGCTAAATTTACAGCCGAACTTCTCAAATCAAAATTAGCTGAGTTCGATATTGATACCGAAACACATATCAATATCTTAACACCAAAAGATATGACACAGATAGGCCCCTTTGGAGTAGAGATTGTAGCACTTACACATTCTGTGCCTGAGCCCCATGGGATAGCTATTCATACAGAACGGGGTACTGTATTCCATACAGGGGACTGGAAATTCGATGCTAACCCTATAATTTCGGAGCCAACAGATGAAGCCTATCTCAAGGAATTAGGTGATCGAGGGATCCTCGCGCTCGTTTCAGATTCTACAAATGTATTCCAGGAAGAGCACTCTGGTTCTGAAGGAGACCTAGCCAAAAACCTTATACATTTGATGAGTGAAAATACAAATGGATTAATAGCAGTTACAACTTTTGCTTCTAATATAGCTAGACTGCATTCTATCGCTATTGCTGCTACAAAAAATGGCAGAAAAGTTGTTTTACTAGGCCGAGCATTATGGAGATTATATACTGTAGGACGTAATATTGGCTATCTAGAAGATATACAGCCATTCCTAACAACAGCACAAATGAAGCAAATTCCAAGAAATGAACTTGTCGTTGTGTGTACAGGATGCCAAGGAGAACCGCTTGCAGCTGTAAACAAAATGGCAAAAGGAATACATCCAGACCTTTATCTCGGGCGAGGAGATTCGATAATCTTTTCATCCAAAATTATACCGGGAAATGAGAAGAGAATCTGGGGACTTTTCAATAATTTCTGTAGAATGGAAGTTAATGTTATAATGGGAGATAGTCATTTTGTGCACGTCTCAGGGCATCCATCACTGCCAGAGGTACAAAAAATGTACCATTTACTTAGACCACAAGTAGCGGTGCCTATACACGGGGATACAATGCATTTGCATGAACATTGTAAAGTAGCCCGCTCTTTAGGCGTACCTCATGTAATCGAGATAGCAAATGGAAGTATAGTAACCTTAAGTAATGAAGCCCCTCGAGAAATAGATAAAGTTGATTCTGGTTACTTGTGTGTCGATGGAAATTGTATACTCAATGACACAGACAGTATATTCAAAGAGCGTAAAACCATGAGGGATAATGGAATAATCATTGTAACTCTGCTGATTAATAAGCGTAAAGAATTAATAAAAAACCCCAGTATTTTATCAGTAGGCCTATTTGATATATCCAAAGACAATGAGCCCCTAGAGTCGATGGCAGAAGCTATTGGAGAGATATTCTCTTCTTTAAGAAAACACAGTAAAAGCAAGATAAATACTGCAATCATTTCATTTATAAAAAAATATATACGAAAAGAACGTGGGAAGGCGCCTTTTATACAGGTACAGTTAGAAACTGTATGATTTTTTAAAAAAGAGGAAGCAATATTAATTAAGTCCAGTCTTCAAATTAGGCAAATTATGGTAAAACTTACAGTTAGAAGTGCTTTAAGAGATGGAATGGCAGAGGAATTACGTCGAGATCCCGATGTATTCCTAATGGGGGAAGAGGTAGCCGAATATCAAGGCGCATATAAAGTAACACGAGCATTGCTTCAAGAATTTGGGCCCAAGCGCATCATTGATACTCCAATAAGTGAGTATGGGTTTACTGGTATAGGCGTAGGAGCTGCATTTACTGGATTAAAGCCAATCGTAGAATTTATGAGTTTTAATTTCGCGATGCAGGCAATAGACCATATAGTCAATTCTGCTGCTAAAATACACTATATGTCAGATGGGGAAATGCGCTGTCCTATAGTATTCCGTGGGCCAAATGGCATTGCAACTAGGTTAGCAGCACAACATGCCCAATGCTTTAGCAGTTGGTATGCGCATATACCAGGATTAAAGGTAATAGCCCCCTATCATGCTGCTGATTTTAAGGGATTAATAAAAGCAGCTATACGAGATCCTAGTCCGGTAGTCTTTTTGGAAAACGAAATGCTTTACGCCCATGCTCATGAAGTTACAGAAGAAGAATTGAATTCAGTTAGTGGTGATTCAGCAGCAGAAATAGGCAAAGCCAAAGTGCGTCAATTCGGGGATAATATCACGATCGTGAGTTTTTCAATATCTGTTGAAACTGCACTAAAAGCAGCAAAGATAATGTTTTCCGAATATAACATCTCTGCAGAAGTGATAGATCTTCGCACATTACGCCCTTTAGATATCGATACAATAATAAAATCTGTACAAAAAACTAATAGGCTTCTCATCATTGAGGGAGGATGGGGATTCGCAGGTATTGGGGCAGAAGTTGCAGCTCAGATAATGGAAAAAGCCTTCGATTACTTAGACGCACCTGTGCAAAGATTATGTGGTAAAGAAGTCCCACTTCCGTATGCTGCAAATCTTGAGCGCATAGCATTGGTACAAATAGAAGAAGTAGTATCAGTAATCAAGAGGCTATGTAATGTTTGATTACTCAAAAATACGCCAGGCATTTAAGGGCGCGTTAAGTGCAATAAAAAACTCAGAGGAATTAGAGCAACTACATATCTCCTATTTAGGACGAAATGGAATGGTATCTAGGGAATTTGAAACAATAAAACAGCTTACAGGCCAAGAGAGGAAAAATTTTGGGATCGCAATAAATGGATTACGCAACTTTATTGCAAATGCTTTAGAAGAAAAAAAACAGGAACTCGAGCAAAAACGAATTACAACTGAACTACAAACCCAAAAAGTAGACATATCTCTTACTATAGGTAGTCGCTACAAGAGGGGTAAGAAACATCTGCTTACATATACTATGGATGAAATAAAAATCATTCTTGCGGCGTTAGGTTTTAAAGAAACCTCAGGACCAGAAATAGATAGTAACTGGTACAATTTCACAGCACTAAATATGCCCGAGCTGCATCCAGCCAGACAAATGCATGACACATTTTATGTCCAAATAGGCGATAAGCCGCTAACTATAACTCATGAAGATTCCTCTCTGTTGCTTCGTACACACACATCTTGTGTGCAAATACGATACATGGAAAATAACGCACCACCAGCAAAAATAATGTCGATAGGGCGTGTCTATAGAGCTGATTATGATGCAACTCACTCCCCTATGTTTCATCAAGCTGAAATGTTATATGTAGGTAAAGACGCAAGTATCCTCTCATTAAAAGAAGATGTAGAAACGTTCTTACGTACATTTTTTAATAGCCAAGCACTATCATTACGTTGGCGTAGTAGCTACTTCCCATTTACAGAGCCATCGTTTGAGGTTGATATTCAAGGTAAGGACAGAAAATGGTTAGAAGTTCTAGGTTGTGGTATGGTGCATAGGAACGTGCTTAAAAATATTGGGATCGATATAAAACAACACAGAGGATATGCTGTAGGTATAGGAATAGAAAGATTAGCTATGATTAAACATGGTATTGAGGATCTACGCTCTTTTTTCGAAAATGACATAAGATGGCTTAGCGCAACAGGAATATAACAATGTATTCTGTTAGTTATCCTAGGATGCTATACAGCTCTCCGTATGGCTCTTAACTTAGCAGACCGCGCTCGCCTATTAGTGCGAAGTTCTTGTGAAGTAGGTCTGGTAATAGATTCCCCAACAATTGTAAATTGCTTTTCTCCTATATTACCCCACGCACCTCCCCCACTTAGATTGCAAGTGTTAAATATTGCATCACTATTTTCAATATAGCGATCAAAAATATCAAGTTGTTTAGTGATTCGGCAAAACTTATCACCATCTTGCACAAGGAGTGAGGGATATTTAGAAGTTTTGACGTGATCTTTTCGAATTAAAATTTTAAATATATTTTTTACAATAAAATCTTCTATAGAGTGAAAGGTAATAACAACAAGAGTACCACCCACTGCTAATATATTACATGCCTTCCAAAGACCCATATATAACTCCATTAGCTCATTATTGACTACTATACGAAGCGCTTGAAATGTCCTTGTTGCGGGATGTATTTTCCCTCCATATTCTCCCCTCCCTCCTACTGCATCACTTACAATGCTAGCGAGTTTTATAGTTGTTTTTATTGCATTCTTTCTCCTCTCCTTACAAATGACATGCGCAATGCGTTTATGTCGTTTCTCACCACCATACTGTCTAATAATATAGGCTAATTCGCGTTCAGAGCATGAATTTACTAACTCAGCAGCAGTAAACTCATTACGCCCCATAGTCATTAGTAACTCGCCATCATGCAAAAACGAAAAACCCCTATTCGACGAGTCAATCTGTGTCGAAGATACACCAATATCAAATATTATACCCCCCACCTCATGATCTACACAAGAGTCTATCTCACTAAATACACTATGGTGAAATATCAACCTTCCGTTATATATATTACTAAGAGCTTCTGCTCGCTGCAATGCGCACGAATCCCTATCTATTGCATGTACAACAACCTGCTTAGGATGTTTTAACATTGCCTCACTATGACCACCGCCTCCAAAAGTAGCATCTATAAAAACCTCTCCATTTTCAAGATTCAAAAACTCCATAGATTCCTGTAATAACACAGGTATATGGGCTGCTTGTTTATCGACATCTAACATAACAACACCTCAGTATATTTTAAGAAAATTCCAGCTCATGATAACTGTAAGAACAGCCAATCTTACGTCACAATTGGTAAGAATATGTCATTTGAGCTTTATAGTAAGCATGTTAATTTAATAAAATTATAACTGTATGTAAGGTTTACATCTATAGTGGTCCACAGTGTATGTTGCAATGTACTTTAGGCAAACAAGTAGAATTCTCTGGCATAGGTCTCCACTCTGGCGGGCTTATAGAAATGGTGGTATCTCCGGCAAATGCTAATACCGGCATTATCTTTATGAGAACAGATTTAAAGCGACACAATAAAATTTGTGCACGTTTTGATAACGTTGTGTGTACGCGTCTTTGCACGGCCATAGCTAATAGAGAAGGAGTAGTAGTATATACCATAGAACATCTACTATCCGCTTTGTGGGCATGTGGGATAGATAATGCGCTCATAGAACTAAATGGGAAAGAAGTACCAATAATGGACGGCAGCGCTAGAGGATTTGTAAGAGCATTTAGGGCAGCTCAAACAGAAACACAAGAAGTAAATCGCAAAATACTCAAGATACGTGAAAATATAAGGATAGGCGTAGGCGACAGCAGTATAGAAATAGAACCCTCTGATTCAGAAGAGCTGACCGTATCATTTAATATAGATTTCAAGCATAGTGCTATAGGACAGCAAAGCCTATCATTCCGGGAAGGTAGTGCACATAACGTGCATAAGAAGTGTGCTCAAAATAATTATTGTGATAGCTTCGATTCTGAAATCAGCTCCGCTAGAACCTTTAGTTTCATAGACGAGGTAGAAAGATTGCAGAAAACTGGACTCGCAGCCGGAGCATCTTTAAATAATGGTATAGGATTAGACAGAGATAAGGGTATAATTCTAAATCGCGAGGGGTTGCGTTATAAAGATGAGTTTGTTAGGCATAAAATCTTAGATTGTATAGGAGACCTCTATTTGGCGGGGAATAGGATACATGGCCACGTAAACGCTCAAAAATCTGGTCATTATATAAATAATCAGTTATTATGTCGCCTCTTCTCAAATGAAGAAGCATATGCAATTTCTTGTTAATCGCATGTAGAATGTCTCCTCTATCTAAACTGCGTTCCCTTTTAGTAAAATATGAACTAGACGCCTATCTGATTACTTCTTGTGAGGAATTTAGCTCATATAAAGAAGCACCGTTGCAGTTGCTAATGGGTTTTTCTGGCTCAAATGGCTTTGCTATTATTACGCAGCAAATAGCCCTCTTATGCACAGACGGAAGATATTTGTTACAGGCAAAGCACGAATTAAACCCGTCTCATAGTATTTTCGACCTATATTCTCCAACTTTACCAGAAGACATACAAAACGCCATTCTTTCTCAATCCACTGATAGTATGTGTACTATCGGATATAATCCAAAGTTAGTAACTCAAGACTTCCTACAAAACACACTAATAACACGGTTGGCTACTGCTAACATAATGTGGAAACCTATAAAAGAAAATTTATTAGAGATTATACAGGGCAAAGAAAAGCATGTTATTAAGCAAAAAGCAGAACATTTTCTATTAAAATACGCAGGAAAAACAACAAAACAGAAATTATCTGAATTATTAAAAAATTTGGATATTAATGCAGACTATTTACTACTCACTTCTCACGCATCTGTATGCTGGTTGATGAACATACGTGGTCGTGATGCAGAATACACACCAACAATATGTGCGTATGCACTGATTGCTAAACACACAGCAACTATAGAAGTATTCTGCAGAGATGTGGACACTATATCTGAACTATTTTTCGATCCTCAAATCGCAGTTAGTTTCCATAGTTTGAGCACATTAAATGAAAAGTTTTCCCTTATTTCTAAAACTCATAAAATACAGTTGGACCCCATAACTACACCTGCATGGTATGTACAAAATACACTGCTTCCGCCACTAATTAAACCTGATCCATGCGAATTGCTAAGAGCTTGTAAAAATGAAAGCGAAATACGTGGTATGTATCAAGCCTCTTTGTATGATAGTATCGCGATATGCAAATTCATTGCATGGTTACTAGACTCTGTAAGAAACAATACGTTTGTTGACGAATTAACTGCAGAAAAACAAATTTTATACTTTAGACAGAAACAACCTGAATTCGTCTCTCCAAGTTTTCGGACCATATCTGCTTTTAAGGAGAACGCCGCTATTATACATTATAATGCAAATGCTTTCTCCAATAAAGTTATATCAGGTACAAAACAACCCAACAACGGTCTATATTTAATAGACTCAGGGGGGCAATATATATATGGAACAACCGATGTTACTAGAACTATAAGTATAGGCACCACATTTACTCAAGAAGAGAGACAAAACTTTACTCTTGTATTAAAGGGACATATACACTTAGCAAACGCCAAATTTCCAGCAGCAACCACGGGGATGCAGCTAGATAGCTTGGCACGGTATTACCTATGGCAATATGGACTGGATTATAAGCATGGCACAGGACATGGTGTGGGACATTTCCTATCGGTGCATGAGGGGCCACACTCCATCTCGCATTGCACCAAAGGAGGAACCGCCCCTTTAGTGCACAACATGATAGTATCTATAGAACCAGGATATTATAAAGAAGAAGCTTACGGTATAAGAATAGAAAATTTATACGCCGTACAGCAATCTCATTTTGCTAATTTTATGGGATTTGAACCTCTATCTTTAGTACCAATAGATCTGAAGCTGGTAGACTTTGAAATATTGAATGATTCAGAAATCACTTGGTTGAAAAAGTATCATAAAAAAGTGGAAGAAAAGATTTTCCCATTTCTTTCTGACATAGAAAAAGGAGATTTAGCGCTACTGATGCAGGGAGTGTCTTAGAACAATTAAATTTTCATCTATAAATATGTATATAAAAGTTATCCTAGCGCTAATAGTGGTGCTGTGTATTATATCTGCTTGCGCATTACTGCTAAACTATATGAAACGGAGTAAACTGCTGAGCATATTACAACTCCCACGTAGAGGAGCAAAACTAGTAACGGTGAAAGATCTATTGATATTGGATAGTAAAAGGAGAATCTCTCTTATAGCATATAATGGCAAAGAATATCTATTGTTGCTTGGTAATAAAGATAAAATATTGGATATAATATCTAAAGATACAGATGAATCACATCTCGTAGACCATATAAAAGAATGAAAACAGAATCTGATATAGTCGATTATCTAATCTCATCATTTCCAGATTATATAGGAGATGACGCTGCTGTGCTTCCGCTTTCTGATATCCAAAGCTATCTCATCACAAAAGATTTGCTTGTTGAAGGAATTCACTTCCGCCTCGAATATCAGGATGCAGTAACTTTAGCGCACAAAGCGTTACATGTGAATATGAGTGATATAGCAGCTATGGGCGGACTACCTAAGTATGTTTTATTAGGGATTTCCACTCCACAAATGAATCGTTATTGCAACACATTACTGGAATACTTTGTATATATGTGTGAGACCTTCAATGTAATATTGATAGGAGGAGATATAGTAGGATCATCAAATGCATTGTCTCTCAGCGTAACAATGATAGGCACAGCGCCCACTGCTGAAATTAAATTTCGCAAATATGCTCGTTTGGGAGATGCTATATGTATAGTAGGTGATATGGGATATGCACATATCGGACTAAATGCACTAGAAAAACATAAGCAAGATTCTATATCACATAAATTTGTAGACGCACTATTAAAGCCCAACGCTAAAGTTAACGAAGGTATATGGCTTCGTAGCCAACAAGCAGTAAGTGCTATGATTGATACTTCTGATGGGCTAATCTCGGATTTGACCAAGCTGTGTAAAGCTTCTAATGTCGCAGCTCGCATTAACTTAGAAGAAGCAGCATTTAGCATTGAGCCACAATTTCAAACGGCATGTAATTTTCTGAAATTAAACCCACTGAATACACAACTTACTGGAGGTGAAGACTATGGGCTTTTATTCACAGTCAATCCAGGAAATTATGAAAAACTCGCTGAAAAATTTATGTCTCGCTTTGGTTATCGTATTAAATATATAGGGCAAATCGTAAACACAAATAAAACCTTAAATGTGATACAGCTCATACATCACCAAGAAAAAATACCCATCCCCCCAGGAGGATTCATGCATTTTTAAACACTACCACTTGCCACCATATGGTTGTAAATATTCGTCAGTAAAAAAAATTTAAACCATTAACATCCCACCATTCACATGAAGTGTATGCCCAGTAATATAACTACTTTCTTTAGAGGCAAGAAACAGCACTGCGCTCGCTATTTCTGCAGGCGTCCCCATACGCCCTAAAGGAATGCGCTCTTGCAATTTTGTTTTTGCATCCTCACCTAGTATTTGGGTCATAGGAGTATCTATAAAGCCAGGCGCGACGCAATTTACAGTAATATTACGAGAGGCTACTTCCAGAGCAATAGTCTTAGACATAGCGATAATACCAGCTTTTGCAGCAGCATAATTCGCCTGTCCTGGATTACCTGTACAACCAACTATAGACGATATATTAATTATCCGCCCATATCTTCTACGTAACATACTCTTTATAGCTGCCTGATTAAGTTTAAACGTTGTTGTTAAATCAACGCTCAATACCTCATTCCATACATCATCCTTCATACGCAATGCTATATCGTCTTTGTTAATTCCAGCATTACAAACAAGTATATCAATAGGCCCCACTTGTTTCTCAGCTTCAGGAAATAAGTCTACTAATTCTGTAGTATTTTTTAAGTCACATCTTAATGGGAACGTATTGTCCCCCAAACTTTGAGAAAGCGCATCCAATCTTTCTTGATCTAAACAACTTAATACAACTGTAGCACCCGCTTTAGATAACATCTCAGCTATCGCCCTACCTATACCACCTGTAGCACCAGTAACAAGCGCCTTACTATTATTTAAATTGAACATTTTTTATAAAATCCTCTATTTCCCGTATTGTACATATTCTCAAGACTTTGATCTCTCTATCAAATCTCATTCTTTTAATCAACCCAGATAATACAGTACCCGGGCCAATTTCTGCAATTGTATTTACACCAAACGTATTAACCATCCTCTCAATAGATTCTCTCCACCTAACTTTGCCACAAATTTGCTTAATTAAGCCATCCTCGATAGACTTTGTGTCTTTATATTCTTGCGCTGTATAATTCGCAATAACGGGCATCATTGGATTTTGCAACCCTACTCTTGACAAGTAAGGACTAAATACTTTCACAACTGGATCCATAAGCGTTGAATGGAAAGCAGCACTTACAGGAAGTATGATAGACTTTATATTTTTCATATCGGAAGCTATCTGATGAACATTTTCTATCGCCTTTACCTCTCCACTAAGCACTATCTGCCCAGCGCCATTATCGTTTGCTACTTCACATACTCCAAGAGTAGAGCCTTTAAAGGCTAAATCTTCAGCTATTTCTTGTGTTGCTCCTAGCAAAGCAATCATAGCCCCGCCTACATTTACCTCATACATTGCCTTTGCTCTCTGCCCTATAAGGAATATTATATCCTTTAAGCTTATTGTTCCTGCTGCACATAACGCAGTATATTCCCCAAGTGAATGTCCAGCACAAACATCACAAAAAGATGAGATATTAACTAACCCCAGCTTCTTTAAAATTACTTGTATAATCGCTAGAGACACCACAGCTATAGAAGGCTGAGCATTTATAGTTAACTTCAATTCCTCACTTGTACCATTAAACATAATCCGCATTAGATCCCGCTCTAACACTTCATTAGCTAACCGAAATATTTCTTGCGCATCATCAAAAGCACTATAGAGCTCTTCTCCCATACCAGGAAACTGTGAACCCTGTCCTGGGAATATTATACCTAAACGAATGTTTTCTCTCATATAAACCACCTAGCGAAGATAGACCACGCATTTTATTATTTGAATTTTTAACACAAAAATCCAAATAAAAATACCATCGATTAGCGAGAAGAACCACCGCTTCTGGCTATTTACACCAGCTTTTAATAATTTAAAGAGTCAAAATGCAGAAAGAACTATAGTTTTGTTGTTAAGAGCAACATTTTTATATCATCTCTCTTCTATAAAACAATTATGAGTAACCCTCTGTACATCATCATTATCCTCAAGAGCTTCCGCTAAATTTAATATACTTTTAGCTGCTTCAGTACCTAAAAGCACAGTCGTTATTGGAAGCCACAACACTTGAGCTCGTTTACTATTACCGTATTTTTCTTCTAAACCCTCTTTTACATTATTAAACCTTTCGAATCTACATATAACCTCGAATTCATGCCCATGCATAATACAATCATCAGCTCCTACTTCAATCGCCGCCATTAATATATGATCAAAATCACTAATATTTTTACTTTCGAAGACAATACTTCCTATATGCTTAAACATGTAACTAACGCTACCATTTTCTCCTAATGCCCCACCATGTCGTGTTAGTATAGAGCGTACTTCACTTACTGTTCTATTCCGATTATCAGTAATCGCTTCAACGATCAAAGCCACTCCATGGCGCCCATATCCTTCATACCTAACTTCCTCATAACTCATTCCATCTCCAACGGAATTCGCCTTTTTTAATTGTGTTTCTATTTTATCTCTAGGTACATTTTCTTCTTTAGCAGCATAAATTGCACTCCTAAGACGTGAATTAAATTGAGGATCCACACCCCCTATTTTAGCAGCTACAGAGATTTCTCTCATAATTTTTGTAAAAATTTTAGCTTTTTTTTGATCTTGAAGACCCTTTCTGTGCATTATATTCTTAAACTGTGAATGTCCAGACATGAGATATACCGCATAAAGTTTCACCTTTTATCGCTTTCCGCCTGTAGACTGATAAGGGATTTACTACCTTGTTTCAACCAGATTACAAAGAACACGCCTAGCATTCTGTGGAATTTTTTTTTCTAATGTCTCTACCAAATTATTACCCACCTTACTTACGCCCGGAATATTCCTATGTTGGGATTGTGTGCTTTCTGGCCAAGGCAATATAGCCTGGTTTATATCCGTGCCTATATTGGAAGTACGAATTTCGGTCTTTGGAGCACTAGAACTTATAGAAGATGCTTGATTAAACTCTTTGAACGTATTTTTCATATCATTATATAACCTAGGTAATACAATACGTTGAAATGGGAGATAAGCAGCGTCAGACCCAATGGTATATCCATGATTTTTTTTAGAAAGATTAATCCACTGCGCATTTACTTTATTGAAGTAGTTGGCACCTAATATAACTGTTTTGGAATGATATAATGCAGTTGCTTTACGCCAATTTTTAGTCTCCGTAAAGTTGCTCACTAAAAAATATGCCGCATAAGCAATATTATACACAGGATCCAGCAACAAAAGTGGATCTTTAAAATGGCGCCCATGATGCTTCCAGTTTATTTGGCCACATCCAATATCAACATTTTCAATACCTTTCGATATGGTCTTCTTCAGAAAGTGTGCAGCCTCATCTTTGCTTTTGAAAAAATAAGAACGTCCCTCAACATTTAGGGTCCAAGGCCAGGGTATTGCAATTTTATACTCATTTATCCATTGCCCTGACTCAACGCTAGCGACAGCATATAATAAGTTATGTGGTAAGTTATATTTACGCTCATAAAAGCTTATCGCCCTTACACATTGCCATTGATCCTCTAGTTTATCAGCATACACCTCTAATGCTATGGCACTTAATCCAGTGAAAATATAAGTTATAATTATTGCTAATCCAGTTAAAAAGGGGACGTATACCATTACCCAACTCACCGCATAGGATTATCCAAGTATTTACTTCATTTATCATCGTAGGTAGTAAATATAGCATATGTATAGTGGAACTCAATACACTCTACACAATCATAGGTTTTGTTATTGCCGCCACTTTATATTTGTTATAGAATTAAATGGCATGCCGAAAAAGATATTCTCTTATTCCATAAGTATATGATGCCGCTATCAAAGTTAAGTAGAGAATAATGCTCAAATCTAGAAATTTCGCCTTACTAATCGTTGCTTCTTTAATATTTATAGGCTTGTTATGGGTTTGGCCTATATCGATAGGATTAAATCCACATAAAGCTGTAATAGAAAAAAAAGTAAAAGATTCTTTGAATCTCACCATAACTATAGGTGGAAACGTTAGGCTAGTATTATTCCCATCAATAAAGATTGAGATCCATAATGTCCAAGGAAGCTATAACAACCTTCCGTTCTTCAATATACAACAATTACAAGTTCCCCTATCTCTGAAAAACTTATTCACACTCAGTTCCCTAAAAAATATAAATAATATTATTGCTAAGGACGGCACTATAGTGATGCCTACTTATATTTCATATATAAAAAACCTTAGATCTGCAGATAAAATAACAGGTCAGTATCGCACAAACTCTCAAGAGATACGTTTCGAGAATATACTAATTGATTCAGATGAAAAAAATTCACATATAAAAATCAAAACTCTACATATGGAGTACTCTGCAGATACAAAATTATTACTAAAATCCGAATTTTTATATAGAAATGCACTAAATATACTATCATTTACCATATATTCTAACTCATCTAATGCATCCCTTAATCTCCAGGGTAGCGGTATCACTGTAAATATAGTGGGACAAAATGTCGTAAATATATTGAGCCCTGAGTGGACCAGAGAGGGAGCATTAAATGGAAATTTAACCGCGAAAATAACAGACTTAAACGCATTACTCTTATATCTTCCTTTAAAAATTACAAATAATGCGCACATTTTCCAAACTCAGACTATAAATCAGCCCATAGATATTATGGCAGATTTAAATCTTCAAAAAGGAACCCTAAGCTTAACCAATTTTCGGTTATCAGAGCAAAATGTCATAAGCAATTTAAGGGGTGGAGTATTTCTAGATCTTAAACACCAAGGCAATCTAAATACATTTTTAGCTATAGACGAGCTAAAAATTGATAGTTTGCTGCTAGATTCTATAGTGACAGATCCCTCCTCAAAGAAAGAATTATTTCCTAAAATCTATCAATTGTTTTCATTCAGTAGTGATGAAACAGATCCCACCTTCTCTCCCCTACTTCTATCAGTACTCGATATCAATATAGGAAAGATCAGACTATTGAACGATAATATCTCTAATGTACGCTTAAGTATGGATTCGTATAAAGAGCTAACTTCTTTGCTAAAGCTTTCTTTTACACTCCCTGAAAATACAGACTGCACACTGCAAGGAGAATTTTCTCACAATAATATTAGGCCTAAATTCGAAGGAAAAGTAAATATTCAAAGTAAAACAGCACTAAAGAGTTTCGGATTGTTGGGACTGCAAAATATAGAAAATATTCTAAAAAATACAAATTCAGGCCAAGATATTTCCTTCTCTTTTAATGCTAATATAATCGCAATGCCAAAAAGAATAGTATTCGAGAATATAAGCAGCAATTTGCAAGACTCAAAAATAGATGGACGCTTTATAAAAGCTGAGCATTTTGATGACACATCATCTGCTTATTCGTATCTAAATATAGATCATCTCAATCTAGATATGTTTGGCGCTAAGAAGAGATTTGAAGAATATCTTCTAATGCTATATGCAAGTGACTTCGATAAAACTGGTAAACTTTTTAGAGAAAATAACAATGACTTTGCACCACTCCGGTATTTAAATACACGAACACATCTTCAATTAAATATTGGAGATATGAAATTTAAAGACGTACAATATAGCGATTGCAGTGCGTCAGCTATAATTCAGCCAAGTGAAGTAAAGCTGAATAATTTTCATATAACTTCAGATTTCCTAGAAGTATCGGGTAATTTGAATTTCGCATTACCAACTATTAGACCTTTAATCAGTGGAGATATTAACTTTAAAGGATTGAACGTTAATAACTGGCACTCAATATTCCCTAAATTAATTGAACTAAAGCTTCAGTATATCAATTCACAAACGACACAACAAAATCAGAAAATAGCCGAGAGTTTAGTACAGTATGCTAATTTCTTCTCAGCAAGCATGTACGATGCAGCGCTGAATATCAAATCTGATTTTACCGTAGTAGACGATATGATTTTAAAAGATGCATTCGCTAAGATTAATCTACATCAAAGCGTCTTAAGTATTGAAAATGGTTTGTCCTCTATTTGGGGGGGACGCTTTCAGTTTGGGGGCTCTGTCATAACATCTGATTTTATACCCACTTTTTATACAGTGTTTAGTTTTGATAGTATATCACCATCTATGTTACTTTATAAAATCACGGGCCTTAATCCGGATAAGTTCTCCGGCTATTTAAGTATGAGCGGCTCATTACACGCCTCAGGGAATACTCCATACTGGCTCTGTTCAACTTTAAATGGAGATATCCAACTAGCCGCAAAAGAAGTGAAATGGAATGGATTCCAACTCGGTGATATAATCTCAATTATAGATATTAACGCTTTAGCAGAGCAGAAATTAGCACGACTAGATTACGATCTAAAATATGGAAGTACCTTTTTTGACAATTTAAAGGGAAAGATATCTATAAACCAAGGCATCGCTACATTAAACGATTTCGAAATGTCTAATAATAGAGCTGTAGGAGCATATGCAGCCAGTTATAATATCTTTTACAGAACTCTTGAGGCACTAGGCAGGTTTTCGTTTTATCCGATCCAAAATCAGCAGATTTTATCTCTTAATCTACAAAGTAGCGGCAGTTTGCCAAATTTAAATACACGATTCGATACAAATGAATTAGTCGCATTTATCAATGATAATAGCGCCCATCCTATGGAAGATAAGGATAAATCAGAGCCCTCTTTAAGCCAGCGCCTATTAGGTCAATAAAATAAATTAAGCTGCTTTAAGGTCTATAAACATAAACTTCAGGAATATGAACTGCTTTAGGAAAAAGTGCATAGTATCTTCCACTAGCATTCATGCTGCGAGCTAAGATTTCTGCATATTTCCCACGACCAAAAAATATATCTGCTCGTATCCCGCCTTTTATCGCGCCACCAGTATCTTGCGCTATAAATAATCTCCTATAATGACAAGTTCTATTACGCGAACATTTGTTATCTTTTTTAAGCATATTCACAATAGATGGCATAGTTGTATGAACCCACATAGGCGTGCCATAGGGATATATTTTATAGTCTATTGCCAGCGATCTTTCGGGTGTCAGTGAAACCCCTTGTGCCCCAATTGGACTGTTATTATGAGGCCTCTCACGAAAGAAAACATATGATTTATCCTGTTCCATAATACTTATAGCAGCGCGTGGATTTATTTCTAGCCACTGCCACATCGATTCTTTAGCGCTGGGGTAACGCGCTTTAAAAATAGGTGCTATAGCTGTATATGAATGGCCATTTTGAGCTGCGTAACCAATATGGATCTTTTGACCCGCATTTAAGTTTATAACGCCAGATCCTTGAATCTGCATATTAAATAGCCCTGAATAATCATCAACCCATGCTATTTCTAATCCACGACCTCTGAGAGCACCTCTATTTATTGCCCCGCGAGTAATAGCAACAGTACCCTTTATATCTTCTAAATTTTCTGGCGTCCTATATACGGGATACTTAAACTTAGCATCAGGGGTTCTCCGACCGTTCAATTGTACTTCGTAATAACCTGTAAATTTTCCGAAATGTTGAGCGTAAGAAGTGCGTATAATATAGGGATAAAAATTTTCTTCGAAAAAATGTCTTGCCTCAAGCCTATTATGCGCTACCCTATCGGCCTTACTGCATACACGCTTCCAGTGACGCACATTACCTCCAACCCCGCCCATATTTGCAGTATCAGACCTACGTTTTATTGCAGTACAAGAGGCGCAAAAGGCCTTAAAAGCCTCTAAATGGTCATCATCCCTCCAACCTTCTAACGTATTAAAAGTAGTGCGTGTAAAGTGCGCCTCCCTTCTTTGATGTGGACTCTTAACGCTATGAGAACAACCACATACAACTAGAGTGCATATGCACAAAAATTTCCCCCTCCATCTCCATATGGAATGCATAAAATATAGCTATTATCAATAAATTTAAAATAAATACGAGACCTACGATATATTACCCTGTTTCAATCAAAGCCCATATATCACCCGATGATAGATCCCGCTGAAATACCCATTTATCTTCAGCCCTAATACTAAGCCCCTCAGCACCATCTATCACATGGCCAAGGCTATCCCTCAAGATATAAGACTGCATACTTTGAATATTGACATATATCTGTACAACAGTCCCCGTTATAGTCACATCATCAACTTCTACAGAATCTACCTTAAGAACCTTGCGTTCCAATTTATTGCCCAACTCCAATCTTGCATTTATATCTTTCACAAACATTTGGTAAAGAGCGTTACTCAACAAATAACTCAGCGCTTTAGTATCTCCTGAAGCAAACGCACCAATAATCATTGGAAAAGCTTTCCTTACCCCTATAAGGAAAGCGTCTATTGTAAAGTTTTTATCATTTTCTTTAATAATACGCAATGTTTCTCGTATTTTATTGGATAATTTCGATTCTAATCCCGAAAGAATTTCCACATCCTGTATTTGCTGCATAGGGGCAGTACACCCCTCACCGCCTTGGTAATAACCTTTACATCCGAAACGAGAAGCTTGCCTCCTTTCTCTAGCTTGCTCTTCATCGTTAATATCAACTCTCCCTAGCAAGGCTATTAATTTATAAATAAAAAGCACGGCTATAATGGCCCAAAACAGTAGTTCCATTAAAATCATATTTACACTTGACTGGTATTGCACGCTTTAAAGTAAGTAGCAAAAAAACTAAGCCAAAGAACCTCAGTACTACAGAACGTATTATATAGCTTGCAGTTCATTTTGTCTTTCTTTATTAATTATGTCGTTACATTAACAGTTTTCAAGAACGCTAATATCAATCTCAGATATAAAAATACACAATGAGCAGCAGTATAGATTCTGGACAAAGCAAATCAATTTTAGATAGTATTGGTGTGATAGCACAGTATATCAAAGATATATCTTTCGAAAACCCTAAGGCACCCAGCGCACTCTTCTTACAGGAAGCACCAACTTTCAAGATCTCTGTTGACGTACGTGTACAAGCAATACGTGAAAATACTTTCGAAGTGATACTTTCAATACAAGTAAAATCATCTCTCAAGGAAGAATCAATATTTATATTGGAATTAGAATATGCGGGTCTTTTTGATTTACCTGTAAACCTTTCAGATGCAGAAAAAGGTGTAGTACTGCTAGTACATTGCCCTCAAATACTTTTCCCTTATGCTAGAAGAATTATATCGAGCCTTAGCCAAGACGGCGGTTTTCCACCTCTTATGATTTCGCATATCAATTTTTCAGAACTATATGCACAACGTAAGCAAGTAGAAGACGATGTAGCGCGCGCTATACCTACAGAAAATACTAACTGAATTTAAATCCGCTATCAAGGTCAGTAAAATACTGCCGATAATCCCATAAACGCTAACAAAATCCCAGCAATCCAGAATCGCGTTACTACGGTGCCTTCATGCATCCCAAGCCTTTCAAAATGATGGTGTATAGGAGCCATTTTGAAAAGTCTTTTCCCCCCCGTAAACTTAAAGTAATAAATTTGTACTATCACGGAAATAGCTTCAATTACAAATACACCTCCTATAATAGCTAGAGTAATTTCATGTTTGGTAATTAAGCTGATCACGCCTATGGCGCATCCCATAGCTAAACTACCAACATCACCCATAAATATTCGAGCAGGATAAGAGTTAAAAAATAAAAACCCCAAATTTGCGCCAATCAAAGCGGCACAGACTATAGTTAACTCATTAACTCCGCTTATGTGTTCTAAATGAAAATACGAAGCTAAGTATGCATCACCAATAAAATAGCTTATAAAACCAAAGCTCAATATAACTATTATAAGTAACCCTGTGGCGAGACCGTCCAAACCATCACTGAGATTTACTGCATTAGAAGAACCTACAATAACAAAAGCCCCCCATAAGATAAACATCCAAGAAAGATTGAAGCTTGTATCAATAAAAAAAATGTGAAAGAATACACGTGTAACAGTTGGAGCCTTACCTCCAAGCACGATTGCAAATACAGCTAAAACAGCTAATATAAATTGCCACAATAATTTTGTTTTTCCAGATATCCCTCGGGAATTATGATACTTTAACTTACGATAATCATCGATAAACCCAAGCAATGCATATGCAATAACGCTGATAGTAACAATCCGTACATACAAATTACTAAGATTGCACCAGAGTAACACAGAAAAAAGGAAACAAGTAAGCACAACTAGCCCTCCAGCAGTTGGTATGCCGGCTTTCGTCTCTAAATGCGACTTAGGTCCATCATTCCTTATCGGCTGTTCTCCTATGCCATGTACTTTCAACAACCGAATATAGCATGGCACAAACACACAAACGAATGCAAAGGACGTCAATAGAGCGCACAACAAACAAAGACACCCGCTTCCTAGGAACTCCCTAAACACAAGCCTATATCATCAAAAATAAAAATCCCTCCAACCCCCTTATATTCCAGATCCGTCGGAACTTTGATTAGAGCTCACCAAACATACTCTCAAAAACAACATAAAGCTATGCACTCAATACTCTGCGGCCTCTAGCTCTCCGCCTACTCAGGATACGCCTCCCGCCACGCGAAAACATTCTACATCTGAATCCGTGCCGCCTCTTCCTCACCAAATTACTCGGTTGATAAGTTCTTTTAGTAGCCATATACTCCACTCACATTCTGCATGGCAACTAGTACCATACACGTTTGCATTGCTCTAGAAATATCCAACCATACACTGCAACCCCATGGCCGGCACAGCATGAGTAGTACAATATCTGAAGGAAAGCAATTTGAAATTGCTATACAACAGCAAAAAAGAATCAAATTTCTAAAATGGCATACATGTGCATTCGACAGCAGCACTTTATACCATAATACGCCACAAAGACGTGATATTATAGAACCCATTGCCAAAGATATACACAAAGAGATTATTATTAAACATCAAGTCGAGACAACTGCAGTTCCATCTACTTTAAAAGCAGCAAGAGTTTTGGCAGATAGCTGTAATACTTTGAATGACCTCAGAGAGGCAGTTACAAATTTTCAATATTGCGATCTCAAAAAAGTTGCTATCTCCACAGTCTTTGGTGATGGCAACCCAAAGGCAAAAGTGATCCTTATAGGAGAAGCGCCCGGAGCAAATGAGGATAAATGTGGCATACCATTTTGTGGCCAGAGTGGTAAGCTGCTTGATAACATACTAAAAAGTATATGCCTAACTAGGGAAAACGTGTATATCACCAATACGGTATTTTGGCGGCCTCCAGGTAATAGGCGTCCTACAAAAATAGAAATAGAAACGTGCAGACCATTTGTAGAGCGTCACATTGCGCTAATTAATCCAAAGTTAATAATTCTTATTGGCAGTACAGCATTGGAAGCATTATTAGAGGATACGCGCCCAATAACGTCACTGCGAGGACATCTATTTAAATATACCAACTGCTATCTCAGCCAAATCTCAGAACACAATGGCATAAAAACTTCACATCCCCTATATATCAACGTGACAACTATTTTCCACCCCTCATACCTTCTACGTCAGCCATTACAGAAAAAACAGATGTGGTTCGACGTATTAAAAATTAAGAAGATGTTATCGGATTTGCATATAACAGATTAAATGTGAAGTTATAGCAAAATATGCCATAATGAAGAATGGCCTCCTTTATGCCGATAGGTCCCGCGCTCTATTCTCCGAGTAAATCTACACGTATCTGATGTCTACCACCAATAAAAGCGGAGGAAAAAAATGTATGAGTTATCTCTACAGCTACTTTTTCCTCAACAACTCTGCTGCCAAGGACTAAAACATTGGCATCATTATGTTCTCTAGCTAACCTAGCACACATCGGATTATAGCATAACGCGGCACGTATCCATGGATAACGATTGGCTTTCATGCTCATACCCATACCAGTACCACATATTAATATACCGAAAAGTCTCTGTACAGATGTTGCTTGTGAAATATTAGTATACATGGCGTTCGCCAAAGAAGCTGCATAGTACGGATAGTCTACAGATTCATCGCTATCGGTGCCCAAATCAACAAGAGAAAGAGCGCCCAAGAATCGACTTGTATCTCCATCATTTACTAAATATCTCTTTATGCGCTCTTTCAAACAATAACCAGCGTGGTCAGAAGCTATGTAAACTCGCATTATCAATTTCCTACCACTCATTTAACAGAGGAAGCATCAAGGTTAAAATTTATAGCTAAAGCCAATTTCTTATAGCTCGACTCGATTGTATCATATTCTCCTGGTTTTTGTGCAATGAATGCGTTTATAGCATCATTATACTTGATTGCTTCCTCAACCTCTGGGTCAGAGCCCTTCTTATAAGCGCCTATACGTATCATATCAGCCATATCATTGTATATAGCTATCATACTACGTGCCTTATTAATCAACTTATTCTCCATATCTGAATTACACCCCGGCATAAGCCGTGATACGCTCTTTAAAACATCTACAGCTGGGTATATAGCTCTCATAGCTATATCCCTACTCAACGTTATGTGCCCATCTATAGTCCCGCGTACAGCATCTGCTATAGGCTCATTATGATCATCACCTTCCACAAGCACACTAAACAACCCAGTAATAGAGCCCTGCTCCTGTGTCCCAGGTCCTGCACGTTCTAAAAGTTTAGGTAATTCACTAAAAACACTCGGCGTATATCCTTTGTTAGTAGGTGGCTCTCCAGCAGTAAGCCCTATCTCACGTTGCGCCATCGCAAAGCGAGTTATATTATCCATCATACAGAGAACCTCCATTTCCTCATCACGAAAATACTCAGCCAATGTCATTGTAAGATATGCCGCTTGCTTCCTAGCCAACGCACTCTCATCAGAAGTAGCCACAATTACTATTGCCTTTGCTAAACCCTCTTTTCCTAAGTAATCATCTAAAAATTCCTGTACCTCCCTTCCACGCTCTCCAATCAATCCTATAATTTTTATATCTGCAGCAGCGAAGCGAGTAATCATCGCTAGCATCATAGATTTTCCTACACCAGAACCAGCAAAAATGCCCATTCTTTGGCCCTTACAACAAGTGACAAAAGAATTCAAACTGCGTATGCCCATATCAAGCTTACCCATAACTCTCTTCCTCACGTACGCAGGAGGAGGCGAAGCACGTAAATGACAGGCTCTACTTCCCTTAGTAAGGGGGCTTGCATTATCTATAGGCTCTCCGAAAGCGTTTATAACCCGCCCAAGCCATGCGATACTAGGATATATAACTTGCTCTGAGCATACCACAACACAATCACATCCAACACCTATCCCTACAGTATCATGAAACGACATCAATAGCGCTCTATCCTCATCTATACCCACTACTTCAGCTAGTATCAAGCGGCCGTCTCTTGCGGTTATTTTGCATCTCGACCCGATACTAACGCTTTTATTGAGACCCTTAACTTCTATCAACAAACCCCTTACTAAAACTACTTCCCCAACGCTCATATAATCAGGAATAAGATTTATTTCCTTTATTATGCTATCTACTTCTCCTAATAACATCTTACAGCTTATAATTTATTTAATGGCGCATATTCAAAAGTTAATGTACCAGATCTTGACTAGATAAATACCAATTTTGACTTAGTTCAATAAATTAATATTTGAAACAATATTCGCGTGTCTCTATCCACTAAAGAATACCAAACCCTGCTTGCTCTACAGCATACAGGTGTATCAATACACCATTTAGACGTGCAACCTGGCAATGTATTTGTTGCAGTGCATAGATATCTCAACGACGCAACGCACCATATCGCAGAAGCAATCAATAATGGTGCTATCGCAATAGTAACAAACCAAAGCAATCGCGGCAAATTCTTTGAAGATAAAAGTGTATCATACATATACTCAAACAACCCAAGAGAAGCAATAGCAGTACTTGCATCACGTTTATATCCAACTAAACCTAAACATGTAGTAGCCGTCACAGGAACAAAAGGAAAAACTTCCATCGCACATTTCTTCGCGCAAATTTGCGGTAATATAAGCGGCAAAGCTGGGTGTATAGGAACTTTAGGCGCCCTTTCATTTGGCAAAAAAGCACAAAACTGCAAAGTCATCCAAGGATTACACCTTCCGCAAGAAGTGCATTCTTCTCAGCTAACTACACCAGATGCGCTGACATTACACCGTTCATTAGAATATTTCTCTCGTTTACTGCAATGCGACTACGTAGCAATTGAAGCTTCGAGTCACGGTTTAGATCAATATAGACTGGATCATTGTAATATCACAGCTGCTGCTTTTACCAATCTTGGCAGAGATCATTCCGACTACCATGAGAATATTAAGCATTATATGGAAGCTAAAGCTAGGTTATTTGCGGAAATATTGCAAGGATACGCGGTACTGAACACTGACGTGCCAGAATTTGAACACTTACTTAACATATGCAAGGAGCAAAAACATCGCATCATAACATATGGACGCCATAATGCAGATATATGCCTAATATCTCTACATAAGCAAATTTTAAAATTATCAATCTATGGGCAATACCATACAATACCTTTCCATCTTGAGGGATTATTTCAGGTATATAACGCGCTAAGCAGCATAGGACTTTGCATCGCATCCGGATTAAATATAAATGATGTAATTGTTAATATACCACTGCTAAGTAACGTACCCGGGAGGATGGAACTAGTAGGCATTTATAACGGAGCCGCAATATATATTGATTATGCTCACACTCCAGAAAGTCTGCAATTTGCTCTAGAAACTTTGCGTAATAAAATGCAAGAACAAAACCGTAAGAAACATAGCATGGGTGCTTTACACCTAGTATTTGGATGTGGAGGCAATAGGGAAAAACCGAAGCGTTTCGAAATGGGAGCAATAGCAGAAAAATTTGCAGATCATGTAATAGTTACAAATGACAACCCTCGCATGGAAGATCCCGCACAGATCAGATATGATATACTCTCATGCTGCCCTAGCGCATTAGATATTGCAGAAAGGGAAAAGGCTATTAAATACTCTATAGAACATTTAAGTGATGGCGACATACTACTACTAGCTGGAAAGGGACATGAAACTTATCAGATTGAAGGTGCAATCAAATACCCATTTGATGATAAAGAAGTGGTAAAAAACGCCATAAATACGATGGCATCGTTAAAACTTTGATATAGCAATCATCAACAAATTAAAATTTAAGAGACATAATTATGCTATTTGCCATTAAGCTAATAACTAATTGACAGTAAAAGATGGTAGAGTATGCTGCATCTGAATAGGATTGTTGAGGGCGATTGATTTATGTATCGGAGAATTTGTCTTTTTTTTAGTGCTTGTGGTTTTACATTAGTGCTTTTAGGCATAGCTTCAGTAGAATGTTTGAGTTTCGCACGTACAGAGGCAGACGCGCTTGTAGCTGCGTCTCGTGTGGCCGAGTCCGGTATGCATGCGCAGAGTCAACGTCTTAAGATCGTTGCACAAAATATAGCCAATGCTAATGTCACTAGTAAAGATGCACAAAGTGATCCGTATAGACGTAAAGTGATATATTTCGAAAATAAGTTTATTCCAGAACTTGGCGCAGATGTTGTTAAAATACGGAAGATTGGTCGCGATTATTCATCGTTCATATTGAAATATATGCCTCACCATCCCAGCGCTAATCAAAATGGTTATGTTAAATTCCCAAATGTGAATACTATAGTAGAAGTAGCAGATGCGAAAGAGGCGCAAAGATCTTTCGAGGCAAATGTGCATTCTTTCGAAGTATCGAAATCAAATCACATGAGAGTAATAGAATTGATGAAGTAAGAAATGTATATATGATATCTTTTTCAACGTATATAAGAAGTTAATTAATAATTAATTCGTAATTTAGAATGACTTCCATTCCTCCAATAAAAGCATCAGGAATTAATAGTGTGTCATTTTTAGAAGCAACAAATGCATACCGTAAATTGCTCCTCGCAGTTAAAACTGCTGAAAAAAATCCGTTCCCTATATTACAAGATATTATATCGATTGGGAACGCACAAGAAAAGGCAATCAATGTAGGCGCTAAACCAGAAATGATTGCAAGTGTACGGAATCTTAGCAACGTGGGAGTTGATTCATTTACAACTCAAAGTGCAAATCAATTACTGCAATCAACAGGGAATAAAGGAGAAGTAAGCCAATCTAGTCCGGAGTTTGCATCTTTGGTAAAAACCCTACTGAATAAAGTACAAAATTTACGAAATGCTGAAACACAAGTTCATAATTTTTTAGATGGTGGAAAAGAAATTAATACGGTAGAGCTTATGTCTGCTGTAAACACAGCGGGCCTTGCCTTAGAACAAATGGTCAATGTGCGGAACGGATTCGTTGATGCCCTTAAGCAACTTCTCAATATGCCGCTCTAAAAAGGTATTCTATTAGATGGTATAGTGCGTCTATTTCATGGTTAATTCTACTAAACATACTAGTAAGTGTGTTTGCGCTACTATAGGTAGCCAGACTACTGAAACTTCTAATAATGAAGAATCTTCTCATCCTGTCAATCACGGGGAATGTGTTGTTACACAAACTCCCACCAAAGTTTTTTTTACTTTTGATGTGCTAGTTGAACGAGAAGAATGGCACAACCTCCCGTTTAAATTAGATGATTATATAAAAAGCATCATCTATGCCGTACTGCAGCAACTTGATATACTAAATACAGCCGATATAATGCTGTCTTTTTTACTTACAGATGATAAAAAGCTTCGTAAACTAAATAAGCAATATAGAGATAAGGATTGCCCTACAAATGTCTTAGCTTTTCCATATACAGAAGTAGTAATTTCTCCCTTAAACGAAAGTTCTGAACAAATAAAAAAGCAGCAAATCGTAGGAGATATCGCGATAAGTTACGAACGTATATACGCAGAAAGCGTTGAAGCAACAAAACCATTCCAAGAGTATCTAGCTCATATAATTGTGCACGGTATATTGCATCTCGCTGGATATAACCACAAAAAGCCTAAGGAAAGAGATCTTATGGAAGGACTAGAATGCACCATTATGCGCTCCCTAAATTATACAAAACCTTTGTGATATACCAGCGAAGATAGCTGAAACGCCATGCGCTGCTTCTAAAAACCCTAATAATAAAAAAGCTTACTGCTAATTAGTATATGCACCTAATAACAAAAATAATAAACGCTTCACTTGCACTAAAAGCAAGAATAAACCCTAATAATGGGAAAATAAAAAAGAAAAAGAACACAGAAGAAAAGAATTCGCAAGAATTACTCTCAAACCGCTCTCATCTTCATAATAATAAATCAGCTATAGAAATAGCTTCACGCATAGAAGATTTAAATGAAATGAAGGTAGCAGAAATTATGCTGCCAAGGATTGATATAAAAAGCATTCCATTTTCCACATCACTACCAGATCTAAAAAATATCTTTACAAAAACTGGGTTCAGTAAAATTCCAGTATATAAGGAAGATCTCGACGAAATGTTAGGATTTGTACACGTTAAAAGCATTCTGCCCTTCTTAGATCAGGAGCAATCTTTTTCCTTAACTAAGATTTTAGAACCTTTCGTTTATATTCCAAAATCCCTGAAAGTAATTGATTTATTCGTGAAAATGATCGAAAATAAAGCAGATATGGCAATTGTATTAGATGAATATGGGGGTATAGAAGGATTAGTGACAATAGAATGCATTGTAAAACGTTTGGTTACAGAGATAAGTGGACGTGAAGAGCTTCAAGAAGGTAGGGAAGAATCCATTAGAAAAGTGGAACCAAATGTCTATATTATTAATGCTAAAACACTAATTACAAAAGTCGAAAAAGAACTCGGCGAACTACCGTTCCTTTCTGAGGAAGAAGGTGAATATGAAACGCTCGCAGGCTTTATATTTTCTTATTTAAACAGAGTTCCTGAAAAAGGAGAAAAATTTGTCCATCACTCCGGAGTGATTATAGAAATAATGGACGCTAGCCCACGTAAAATTAATTTTATTAAAGTAACTCTTCCTTACGAACACATAAAGGATGGTCACTATTTAGCCCATAGGAAAGTAGTTGAAAATAAAGAATGAACAGTAGTATGATGAGGGCGGAGAGCCGCAAGGATATAAAGAAGCTGGTAACTTGATCAGGTCTGAAAGGAAGCAGTCATAACAGTTATTATAGGTCTTGTTGGCCCTCCTTATATGGCTCCTTTTAAGCCCTTTGCATTAGTAGCAAGGGTGCTGCGTGTGATCTTCGAAAAGCTACACAATTCAATATAGATAAGTTTTATTATGACAATTGTAACGCGTTTCGCACCAAGCCCCACTGGCTTTTTACATCTAGGATCAGCTAGGTTAGCCTTATTTAATTGGTTATATACTCGAAAAACACAGGGCCTATTTCATTTGCGTATTGAAGATACAGATCGTGAAAGATCTACTAAAGCCGCAACTGAAGCAATAATAGAGGGCCTAACATGGCTTGGTTTACATTGGGATGGAGATATAGTTTTCCAATCACAGCGACAAGAAAGACATCAAGAAATCGCAGAGCAGTTGGTTAAAACAGGACAAGCATATTATTGCTATTTGACTCCTCAAGAAGTGCACGAATTCAAAGAAAGCTACCCACATCAAAAATTAGTTAGTCCATGGCGTAATAATACCTCTCTTCCTTCACGCAACTCCAAACCTACCATTCGGCTACGGAGTAAAGAAAACGAAACTTTAACATTTTCTGATAACATACTAGGCCCGTTAAAAATGCAAGCAAAAGAGTTAGAGGACTTAGTGTTAATGCGCTCAGATAGCACTCCTACATATATGCTTGCAGTAGTAGTAGATGATCACGATATGGGTATAACAGATATAATTCGTGGTAATGACCACGTTACTAATACCTTTAAGCAGTTACAAATTTACCAGGCCATGCAGTGGGAAATACCCAAATATACACACGTCCCATTAATTTGTGGCCCAGATGGTGCCAAACTATCTAAACGTCACGGTGCTTTAGGTATAGATTTTTATAGGGATGCTGGATATTTACCCAATGCAATGTGCAACTATTTGTTACTGCTTGGATGGGGGCATGCCACAAAGGAGATAATCTCTATGGAAGAAGCCGTAAATTTGTTCATGCTTCAAAACGTTGGCAAGGCATCTGCAAAATTCGATATTAAAAAGTTAAACGCTATAAATGCACACTATATTCAAAATGCAAACGATGATTTGTTATTAAAAGAGTTGATACCAATCCTGCATATCGAAGGAAATATAGCTTTGCAAGAAAAGGTAACATGTGGTATCCCACTTATCAAACCACGAGCCCAAACTTTAGCAGAATTAGGAGACCTAGCGCGTATCTATGTATCAGCGCAAGCGTTTGATACTAAATCCATAGATATACTCCAACAAGATGGAAGCTATACCTTATTAACTACATTAGTACACAGCTGCGAAAAAATAGCAGACTCTTCTTGGGATCTTTCTCATTTAAAAAACATAGAAGAAATGTGCGCAATGGACGGTTATAAGCGTAGTACAATACTTCAAGTATTGCGAGCTTCTGTATTAGGTATATTTAAATCACCTAATATCCTGGAGGTAATGGAAATCCTAGGAAAATGCGAAACCATTAGCCGTATGAAAAGTACATTGCAAAAGCACTATTTAAAAAAATAGGTATTTAGTATAATCCAATTTTGCTATTTGTTATATGGTATGGATCTATACAACTCTCAATTCCGCCTTTGCTATAATTTAATAAATGCAACAATCTCATAAATTCCCCAATATAGGTATCATTGGCTATGGCGCATTTGGTTTCGCGCTTTCAGTTGCTTTCTCAGATAAAGCAGACTGCATAATAGCATATGAAAGAAATACGCAACTTCATCTGGACATTGCTAAACTCAGGAGTCATCCCCTCTTTCCTGCAGCAAAGATACCATCAAACGTCAAAATCACAAATATATTGGAAGACGTACTAGAAGCAAATTTGCTTCTTATATGTGTACCAGCTCAAAATGTAAGACAAGCACTATCCCTATTGCGAGATACGGCTGAAAAATATGATGCGATACTAAGGTTACATCTTACACCAATCATACTCTGTGCCAAGGGTATAGAAAATAGTTCTCTAAAACTTATAAGCGATATAGCAATAGAGATACTACCATCACACCAAATCATCGGAATATTATCTGGTCCGAACTTAGCGCATGAATTAGTACAAGAGAAAAGTGCTATAGCAAACTTAGGATGTACGGATCAAAATATAGGGTATGCTATCACGCAGAATCTGAGCTCTTCAGGACTTGTACTAAAATACTGCAATGACATAAAAGGACTTCAAATATGTGGAGCAGTAAAAAATGTAATAGCAATCGCTGCTGGAATAGTAAAAGGCCTTGATTGGGGAGAAAACGCATATGCAGCACTATTAACTAATTCAATATCAGAGATCACCTCTTTAATAGAAGAATTTGGTGGTAAGCAAAGCACCATATTAGAATCAGCAGGAATAGGAGATTTATTACTTACTTCTATGAGTACAAGTTCGCGCAATTTTAGGTTTGGCTTAAAGAATGCCCACTACCTCCTAAATAAACAGACGATAGCCTGCGATCCTTTGGGTACTGTCGAGGGTTATTATACAGCAATCGCTTTAGAAAAAATTGCTCATCGTATAGTACTATCACTACCAATAATTAAATCAGTACACAGTATAATAACAAATAGCGAAAAAGATAATCCAGAAAAGAAAGAGAGTTTAATCAACTCATTCAATAATGCGCTATTGGGAAGCAAATTCCCCTCTTGCCCCATAACCTGATTAACTATGTTAACTAATAAAATTAAAAAAATTACTGCCTTGATGCGCAGCACCTTGGAAGGTGGAATTATGCTCTTCGTATTCACCATGCTAGCAATCTTGCTCGCTAATTCCGATTGGCGAATTCAATATAACTCCATACTCAGTATGTTAGCAACTTTATCGATCGGGGAATACTCATTATCACTTTCAATAAAAGATTGGACAAACGACGGTCTGATGACATTGTTTTTTCTATCAGTAGGATTAGAAATAAAGAAAGAAATGATTTCGGGGCATCTAGTTACCATCAAACAGAGGCTACTGCCTGGTATTACCGCATGCGCAGGAGTCGCCTTGCCCGTATGCATATACAGTGCCATTAACTATAACAACGCTCAATATATAAATGGATGGGCAATTCCTGCAGCTACAGATATCGCATTCACATTGGGTATTATTAGCCTTCTCGCTAAAAAAGTACCACATTCCCTAAAAATCTTTGTGACAGCGCTCGCAATCATAGATGATATGATCGCTATAGTTATAATAGCGCTATTCTATTCTTCTACCATTTCCGCTCCTATGCTATCATATGCGCTGATGTGTATAGTAGCTTTATTTATACTGAATTTCTTTAATATAAATAAATTATCTATATACGCGTTTATTACATGTATTCTATGGTATTGCCTATTGAAATCAGGTATACATGCCACAATGGCCGGTATAATACTGGGGGCGCTTATCCCCTTTAATGTGGAAGATCGAAAAAAAACGTACGTTGAGCTAAGCAAATCACCGCTACTACGTCTAGAAGCTTATATATCTAGAGCTGTATCATATTTTATAGTGCCCTTATTCGTACTTATTAACTGTGGTATTTGCATGGACTCTATTTCTTACAAGCAATTAACAAGCCCTTTAACATTAGGCATTGCAATCGGTTTATTTGTAGGTAAACAAATTGGGATTTTTTTAATAGCGTTCGTAACGATAAAAACGAAACTTATACAAATGCCCAAGGATGCAAATTTTACGCAATTATACGGTGTTTCAGTATTATGTGGAATAGGCTTCACAATGAGTCTCTTCGTTTCACTCTTGTCTTTTAACGGAGCTGAAGCTTTATTAACGGAAGCAAAATTAGGTATTATAATGGGTTCTTTTGCATCAATGCTACTAGGTAGTTTAATCCTTAAGTCAGCCCATACTCAAAATTAATTTACAAAAATGATTATTAAAAGATTCGAACTCTTAGTTGCCCTAAGATACCTCTTAACAAAGAGGAAAGAGGGGTTTTTATCAATAATCAACGCATTTGCTTTAATAGGAATAGCGTTAGGGGTAGCAACTTTAATCATAGTCATGTCCGTAATGAATGGATATGAAACAGAATTAATCGATAAAATCGTTAATATTAGGGGGCATATAGGTATATATGCAAAAAATGGAGATTTATACGATTATAACGCAATATTAGCCAAAATAAAAAAAGAAGAGAACTTTTTAAAGCAAGACGTGAAATTTTTAGCTCCAGTAGTAGAAGGACAAGCCATGATACTAAAGGGATCAAAAATTGCAGGTGTCATTGTCAGAGGCATGAATTTTTCCGATTTACATGATAAACCATTGCTCTCCACATCGTTATTGTACGGTAGTTTCGAGCAAAGCATTGAGCATGGATTTGAAGATAGCATCATAATCGGCATTAATCTAGCAGACCAGCTAAATGTGAGCGTCGGAGATTCTCTAAAACTTGCAGCTCCTCAAACCAATGCTACAGCAGTTGGTCCATTACCGCGAATGAAAACTTTTCGTATTACAGGAATTTTTGACTTAGGTATGTATGAATATAACAGCACCTTAGTATTCATATCACTCAAAGCAGCACAAATTTTTTTCAAGCAATATGAGGCAATTGATCATATCGAAATTATCTTAAATAACTTCCAAAGAACCAATGCTGCAAAATCTTTACTTATATCAAAATTTTCCAATTATCTTAAAATCATAGACTGGACAGCTTTAAATCAAACTTTAGTGCAAGCCTTAAGTATTGAAAGGACGGTCATGTTTCTTATACTATCTCTCATAATACTGATAGCTGCGTTTAATATCATTTCGAGTCTTATGATCCTTGTAAAAGACAAAAGTAAAAGCATCGCTATATTGAGGACTATAGGAGCAACTAAGGCATCTATAGTAAGAATATTTATCTTATGTGGATTCGCAATCGGACTATGTGGTACAATATGTGGAACCATACTGGGCGTAGTCTTTACAGTTAATATAGAAAGAATTCGCATGTTCCTTGAGAAGCTTTTAGGAATACCCCTCTTTGATCCAGTTATCTATTTTTTAACTCGTTTGCCAGCGGAGTTAAAATTAGAAGAAATTGTATATATAACTACGATTGCTTTAGTATTGTCATTTATAGCTACCATATATCCTGCCATTAGAATTGCTAGGCTTGCGCCTGTAGAGATACTTAGGCGAGAATAACTAATAACGCACGTGTTCGCCTCATGTCTAACTTTATTCATTTACGCTTATATTCTGACTATTCGCTCGGCAAAAGCGCTATCAAAATCGATAACCTCGTGGAATATTGCTACAAAAACGCACTACCCGCTATAGGATTAAGCGATATCAGTAATCTTTTTGGTGCTCTGGAATTTTCTTTAAAATGTGCAGATCACGGGATTCAATCTATTATAAGCTGCATAATAACAGTAGATGTTTCCGCATGCATAACAAATACAAAAGCCACCGAACATATATATCAAGAATTATTGCTAATAGCGAAAAATGAAAAAGGTTATAGGAATTTATTGAAGCTTGTTAGCTCTCTCTATCTTGAAAATTATGCACAGAATCAACCACTCCACATACATATTAAGCAATTAATACAGTTATCTGAAGGACTGATAGTTCTATATGGAGGAGGCATCTCAAAACACCTAGAGGCCAACTCTCTTACTGAAAATAGAGTCTCCTTAATCACCTCATTAATTCATAAATTATATGAGATATTTAATATAAATTTCTTTATTGAACTTATAAGATATAAAGATCTTAAATATGATAAGGCGATTGAAAGTCTGCTTTTAGAATTAGCGTGGCACAATGATATTCCAATTGTAGCTACAAATCATGTAGCATATATGTCTCAAGAGGCATATCAAGCACACGACGCGCTGCTTTGTATAGCAAATAACGCGTATGTCATGCAGGAAGACCGCATTAAGTCACATCCAGAACATTACTTCAAATCTGCAGATGAAATGCGAGAGCTTTTCAGTGATCTCCCAGAAGCAATAGATAATACAGTACTCATAGCACAAAAATGTTCCTTTATGCCTCAAAGAGGCGCCTCAATGCTTCCAAAATTTTGCGAATATATAGAGCAGGAGGAAAAACTACTCAAACAAAAAGCTGCTGTAGGACTTAAAGCGCGTCTATCTACCATAATAAAAGAAGCGCACCAACAGTATCACGCCAGATTAGACTTTGAGTTATCTGTTATACAAAACATGCGATTCGCAGGATACTTCCTTATAGTAGCTGATTTTGTTGAATGGGCTAAAAACGAGCAAATCCCAGTGGGGCCAGGAAGAGGTAGTGGAGCAGGTTCAGTAGTAGCATGGGCATTAAACATCACAGATGTAGACCCATTAAAATTTGGGCTAATTTTCGAAAGATTTCTGAATCCAGATCGTATCTCAATACCAGATTTCGATATAGATATATGCCAGCTACATCGCGACAGAGTAATAGATTATGTGCGTCATAAGTACGGAATAGATAAGGTAGCACATATCATCACATTTGGTACCCTTCAAGCAAGAGGAGTATTAAGAGATATAGGGCGTGTTTTGCAAATGCCATACAGCTTAATTGATAAATTATCAAAGATGATTCCTCAAAATCTAGCTAATCCCGTAACTTTGCAAGAAGCCATAGACTTAGATCCCGAACTACAACATCTACGCGATACAGAATCTGATATAGAACGGCTATTTAAATTAAGCTTAGAGCTCGAGGGTGTACATAGGCATGTTTCAACACACGCAACAGGTATTGTGATAGGAGATAGGCCCCTTGATGAAGTAGTGGCTCTTTACAAAGATGCCAAATCATCTATCCCCTCGATACAATATAGTCTCAAATATGCAGATGCTGCAGGATTAGTAAAATTCGATTTTTTAGGTCTTAAAACACTCACCGTTATAGCAGACACGTGCAGTCTGATTCAAAAGCATGGAAATTATATAGAGGCTTCTCGTATCCCATTGGATGATTCGAAAACATATAACATGCTTATGGCTGGATATACGGTAGGAGTATTTCAGTTCGAAGGAGCTGGCATACGAGAAGCGCTCAAAGAACTGCAACCTGACTGTATAGAGGATTTAATCGCACTAGGGGCTTTATATCGACCCGGTCCTATGGATAATATACCACATTACATACGGCGCAAACATGGCTTAGAAGAAGTAGAAGAAATACACCCTAAAATTACCGATCTCCTAAAAGAAACATACGGAATCATAATCTACCAAGAACAGGTTATGAGAATGGCACAAATTCTTGCAGGCTATACTCTAGCGAAAGCAGATCTGCTACGATATGCGATGGGGAAAAAAGATAAAAAGGAGATGAAGAGGCAAAAGGATATATTCGTAACAGGAGCGATCCAAAATAACTTAACACGTAATGAGGCCGAAAACGTATTCAGTATTATTTCTAAATTTGCTAGCTATGGGTTTAATAAATCACACGCGACAGCATATGGAATCATCTCCTGTCAAACAGCCTACCTTAAAGCTAATTACACTATAGAGTTTCTAGTCGCTTCTATGAATCTAGAAATACATGATACAGATAAACTCTCTATCTTTTGTAATGAAGCAAAACGATTCGAGATAAAGCTTCTCCATCCATGTATAAACACATCAAACACTCTTTTTATAGTAGAAGCAAATTCAATCAGATTTGGGCTCGCAGGAATAAAAGGAGTAGGAATAAAGGCCGTTGATGCTATCCTCAAAGAACGTAAAGAAGGAGGTAAATTTACAGATATTTTTAATTTCATATCAAGAACAGGCCGCATAATAAATAAAAAGTTACTAGAAGCTCTAATTAAAGCTGGTGCATTTGATATTCTTTTCTCGAATAGAGCATCTTTATTAGCAAGTATAAATCTTCTATTACAGCAAGCGCAGATGGAACTACATCAGGAAACCAGAAAGCAAATAAATATATTTTCTATAATAGGAAGCGATGCATCCCATACTAAAGCGATTATAAATTCATCTCAATGTTCACTAGAAGATATATCTCCTTGGGATTTCAATACAAAACTCGCTGCGGAATATGAGGCTTTCGGATTTTATCCAAATGAACATCCTCTAACCCCTTATGAAGGTAAATTAAAAAAAAATGTAACCACTCAAGATCTAATTCATAAACCTCAGCTAGATGGTGCACATATAAATATTGCAGGCGTCATCACAACAAAGCGAGTAAAATCTACAAAAACACAAAGCAAATTTGCTTTTATACAAATTTCCGATCAATATGGGGTAGCCGATCTATCTATTTTTGATGAAAATTTATTACGAGGCAAAGTAGGAGATCTTAGCGAAGTTGGGAAAATTATTTCTTGCACTGCAATAATAAAACGCGATGACGCAGGGATGCGTATTATAGTAGAAAGAATATGTGCATTAGAAGAATTAGTTAAGGCACCACAAATCGTTAGGAAATGCAGAATTAAAATTCTTTCAGAAGATATTATTCCCCTATTAAAAAGCGCCCTCACCATTGACAACGAGGGAATAATATGTACGGAAATAATAGCCGTGCTATCAGACAGAACCGAAGTATCATTTTCTCAAGAATCTCCTCTCAGAATTGATCCAACTAAACTAGACGCATTACAGCAATACGGGATCCTAGAACTAATAGAATAATAAGATTTCTATACTTGATTAAATGTCTTGTCTATAGAGACATTGCGCCTCCATCTTTTTCACTTAACTCTAAGTACATACCACTACCTCTACGAACAACGGCGATGCCGTTTTGTACTAAAATCGTACTAAGCGTTATAGGGACTACATTATACTCCAGCTCCAGCTCTATTATATCTTTCATACGCCTAAGCACATGGTAATTACTAATTTGCGGAATTTTAGTAAATATACGCTGTATTTTAGGCCAAACGTCCTTGTCATGCAGCTTAATCCTTGCAGTAGAAACATATAGAACTGCATCCTGTAATGCCGCCTTACCCTTCCAAGTTGCGTCCAATTTCTGCACTATATCAATTACCACGTCGTTATAAGACCACTGAGAACTATCTATAGCTTCTATTTCTGGCAAATCTCTATAAGGAATGAATTTACTATAGTCACTTTTAGCACTAAGGAAGCGCACATTTACTTCCAATTTATTATCATACTGTTCAGCAAAAACTATAAAGAGATCCTCACTCTTATAGCGCTTTAGTAAATTTTGAAATGATTTATATGACGAAATCATCACAACTTCAGGTATAATTTCTTGTAAATCTTCTAAGCTATCTTCCCTTACAATATTAATTTTAAGTAACCCAAAATTATTTGGTAAGTTACCCCAAGCTCTATTCCAGCTTTCTCTATTCCATATTTCGTACTTACCATTTTTATATAATATCGGCACAATTAAAGTTGGTTTGATATAATCATAAGCATATGCAATACCCAAATTGTTCAGGAACGTCCTAATTTTATTTTCATCAAATGATATATCTAAGATTGCCTTATATGAGTGCGAAGTCATACGTTGTTTGACGATAATATACTTTTCTACAAAGGAAGAAGCATCGAATAGAGGTAGATCAAGCACCTTACCACGCGCTTCTTGCATGCTTAGATTTAATAGTAGTCGTCTCAAACCTTGTCGTGCGCCCTCATCATATGCAAATGCCCGCGAGTCTGCTAAGTTTCCTATATCTGCATAAACTTCTATGCCTTTTACAATAAAAGCCTCATTTACAGAAGAGATTCCAGGACCCCCGCCATCTTCAAGTGGTAAGCTACCCTCTCCCGGAAATACACCTAAATCATGCGCATATACTCCAAATGATACGAAGCAATACAGACATATTACAGCAACCCACCGCTTCCTACCCCTTCTTTTTCCTAAGAAAAACATATAACTCCCCCAATAAATTGTTACCGCTATTCACAGCTTACTATCCTCGATACTAGTAAGCCTCTCCCTAATTTTTCATTATGTCTATCATTTACCATCTAACAAATACTTTACTGACACAACATTTCTAATGTCTTATTCAGTATTGAAGTAAATTCACTAACATCCTGTATAGGCTCACCTGCAACAATACAAGCTTCGTGAAAAATAATATTCACTAAGCTAGTAGCCATATCAGATACAGAATCTAATGTTTCTTTATCCTTGTCTACTCCGATAATATCTGCGTTTCCACACTTCAGCTCAAGCGTCCCTATTTTAGCAACGCTTGCAGCAATTTGTTTTATAATCTTATGCCCAAAATTAAGTTCTAAAATTTTAGCGCTTCTGCGATGTAATTGCTTTTGTTCAAGTAATATATTTTCCATTTTTACATTCATGGCCCCTTCTGCAATCGCCAAACAAGCGGGACTATTCAAGAGTTTAGTTGATATACGTACATCAGCAACTCTAGAGTGCAAAATTTTCTTCACATAATCTATTACAAGTTTCTGCGAAGCAACATCTACTGCACTTTTATTTTGCTGCAGCAAAGATTCATCTCTCAAGCCTGCTTCATCTCCAGATTCTAGTGCTTTGATTGCATCGAGATCAATACCAGCAGTGTTAACTGCCCTCATTTCTTTGCCCTTATAGTAAGTAACTACGTTAGTCCAAAAACTATCAACATGATCTTTTAAAAGCATGACATCAATTCCTCTACTCAAAAAGCCCTCCAATTGAGGATTGACCCGCATTTCCTCTATCTTATCTCCGATAAGATAGTATATACACGTTTGAGAGGGTAGCATGTTTTCTATATAATGATCGAGGCTAATTAGCTTTTCCCCAGCATTTAACGAAAAGAACCTGCATACATCTAACAGCTCCTCTCGCTCTTCCGACGCTTGCTCGCATAACCCTTCCTTCAATACTTCACCAAAGTTAAGCCAGAATTTTTGAAACTCTTCCTCCTCATTCTTCGCCTTCTTTTTCAACGCCTTAAGCACCTTTTTAACTATAGATTTTTTTACTTTGCTTAAAATAAAATTATGTTGCAGCGTTTCTCGACTAATGTTAAGCGGAAGATCCGCTGAATCCACAATACCACGTAAGAATCGCATATACTGTGGAATTAGCTCAAGATTTTCATCAGTGATAAATACGCGCTTGATATAAAGCTTAATGCGCGCCTTCCTATCCGGATGAAATAAGTCAAAAGGCTTATTTGTTGGAATATATAGAAGGCTGGTGTACTCAGGATACCCCTCTACCCTATTATGCAAAATCATCATAGGGGTATCAGGAGAATGAGCTATATGATGATAGAACTCCTCGTATTCTTTTTCTGTTATTTCAGACGGAGGCTTAATCCACAAAGCAGACCCACTATTCACGATTTCTACTTTATCACCCTCAACAAGCTCTACAGGAAATCCAATATGATCAGAATACGTAGAAATAATGTGCCTCACCCTGTGCATATCTAAATATTCAGTCTTAGAAGAATTAATGTGGAGTTTTATTATAGTACCAGTTGGCAATTTTTCAGAATGTTCAGCAATAGTATAATCTTCGCGACCATCCGAACTCCAAATATATGTTTTCTCTGAATCGTATTTTGTTGAATAAATAGTAACATAGTCAGCAACTATAAAAACAGAATAAAAACCTACTCCAAATTGGCCTATTAGTTGCGGAATAGAAGCAGAAGCATCGCTTCCACAGCTTTCAGCTTTAGTAACCGCATCTAAAAAATTTTGTGTACCAGAATTTGCGATTGTTCCTATATCGGCCCTTAAATCCTCTTCATTCATCCCTACTCCGTTATCCCTAACTATCAGATCTCCATGCTCTTTATCTATTTCTACGCGTATTTTGAATGAATCAACAATTAATTCAGGAGATGTAATAGCCTTGTAACGAAGTTTATCACAAGCATCCGAAGCATTAGACACTAACTCGCGGAGAAATATATCTTCATTGGTATATATCGAGCGTATTACAAGGCGTAGGACTTTACCTACAGCAGCATCAAAGGTGTATTGCGTACCCTGAACTACATCTTTTTGTATTTCACTATTTTGCTTATTATCCATGAGATAAGCACCAAAACAAATTAAACATAAAGTTACGAACGTAAGGAACAAACCCCTTGACGCATAGATGAATTAAATCTACTATGCACGCTTTGTACAGCATGTTTTATAAAGCATCTGGAGTTCTGATTCCATGAGTATTTTATTGTTGTGCTACGTAATTGAAGTATTGTTAATTTTTTGAGGGGTCGTAAAAAAGCGGATGACTACGATAAACCAGTTGGTGAGAAAGGGAAGAAAAAAGAAAGTTTATAAAAACGATGTACCTGCCCTTCAGGAGTGTCCGCAAAAAAGAGGCGTATGTTCTCGTGTTTATACAGCCACTCCTAAAAAGCCTAATTCTGCTATGAGAAAAGTAGCGAGGTTGCGGCTGACTAATAAAAAAGAAGTAATCGGTTACATCCCAGGAGAACAACATAATCTGCAGGAACACTCTGTAGTCTTGATCCGGGGTGGGCGTGTAAAAGATTTACCAGGTGTGCGCTACCACATAATAAGGGGTAAATTAGACGCTCAAGGAGTCAAGGGTAGAAAACAAGCAAGATCTAAGTATGGTACTAAAAAAAGTGGCTGATGATAGTAGGTTCATTTCAGCAATGCATATATAAACATCTGCATTGCATTGTGTGCTAGTTATAAATCAAGTGTAATTTGACTGATTAAAATAAGGAAACCGTAGATGTCGAGGAAAGAGGTAAAGCAAAGAGAAATTTCTCCAGATCCCAAATTTCGCAGTGTTGCAATTGCGAAGTTCATGAATCGTTTGATGTTATGCGGGAAAAAGAGCGTAGCTGAGCGCATTATATATGCAGCATTGGATGTCTTGTCAGATAAAACAAAAGAGCCTCATGTAGAAGCCTTTGAGAAGGCATTAGGAAATGTGAAGCCTACTCTTGAAGTGCGTTCTAGGCGAGTAGGAGGTGCCACTTACCAAATTCCAGTAGAAGTACAGTTTCATAGAGGGCAAATGTTGGCAATGCACTGGATCTTACAAGCTGCGCGCAAGCGGTCAGGAAAGGCTATGGAGGTATCCCTAGCAGAAGAGCTGCTGGATGCCTATAATGCAAGAGGAGCGGCTATTAAGAAGAAAGAGGATACTCATAAAATGGCAGCGTCTAACAGAGCATTTTCTCATTATAGGTGGTGATTTTATGCGAAATTCTGTCCCCAATAGAGAAACTCCTATAGAGCTATATCGTAATATCGGTGTAGTTGCGCATATAGATGCAGGAAAAACCACTACAACAGAAAGAATCCTATATTACACAGGAAGGTCTCATAAGATCGGTGAAGTTCACGAGGGGGCTGCAACTATGGATTGGATGGCTCAAGAGCAAGAGCGCGGTATCACTATAACCTCAGCGGCTACAACTTGTTTCTGGAAGGGACGCGACGGAAAGTCGTATAGGGTAAACGTAATAGATACACCCGGTCACGTTGATTTCACAATAGAGGTAGAAAGATCCCTTAGGGTATTGGATGGTGCTGTTGTTGTATTCGATGGAGTGGCGGGTGTTGAACCTCAATCCGAGACCGTATGGCGTCAAGCAGATAAGTATGGCGTACCAAGGATTTGTTTCCTGAATAAGATGGACAGAGTCGGAGCAAATTTTGACCGGTGTATATCGATGATATCGGAGAGATTGGGAGTTAAGCCTCTTATTATGCAGATTCCGTTGGGCATTGAGGATACACTAAAGGGTGTTATAGACATCGTAACGATGGAATCAGTAGTATGGAAGGGGGATGATCTAGGTGCAAGCTATACTCGCGAATCAATACCTCCCGAAATGTTAAGTGAAGCTAGGAATCATAGAGCAGCTTTAATTGAAAATGCAGCCGAGTTTGACGATGAGGTGCTGGAAAAATACTTAGAAGGAAAGGAAATTTCCGTAGAAGATATAAAGAAATGCGTACGCAAAGCAACTCTTTCCACTGCTGCAGTACCAGTGTTTTGCGGAAGTGCATTCAAAAATAAAGGCGTGCAACTTTTGCTAGACGCGGTGATAGACTATCTACCAAGTCCCGTCGATATACCTCCAACAAAAGCAGTTGATCTAAATGCAGTAGCAGATTCAGATGGAGAGATGCTTATAGAAGCAAGTGATAATGGCAAATTATCAGCATTAGCATTTAAGGTAATGAATGATCCTTTCGTTGGATCTCTCACTTTCGTAAGAATTTATTCGGGCATATTGGAAGCTGGTAGTGGGATAGTCAATACCTCTAAGTCTATAAAGGAACGTACCGGAAGGATGTTGCTTATGCATGCAAATAATAGACAAGATATAAAAGTTGCTTATGCTGGTGATGTTGTGGCACTAGCGGGTCTTAAGGGGACAACTACAGGAGACACTCTATGCGGACCCGGCTTTAATATAGTGCTAGAAAAAATGGAATTTCCAGAGCCTGTTATGGAGATTGCAGTTGAGCCTAAAAGTACAGCTGATCAAGAAAGAATGGGCCATGCAATTTCAAGGCTTGCAGCAGAAGATCCCTCATTACGGGTTAAGGTAAACCCAGAAACGAATCAAACGATATTAGCAGGGATGGGAGAGCTGCACTTAGATGTTATCATTGACAGGATGAGAAGAGAGTTTAAAGTTGAGGCTAACATGGGTGAGCCTCAGGTAGCGTATAGAGAAACCATTACTAAGTCCTATGAGATAGACTATACACATAAAAAGCAGACAGGTGGTGCAGGACAATATGCAAGAGTTAAAATCTTATTCGAGCCTTTAGAGCCTGGGAAAGGTTATGAGTTTAAGAGTAAAGTTGTGGGAGGAAACGTGCCAAAGGAATATATTCCAGCTGTAGAAAAGGGAATAGGTGACGTAAGTAAAAACGGTGTGTTAGCTGGTTTTCCTTTTATTGATTTTAAGGTTACATTATTGGACGGCGCATATCATGAAGTGGACTCTAGTGCTCTAGCTTTCGAAATTGCAGCACGAGCCGCCTTTAGAGAAGGAGCAGCATGTGCAGCACCAAAAATTTTAGAACCTATAATGAAAGTAGAGGTTGTCACTCCCGATGAGTTCATGGGTGATATAATCGGACATTTAAATAGTATAAGAGGGCAAGTGTTAGGACTAACATCGAGAGGGAATGCACGTGTTATAGACGCAGAAGTACCCCTCGCCGAAATGTTCGGTTATGTAAATTCTTTAAGATCTATGACTCAAGGAAGGGCTCAGTATACTATGGAATTTGCTC
Source organism: Candidatus Midichloriaceae bacterium IBS (assembly GCA_034472185.1). Lineage (GTDB taxonomy): Bacteria > Pseudomonadota > Alphaproteobacteria > Rickettsiales > Midichloriaceae > JARBAK01. The sequence continues at coordinate 311,230 of JARBAK010000001.1, forward strand.
ACTATAATAAAGTACCACAGTATATATCCGAAGAAATAATTGCAAAAAATAAATAGTATTCTATAGAGGAGAGTCTCGTGGCTTTCTAGGTTAAAAAAGAAATGAATGGTATGTATCTTTTTAGAAGCGTTCACAGTATGGCTAACTACCTTTTAATGAAAAGAGTCAAAGTTGCGGTTGCTGAGAGTGCGAGTATATAAAAATATTGTATTATTGTAAATAATTGAGGCATAAAAGTATGGCAAAAGAAAAATATATAAGAAATAAACCACATGTTAACATCGGCACTATTGGCCATGTTGATCATGGTAAAACGACATTAACTGCCGCTCTTACAAAGCTTTTTGGAGCGTATGTGAAATATGATGACATAGATAAAGCTCCTGAAGAACGTGAGCGTGGAATCACTATAAACGCAGCGCATGTGGAATACGAAACAGAAGCAAGGCACTATGCTCATGTAGATTGTCCAGGACATGCCGATTATGTTAAAAACATGGTTACGGGAGCTGCTCAAATGGATGGCGCTATATTAGTAGTGAGTGCAGCCGATGGTCCTATGCCTCAAACTAGAGAGCATATTTTACTCGCAGGCCAAGTAGGTGTGCCTGCACTTGTCGTTTTTCTTAACAAAACTGACATGGTTGATGATTTAGAGCTAGTAGATTTGGTGGAAATGGAAGTTAGAGACCTACTCAAAAAATATGGGTTCCCAGGAGACGACGTGCCCGTGGTACGTGGCTCAGCACTTGCAGCTCTCGAAAATAAAGATTCGGAGTGGGGTGAAAAAGCTCTGCGCACACTTATGCAGCACGTAGACACTTATATCCCTACTCCTGCAAGAGTTATTGACAAACCCTTTCTAATGCCAGTTGAAGATGTGTTCTCTATTTCAGGTCGCGGTACTGTCGCTACAGGACGGATAGAACAGGGAAAGGTTAAAGTAGGCGAAGAAATAGAAATTGTGGGAATAAAGCCAAGTACAAAAACAACCTGCACCGGGGTAGAGATGTTCCGCAAAGAGTTAGATGAAGGATTGGCGGGAGATAATGTAGGGATTTTGTTACGCGGAATCTCGAAAGAAGGCATTGAGCGCGGACAGGTCTTATCAAAACCCGGCAGTATTACTCCTCATACAAAATTCAAAGCAGAGGTGTATGTGTTGACTAAAGAAGAGGGAGGAAGGCATACTCCATTTTTTGGAAATTATAGACCGCAGTTTTATTTCAGAACTACAGATGTAACGGGCTCCATTACTCTAAAACAAGGAGTTGAAATGGTTATGCCTGGGGATAATACAGAAGTTTTTGTGGAGTTAATCGCTCCCGTTGCCATGGATAAGGGGCTAAAATTTGCTATCCGTGAGGGAGGAAGAACAGTTGGTGCGGGTGTTGTATCCGAAATCATAGAGTAAGGAAAAAGGATAAGAAAGCGTCTCTATGTGGGAGATTATATTTGGAAAGTGGTAAATTGTATTTAAAGAATGTCTAAAATAAAGTTAAAATTGAGATCTTTTGATCACAAACTTCTTGATAAAGCAGTAGGCGAGATAGTTGTATCTGTAAAGCGTACTGGAGCTGAGCTGAGAGGACCAATCCCGCTTCCTAGGGCAATCGAAAGGTTCACTGTTAATAGGTCTCCCCATATTGATAAGGAATCAAGAGAACAGTTTGAAATTCGGGAATTTACAAGGTTGCTTATTGTAGCACCCACCGCTCAAACAGTTGATGAGCTTATGCGATTAGAGCTCCCCTCTGGTGTAGATGTTGAATTAAAGTTAACCGATGATAATGTAGAGTAGTTGTATGCATGAAGGTAATGATGTGAAGTTTGAGCTCCCTCCTCGGTGTGGGCTTATTGCTAGAAAGCTTGGTATGTCTATGATCTTTGATGACTCTGGCAATATGCTACCAGTCACGGTATTAAAGGTTGAAAGAAATGTTATCGTTGGTATCAAAACAATTGCCAAGAATGGATATAGCGCTTTAGCGATAGGTTATGGTACTAGACGTCAAAAAAATATGACAAAACCGCTTCAAGGAATCGCAAAAAGAGCGGGGGTCGAGTCGTTTATGCGGATTAGCGAGTTTAGGATAACTGAAGAGGATCCCTCTTTGAAGCTAGGAATGATATCAAATATTTCTCATTTTTCAAAAGGGCAGCTTGTAGACGTTACAGCTACAAGCAGAGGTAAAGGATTTGCGGGTCCTATGAAGAGGCATAATTTTCATGGATTAGAAGCATCACATGGTGTGTCTGTGAGTCATAGAGCTATTGGATCTACGGGAAACAGAGAATACCCAGGAAAAGTTTTCAAAAATAAAAAAATGGCTGGGCATTTAGGGGATGATGTTGTTACGATACAAAACCTTGTAGTTCTAGATATAGATACGGAATTATCACTGTTAGTTTTGAAAGGCGCAGTCCCAGGAGGAAAAGGGGCAATAGTACGAGTTATAAGCGCAGTTAAAACTGCTACGCCATATCGCGTAAATACAAATAGAGTTATAGGGGATGTAGTAGCTTGTGGAGTGGGAAGATAAATAAACATATGGTGCTGGATTTTCCTAGTAAAGAACTATAGTTCCTTGTGCATAGTTGTTTCCCTGAACAGGTTTTAACAGAAAATCTGATTTCTAGATTTACTCCCTTGATTTAGAAGGTTTTGTGGGTTTCTGAAATTCCACTATACTCAGTTAAATATAACTATAGTTTATTATCTTAATGACAAGCACTAATGGATGGATAGATGGATGTTTTATATCCGAAAAGAAGATCAACCTACCCATTGGCACTCATGCCTTGCATTATGGCAGCGCTGTATTTGAAGGTATACGAGCATATGGAGGTAAGCCTTTCAAAGCACCGGATCATTTTGCACGATTTCATAATTCAGCTGCTCTACTACATTTTACAATTCCATATTCTATAGAAGAATTACTACTCGCAACAAAACAACTATTAGCGACTACTGATTTTTATCATGCCTATATCCGTCCCCTAGCTTGGTGCGGAGAGGGAAAATTAACAGTTTCGAATAAGCAAACCATTGTGCATACCGCAATATGCATATGGGAGCGCTTACCACTCATCACTGATGAAAAAAATTTAACACGCAGTATACGTCTTAATATAAGTGCTTGGCGTAGGCCGGATCCTCGTACAGCACCCGTGCATAGCAAAGCAGCGGGTATGTATATGACTTCGTCTATAAGTAAAGTCGAATCTGAGGAAAGAGGATTTGATGATTCTTTGATGCTCACATATGATGGGTATATAGCCGAAGGTACCTCTTCTAACATTTTCATAGTAGTAAAGGATGTGCTTTTTACACCTATTCCAGACTGCTTTTTAAATGGTATCACGCGGCTTACTGTATTAGATATAGCAAAGAAAGCCGGCATAAAAGTAGTAGAAACGCGTATACCTATAATGAAACTAGGTGAAGCTTCAGAAGTATTCTTAACGGGAACTGCAGTAGAAATATTACCAGTGAGAAGCATAGAAGACGAAGAAAATAACCAGAAGTGGGAATTCACTCCAGGAGGGCCTATAACAAAACGAATATGCTCTTTATTCAAAGGTCTTATCAATAGTCAGTAAGTTTAATATTATGCCGCCAGAGCATACTCATGAAATATCAGGAGTTGTGGAACAACTCACGTACTATAATGCAGAGTCAGGATTCACCGTTTTACGTATAAAAACCACTAATCATGAGAATGTTACAATTGTTGCTAATGCATCTCCAATCTCTATAGGCGAAACCATATTAGCCCAAGGTATGTGGCATAACGATGCTAAATATGGCCCGCAATTTAAGGCTACTAATATAATAACTCAAATGCCAACTACTACTGAAGGCATTCGCAAATACTTAGCCTCTGGTCTAATAAAGGGTATAGGTCCGTGTTTCGCTTCTAGAATAGTACAAGTTTTTGGATCCATAACATTCAAAATTATAGAGGAATCTCCAGAACGTCTAAAAGAAATAGAGGGAATTGGAGAAACGCGACTACAAATGATCTTAACAGGTTGGAATGAGAACAAATCCATTCGAGCAATAGTGCTTTTCTTGCAGAAATATTCAATTAGCCCCTCTATTGCTAACAAGCTTTTTCAAGCCTATGGACAAAATACGATTCATACCATACAGCAAAACCCCTATCAATTAATAAATGATATACGAGGCATTGGGTTCCTATCAGCAGATAAAATAGCTATGGAATTGGGTATGCCACCTGATTCCATAGAAAGAGCGAAAGCAGCGATTAAGTATATATTGGTTAAAGAAGTAGGTGAAGGACACTGTGCTTTTCCCAAAGAGCTACTAATCACTATCGTTACAGAAAAATTAAAAATACGAAATACAGTAGCAGAAGAAGCATATAACATACTGATACAAGAAAAAAAACTTTTTTTAAGCCCTAAGATAACTGCTTATCAGTTTAATAACACTTTACCAAGTAACCTTAGTCCACAAGATATACCAAATATCGCTGCAACAGCCTGTGTAGAGAAAACAACCAGTGATATAGATCTAGTATATCTACCATTATATTGGCGATACGAAAATATCATCGCAAATAAATTATTTCAAAAAGCCCATGGCTCAGTTGCTCTATTTAAAAATATTAACATACACTACTGTTTAGAGAAATTTCAACAAGCAGAACATATTACATTATCTGCAGATCAACAAAAAGCACTATATACTATATGTAATGCAAAGCTTAGCATTATAACAGGAGGGCCAGGAACGGGGAAAACCACCCTAATTAACGCATTACTTAAAATTATAAAGATAGCAAACGAAACAGTACGCATCCAATTAGCAGCGCCAACGGGACGTGCTGCAAAAAGAATGACAGAGACAACAAAGATCTACGCTAAGACAATACACAGATTATTAGAATTTGATTATAAGCGCGGAGCTTTCAAATATAATGAAAGTCATACGCTAAAATGTGACCTCTTGATAGTAGACGAAAGCTCAATGATAGATATATCACTAATGTCAGCATTACTAAATGCGCTACCTGATGCTGCTTGCTTGATGCTCGTAGGTGACGCAGATCAAATACCTTCTGTGGGGCCAGGACAAGTCCTACTTGATATAATAAAATCTAATGCAGCAAATGTTATTTACCTAAAAAAAATTTTTAGACAGGCAGCTAACAGCCAGATAGTTTTAAATGCACACCTTATCAATAGAGGTATGATGCCTAAATTGACAAAGGAAACAGATACACCATCTAGCGATTTCATATTTATTGATGAAAACTCACCAGAAAATATAGCTGCCTCTATTCTCAGCTTTATACAGGTGGACTGCCCAAGAGATATGCCACAAATAGATATTAGACGGGATATTCAAATACTCTCTCCTATGCAACGCGGCTCCTTAGGAGTACAAACGTTAAACGTAATGATTCAAAAGGCGTTAAATCCCCGTAATAAATCAGAATTTATAGAAAAAAACGGTATTATATATGGAATAGGAGATAAAGTAATGCATATAGAAAACAATTATGACAAAAATGTCTTTAATGGCGACCTCGGCTTTATTAATTTTGTAAACAAAGAAGAAGTGACATTAAGCGTAGATTTTGATGGTAGAGAAATACTATATGAATTCAGTGATCTAGAGCAACTTATTCTCGCCTATGCCATTACCGTACATAAGTCCCAAGGCTCAGAATACCCCGTAGTTATATTACCTTTAACAACGCAACACTTTATTATGTTAAATAAGAATCTCTTATACACATCCATAACCCGAGCTAAAAAGGCCGCAGTACTTGTAGGACAAAAAAAGGCGCTTGCTATTGCAGTTCGAAATAATAAGGTTACTAACAGATATTCTAGACTAAAAGATCTCATCGCACAAAAGCTTTCCCCTCAAGAAGGAGCGCTATAGCAAGAAGTCGTCAAAAAGTAGATATTCCTAGAATATCCTGCAATCTTAATTGCCTCTATTCAAAACGCTATTTTAAATGCACATTTTCTTTAACCTCTACTAAATAACCACTACGTACATTATCGAGATAGTCTTGAAAATATGACTGAACTTTGGTAAAATATAACTCTTCACGGATACTTTCAAGAGAGATATTCTCTTCTTTTTTACCACCAAAAGACAAGCGTTTATACTGCATCTCACCTAATTTCTCATTTATTTCCGACTCATTAACATGAATAGCGGGCACTACCGCAACCTTTATTAATTCGCCTAATAATAACTGAGTTTCCGTATATCTAATAAATTCGCTAAAATTTATACCGCTTCGCCCCAATATTGCCTCAAATTCTTTAACAGATACGCCATTACGTTGAGCTAAATTAGAGAACACACGATCTACTTCCGCTTGAGAAAGCTTTATGTTGTATTTTTGTGCCTCTGCACGAATAATATGTTCATCGATTAGCATAGAAAGAGCATCTTGTTTCGAAGACTGACTCACTATACCAGATATAAAAGATAACAAAGCTAGACGCTTTTCCAGACCAAGACGCGTCACTACTTTATCATTTACAGTAGCCACAATATAATCATCTCTTATTACCTGGCCCGCCCAAACATTCTGTTCAATAGCCATATTCAACAAAATGCTTAGCACATAAACACTGTTCCGTATAAAATTTTTCATCACTTAAATCCAATCTAAATAAATATGTACTATATACAAACTATACTACAGGTATCCCCACCCTCACCGAAAAAGTCGTAGAAGGTTCTAAACCCTTGGCTTTAAGGTAACTTTTCTTTGCTGAAAATTCCACCCTCAGACAATCATTGGTATAACGTACACCCGCCATACGCAATACACGCCCTCCAGCATCTCCGTTTGAAAGTTTACCAAACCTTTGCCTTAACCCTAGACCAAACATCCAAGATTTATTCAATTTATACCACATATCACCACCCGCTTCTTGATTGTAGGCAGAATTTTTTATAATTCCAGAGTTTTTATTAAAAAAAGTATAATCTAATCCAAGCTGCACTTTAGTTAGATCCACAGATGCATCTAATTCATGATGTGAGAACTTAAAGGGATACAAGCTCGGAAACCATGATCTATTTGTAACAACAGATCGACCCAATTGAATTGCAGTATACAATACATATAGATGATTTAGACCACTATACTGATTCTTAGCCAATAAAAATTCAAAACTGCCATCTCTCATATGCCACTCACCCCTTACTCCATACTGTATAAAATCAAGAACATCTTCATATTTTTGATAATAGTCAGTACGAACCCCAGGATTAAATACTGAGAAAGGATCAAATTCCCCATCCCATAGCGACAGATGGTTATTAAGCTTATTTGAAGCTGTAGTAAACTTAGTGTTAATTATAGGATCAAGAACAAATACACCTGATGTACTATTTCTGTATAATGGCCAATGTAAAAGTGCACCTAGCGTAGGCACAAGCAAAGTAGTATCATCCATATCTTCCCTCAGTGTCCTTGCTATTAGCGCAGGTTGCAGCTCCATTTTATGCCCATATTCAGACGTTATAATACTGTCAAGTCCCACGCTTAGATTCAACACACTATACCCAAATTGGAGGCTTGATTTCGGGATATTGTAGCGCCTCTGTAAATTCACGAAATTTCCATTAAGAAACACATAGGAATCTTCTTCAAAAAATGAACCAAAAATCTTTGGCAAAGTTACCGCATGTTTACGTACGAATAACGTTCTAGGCAGTATAAAATTTTCAGAGCATTCATTATTCAATCTTAAGTTTTGTAATGAGATACCTTCAAATAAGAAGAATTTATTTTTTGCTAGAGAATCAAGATAAACCTTACTTATAAATATATCATCCTCGCTTATCTGATATTTTTTTAAAAAAAAGCTATCTTTGTTTACTAACCGCTTAACGTTAAAAGCAAGCTCCATAGGCATACCCTTAATTTCTCCTAGATTAAATTTACCTATAGTTTCCAAATAACCGACGTATTTTTTGATATCACTATCTTTAGTAATATCGTACTTGAAATAATATCCGCCATTCCCGAGAAGATGGCGTATCTCCTGACTCATAAAAACAGGATGCTTAAAAGAAAAGTATGGGACTATTATAGTGTCTAAATTTGGAGCTAATGCGATGTAATATGGCGATCCTAAACTCATCCCTCCCTCCTTACTATTGTATAAAATTTTCGGTGCAAGAAAGCCACTTTTCCTCTTCACATTGAAAGAAGGCAGGGATATATAGGGCGTATACAGCATTGGTACACCCATAAACTCTACATAAACATTATGGTATGCAATACAGTTCTCATTCAAGTCTACTACCGCTCGCTGAGCCTTTAACTGCCATAAACCGTATTTCTTATCTCCTCGTTTATAGCATTGCTTACATTGAGAGAAAAACACATGATCTAGTTCATACACATTACTCGAAAGCCTTACGTCATCTGCAGTAAGTAACATGCGATCTAAACTTAACCTAGATCGAACGTTGATTAACCGAGCAATATCGCTCTTATAGTTAACCTGTGCACTATCTACAAAATGAATATTACCGCTCTTTCTCTCTAAAATTATAACATTTCCTTCGAAAAGAAGCGTATTCTCAGCAATTTTATATAGAATTTTGTCTGCAATGATCCTATATTGTATTAATTCCACGTCTACATTGCCGATCGCAATGGTATCACCCTTTGAAGTATATGATATTCTATCGGCTTCTACTACTATAGTATTAGCTATGCCCCTCCGAATACCGTGTGCATAGTGCGTATGTATAACACATAACAATACTATTAATGTTAACCATACTCCCACCCCTAAATACCTCTTCACAAAAACTTTACGCACAAAGCCCCTGATTTATTTATTGATTTTATCTATGCTTCAAGTTATGTGTATACATTCAAAATTATTTAGGCGCAAAGGATCGGTGTTGTTTATTAAGTGATCACAGAAATTGATGCTAAGGCAGAAATAAATGTCCAAATTAAAAACTAAAAGTAGCGTAAAAAAAAGATTTTCTCTTACAGCTGGAGGGAGTGTTTTGGCCTCACAAAGGGGAAAGCGGCATAATATGCGGAAACGCACGCATAGACACCTTAGAGAACAGCGCGGAACTGTCGTCTTGTGTAGTGAAGAAACAAAGCGTATAAAACATTTTATGCCCTATGGTTAGTAGGAGCACGTGTGTGTTATATGCATGTTGTAATTTGAACTATAAGCTAAGTTAGAAAAGTGGCTAGAGTTAAAAGAGGAGTGCCTGCAATGCAAAGGCACAAAAAAGTACGAAAACAAGCGAAGGGCTATATTGGTCGCTCAAAAAATTGTTTCAGGATAGCTATCGAAAAGGTAGAAAAGGGCTGGCAGTACGCTTATCGTGATAGAAAGTGTAGGAAACGTGAGTACAGAGGGCTATGGATACAGCGTATCAACGCCGCTGTAAGGGAACACGGTTTAGTGTATTCGCAATTCATGAACTCTATAAAGAAAGCGGGAGTGCTTTTGAATAGAAAAGCATTGGCAGAGATTGCTGTGCGCTCACAGGAGACATTTTTGCAATTTATTGCTTTAGCTAAAGCAAAACCTTCTGATGCATGTAATGAGTAAAAGATTACGTTTTGGGAGGGTCGAAGAGTAGTTTTTAGCGGTTTGTTTTGTAATAATGGAGGAGAAAGACAACCCAGGGTCTGAGACCAGAAAGATATACGTAGCATGAGCATTATTGCTTTTATTCAAATAGAAGCAACATGTGGATTTGTTATTGTAATGTCATTGGAGACAATATCAGAAGCCTAGGAAGCAGCCTCCGTGTATATTGGTCAGGGTCCTATAAATGATATTGTACCACCATACACTCTGTCCAGCCTCGCGAATGATGAGGGTGGTATTTAGAGAGCTTAAGTTTGACATTCAACTTGTTGAGGAAAGATTTTGGGAGCGACGTGAGGAGTTTTTGAAATTTAGCCCCGCCGCTCAAACTCCCGTTATAATACATAAAACCTTTAGTATAGTGGGTATTTACGCTACATTAGAGTACTTAAGGGAGTGCAGTATATCACTCCAACATGAGGCAACAGAAAGGTTATGGGGGAAATCCATAGAGCAAAGATCCAGGGTAAGATGCCTCGTCGAGTGGTTTCACCATAAGCTACATAACGAAGTTACCAAACATATATTATACGAAAAAGTGATTAGGGTACTTTCCAATGGAGGGGCTCCCAATTCAGGCGCTATAATTATAGCAAAGCGTAACCTACAGCAACACATTGCATATATTAATCACTTACTTATGCAAAATTGCTATTTAACAGGAGATACGCCTAATATAGCAGATTATGCAGCAGCAGCACATATATCTTTATTAGATTTTGTCGCTGATATGAGGTGGAATTTACATAGAGTCAAAGAGTGGTATTCTCTCATAAAATCTCGCCCTTTTTTCAGGATCTTATTAGACGATAGGGTATCTTGCGTATCTCCCCCCATACACTACAGTAATCCAGATTTCTGATTTGGATAATATAACGCTGATAATCCAATCTTATTGAAAATTATGCCTAAAATACAATCCATAAGAGATACTCTTTACACACTCGACCATAAGTTATCTAACGTTACAGAATATGTAATGTCTAAAACTGACCATATAGCACAAAAAATCCGCACCATTGAAGATAAAATAACGCTAGACAATGCCAAAATTGCTATATTTTCTTCTCTCTATACAAAAATGCAAGCATTACACAATGCAGCAGGAAATCTAACCAGCACATCCTATGGAAGATCCGATCTCTTTAACAATAAAGTCATTAGTCCCGTAGGTATAACTAAAGAAAAATTCCTACAATATTTGGACATAGATATAAACGATATGTTTTCTGTAAAGCAAGATACGTATCAAGTTACAATAAAATCCTTCGCCAAACCCGCTAGTATGGAAAGCATCAATTTTTCCAATACAAAGGCAAGCGTTACACAAAGTGCAGCAGGGAACAATCCCTTTCTATTCAAAGAAGGTACTATAAAAATAGGTATAGAAAATAATTTAACAAAGCTCAGCTGTGCTAAAGGCGATGCATTTGAGTTCACCGACCCAGATGCGCCACTAATCTATTATGCTACTTGCCTTAATAATACCATACAACCAGGTACCTTCTGGATCAATAATACCCCTATTCAATTAACCAATACAGAAACTTTGTATAGTTTAGCACAAAAAATCAATGCAACTTTAGTCAATAGTGTAACGGCATCAGTTACCAAAGGCAGCAATAACAATTTCTTGTTCGAACTCCGCTCCGCTAATATCGGCGCACAATTTAGATATGATGTAGAAGATCCAGACAATATCTTCGGAGGTGCGACATTTACATCAACAGTAACGCCAGATTTAAATTTTTGGGATACAGTTCCAATAAATTTAAGTGTAGGAGATTCTCTAGCATCAATAGCCCAAAAGATCAATGCGTTACAATCCCAAACATATATTAATGCTAATATTCTCAAAAAGGATACAAGTGCATATACACTATTAATACAATCGCAATATAGTGGGATAGAAAACACCTTCAAAATTTTCGATAGCCTCTCCCCTACCAATATACTAAACGGCTTCAGTAGCGGACTCGTAACTATGGATGTGTTCCGTACCTTTTCAAATACCCAAGAAGTCATGCGTAGTATACGGTTCCCTGATACTGATATAACTCCAGTGGTACAAACTGGCACAGATCCATTTCTCTTCGCTCCAGGAAACCTCTATATAATAATCAACAATAATCTCAAGTTCTTAAGTTGTCCCTCAGATGCCGCAAGTATTGTCTATTTTGATTCAAATTCCTCTGCGATTATTGACAACAATCAGGTTTCTTCATGCTTTAATAATAAATTCAATCCAGGCTCCTTCTGGATCGCAGGAATAAAAATAAATTTAGAGTCAAATGATAGTCTAGAGGATATAGCCCAAAAAATAAACAATGCTTCTTTATCAGTTTCAGCTAAAATTAAGTCAACTACCTCTGGCTTTTCCGTTTATTTATTTTCTAAAAATATTGGTAAAGAATTTGATTTCACGGTCAATGACCCTCTCTTTGTATGGGGGGGAGCTCAATTTCTATCCCCTCAATCTCCTGAATTATTAGATAAAAGCCAAGTGACATTAACTGGGGGAGATAAATTGGTGGATGTAACAAATAAAATTAATGCCGTTTCTAGCGACACCAACGTTGGAGCTACTATGATTGCAGATGACAGCCAATACAGGCTCCTGCTACAATTTGGTAGTTTAAATCCAAACCCAGTCTTAATATATGATGGAACCATATTGGATGGCATCAACAAAGGAGTAGTTACACAAGATGTATTTAATACAAAACTTACATCAATTATCACTGCTGCTTCTAATGCAAACTTTACCATTAATTCTGCTATATTTAATAAACCATTAAATACCATCACTGACGTAATTCCTGGGCTTATAATACGCTTAATAAGCACATCGCCTGAAGCAACTAGCATAGGATTTAAAATAGCTCCTGATATAGAAGCCGCACTGAAGGGTACAGTCAATTTTATCGACACTTATAATGACTTGAGAAAATTTATCATTCTGCAACAGCTAAGGGGGGAAGATGGACGATTTATAGAAAAGGCACAAATAGCCAACAACGGTAATGTGCTGCAAACATTCGCACCTATACTCAGCAACACTGCCATACAGATTGTGGGCAGTAATATAGGCATCATTAGTACCACACAACCATCTAAGTATGATAGTAAAGGAACAGTAACAGAACCTGAATATGCTAATCTCTTAGCGTTAAATCAAGATATCTTTTTTAGCACCTTGATAAACAACTACGAAAACCTGAAAAAGGCCCTTAGCTATTATTTCACTTCCTCTTCACCGAATTTCAACATTCCTCCTCTAAGAAGCAACATAAAGATTGGTGGAGGTAAGGTATGCAATTATATAGTAAATGTAGACGTACAGCGCGCAATACAAGCAACACAAACAGTAAATATCACTATTGCCAATATAACAACTCCAGTAACAACTGATAACCCTCAGCTAGAACGATTTATTGCCGGCACTTTTTATATTAATAATTGCCCAGTTACTCTGTCAGTAAATGATACATTATTAGATATAGCGCATAAAATAAATGCTACTACTCCGTGTTCCAGAACTTATACTACAATCGCTGAGATTGTCCCAAATGTGTATACTCTCGCACTCTCAAGTACTATTCCATCACTCAAAGATCAGAAATCTCAATACCCTTACCCTATTCAAATAACAGATCTTACAAAAGTAAGAAATTCTTTGTTTATACCCGTATCAACAAAGCAAAGAACAAATGACTTCGCATCTGTTTCTGATATGAAGGCAGGCACTATCACTATCAATGGTATTTCAATTGTTCTGGAACGAGGCAGTACCTATAGTGAATCTCTTAACAATGCAGTAGAAGGATGGGCCACTGTCATAAACAGCTATCAAAGTACAACGCATGTATATGCCCAAAAATATGAAAATGACAATGCATCGTTTTACTTGAGCTTTACATCTGTCACTCCCTCTATGAATGAATTGGATTTCGTAATAATGGATACAACAAATATCTTGAATTTACAAAATCCTGAAGTTGCTCAACAAGGAACGAAATTTTTGAATACTCCGGATATTGCGGAAATTTTCGTTAACACTGCAGATGGTAATTCAACCCAGAAGGCTACTTCGTTTGTAATAAACTCTATGAGTAACACTTCTTGTAGTGGAATCATCAGTATAACAAATTTACCAAATGAACAACTTACTATCAAAAACATGAGCATAGCATATACTGGTTCGGGAGTTGAGGGAAATGCCACGATAACAGCGGAGCAAGGAGGCGCAGAAACTTTATACAATGCGATTAATCCGTTCATTGATACCATAGGAGGCAGCATACCTATACAAATAAAGGCATTACAATCTCATATTGTACAAAATAATAGAGAAAAAAATAGGTTAGAACAGTCCCTTTCTAAAGCAAAAAAAGATGCGGAAAAACAATTCGCTAAAATGCAGTCAATGCTGCAGCAAGGACAAAACCTAGAATCCATGCTCTCCCACGTGCAAGCTACTTTTAATAACGAACTTTAGTATTTATAGAACAGGAATAGTATTACAATAATACTATTCAGCACATCAAAACTCCCCAAACTACTTTTAAAGGACCACTATCAATACCCCATCCTAAAGCAAGTAATATATGCTTCCCTGTATTAAATTTGAGAAGACCATTAGAGAGATTTAATTCCAAAGCTTCCTGAGCGCATCCCTATTATGCTCTAAAATCTTTATATGATCTTTTTCTTGAAGCTTATCTAACCATTCACTTTCTACAAGTTTTAATACAGAAAGAACAACATCTCTTCTAAAATCCTCTATAAGTAACGCATCCTGCCGCATTCTGTGCATTTCTACTAACTCCTCACCTCTCTGCGCTACAGAAGCTAATTTAGCCTTCGCTTCGTTCGCTATAGTCTCCGCTTCTTTTCGCGCACATTTTATCATTTCCTCTCCATTTTTTTGAGCTAGAGCATACTCACTCTGCAAGCCCGACAAAGTCCTCTCAGCATCAGACTTTAATTCAACTGTCTTATCTAATTCATCAAGAATTTTTTGTATTTTGGTATCCAAAACACGGAGAATAGCTGTCTTAAGAAATTTATACCCACCTATAACAAGCACTCCAAAAGATAATACGAGCAGCACACTCTCATTTAACATAACCATATACATCCACCTTAATTAATAATAATAGAAGCTTTCGGTCACTAATACTTGTTAATAGCTAGCTCCACAACACGATTCTTGATATCTTCAACTATCCCTGGCAATTCTGCAATGAGTAAATTGCGTTTATGTTCCATTTCTTTTTCATATTGCTCAACATATAAAGCAAACGCCCTATCTACTTCTGCAAATTTTTCAGCCACCAATAAGCCCGCATAAGTAGTAGCCTTCTCTCGTATAGAATCCGCTTTAGTTTTCATATCGAGGATTAAACTTTCTGTCTTAGCTCGCATAGCCTTGGCTTCCTTCAGCAATTCTGTAGCCCTCGCAAGATTTCCGCTTATAATTTTCTCTCTCTTATGCACATGCGCACGTAGTTTCGGTATAAAAACTAAGACATTCAAAAAATACAATGCGCAAAAGACAACAGCAAGCCACAGAATTTGCGGTACAAAGTATGCGGTATCTAACTGCGGTATTATAGTGGACATACGTATGCGCCTATTTAATACATCTTTTCCCACGCCAGCATATACGCGCCATCTTCACAGCTTCCATAGCGCGCATCAACTGAAAATCACTCGACTCATCGCCAGCACTCATGAGCTTCATTATATCAGTATCGCCCTCTTTGGCAATCTTTCTATCTCTAATACTATGATTTCGTGTGTCAAAGTTTATTTCGGGTTTCGAAGAAGAATTCTTTATATGTCTATTAAGCACAGCTTCTGAATTAGAACGCCATTCCACATGCTTTACTACCATCCCCTCTTGAACGTAAACATCCGGCTCTATACCAATCGCCTGTATGCATATATCTGATGGGGTATAGTAGAGTGCAGTAGTGAGCTTCAGCGCGCCCTCTCCTTTGAGCAGTGGGAATACTGCCTGTACAGAGCCCTTTCCAAAAGATCTGGTCCCAAGTATTAAAGCACGTCTATTATCCCTTAAAGCACCTGCAACTACTTCCGCAGCAGAGGCAGATCCAGCGTTTATTATCACAATTAGTGGGATGCCATCAGTCATATCAAATGAAGTCGCTTCGTAAAACTTAGATAGTCCGCCATTTTTACTCCGAATTTTAACGATTCTTTCACCTTTATTCAGAAATAAATCAGCCACACCTATAGATTCCTCTAAAAGCCCACCAGGATTCCAGCGCAAATCCAAGATTAAACCGTCCAAATCCTTTTTGCTTTTAAGCAAAGCGCCTAATTGCTTTCGTATAGAATCAGTAGTTCCAATACTAAAGCTATTGATCTTTAGCAAAGCAACTTGTCCTCTTCCGATCAGCTTCAGCTTTATA
Source organism: Candidatus Midichloriaceae bacterium IBS (assembly GCA_034472185.1). Classification (GTDB taxonomy): domain Bacteria; phylum Pseudomonadota; class Alphaproteobacteria; order Rickettsiales; family Midichloriaceae; genus JARBAK01. The sequence continues at coordinate 327,312 of JARBAK010000001.1, forward strand.
GGTTGTATTTGAATTTGAGCTCTTTCTATATTGAATGAGAGCTTCTCACCATTCCTCAGTACTTCTAATTTTACGTGCGTACCAGGTTTCCCCCTCAACTTTGCTATAGAATCTGTAGGGCTAAGGTCTTCTATACTCTGCCCGTCTATACTAATAATTAAATCATCAGGTTTGATACCAGCTTTAAATGCCGGCCCCCCATCACACGGAATAATAATCCTAACCGCACCTTTTTCTACTAAAACCTCTACCCCTATCCCTATAAAACTTCCACGAACTAGGGCTTTTGATTCTTCGTATTCCTTTACATTTAAATACGCAGAATGCGGATCTAACGCAGATAAAGCTCCTCTAATGGCTCCCTCTAGCACATCTTTTTTATTTATTTCGTCATAATAATGAGCATCTACTTCATCTAAAACAGAAGAAAAGAGTTCCAACTCCTTATGCCACTTTTCAGAACCTGTATCTTTCGCCCTACATATACTCTCCTCTATATTAAATGTAGACAGTACGATTATTGCTATAGTCAAGTAGCGACAAAATAACCTGAAGATTTTAAGCATGGCATACGCGGTATGGTTGATAAAAAACTAAATTATCAAAACAAAAACGGCTTAACTCCGTATAGTAAAATATATTTACATACCATAGGTTTAGTACTAGCATAACTGGATCGGATGAGGTCCGTTTTATACGCTCTATACAATCCTTATAACTAAATTACCGTAAAAACACAATGTCAGGAGAATTAGAGGCCAATTCGCTCTTCGTAGGGTTAACTAGACCACCTATGTTGTTCGGAGTAAGTTACATGTTTGCTTTACTAAACGCATTTATATGCATGATTGCTTACATAGCAACAACACAATTTAGATACTTAGGTGCAATATTTCCTATTCACCTTATTGGGTTTATTTTATGTTCCAAAGAACCGTTAATTTTAGAACTATTCCTGATAAAAGGTCAAAAGTGCTCACATTGCAAAAACCGGTTGTATTATCACGCAAATTCATATGATCCATATTAATGCATTAAGCTAGTCTTATCCTTATGTTCAAATTTTCATCTACCAAACCAACCAGACTAGATAAGATGACCGCCGAATATCCTTTAAAGGAATTCGTACCATATGTAGGGCATTTTAACGATCATACGATACTCACTAAGAATGGAGCCTTGATGCAAGTCATAAAAGTAGGTGGTTTTTCTTTTGAAACAGCAGACGATGAGGATGTCGATATAGCAAAAAATATTCGCAACATGCTTTTTAAGGGCATGGGCTATGGCAGCTCTGGTAGCGGCAAATTAGGACTTTATTTCCATATAATACGAAAACAGCACAAATTATATCCAGATAATTATACAAGCCTTGACATGCCGGATGGGTTTGCTTCCTATTTGGACAAGAAATGGATTAATCGATGTAAGTATAAAAAAGCGTACGTAAATGAACTCTATATTACTGTAATACATTATGGCGCTATCGTACTTAACTTCGGAAAATTGAAAAATATAATTCAAAAATTCACAGCCCTGCTAAATAAGGACAATAAAGCACAGCAGGACCCGTGGGAAAAGCTTGTAGGCGACGCATATGATCAACTTGAAGAAGCTGTAGGGCGCGTTTTAACAACTTTGAACAGTTATAAAGCGGAGTTATTGGGTGTAAAACAGATAGATGGAATGCTCTATACAGAAATAGGCGGATTCTTAAGTAGCATATTGAATACAGCTCACAACACAAAAATTTTATACGCTCCACATAATTTAGATAGACTAATATATAATGAAAGATTTTTCTTCAAACACAAGTTTATAGAAATAAAGTGCCCTGAGGGGCAAACTAAATTTGCAGGTATAGTTAGTATAAAAGAATATGGCCCCAGAACATGGGCAGGTATCTTCGATGCATTTTTACGTATGCCATTTGAGTTTGTAATAACTCAATCATTCCAATTCTCAAATAGGCAAAGTGCAATATCCAAAATGCAGCTCCAACAAAATAGGATGGTGCAATCAGGCGATAAGGCTATTTCTCAAATAGCAGCTATTAGTGAAGCGTTAGATAAAGCAATGAGCGGAGAAATCGCGTTCGGGAAACATCATATGACTATAATGTGCATTGCTGATAGTACTGAATCTCTAGACAAAATTATTTCGCTATGTGCAGTAGAATTAACAAACACAGGAGGGATAGGCGTACGAGAAACAGTTAATATGGAACCTGCTTTTTGGGGGCAGCTTCCAAGTAATTTCGATTTTCTTGTGCGAGCTGCTACAATTAATACGTTAAATTTAGCTGCATTCAACTCCTTGCACAACTACCCCATAGGAAAACAAAGAGGAAACTTTTGGGGAGAAGCTGTAAGTGTTTTAGATACTACATCGGGCACACCATATTATTTCAATTTTCACCTCAGGGATGTAGGACACACAACCGTTATAGGACCTACAGGTGGTGGAAAAACAGTGGCCATGAACTTCTTGTGCTCACAAGCACAAAAGTTTAAATGCAGGCTATTCTTTTTTGATAAAGATAGAGGCGCAGAAATATTTATAAGAGCTATGGGAGGATGTTATACAATAATAAATCCAAGCGCAAGTTGCGGATTTAATCCCTTACAGCTAGGTGATACAGGAGCGAATAGAAAGTTCCTAGTGGATTGGTTTAGAACGTTAGTTAGTGCTAATAATGAACAAATAACTGCGGAGGAAATCTCACTTATAAATGAAGCTGTAAATGGAAGCTATAGATTAACCAAGGAAGACCGTAGATTAAGAAATGTAGCGCCCTTCTTAGGTCTTGAAGGACCTGGATTGATAGCAGAGCGTCTATCTATGTGGCACAGCCATGGCCCTCGCGCTTCTCTCTTCGATAACGAACATGACACCCTAGATTTCACTGAATCATCGATTTTCGGATTCGAGATGGGAGAAGTATTAAAAGATAAGCTAAGTCTTGGACCAGTGCTATCTTATCTATTCTATAAAATAAATATGTCACTAGATGGAACTCCTACTATGATCGTTCTAGACGAGGCATGGGCCCTAATAGATAATCCAATTTTCGGTCCCACTATAAAGGACTGGTTAAAAGTGCTACGTAAATTAAATGCCTTTGTTGTCTTTGCAACACAAAGTGTTGAAGACGCAACCAAAAGTGCAATTAGTGATACACTGATACAGCAAACTGCAACACAAATTTTTCTGCCAAATCTAAAAGCTACCTCTGTATATAGAACCGCATTTATGTTAAGTGAGCGGGAATTTCAGCTAATTAAAACAACTGATCCAGGAACAAGATTTTTCTTAGTAAAACAAGGACAAGATGCAGTTATGGCTCGCATAGATCTGTCAGGAATGGATGACATAATTAATATACTCTCCGGCAGAGCTGATACCGTAACTGTATTAGATGAGGTACGTCAGCAATACGGAGATGATCCAAATATATGGATACCACAGTTCATGAAGCGCCTAAAGCACTTAAAAGATGCATAATCAGAGCATATATGACCTAATAGCAAATAGTACTTAAAAGATGGAGGATGGGGATGGAACAGATTAGTGAGCATATTGCTGACTCTTCAAAAAGGCTAAGATATTTACTTATAGTACTCTGTATAGTGCTGGGGAGCATAACTCTCTTGCCTAAGATACAGGAAGCGCAGGCAGAAAATAACGGAATAATCGAATTTGAAAATAAAACAGACTTCGGCACCGGATTTTTAGGAGCATTCAGGTTTATGCTTAAATTAGTAAGATATTGCTTATTACCTTATTCGTTCGATTCTTTATCAAATATCTGCATACCATATGTCATAGGGCCTAACTCCTCTCAAATTAATGCTTCTTGCGACAAAGCAGGCATATCACTCGGTGATGAACTATTGAGGGGATACATCTCTTATATTGTTGCTGTCATGATATTGATCCCAGTCCTTATCGCCGTACTCATATTGCTAGAAATACTACCAAGCTTCCTTGCTTCAATTGTATTAGATATAGCTGCTCCCATATTAAGCAATGTAAACGCTTGTATGAATGCATACGTGCTTCTACCTAACGAGATGTTAAGTATCGATCCTGGAAAAAATAATACTACAGCGTTCAGCGGGATAAATTCAGTTATAACCCTAAGCGGGCAAGCGGGTCCTAATGCGCTTTGCGTCAATACAAGTGGAGCGCTTGAATTAAATACCCCAGCTCTACAACCTATAGATGTCCCCTTTTTTTATGGTTGTAGCAGTCAATGCCGCATATGGAATTTCACTATAGACCAAATGTCTCAACTCCCACCTAATATTACTAAGCTAGATTGCACGGATGATTACCCCAACGTAACGAAACCAGGCTTTCTGAAAGATAATACTCTACAATGCTGCACACCTCAGGCGCAATCCTATGCAAGACCCGATTTCATACGAACAATCACGGTATGCATGGCCAATTTTGTAGATAGAATAAAGGGTAATAGAGAAAGATGTAGTGTTAAAAAGGATACATGCATTACGTTAGGAGAACCAGGGACTACAACCAGATCTCAGAAAACTAAACTAGGAGATATGACTATCTCCGCATTCTATAAAATAGATGGGGCACACATACAGTATTGTGCTGCAGCACTGGGTCCCGTACTTCTACCGATTGTCATTGGTTGTACGAGCGTTGCAGGTCCTTATGAAGAACCCGAAGTAACTGAATTCCACGATTTCCTGACAAAAAACAATGCAGACGAAACAACTATGAGGTGTAAGTACATTCTGCCAGAAGGAGGTGGCAGAACTGACTTGCAACAAGTAGCACTCGAAATTGAAAGGCAATCAGGTGGTTTTTCTTCCGTTTCCTTATTTTTGAAAAGTGACTTACATCTCACAAGCACCATAGTAGGATGTATAAACGACTTACTACTTAAAGTATTTATCACGACACCACCACAAGGACAAAGCTTCTTCGGAGCAGTTCAAGACAATCTCAAAGGCATAGTTTTCGTTGTCTTAGTTCTATATGTCGCTCTCATAGGCTTAAAGATTTTGACTTCCTCTGAGGCCCCACATAGAGGAGAAATGATAATGTATGTTATAAAATTCGCTCTTGTATTATATTTTGCTACTGGCAATGCATGGTATGATAATAACGCTGCATTATATAAAAATGGGAAAGGTCCTGGAATATACTCAGCTATACTCGACACCATACAAACAATCCCAGATTTTTTTATGCAAGCAAGGGAAAATAGCGATCCTATCGGCTATTGCTACTACCCTACGCCAGGCGTATCGCCTCCTGTCAACTTACTGAGTCAACAAATATTTGATACTTCTAACGGTGAGGTGCAATTAACCGTTTGGGATTATCTAGATTGTACAATAGTAACGTATTTATCTTTGGGTTCATGTAAATACTCCCTAGAGGGGATGGTATTTATTTGGTTCGTGACAATAGCATTTTGGTTAGGAGCAACTGGCATACTCCTGAGTATTATGAGCTTCATATATGCAACCATGATACTATTTGTACTATTTAAGTTTGTACATTTAACTCTCTTATGCATGTTTGCAGTTACAATATTGGTTTTAATTGCCCCTCTCATATTATGTTTTGCACTTTTTGAACATACAAAAGCAATATTCGACTCATGGCTTAGAACCATCATAGGATATATTTTATATCCAGGCTTATTATTCGCATTTTTAGCACTGATGTTAACTATCTTCGATTCCATATTTTATGGAAACATAGATACTAGTGTCATTCAGGGATACAAAGAGAAATGTATAACGTCTAAAAATTGCACCATATCAAACGCCGAATTCAATCAACTATGCTCTGGTGTAAACTCACTATACTGCGCGATAATGCAGCAAGTACAAAATGCGCAAGGAGAAATAGATATACAGAATTGTAGTATCCGAGCTGGACAAATAACAGCCGCTCTAACAGAGAAAATAAACATTCCTCTGCTAGGCACAGTCACTACTGCAAGGTCAGCACCAGCATCATTTCTGCTCCCAATAGTTGCAAAAATGCTTTTGTTTACCGTATTATTTTACTTTTTTATGGACTCAATAGCAGAATTTTTAGGCACTCTAATAGGAGTATACGGTTTAGCATCCGGTGCTAAAGGAAGCCTCAACTTAGCTGCAATAACAGCTGCAATGGCACGCACAACAATATCATTAGGAAGACGAATCTCTGGCAAGTAAAAACATGCAGATTAATTGTATAAAATTTCTACATAAATCGCCACACAGGCATGTAAAATGCCTTGCAATTCTTTTATGCATTTTTCTAGGTCTTTTAGCATGTATTAAAACCGAAAAGGTGCACGCTGAAAATAGCGGTATGATCAATTTTGAAAATAATACGCATTTTAATACGAGCAGTCTCGTGGGAGCCTTTAAATCGATATACAAATTTATAGATAAATGCTTCCTACCCTATTCATTTTCCGATTTCTCAACACCATGCATACCTTACGTTTTAGGGCCTCACTCAGCGCTCCCCAGGGCCGAATGTGTGAATCCTATTCAAGATCTTATTAAGATGACGAAAATCTCTTTTATGGGAATTATTGGCGCTATATTGCTTGTTACAAGTCTTATAATCTCAATAATCCTCATCTTATCAGGTGCAGCTGCAATATTCGGTATAATATTGCTGATTATAACTCTTGTAACGGGCATACTACTTAATATAACTGCCTGTATGAATACCTATTCGCTATATCCCAATGAGATACTAAGCCTGCAGGGCACTAGTAAGCATAAGCATAATAATGCTTTCAATGGATTAGTACCAGTACCCAACCAGCAATTATTAGACGGTATAAATACCGGCGATAATCCTACTCCATTTTGCATATTACAAAACGGAAGCGTTACATTAAATCCAGCAGCTTTACAAGTTATGGATGTACCATATTTTTATGGATGTACTAGTCAATGCCGCATATCAGAATTTATTACAGCTCAAATGGTAAAGTGGGGTGAATTATCTGCCTCGCAAACAACTACATCTAGCTGTTTATCTACAGATCCCACTATAGATATAGGCGGATATTTTGATTACTCTTCCCAGTACTGCTCTGATTCACTAGTCAAATCATATGCCCAACCAGCCCTTATTAGAAGCATTACTGTGTGTTCAACAAAATTCTGGAAACGCATAAAGGGGCATAGAGAAAGATGCAGTATTAAGGATGACGAGTGCATAACTCTATATGAGCCTAGAGCATCAGCATCCAACGCCACTGCTTACACAGGAGAAGTAAATGGATTAAAGCTCATCGCTTCTTACAGATTAAAATCAAAACGTATAGAATATTGCGCTATAGTTATAGGACACGTGTTACTTCCAATAGTAGTAGGATGTACATACGTTCCACCTCCATATGAAGAGCCCGCTAAGAGTGGATTCGAAGGTTACCTTGCAGGGACACGATGCCAATATGCACTCCCTATTTATGGTGGGAGAACAGATTTACATCGTCTAGGCGCAGAAATTGAAACAGCAGATGGCAACAGTACATCCGTTTCTATGTTCTTAAAAAGTGACCTCCATGTCACAAGTACTGTAGTAGGATGTGTTAATGACTTACTAATAAAGGTTTTTATTACGCCATCATCATTTCAAGGAGAAAGTTTTTTTCAAGGAGTACAAAACAATCTGCGTGGCATAGTCTTAACTGTTTTAGTACTGTACGTTTTCCTCATTGGATTTAAAATGATTACGTCAGCGCATCCACCATCTAGAGGTGAATTGCTAATGTATTTAATGAAGTTTGCCCTTGTGCTGTATTTTGCTACTGGGGGTGCATGGTACAACAACGATCCTTCACTTTATAAAAATGGTAAAGGACCCGGTATATATTCAGCATTACTCGATACTACACAGCTAATTTCTGACTTTTTTATGCAAGCGCGTGAAAGTAGAGTACCAATATCATATTGCTATCATTTAACACCCGGAATATCTCCTCCAGTGAATTTATTGAGCCAACAAGTTTACAACCACGTCCATTTGACAGTATGGGATTACCTAGATTGTTCGATAGCAACATATATGAATTTTGGCTCTTGCAAATATTCATTAGAAGGACTTGTAGGATTTTGGATAATTACAGCAGCTTTCTGGGTCGGTATGGAGGGCTTATTACTTTCTCTCGTCACCTTAATATATATTTTTATACTGTTATTAGTAATTTTCAAATTTGTACACATTACAATATTGTGCATGTTCACGATAACAATACTTGTCTTAATGTCCCCATTAATCATATGTTTCGCGCTTTTTGATGCTACAAAAGAAGTATTCAACGCATGGGCTAAGATGCTCATAGGCTACACACTATATCCGGGGCTGTTATTCGCATTTTTAGCGCTTATGCTTGCTACTTTCGATTCTATATTTTATGGCGACTTAGATATGCAGATAGTAAATAAGTACAAAAATTGCGTGCCATCTATAACAGAACCAGGAAATTGCGAAATAACTAAAGTAGATTTTAATAAACTGTGCGGTCAAACACATTCAATATATTGTGCGCTGCTGCAAACAGCAAACACAGGAATCGACAAATCAAGTCCGGACAGTAAAATTGATATGACAAATTGCAGCCTCAGAAGCGGTCAAATGGTAGATATTCTCACTGAAACCCAAAACGTGCCTCTCCTTAGCGCTATATTGGGTGACTTTACAGTATTAAAAAGCCCAAGCGTAACGGCATTTTACCCAGTGCTTATAAAGATGGTATTATTTGCATTCCTTTTTTATATGTTTTTACAATCTGTTATGTCATTTATGGCCGCTTTAGTAGGGGCTCAAGGAATAAGTGAGGGAAGCATGGGTAGTTTCAACTTGGTAAGCCTCACTCCAAAGATAGTCAGTGGAGGCAAAAACATAGCTAAGAAAGTAGGAACGGGATTGCAAAGTATTGCAGGAAGGCTTTTAGGTACTGGTACAAGTACAATAAAACGGAAAGGTGGGACAAGTTCTAGCTCAGAAAAAAGCAGTGGAGAAAAGGCAAATAGCGGAAGCACAGTACCAAGAAAATGAACGTTCATATCTTAAAATGATAAATAGCTTATATTTCCGTTTTAAGAAAAAAAACACCATATCCCCTGTCTAAGACTATGTTTTTGCACAATATTTCGAAAGGAAAGGCTGTTTTATATAACCACTTATCATTTATAATACAGATTTTAGTACAATTAGGCATTATGATCTTTTATAAATTCATATGTTATATAGCTGAAATGGTTCAAAAGAGGACAACACATATTGTCCTTGGCGGTGTATTCGCAATCACTCTATTAGGACTACACCAAACATATGCAGATATTTCCCCGTTATATCGAGACTGTATATACGCGGAGCAGATGTCAGGAGATTTGCCAACTTTCATAACAATCCGCCCTTTAGGCGTACAGTGCTTCAATAGATGTCAATCAGCATGTAAAACAGCCTTTGAAGCTCTATATTATGGAGAGGGCCAAAGTGCGTCTACTAGCACTAATACTACTGATCCCGCTACAGTTAATCAGCAAATGCTGTTAAATTATAGCATCAACATGGATATATATGACCAATGTATCAAAAGCTGTCAGCAAAGTGTTACTTTCTCAGCCATAGGTTATCAATACACATATAGCGCACACAATGACCAAGGTAACTCTCCGCGATTATATGATCCAACCACAGATGGCGTGCAATTGACTAATACTACTATATGCCCAACAGGAAATAGTATCTATTCAGCAGATTATGCTTTCATTAACACAGGTACAAAGTTTGAAAGTAATACAAAAGTTGGCCAATCTAATCTATCCAATCCTCACTACACAAACTTATATCTCATACCATATATCGCTAACACAGTAACAAATCCAGACTCTCTAGAGTTAGAAGAGCCCAATACGATTTATACATGCGGATTTCAGACAGTATATAATTACGCTGGAGATACAGGCTCCTTATCACCTAATATATTTATAGCCGATGGTGACTCACTAAGTCTTTCTTATGCAGATATCAACAGGGGATTGGCAGAATATTACAGAATAACGTTGGGAACAGCATATGAAGGCAGTGCACTATCAGTCTCAACTACAACTTTACAAGGTGATTTACTACAAACTCCTCCCATAGCTGATCTCACTAGAGAGCAAATACAACATCTTAGTACTTCTGCTAAAGCATCTTTACAACAAGAAACTACACAGATTATAGAAAACAACACTAAGCTAAGCCCCGTGTTGGGACTTAGCTCACGCTTAACAATTGGAACATCGCCTAAAATCTTTTTAGAACAATCCGTACTAGGAGCGTTAAAGTATGTCGATAAAAATTTATATACAGGTTACCGTATACAGCATTTTACAGGGCAATTATCAGGCTTTTCTAATATACCAGTACCGCTCGTAATAGGAGGCCTTAGCGATAAAAATCTGACTTTATCATGGAAGGGATGTAAACATACAAATGGCGAAAACTTGCAATACGTAGTAGTGCCTACAGTAGTCACTACAAATTCTGCCGTTTTATATACAGTATTAACGGGATACTATGCCCGTTCTAAAGGTATCAAAGATACACTGTGGACAGATGTAGAGTGGCCAACTAACTCAAAAGAAAGAGTTGCAAAACTAAAAAAAGAAAACCTCGCAGCATCTCTTGCGAATGCTGCTAATCTATTCGCTGACTTTGTACCACAGAAAGATAGCGCCAATATTGCTAAAGATGGAATACTTTTTTTAAGAATCAAGGCAGAAGATGAAGAAACCACATACTCAGGAAGATCCAGCGATAGATATAATACTACAGGAAGGTATGACATAGTCGTACAACCAGAACCAATAAAATGCGGTTCGGGGAACATATTTACAGCAGCCATAGTAAATTACAGAGATATACTATTCGGAACTAGCGGCACTTCCGCTCCAACAGGAGGTGTATTAAAAGCCGTTTTCCAGAATACAGTAGGAAATCCCACATTTCAAAATATCGTACGTATGCTGCTGGTAATATATATAGCATATATGGGCATATGTTTTATGGCAGGAATATCTTCTATAACACAGAGGGAAGCAGTCACTAGAACATTCAAGATAGGGGTGGTTGTAACGTTGTTATCTCCTACAAGCTGGAATTTTTTCAACACCTATCTCTTTAATATTTTTGTAAACGGTATGGACGACCTAATTACTAGGATTGTTTTTTCAGCAGCCGATCTAAATACACTTGTGGATAATTGGGTATGCACGCAAGCAGGTGAAGAACGGACAGCTATTCAGCCAGTCTTTGCATTATTCAGTGACGTATTAACAAAAATGTTTTCCCATATAGTATGGACAAGAATTTTAGCACTGTTAGCAAACGGCCTAGTAGGATTTATGCTAGGCATTGCATTGTTAATTGGCGTTGTTTTATATGCTATATGTCTAATCAAGGTATTTATTACTTATGTTCTATGCCTCTTCGCTATTACTATACTATTAATGCTCGCACCCCTATTCCTTTGCTTTATACTATTTAATTATACAAAACAGCTCTTCGACATGTGGATAAAGCAGCTAATATCATTTGCTCTACAACCCGTAGTACTATTCGCTTCTCTAAGTTTCTTTTTAAAAATGCTTCTCGCAATGTCTAAACTTGCGTTGCATTTCTCTATTTGTAAAATTTGTTGGCTACAACTAAATGTGTTCTTCTTTAAGATCTGTCTGATTCACGCATATGCACCGGTGTATTTTATGCACTCTGGTAGCAGCTTCTCTGCTTCTATCACATACTTAGCAGGGGTTTTTGCCTTTTTACTAATAGCTCAAAGCATGTATTTTTTCTGTAGTTTTGTAGTAAGTATGACAAACACACTCGTTTCATTCGGCACACAAGCAGCAACTAACATAGGATCTCCACTTACAATAACCAAGCAAGGTATAGGAGCTATCAGCCGCGCATATAATGTGTTTACAATACCAGCAGATTTGCTGGGTGTTGACACACAAAGTAGAAAAATAAAGAGAGATAAAGAAATGCAACAAAAAAAACTCAAAGAATCTACTCAGACAAGCGGAACATCACAAAACCAAAAGGAAAAAGATAATACTGTACGGAGGGGGGATTCACATCTCAATCAATGAAGTTTATCAATGTAAAGTTTAATAGGTATAGCACAGCTCACATCATTATATCTTCGAATATATAGCTATAATTGTAGACTTTTTATTCGTATAAAATTCTATCTCCCTTACTTTTAGAGTCTGTACATCTAATAATATGAAAGTGACTCGTCAATCACTTTTACCTCAGTAAAGTCACATCTGATAATAAATAATATTATCATTTAGAATTTTTCAAACAAGATATATACAACTTATAGTATATCTGTGTATCCTATGCGATAGTGATTATAAAAATCCCTGAATATAAAAGGGAAAATGCAGCAGTTATATAAAACTTTTTTAAAAACTATATGTACGAGCTTGCTCCTTTTTCTATTAGTAGGTTGCGATTGCGAAGGAGTAGACAGCCCATGTTACAGTGCTAACGATCTAGGTACTGGAGGATCAATAGAAATTGAAGCAAATTTAGCTCAAGGTAGCAGTAAGCTTCTTGTGGACGGGGCAACTTCCTCTCAAATATCTGCATGGACCTACACAGGCTTTCAAACAGTCGGCAAAGTTGTGGGGGAGGGAGGCGCATACACGACTATACCCATATCCGGATCTATTAGCGGAAATTGGCAACCGTGGGGACTTCAGGGTGAATCAAAGCCTTCAGCATGTATACAAACACAATGCAGCCAATACGATTCCACATGCCTTAACAATAAAACAGCCTTAGGACTTGGAAAAGGGTTGGGAGGTATAAACGTAGAGCCAACAGCAGATAATTTAGGATGCTTCCTTTCTTCTGGTATAGGCTTATACGGGTTAATTTCAATTAATGGAGATGACCCTAACGAAACAGCTGAAATAGCAGCAAACCCTCCACCTAATCAATTTTATACATTCCATTTTTATAATTTTATACCAATAAGCACTTCATTGGCCCCACCCCCCTCTGGAGTAACACTCTCAGAAACTGCTTTCACAGTAGGAAGTCTAATATCATGTACTCCAACAAATAACGATCTCCCTAATCCACGATATAAATGTACCCCTTCAAATAGCACAACTGCTGCAGGCACAGCAATCCCTTCGGGCAATCTCTACGTTAAAATATTAGATTCGTACTATAGCGATAACACTGGATCGTACATAGTTACTTTCTCAAATGGAGTGTATAAAATGGGTTTTATTGAAAAAGCCTTTTCAATCTTTACTACCCAAATGAAGGAAGTAACGCAATATCTTCTGGGGGGTATGTTGCAAGATTTACGTTTCACTGCTTTGATAAGGGTATTGCTCATCCTATACGTAACGCTCACTGGCGTGTTTTTCTTATTTGGAATAACCAAAATGAACCAAGGAGAGTTACTTATTCAACTTTTTAAAGTAGGATTAATCGCTACACTTCTTACTAATAGCATCACTGCATATAATTTTTTTAATACTTATTTGATCTCTTGGTTCCAAGGCATAGCTGAAGCTTTCTCTAAAATTCTGATGGAGGCACTCTTTGCTCAAGGGCAGGAACATTCCCCTACAAATGCAGCAGAAGTAGCAGCATCTGTAGGAGGCTATTTAGCTGTATTTGATGTGGTCATTGACCAAATAGTCTCTAAAGCCCTCAATGTCAAAATCTGGAGCCTCCTTTTCACAAAATATATCTATTTTATCTTTCTACTTTATATCCTAATATTTATACTCTTAGTAACTATATTTGAAGCAATAATGCTATATTTAACCGCTCTTTTCCAAATTACTCTACTAACGATTATTTTTCCTATCTTCATAGTGATGATTTTGTTTAAACTAACATCTCCTATGTTTCAAAATTGGCTAAAAAGCCTAATAAGCAGTGGACTAATAATCATACTAACAACCGCTACGGTAGGGTTAATGCTACGTATTGTAGAGCAAACACTAGAAGGGCTTTTAATGTACAAGGTTTGTTGGCAATGGATCGTAGGTTGGGCAAGATTTTGTCTTGGTATTCTTTTCTGGTATCCAGAAAGCATGGGAGAAGTCAAAAGTGCTCTAGATATAGGAACTTATTTCAGTGTCTTATTCGCGTGCATAATACTGCAGCTATTTTTAAAACAAATTCCCTCTTTAGCTGACTCTCTAAGTAATGCTCTCTTTTCTCCAAGCAGTACGTTAGCACAAAGTATCGGAATGCCATCAGATATGATTAGTAATACAATAGGACAGTTACGCAGCTTCAATGTTAAATATGGGTTAGGAAAGCTAACTGGCAAAGTAACTCATACTGACGAAGAAATAGCTAAAGGAGGAATATGGAATAAGGTTGTAAGGGGGGTAGGACAACTGCTCGATGCAAAAGCAATCTTAGGTAAGGGATATGATAAGGGGACTAAAAAACTAGAACAAATAGAACAAAGATTCGGAGCAGGTTCATCAAAGATACATCAACCATCACCTCCACCTAATCAGCAAGAGAAGAGTGCCGTCAGTAAGCAACCATCCCCTCAAGTTAAAAGCGCCTCCAAGAGAGCAAAAGAAGCTATACAAGAAAAGCAGCAAATAAAAAATCCAATAAAAAATTCAGAAAATCCCGGTAATATAAACCGACAATAACGGGGGGTAGTATTGGTAATTAGAAAGCAATAAGTTTTTGTACTATTTGCACGACATTTAGAGCCATTCCTTTATACATATTATCTGCTACGAGCCACATATTAAGACCATTAATTGAGCTGTAATCTTTTCTTACCTTAGAAACAAATACCGCAGGAATCCCAACACACTCACTCAGAGTTGTATATATATCGTTCGAAGATGCATCTGAAAGAATAACAGAAGGCGCCAAAGCTAATATTTCCTTAGCAATCTCTTGAGATACAGCAGATTCGAATTCAATATTTAAAGAAACACCATGCCCTACAAAAGTAGGTACCATCACACATGTAGCCGTTACAGCGATATCATATCCAAAGACTTTCGGCAACTCATGTGCAATACTAAGCTCTTCTTCAGTATAACCATCTTCGTCGAATTGCCCTATCTGAGGTATCAAATTAAAAACAATAGGATGAGGCAATACACGTGCCTCCAAAACACCTCCAAAAAACCTTTCCCTAGTCTGGTTATAAAGCTCATCCATAGCTTCTTTACCATTAGAAGAAACAGACTGATATGTAGAAACTACTACTCTCTTAATCCGTGCATAATCATGCAAGGGCTTTAAAGCTATGGCTATCTGCGTGACTATACTATTAGGACTAGCAATGATTCCTAATTTACAGATTCCATTTTTATCCCAATTTACCTCAGACACAATCAATGGCACGTCTACATCCAAATTAAAGTGCGATGAACAATCTACAACTACTCCCCCACTTTGTTGCACAATATCAACAATATATTTGGCTGCTAGCCTAGGCCCTGCAGCAAATATGGTAATATCAACTTCTCTAAAATCAAACCCTTCAAGCGAAACAACTCTCAATAACTCTTTACCAAAAGCCAAAGTTTTCCCTTGCGATTTCTTTGAAGCTATAAGAGCTATTGTATTCACGGGAAAATGATACTCCTCTAACGCCCTTACTATTTCTCTACCTATTCTGCCAGTAGCTCCTATCACTGCAATGTTATATCTGCTTTTTTGAAGCAAAGGACATGTCATGTTTTATCAATACTCATGATTTAAAAACAACTTTAATTTTATAACCGCCAGATTCTGGAATAAGTACCTGTACAGAATCTTCGTTCGCTAATGTATCCTCTTTTATCAGAGAAGAGTCACTCTGAACTATAGCTTCACAATTCACAGCATTTTTAAGATCAGTAAGAGCAGAATTAGACAAGTACACAGCTTGTTTATTTGTTATACAAATCTCGACAAAATCAAGCTCAGCATTTAAAGATAGGTTTTTAGCAGACTTCGCCTTCCTAATAAGACCTAATAATTTCACAAGTACTACTCCTTCAGCTTTAGCCCGTTCAACATATACTAAATTCTCAAGCTTCGGCCACATATACCTACTATGTATAGAACGAAAGCCCCAGGTCTCTCCCATTAATTGGCTCTTTATCTCTCCTAAAGCCGTAAACAAAGCCTCAGTAGTGTGAGGAATAAAAGGAGCGAACAAACGTAATAATGTATCTAAACACCAATATAAGGTTAAAGCAGCACTCTGGCCCTTAGAATCAGATACGCACTCATATAAGCGTATTTTTACTATCTCTAAATAATTATCACATAAATCATTCCAAAAGAAATCTTCTGCTACCACACGCGCTTCACAATATTCAAAGCGCTCAAAAGCCATAGTAACATCTCTAGTAGTTTCATAAAGCCTTGATAAAAGCCACAAATCTACATACTCTGTCAGATGTCCACTATTATAACATTCAAGCACCGTCTTAAGCGAAGAAGCCTCCTTCGCACTATCCACCTCTGCTTTTATCTTTTTCACATGAATAAAACAAAACTTAGCAGCATTTAATAGCTTCGTGATAAACTTATTCCCCGTCTTAAATACTTCCTCTGAATATACAACATCAGCACCTGGTCTGAAGCTTGAAGACCAATAGCGAACAACATCAGCACCTTTCTCTTTAATAAGAACCTCAGGAGTGACTGTATTACCTTTAGACTTACTCATTTTGGTTTTATCAGCAGCAAGACACCACCCATTAATCATCAGATGCTTCCAAGGAATAGTATTTTCGTGATACAAAGCTTTTACAATAGTAGCAAAAGCCCAAGTTCTAATAATATCATGGCCTTGAGGGCGTAAATCAAACGGGAATAACTTCTTATGCAAATCACCATCTATTGCTAAATCTGCGCTAATTCCTAAACTAGATAATTGCGGACTGATAGCACTAGTCGCCCATGTGTCTATAATATCTCTATCTCCTTCAACTTCGTATTTTGTATAACCTTTGGGCAAATCCACCAAAGGATCTACAGGTAATTGGTCTACTTCCGCCATTATAATCTTACCCTCTTCTCCCTTTCGACGAGAATACCAAACCGGGAATTGCACTCCAGAAAATCTTTGCCTCGATATACACCACTCCTGATTTAAGCCATTAATCCAGTTATCAAGTCTAACTTTCATATGTTCTGGATGCCAACAACATCTACTAGCCATATCTAAGATCTTCTTCTTATGATCTAATATATCTATGTACCATTGCTCAGTACTGACAATTTCAAGTGGTGCGCCTGATCTCTCTCCGCATTTTACATACTGCTTAACTTCTTCTTGTCTCCCTAACAACTGCATCCCGCCTAATGCCTTTAGCATCTGCTCACGAGCCTCCTCTACTCTCATACCGTCTAAAAAGTCTGCATTCTTCATTTTACCATCCAAAGTGATGCAGTCTAAAATATCAAGTTTGTATTTCCGCCACCAAAAAATGTCTTGAATATCGCCAAATGTACAGCACATTACCAAACCAGTACCTTTTTCTGGGTCCACATCAGGATCGGCAATAATACGCACTTTTTTACCAAATATAGGGGTAATCGCATATTCTTCTTCCAATGCAGCATATCTTAAATCATCTGGATGATAAAAAAGAGCTACACATGCAGGAATAAGCTCAGGACGCGTCGTAGCAATAAATAAAGCACCTCCAAACTCCTTTTCAAATCTTACCTCACTCATTAACCCCGCCCTTCCCTTATCTTCTATCTCTGTCTGAGCTAAGGCCGTCCTGTCTACCGTATCCCAAAAAACAGGTCCAAGTCTTCTATGTATATATCCCTTTCTATATAAATCTATGAACGACATTTGAGAAAGTTTACGAGAACGGGCACTTATTGTCTGATATTCAAACTTCCAATCTACACTAAGCGCAAGAGACTTAAACAACCGCCTGAAATCCTCCTCCGCGTTCTGTACTACATCTTGACAAACTTTGATAAATTCATCTCTTGGAATATCTACTCCCCTTATCCCTTTTATTTTTTCGACAAATCGCTCTGTAGGAAGGCCATTATCGTCAAATCCTATGGGATAGAAAACATTCTTACCAGACATACGCTGATATCGCGCAATAAAATCAGTTTGCACATAACAAAATACGTGCCCCATATGCAAAAGTCCAGAAACAGTCGGGGGAGGAGTGTCTATGGAAAATGTATGAGAACGTGGTTCAGCTGCATTCCAAGAATACACGCCACTTTTGTGCCAACGCTCCTGTAACTTCAATTCTTCCAATTGGCCAATTTTCATAAAATACTCCTAGTTTAAAAAAAACACGCTATACAATATCCTGAGCATTCATCTCCTTTTGCGCGAAATTACTTAATTTACGCACAGCATGCTCCTCAATTTGTCTAATCCTTTCTCCAGAGATACCATAACGGGCGGCTAAAACTCCTAACGTCAGTGGTTTATCTTGTAAACGTCTAGCCAATAATATCGCTCGCTCTCTCTCAGTTAAACTACCAATCGCGCGTTTCATGATTTCACGCTGCATATAGCGCTGTTCAGTTTCAATGAGTGCAAATTCTTGTGTAACATCTCCCTCTCTTTGGATCATATCTATAGGAGCAACTCCCCCATCAGCAGATACTGCATGATCAAGCTGTACAACATGCTTTGCGCATCGCATATGATCGCTGATATTTCCTCTGCGAACGTATCCTCCGGCCCCATGTACAGATAACTCATTACTATTATTTACATTTTGCTCCTCAGGTTCATCATCTGTTGAGTTATATATTTTACTCTTAACATTATGTAATCCACTAAAAAGCTGTCTCTTCAACTCTGAGGTACCAACCTTCAACAAAGACCAAGACTTTAATATGTATGACTGAATTGATGCCCTAATCCACCACAATGCATAAGTAGATAAACGACACTTCATCATCAAATCAAATTTTTTTACTGCCTGCATAAGCCCAATATTTCCCTCAGATATAAGGTCCATCAAAGGGAGTCCGTATCTATAAAATTTTCTCGCAACTTTTACAACAAGCTTCAGATGTGATACAACCAACTCATGCGCAGCTTGTACATCTCCGCCATTACACCATTTTACGGCAAGCTCATTTTCTCTTTCTAATGAAAGAAATGGGATCCTCTCTATTTTAGCGAGATATTCCCCGAGTCCACCCTCCTCTCTCGATATTGCAGCTAACGAATTCAGCATAATTAGATTGAATAACTAATAAAATAAAATATTGAAAATGCACCAAAACACCTATATTGGTAGGCACTGATCATTATATATTCCTTAGGGGTTGTGGAACAAGTAGAAAGTTACTAATTTCGTAATTATAAGTTTTTGTTAATTACAATTAGTAAGAATTTTTGGTGTTTGGGCTGTATGTATATAAACTGTAGATTGTACCCCAAGAAATAGGCACTTGTTTGACACGCAGTTTGCTATGCTGCTACCAGTATAGATCAGTGTAATTTGGCTATTAAATTTGTTTATGTCTATTCCAAAGCTTGTTCTTGCATCATCTTCTAAATATAGAGTACGTCTGCTAGAGCAAATAGGCTATAAAGCTAATATAATATGTGCTCCAGAGTTAGATGAAACGCCTTATAAAGCAGAACTACCTAAATTGCTATCTTGTAGACTGGCAGTAGAAAAAGCCCAAAAAGTGCATACTCTCTTCCCAGAAAGTGTGATAATAGGGGCAGATACAGTGGCATGTGCAGGTCGACGTATATTGCCCAAAGCTCTCAATCGTGAAGATGCACTATTTTGCCTAAAGCATTTCTCAGGACGTAGGCATAGGGTTTATACAAGCGTATGCGGACTATATAAGAACAAAAAGATAGTAAAAACCGCTCTCTCTATCGTGAGATTTAAGCGTCTTTCCCAGCAAGAAATAGAGCTTTTTATAGACTCAGGTGACTGGGCACGAAAGGCAGGAGGATACGCCCTACAAGGACTAGCTTCTGCTTTCATAACCTGGATGAGTGGTTCCTATACGAATATAACGGGCCTGCCCCTCTATGAAACCTATACAATACTTACATCTCTGGGAATATACCCCAATCTCGACGTCTACGATGTGCAAAAGTGCCAGAGAGGCATTATTACAACAAATGACTTCTGAAGCTACCATATAATTACTGCATATGCTTTCACTTCCTCTTTTTTTATTGGGAAATGTTACTCCATACGTAACGCTATAATGGTAATTATCCTAAGAATTTAAAAGAGTTAGAGATTGCAAGCACACATTAATCTCTAACAGCGAGGAGATATATTCAGCATAAGCACAGCTCTATCACTCCTCTAATCGCCCCCCCCCCATTTAAAATGGCACGTTGTTATCTTAACCTTAAAGAACTGCAACACTAACTATATATTCGCGATATAGCATCGCACGCTTCCTATACCATTTCTTAGAAAAACAATAACAGTATAGCAACTAAGAAAGAAAACAATCCCATGGCTTCAGCCAAACCAGCTCCCACAAACGCACCTTTCATCATCTTCTGTTCTTCAGCTGGATTACGAGCTATTCCATCAAGTAAGGCCGCAAAAATTATAGCTATTGCAAGTGCAGCACCAAGCATACCCATTGTTGTTAAGCCTACACCTACAAACTTCAAGCCCTCCAATTCCATACTTACTACCCTCTACTTTAAACTATTAACGCGATAACATATAAGCTACATAGCAACAACATGCGCACGACTTTCACTTAAATAGCATATCACTTATTATACAACAAGAAAGATATTACTTAGCTAGAGCATTGTATTATGAATATATACGGCATCATAATTAAGCTCCATAATTAATAATTCAATAAAATGCTGTAAGGAAAACTCAATGTAGGGTTGATTTCTTTTCTTCTCATGCATATAGTGTGTATTGAGCTCTCCTAACACTTTAGAGAGAAAATAGCTCACTTATCTTTTTAGATGGATATAGCAGTAATCATGAAAGGAGATTGATGCCAAGGTCATTATCTAATAAGCTAAGTACCCTTAATAGTAAGGTCAACAGGTAAAATAAGAGGGTTTATGAGAAGTAATACAATACTCTCAGGATTACGAACTTCACAAACTCAAGTACAAACCGCTGCTGGAAACATAGCCAACTTAGCAACTCCAGGGTTTAAAAAATTTATATCCATTCCAGTCTCACTTGAAGCTGATAATATGGGTAGTAAAGGATCCAATACGTATCAATCTCTCGATATGTCGACACAAGGTTCTCTTGTGTATGATGGCATACAAAACAACTTCGCTATAGATGGTAAGGGGTTGCTTGTCTTAACAAAGGGCATAGATAGTAGTCAGCACTATTATATACCCACAGCATCCTTCGACTATGACAACTACGGTAATTTAGAATATATAGGAAAATACTTACTACAGGGATACATGTACGATTTTAATAACACAGGAGAGTTAGAGAAAGAGTTACAGCCTATCAAAACCGCACCAGGTACGCTCTTTTTAGAGGGCTCTGCAACTCAGAATGTAACACCAAACTTCATATTAAGTACTGATACAATTGTATCAGGTACAAGCCAAATGTTTGTAATGCCGGTTGATACATTTAATCAAAGCCTTCAAAATACAGATTTGCTCCAACCCAATCCAAATTTTAAGAGCGGGAATAGTTTCCTGATACAGGATAAACCCTCTATAGAATCTACTATATCTTCTAAAGCAATGAATTGTATTTTCGGTGGGTTTTCCTTAAGTAATAGCTTTGTGTCCGCAAATACAACGCTTACCACAAGCAATACCGGCTCACTTACCATCAATGGAATTACAATTTCTCCTAACGATTTGAGTAGTGCGTCAAATGACGGGGAGGCACTTAAACTGATTGCCAGCAAATTAATACAAACAGGTCAGGTGAGAGCACAAGTACAATCTGATGGAACAAACTCTCAACTCATAGTCTCTCCTATATCAGCAGATAATTCCTTGACCGTAAGTGGTACGGGTGCTTTGTATACAAACTTAAATATTGCCTCTATAGCAGCAAATACACAATCCACAGCAAAAAGATACGCTAGCATGGATGAATTGGGTCAAATTTTAGCACAGTTCGGCAGTATCGATAATACACAGGGAAATAACTCATTATTATTTGAAAGCAGTACAAACTCTGAAATTAATCTCTTTAATACACAGGACGCTCCACTTGCAGCACTAGGATTAGATCTAGGGACACTGCCTACAAATTATAATCCATATGATTCACAGAATAATATAGCAGGTGGGCAAGTACAACCATCTGTCACAACAAACTTTCCGGTATATAATGCCGCAGGCAAACATGGATTTACAATGGCTGGCAAAAAAATCAACGCTAATACTTGGATTTTTGAAACTTACACAACAGAACCTGGTACACTTGCTAATCAGAGAGCAGATGGTCTAGTGCAAGTATCCCAAGTTGAATTTATTGGAGCAAGTAGTATTTCTATTTCTTCGTATAGCCCCCCTCTAAAAAGCTCTAAATCTTTACCCACAACAGTCACAACATCTTCAATCACTATTAATTGTGACGGCACTGATATTATAATCACAATACCAACAACTACATCATTATCACTGTCTAACATAGTTGCTGCTATAAATGCCGACACTACACTTAATCCTGTAGGCTCTCCTGCTATGCAAGCATCAATAGTACAAAACAGCGATACCCCATCTTATTCGATCCTATTAAAACCTGTAGGCAATCATATGATTAAGGTAGTGCCTAGTACTGGCGACATAGGAGGGGCATTGGGTTTTGATTCCACAACCGCTGCTCTTCCAACCATTAAAGATCCACTAGTACTTCAATGGCTTCAAATCAATCAGCAGTCTCTCGCCCCTTCAACTATATCCTTCAATACAACAAATTTTACTGAAGTTTCAGTAAATGCAAATACCGGTACCATATCATCTGATGGAAGGCTTGCGGGTGCGCTACGTTCTATTTCCTCCGATACTGCAGGCAATATATACGGAAATTTCGACAATAACTACTCTCCGATACCTATATATCAGATTCAATTAGCAATGTTTATAAACCCTGAAGGCCTTACTCTATCTAATAATGGTGTTTATACGAATGATAATGACATAGCAACTGGGCAGGAACAACTTGTACCACCTGGAACCTTAGGAAGTGGCTGGTTAATGGGACAAAATCTTGAAATGTCAAATGTTGATATGGCAGAAAGTTTAACTAATTTGACCCAAGCAAGTCAGAATTACGCTGCTAATGCAAAAGCATGGCAAACTGAAAATGAAATGAGCCAAACGCTGCTTCAACGCACATAATCAAAAACACTAATAATGAAAGGGAATAGCTATATATTAGCCACTCCCTTTTACATAAAATAAAGCAGCTAAGAATCTTACTTATGCCGATGCTGCTTGCTCTTAATATACATTCGCTCTATTAATCCGCTAGTAATTTAGAACTTTAGTATCGGGTTTTGTACGAAGGGAAGGTACAGCATACGATTTTACCTAAGAGCGAGTCTAGGGTTGTTGCTTAAGCGTTCAATATATTTTTTCTTGGAAGAAGCGACTCAAAGCTTCCTATGGACTCCAATATTCTTAAGCATTGGTATACTCGCATATTTTAACACTTCTCTAAACTTCCCTTTGCTGTTTTTACTCAAAGTAATAACTCTAGTGATAATAGTTATATGTATATTCCGCCTTTTAGCACATCAAATTTGGAATAGAACAGATATACAATTAATATACTTAATGCTCGCTGGAGCGTTAGCTTTGTTAGTAGGATATACTGCCATCGTATATAGGGTAGAGAGCATAGCTCATACAATATTATGTCAAAAAACAGAACCACTATTGCTTAGAGGGCAAGTAATCCAGTTAGATACACAAGCAGAAGGCAAATGCCGTATACACATGCTTTTACCGGGCAAAATAAAGAAAATCAGAATTAACTGTAGAGGCAGTAGCTGCTCTGGTATAGCAGTAGGAGATATAATAGAAACATCAGCTGTTTTGATGCCACCTCCCAACCCTGTCATACCCGGAGGCTTCGACTTCGCTCGATTCGCATATTTTCGCCAAATAGGCGCCATAGGATATACTGTGAGGAAAACACATATTGTTGAAAGCGCAAATCACCAAAAACAATCATATAAAGTTTCTTCTGCTCACACTTACGTCAAAGTAATTATTAATCGACTTAGACACAACATATCTGATAGAATGAAAGCCGCTATGGGAGCAGCAAATGGCGCTATAGCAGCTGCTTTAATCGTCGGGGAATCTTCAGGCATACATAAAGATGATTTCGATGCAATACGTACAGCGGGAATCGCGCATATAATAGCAATTTCGGGCATGCACTTAATGGTTGTGATAGCAATCATTTTTTTCATAGTACGCTTTTTAATTTCTCGTTCTGAAACGCTATCAATGAAATGGAGTAGCAAAAAATTTGCTGCCACAGTTACTATACTCATAAGCTTCCTATACTTACCTCTAACGGGCATACCAATTTCTGCAGTGAGGGCAATCATAATGTCCACAATTGCACTCTTAAGTATTCTCCTAGATAGAAATGCAGACGCAATGAAAAGTCTATCCATTTCTGCGATAATAATATTATTAACAACTCCTGAAGATATACTAAGCCCAAGTTTTCAAATGTCTTACGCTGCCTGTGGAGCTCTCATATCTAGCTTTAAAATATCCCATAAATATATTCTCTCACCTATTAACTCAAGTAAAAACCTGATAGTTAAACATCATAAAAAATTACTTGTCTATTGCGCCTCTATTGCCGCAGCTTCTACATTTGCAGGCTTTGCTACAGCGCCATTCGCGATATATCATTTCCATCAATTTTCTCCTTACGGTATCATAACAAATTTAATGTGCGTGCCTCTAAGTAATTTTTATATCATGCCACTAGGGATGATATCTCTGTTACTAATGCCTCTAAATATAGAAAATATTGCGCTCTATCCGATGAGCTATGGCTTGAATATCATGCTAACTGTATCTAAATTTATAGCCTCATTACCATATTCAAACCTTCGCTTACCATCTCTTACCGCTCTCGCTATAACAACGATAGCATTAGGAGAAATATTGCTATTTTTGTGTAAAACACAAATCCGCTATGTGGGCATAGCTCTCATAATTATAGGTTTCATTACTCTGTTTGAAAAGAATACCCCCGACATTCTCATCTCAGAAAACAGTAATTTATTCGCGATTAAGTGGGAAAATAAATTGATCTTTTCCTCATTTCAAAAAGATAAGTTTACGCGAGAAGCGTGGGAAAAAACATACCGAGAAAAGTCCTATGGACCCAAGATGCTTGCACATTATGAAAATATTCAGATAGATAATCCTATCACATCGCTTTCTTGCGATAAAGAAACTTGTATAATACATAAAAATGGCACGAAGGTGCTCTTAATAAGAGGCCATTCCTCCCCGCAAGAAAATAATACAATATGCAACAATCTAGATTTATTCATTAATCTGTATGATGATATGATATGCGCAAATACTAAGGTTAACATTACAAGAAAAGACATAGAAAAAAGCGGCGCACACGCAATATACATAGGGGTTAACCACAATATAACCATCGAAAATACAAAAGACAGCATAGTAAAAGGTAAACCATGGTCTAGGAAGGGATAATCTATCTAATGCAATAGCAGCAGGAATACTGCCCTAAAATAGTAACACAAAATAGGAAATTAATTTCTTTAGATATGGCTCTTAATTTCCCTAATATAATATATCCAAAATATTTCTTTGAACATAATTGCTCATTGGAATATCTATCATTACATATCCCTTTTTAATGAACTTGTTTTGTTCTAACCATTCTAATGCTTCAGATTCTCCTCCTATAGCATCAATCAGTCCATTCTCTAGTGCTTGTCGCCCACTCCAAACGTCGCCATTGCATGCTTTTAATAATTTCTCCCGCGATATATGGCGTCGCTCTTTTACCATATCTAAAAACATATCATACATCTCATTTACATATGCCTGAATCGCTTCTTTGGCTTGCGGTGTCACTTTTTCATAAGGGCCTAAAGTAGCTTTAAGTTCTGAAGACTTGATAGTAGTAAATGTAATACCAAGCTTTTGAGCCAATTCCGTTACCTCAAACCCATGTACTAATACACCTATAGAACCAGTCTGTGTTCCTTTAAATGCCCATATCCTATCGGTAGCGATAGCAGTCATGTAAGCTGCAGACGTAGCAATTTCTCCCAAAACAGCTACTACTGGCTTCTGTTCGGATAACTTACGGATAGCTCTATATAAGCTCTCTCCTCCTACAAAAGTGCCTCCAGGACTATCAAGATGTAAAACAACAGCCTTGATTCTATTATCTTCACGTATCTGAGATAAAGTTTCCAAACGCTTCTCA
Source organism: Candidatus Midichloriaceae bacterium IBS (assembly GCA_034472185.1). Taxonomy (GTDB): domain Bacteria; phylum Pseudomonadota; class Alphaproteobacteria; order Rickettsiales; family Midichloriaceae; genus JARBAK01. Next base: position 353,777 of record JARBAK010000001.1, read on the forward strand.
TTATTAACAAGAGTGCCAATAATAGCAACGCGCGCTACACGCTCTTTATCTAAAGGAAAAGTTTGAAATCCTGTATTTCCAGAAGAGTTAACAAATATCACACAGATAAAAACTAAAAAAAAGACACAAAAAGCAAATCTCCACCGAAATAATTTGGCACGAAGTTTTGTGCTTTCTAAAATCAACTCCACATCTTGTATATCATACTTATTCATAAAGCTTACCCTGCGTAATGCACTATATCTGTCCTAATTTACTTCCCGTTTACTAAAGCTGTGCCTTTAATATTATTCGCTGTCGCAACTTCAAGCATCTCTAAAATATTCTGGATTGTAAAACCAGAAATACGCGTCTCAGCTTCCGGCTTTGTCTGCACAATATCAAAAAACAAATCATCCCCTTTAGTCTCAAAGTGATCATGAATCAAGCTCTTTACAGCTATTATATCATTGTCACTTATACGAAAATTTGCAGGTACACCTGGCACCCTACGGATAGCAGCGCTCCAAATATCAGCATATAAATCAACGAAAGCAGAATATTTCCCAACCCTACACTTAAAATTCAAACTCGATAGGTCATCTCCAAACACATCAAAAACACCCTTTGCTTCTATTCCAGATGAATCAGAAGAAATATTGAACGCTTTTACATTATAATTCACAATGCGAGAAGACCCCGTTTTTCCGTTACTATTTCTTTCAGAGGACTCTAGCTTTGACGTATTACTCATACGATCTAGCAAAAGCTTCAAACTAATATTTCCTAATATTTCTTTATTACTTAAAACTTCACCCTCTTGTCGAAAGCAAGGATGATTGAGATTCAAGATTAACGAGGGAATAAACAAAGACAGACTCCAATTCTCTCCTCCTGCACTAATATCCGTAAGTGCAAACCCTAAACCCTCTACGTGTAATAATTCCTCTTTATCTATTTTCACGATTAAGTTGTTTTGCTCTCCTTCATATAATAACTTAGATAAACCAAGATCTCTCTTCCTCCCCCAAGAAAAAAGCTTATAATGCAAGTCAAATTCCAATATATGCGCTTTTTCGCCTAAAAAGCGAAACAAAATAGCATGCTTAGAAGCGGAATTTATAACATAGCCCATATGCCCTAAATTTCCCACTCTAAGAAGCGATTTAATCGCACGTGGAAATGTGACCACCACTCGCCCATGTACTAAATCACTTGTTAATTTTACATTGCCTACTTTTACCCTATAGGTCGCTAAATCACTTACAAAAGCAAGCTTTACATTAGATAGCTCTCCCTCAAGCTTCCAAGCAGTAAGTTTCGAAAACTTGAGCAAGTCGTAGGACATGGACACATGATAATCAGCGAAATCTTCCTGTATAGTACGGATAAATCTATTAATCGCTCTGGTATGCATCAACCAAATGGTAAGGTTTCCTAATATTACGCAAACTATCATCATAGATAGTATGACTAAAGTGTTTTTCTTAGAAAAAATCATACGCATCTTGACCTAAATTACGAATAAAGAGGCATCATGCTGCGCCACATGCAATACATTTAGCCTTGTATATAAACTACACAAATAACTACCCTAGGTTTTAAAGGTTTACTTGGTGAAGAAGTTCTCTTACAGTAGATAGATGTATACTGGGCAAGTAAACAAGTAAATTTATAATTGATACAATGGACAACAATAAGGTTGTAATCGTTTCAGCCCTCAGAACTGCAGTGGGTGCTTTTAACAAATCACTATCTTCTTTAAGCGCAGCAAGACTATCAGCAATTTTAATAAAAAAGACATTAGAAACAACCGGAATACACGGAGAAGAAATATCTGAAGTAATAATGGGTAATGTATTAACCGCTAACACAGGACAAAATTCAGCGCGACAAGCAGCTATATACGGTGGATTACCGAAAGAAATACCCGCATGGACAGTAAACCAGGTGTGCGGATCAGGACTAAGAGCAGTAATAAGCGCATATCAGTCTATAATATCGGGCACAAGCGATATTATACTAGCAGGAGGGCATGAAAACATGAGTAGGACACCTCATGCGATGCATTTGCGCAATGCATTGAAATTAGGTGATGCAAAAATGGTGGATCTTATGGTGTATGATGGTTTAACTGACGTGTTCACACAAACACATATGGGTGTAACAGCAGAAAATATAGCAAAGCGGTTCAATATTAGTCGTGAAGAACAGGATATTTTTGCAGCCTCATCTCAAAACAAAGCAGAAATCGCACAAAAGAGTGGCAAATTTATAAATGAGATAATCCCTATTAATGTACCTAATTACCGACAAGAAGACATTATTTTTAGTGAAGATGAGTACGTAAGACATGGGGTAACTGCAGCATCATTAGCAAAATTAAAAGCCGCTTTTATCCCAGAAGGTACGGTTACAGCGGGGAATGCATCCGGAATTAACGATGGTTCTGCACTATTGATGCTCATGAAAGAAACTGAAGCTAAAAAGCGCGGGTTAGTCCCAATAGCCACTATAAAGTCATTTGCTCAAGTCGGCGTTGATTATGCTATAATGGGAACGGGACCAGTTCCCGCTTCGCGCAAGGCACTGGAATTAGCAGAATGGACAGTACAAGATCTAGAGTTAATTGAAGCTAATGAAGCTTTCGCCGCACAAGCTATCTATGTCAATAATGAGATGGGTTGGAATGAGCAAATAGTCAATGTAAACGGAGGAGCTATCGCTATAGGCCATCCAATAGGGGCATCAGGCGCAAGAATCATAGTAACTTTACTGCATGAGATGCTAAAAAGAAATGCTAAGAAAGGACTAGCTACATTGTGTGTAGGTGGGGGCATGGGCCTCGCTATATGCTTCGAAAGAGAGTGAAGCATGTTGGTATTAGAAGCTTAATACTTCAGTTAAAAAAGGGTATATAGTAATAAAATATGCTATTGCGCCAATATAGTAGATTGCATATCAGGATAAATTTATCCTGATATATATTTTGTCATATTACATTAATATGTATTATATTATTTCAAATAAAGAAAATATTGATCAAATTTTGAATGAAAAACCGCCCTATGTTTAGAAAAAATCCATCCATAAAACATCGTATGATCGTCTTTTAAAATCTTCACAAGCGCCCTACTATCTACTAACAACTCAGTGCCACTATATTTCCAATAAGAAAGCAATATAATTGTGTAATCATGCCACATATAGGGTCTCTTAACGTGTAAAATTAAATCTGATTTTTTCCCCGTACTTATGTCTAAAATTATAAAACTACCTTGTTTCTGAAACCTTCCCTCAAGTATTGGCCCAATTGTCCATGATAGCTCTTCTTGATGGTGTATATCATCTGTATATGCATTCTTATCTATTGCAGCGGTTTCAGGATCTGTATTACCCTGTATTGGATAAGCCTTCTCTTTCTCGGGTTTTACATCAAAAATAGATGGTTCACCCCAAGAGAAGTGCAACTGAGTGATAAAAAACAATAGCGCCACTCCAGATAAAAATAACAGAAAATATGTCCTCATTGATATAATGATAATAAGCTAATAAACGACACTGAATGGTGCATCTTAATAGGCCCAAATATATCAAAATTTATATCTATGCCACCTATAATATATGTTATAAAAACTTTCTGAACAATCAGGTAACTAATCCGTACAGAAACTTCTTATAAGAAATTTCGTATATAAAAAACCATCCTTGACACATCGCTCCCTAAATGTTAGCCTAGAGGCCTTATTATCGTACCTATACACCATTTCAAAGTTATGTCACAAGCACATCAAGAACCACACGTTCAAGAGAACGCTGAAAAAATACAGGAGACCGAATTATACGCACAACAAGAAGAGAAGAGCTCTGATACGGAAAAGGAGCAAAATACTGAAGTAGTTATTCTGCAGGACAAATTACTAAGAGCTCACGCAGATAAGGAAAATATGCGCAAACGTTACGAACGCGATATAGAAGAGGCTAGAAATTATGGTGTGAGCAACCTAGCAAAGGATCTTGTGGACGTATTGGATAACTTATATCGAGCACATGAAAGTTTGAAAAATAAAGATATAGAGCCACTAGATATAACGGTAAGTGAAAAAACAAGAATCCAGTCCGCAGCTGAGGGTATTGATATGACTATTAAGCTTTTCGAAACAGCTCTAGCAAAATATGGGATAAAAAGAATATTCCCTGAAGCAGAGCAATTCGATCACCGCTTTCATGAAGCTTTATCGCATACAGAAGCACATAATAAAAATGAAGGAGAGGTTATAAAAGTAGTACAAGCGGGCTATACTATTCATGAAAGACTTCTCAGACCCGCACTAGTTGTTGTAGCGAAAATAACAGCTAAAAATGAATAAAATATTGATTGCTCACACTACTGTTTTAATGCATTATTCCTGTTTCTCGGGTAAGTATGCCCTCCTCTAAAAGGAAAACCACTTCAAGGCGTAAGCGCACCGCTTCTTCTACTATATGGTTACAACGCCGTGAGAGGGACAAATATGTTGTCATGAGTAACACGTACAAGTATCGTGCAAGGTCCGCTTTTAAATTACTAGAAATAGAGCAAAAATTCGGCATTTTAAAGCAACTTCACTCAAGAGCAGATAAGTATACGCAATCAATACCCGTCGTTATAGATTTAGGATGCGCTCCAGGAGGATGGCTACAAGTAATAAAAAGTTGCACAAAACCCGAAACTATACTCATAGGGGTAGATATATGCGAAGTAAATCCACTGGATGGTGTAACCTTGATACGCGGCGATTTTTGTCTGGAGCAAACTATAAAAATGATTAGAGAAAATATTGCTAATACTTGTACTTCATCTAATAACATTCTCGGCGCAGATGTATTATTAAGTGATATGGCCCCTCAAGCATGTGGTGACAAATGTACGGATCATATCCGTATTATGCATTTAGCACAGCAAGCAACTTTATTTGCTAAACAAATCTTACTTTTAGGTGGATCTTTTGTGATAAAACTTTGGAACGGTAACTCCGTGCCTTTGCTTGTCAAAGAATTAAAAACTTTTTTCAAAAAGGTGGAATATTTTCACCCTAACGCAACTTATAGAGACTCTTCAGAAGTATTTTTAGTTGCTAGAGACAGATTTATATAGTAGGCTTGCCGTCAGTTTAGTGCCCGGATATGTTTCGGTAATGTACGAGCAGGGTTTACGTCAACATACCTTAAGTATCAAGCCGTATATAGGGCAGTTATCAGCGGTCAAGTATAGCAAGTACAGCGAGATGCACCTATTCAAATTCTTAAAAGAAGTAAAGACAGAAATGCGCAGTGTAGTATGGCCCTCTAAGAAAGAGGTATATACTATAAGTAGTGTGGTGGGTGTAGTAATTTTTATTTCAAGTTTATTTTTCCTCTTAGCTGATTATACTATCTATAACTTGATACAATTATTTTGGACTTTTAAAGGTTAGGATCTTGGACCCCGCTACATATAAATGGTATGTCATAAATACCGCAGTAAGCTGCGAAAATAAGGTCGCTAAACTTATTGTTGAAGAAGCAGCCAAGAAAGGGCTTGAAGAGCTTATTGGAGAGGTAATTGTTCCAGTGAAAATGGTGCCTATTATTAGGAGAGGCAAGAGAGTTCAATCTATCCAGAAGATCCTTCCAGGATATGTATTAGTAAGAACGCAACCATGCGAAGTAGTATGGAACCTAATAAAAAATACGCAGCATGTGACGAGGTTCTTAGGAGATGAAAATATACCAAGTGAGATTCCAGATGTTGAGGTGCAGGATATTTTAAAAAAAGCGCATGAAGTTGGGTGTTTACCCATTACTGATCTATACGAAGTAGGTGATCTTTTAAAGCTTATAGATGGCCCTTTTGAAGGCTTGTCCGCAGTAATAGAAAGTGTAGATAATGAAAAGAAAAAACTAAAGGTTTCTGTATCTATCTTTGGCAGAGAAAGCCCTTTAGAGGTAACATTCGAACAAGTCGAAAGGATAAAGCAGGATTAGGAAATGGTAGCATTAGAAACTCCTGAGGCTACAAGGGGGGTAAAGGCGAAATATTTCAATTTACTAGGTACAGACGGAAAATTTCATAATATTTTTTCTGTATTGCAAGAAGGTGGATTGGTGGTCGCATTTATATGCAACCACTGTCCCTACGTAAAAGCTATCGCCAATGATATAGTCTGGAATGCAGAGCAACTTGCTCGTCTAAAGGTAGGATTTGTAGCTATAAATCCGAATGATACTGATGCTTATCCTGAAGATTCATATGATCTAATGAAAGAGTTCGCTTCGCATTACCAATTTCCTTTTCCCTATCTCATAGATAGTTCTCAAGAAGTAGCTCGTAGCTATGAAGCTGTTTGTACGCCAGATTTTTTTGGTTTTAACGCAGATTTGAGCCTACAATATAGAGGAGGATTAAAAGTTTCTAATAAAACAACAATAATGCCCGGTATTTCAAATCCTAAACATGAACTCCTTGCAGCTATGGAAGAAGTTGCGATAACGGGCAAATTTACAGGGCAAGTTACGCATAGTATTGGCTGTTCAATTAAGTGGAAACTTGCTAACAACACATAACGCAAGTTATGCTGCATGTGCATCGCTATTATAATTCCCCCAGACTGATATCTCCACATATAGGAAGAAACTCCTATAGTTCTTTTTTACTATCATTAGGCAATGACTGCTCAATCAAGCGACAAATACTTTGATTAACAGCATTCTTTATAATAGGCACAAGATTTACCGCCATCCACTGCCGCAACTCCTCTTTAAGCACCTCCCTAACTAAAGATTCAAGTGATGAACTTGTTAATATCTCCCCCAAGCGCTCTTCACTCATATTCCGTTTACTATCTACTCTACTATTATACTGACAACCGTTAAATACTTCCCCTACCTTCTTATTCTCCTCTTTGTCAGTTTCACAAAATCTAGAATGTAGTCTTTCTGATCGACTGGTTGTATTATTACGCGATACTGCCTCTTTACCCTCTCCCACTCTACTTACAGAATCTATACTGTTTGCTGCACACTTACTGAGATTATTAAGAGAGTCAGTAGAAATAAGCTGTTTAAGATCATTCAACGCACTTTCAATATAGTTATCTTTTTCCATCAGCAATTTTTACCATTTAAAAAGTTCGCACAATGCAAAGTTTCATTTAAGAACCCGCTTGTTAGCCATCATTATTGATTTGGTTTTGGCTTTTCTGTGTACTCTTAAATATTTTTAAAATAAAATTCATAACAAATAGAACATTATCCTTAGCCCTCTGAATAAGTTGGTTTATAAAAGTCTGTATTTGATCATCGCTTACAGCCATAAAATTTAATTTCTTTGCGTCCCTGTTTTGACCTGGAAAAATCGTTAAAACATTACCGCTAAAAACGGCTATATGAGTGGTGCTAGCGTTATTGCTGCCTCTTATTTTCTTTCCTATATCCCCTCTATTCTGTTTAGGTGCCATCAATATATCAGCTGCTTTTTCACGTTGCTGCTCTTGAAGAGAGCTCCACTCCGTACACTGGAATCTCTGTGCATCCCTCATACACTCTTCCACTATCTTACGGCTCTCATCCACGGGAGGAACTACTGGTCGCATGCCCGTTTCTGCAATCACGTTTGATTGAAACATCCAAGCCATAATTAAAAATTGTATTGCAAAGACACCAATTATGCGTCCCCCTATATATGTCATACCAGCTCTTTTTACTTTTTTTTTGATAACTAGTCTTTCTTCAATATTGCTTATACATACTCGTTCCTTCCATTACGATATTGAAGGCATATATACGAGCCATCATACCATAATGTAATTCCTCTATTCGCAATGTATTTCGAGCTGTTATTAGCTTAATCTGACTATGATTCAATTTAAACATCTTAATATTTTGATCACTATAATTATCAAATTGGGGAAAAAACATTTGCGTTCTAAAAATATTAAACCCTGGTTTCTCTACATAAAAATTAAGATGCGGTACTTCTTGCTCTACGGCACCAGGCAATACAGTATAAAAAATAAATCTTCCTAGATTATCTGTTAATGTATAACCAAACCCCAAAAAATTCTCATCCAGTTGTAACTTATTCCGCAAGCGGGTCCATCGTTTTACACTTGCATCATCATCGCTATAGCATAATGCACTATTGCCATAAGAATCAAGTTGCCACATCTTTATCACAGCATCACCTATCGGAGTACACATACTATCAGTTACAACACCTTCCACTTTTATATATGTACCCTGTGCAACGTATGCAGAGCCCTCTTTATATAATAAGTTGTTTCTTGAAACGGGACGTTGAGCAGGATATTGTAACCCAAAGATCTCAGGTGTCAGGGGACAATTTAAAATAATATCTTGATCTATAGAAACAGCGTCGAGAGTATTTACAGAGCACATAAATACCACTGCATAAATAGTGACATAAAAACTCCTAATACACCTCTTAATACCACTACAAATCCACATAGAAAAGCAAGGGGACCAACTCTTACAATTTACACGTTCTCTTTAATGTTATACTCCTTATTGCTCACGTCTATAATTATTTCTTAGCTCATAAGATATATAGAAAACCCCTATAGCACAATTACGCAATCCTTAATTTTACGCCTATCATTAGTATAAATGGTCAAATATGGTAAGTGGTGCTATAATTGAGATAATTATACAATATTGCAACTCCGCCCTCACGGGCCATCATATATATGAAATATATAGGTAAGCAATATTTCATAAAAGGATTGCGAGGCAATTACTTTATCTATAAAAATTGAATTTTTATGTTTTCACTTAATTCTCCAGTCTTAGCTTACATAGTTAGTGTTATTTTAGCATATTTGATTGGATCTATATCCTTTGGCTTGATAATCGCAAAAATCACCAAAATAGGTAACATACGTGCAATGGGCTCAGGAAATACAGGAGCAACAAATATGATCCGCATAGGGGGAATAAAGTTGGGATTGCTTATAATGCTACTAGACGCACTTAAGGGCGCTAGTTCAATATGGATTGCAAAAAGTTACGTGTTACTTAATGAAGTATCGGTGAATTTTTCTACGTTAGCCTCTGGTGTACTATTCTTTTGCGTATTAGGCCATATCTTCCCCATATGGCATCACTTTAAAGGAGGAAGGGGGGTTGCTACCATAATGGGAGGAGTTACTGCGATGCACTGGCCGCTGGGATTAATTGCTATAATCATGTGGATCTTTCCATTCTCTTTTTGGAGGGTGTCTTCTATCTCTTCTATATTTGCTGCCACAACTATAGCATTAGGCTCGCTTATAGCGCTACACGGATTTGCTGTGGTAATGTTATTACTAACTACAATATTAGTGATTGCAAAACATCGTGATAATATAATGCGATTGATAAAGGGAGAAGAATGGTCTTCTATCGCTTTAAAGCGTCTAACACATGATGAAAAAGGGGGAGAAAGCTCCTCAACAAGTGATAACAAATAGCCTTACTATGAAGGTCTTTAACTAAAGATAAGAAAAATAAGTAGAAACAAACAAAAAGGAGTTTTTAAAATTCAGCTCTCTCTTATTGCTGTTAATGAACAGATATATTCAAGCACGTGTAACCTTTCATAGACATTTTAACACATACGTATTGATCTAGTAATCATTCTCTTTGCTGCATACAATCTCCAATAAATTACATAGACAAAAACAGCAACGTTAGAACTCTACAAAATAAAAGATGAGGCTACACACCTCCCTTGAAAAGGAGTGCCGTATAGCCTCACATAAACTATGGAGAGAGAAATTACCTTACCACAGTAACATCCCTACGATTTTGTGCATAAGCCTCTTCACTGTCCCCTTCAACAGCTGGACGTTCCTTTCCATAAGAAATAGTACTCAAACGAACACCATCTACTCCTTGTCCAACTAAGTACTTCCTAGCAGCAAAAGCACGCCGTTCACCAAGGGCTAAGTTGTATTCACGAGTCCCCCTTTGGTCGCAATGCCCCTCAATAGTAAAATTCAATTCTGAATTCTGCTTCATGAACTGAGCTTGTTTACTCAATGTCACAAGCGCGCTTTCATCTAAACCTGATGAATTGAAAGCAAAATATACAACATCACCAGCTTTCTGCTTCAATTCTGCAGAAGCGGCAGCAATACTTGCATCATTGCTCAATATTGCAGCCCCATCACCCTTATCAGCTTTCTTCCCACAGGCACAAGCCGATAAAAGCGCAATAGACGCTATTGTTACAAGAAACTTTTTCATAAATCCACAACCAATTCAAAAATACGTTTATCCTACCCCCCTAAAAGATGAACCCCGACCCAATTGATCGGCATCCCTTACATTACTAATTGTTAACTCCTTTAATAAAAGAAGTCAATATGCTATACTAAGCCTAATTAGGGGTTTTCTCTAAAAAAAAGAAAGTGTGACAAAATAACACATGATTGGTAAGGTCCCCCTCTATTATGCAAGTTCAAAAACCTAGGCAAGTTGTAGCTTGCTTCACGCAGGACTAGAACAAATGAACCAACGCTTTTTCCATAAATGGCCGCGTTTAGCGGTAGATTTACTTCTACTATCTGCGCTTTATAGCCTTTTTCATATAGCACTAATATTTAGCTGTACATTAGAAAAAATTACAGGGCAGTTAGAGTATGTCGTACTAACCTATACCGCAAAATACTTAAGCTCCTATAAATTACTACATATTGCACTAAATGGCGGAGTAATGTCCGGTATAAAGACTATGGCTTCCTTTATACCTATTATAGCTACATTGTATTTTAGTATATCTATTTTAAAGCAATCTGGATATTTATCGCGCTTGCTTTCCCCTTTAAAAAAGCTAGTAGCGCGCTTAGGCTTTCAAGAAAATGCACTGATGGCAATCGTAATGGCTTTTGGCTGTAACACACAAGCTATCATAGCAACTTCCTCTATCGCAGACAAAAATCAGAGGAAATTAGTAATACTACTGATACCTTTTTTAACGTGTAGGGGACGTTTAATAATCTCTGTATTGTTTTGTGCCTCTTTTCTTAATAGCGCTGCTGGTCTTATATTGCTATTCTATTGCATGGGCATAGTCATGGCTATATTCACAGTTTTATTGCTTAAAATAAAAAAGAGAGAGCCTCATATTGATAATGAAGAAAGACAAATAACTCATTATCAAATACCAAAAGCTCAGCTAACGGTCGTAGCTCTATCACAAAGTCTCTTGCAGGCTTGGAATTTTATTAAAGGCACCGGCAGTATAATAGTAATCGCAAGCACTATACTTTGTACCCTTTCTTCAGTAAACTTCGAGGCACAAGTAGTCCCACAAAACAAATCTGTTTTAGCAGCATTATCTAAAAAAATGAGCATTTTTTTCGGGCCTATGGGCATTTCCGAAGAAAATTGGCCCGCAGTTGCTTCGCTGTTTTCAGGCCTTATAGCGAAAGAAGCTATGGCAGGAACAATAGTATCTCTTTATAGCTTACATACTACCGCCGCAGTTATGATCGAAGATATACCACAAAACTCTACAACCATTATACACACCATTCCCCTAAACGTTAAAGACGCAATATTAGAAAGATTCGGTAGTCACCGTGCTATAGTAGCTTACCTAATATTTATAATGTTATCTTTCCCTTGTCTCCCCGTTTATAGCGTTATGGCACAATGTATCGGAAAAAAGGAGGCTTTATTTTCTATATGCTGGACTACAGTTATAGCATATTTAACAGCATGCACATTCCACCTAATATGTCTTTATACGCAAATAGATACCCTATGCGCTGCTATGTATCTCAACATAATAGCAACATTGCTTCTCATGATGGTCATTCCCTGCTCAATCATGTCTCTAATAAAATGTGTATATTGTACACAAGCAAAACTAAAGATAGAAAAAACAAATGCCACAAAATTCACTAATGCAGAGGAAAGCAAAAAAGAAGAAAATACCCAGATGATGCATCTCACCTCTAAATGTGCGAGCTGTCCATTTTCATGTCTAAATAAAGAAAAACTAGAAACTTATAGGAATAATAGGCCACATCATTACGCGAAACAACAAGAATGATAGAATCGGATTTCCATCTCCACATCTGCCATTACCCTTCTCATAATCAAGCAAGCCTATATAAATAAAAAGCACTTATTTAATTAAGAATTAATTACCAATTATCCTATTGTACTAATACACAGCATATACTACTACACAGATCCACTAATTTTAGGAAGTTGCTCGTTAAGTTTACCGCTCAATTGAGCTAGAATTTTATCTCTAGCGCCATATGCAACTACCGATCCATTTTGCAATACCATGATAGTATCAGCAAGAGCTAAAATAGAAGTTCTATGAGATATAAGAATGGCAGTAATACACTGCTCTTTAGCCACTTCTATCGCGCCAGATAAAGCAGCCTCTCCTGAAACATCTAGGCTGGCGTTAGGTTCATCAAGTATAAGCAATTTAGGATGTCCAAAAAAAGCACGCGCTAAAGCTATTCTCTGTTTTTGCCCACCAGAAAGCACAGAGCCATCAACCCCTATTTCAGTATCATAAGCTTTGGGTAATTGCAAAATAAGGTCGTGAACACCAGCTAATTGCGCAGCCATAATTACATCTTCAGAATTAGCATTAGGATCCATACGAGAGATATTCTCTCTTACTGTACCACCAAACAATTCAACTCCCTGAGGTAAATAACCTATATATTTACCAAGATCAGAGCGCCGCCAATCTTTTAGACTGGCTCCATCGACTCTTACACTACCAATATTAGGGTTCCAGACCCCAGCAATCAATTTAGCCAATGTAGTTTTACCAGAAGCGCTTGCTCCTATAATAGCTAAAGTCTCCCCTGCCCTTAAAGCAAAAGTGATCCCTTTGATTATATGTTTAGTGCTACCAGGAGGAGCAAAATATATATTTTCCACTTCAACCCTTCCCTCCGGTGCAGGTAAGGACATAAGGTCTTCTTCCTTAACGGTTCTAATAAACATGCTATTCAAACGGTTATATGCCTTAGAACTGTTAATATAGCCTTTCCAAGACGCTACAGCATGTTCTAAAGGAGCAAGTGCACGCCCCGCTAATGTCGAGCTAGCTATAATACACCCTGAAGAAAATTCAGCACCCTGTGTGCTAATAATAATATATGCACCCAATCCAGTAACGGAAATTTGTATCACCGTTCTTATGACACTTATTATTTCAGTAAAGATTGCCTGTCTCTCCACCTGTAGCGATTGCGTATGCTGAACTTTATGGTTAAGTTTTTGCCAAGAGTTAATCACATTACCTTTAAACCCCATCACCTCTATCACTTCAGCGTTACGAGTAGATTGCTCTACATTACGCATACTGCGGATGAAATTCTCATTATTGCTCTCTACCAATTTTTTTGTTGATCTATCTGCTACAAGCCCAACCCCTACTAAGATAATACCACCTACTAATACTAAAGAGCCTATATATACATGAAGGAAGAAGAGCATAATCAAAAAAATCAACGCCCATGGAACATCCATAATAGAAAGCAAAGACGGACTGGTTATATAGGTTTTAATTGTTTGTAAATCCCTCAACTGCTGGCTATTAGCATTGGCACGCGATTCCATCGCAGTCTTTATAGCGTTCTCAAAAACCACATGCGATAATTTTTTTTCGAACCACAGCCCCATTTTATTCATTGCAAAAGATCTAGCGCCCCTTACCAATCCCAAGAGTATAAGAGCCAATATCATAACTATAGAAAGCATCGTGAGGGTATTAAGGTTACCACTCGACAATACTCTATCTAATACCTGTAAAGAGTACAAAGACGTAGTCATTAATAACAGGTTAATGATACATCCAAACACTAATATATATCTCACCATTAATCGGCAAGTAAGCAATGCTTCTTTAAGTGGAGTACTCTGCTCTACAACTAACATATCTACCTTATTGTAAATCTAAACCTATCGCCGGTTATATCTCCTATTTTCTTTGGAAGACAGCATAAAAATATAATAGAGCACTAAATAGTACTTTATACATTAAGTTAAATAACTTTGTTCGATGCCGTTTCTTCTCCTAATATAGAGATTAACTCAGGATTCTTTGATAAATTTATAGAGGTTAAAAGAGTATCTTTTCCATGTTTAAGTAAAAAAATTCCATTATTTTGGTTTTGAATTTTTATTTTGTATAATTCATCGTCAGTTAAATCTAACGCATGTTTGTACGCTTTAGTAGCAAATTTATTCGCAACAATAAATTTATTGACTGAGCGTTTAAAGGCTACATTAAACGCCTCGGTATTTAGTGTTTGTTCTTTTGTAACAGAAAAAATAGCCAAAGCATTATTATGTGCTAAAAGGTCAAAAAGTTTGGACCATTCTTCAGGTAACAGTGGTAAGTTAAAGAGTTCATCGGAAGATGGTACGACAATTATTGTCGGTTTCCCGTCTAATACGGCACAAAGTTTTACTAATAATACAAAAATAAAAAACGCAACTATACGTGCAGACCCCTCCTTAGGTGCTGATATATCTATTCTCGTACGAAGATTACGTAATAAACAATCTAAGTTATTACGAGTGCAAAAATATCTAAATTGCGAAGATGTTAAGAAGGTTGCATCGCTCTTCATAGAAGAATGATTTCCCACATAGTTAGAAACCAATTCTGCCACGCACGCTGCTCCTTGCTCTGAGCTTTCAGCTACTTTTAATCTCTCTATTATACCAGATATATCAGTTTTAAAATCTTTACTACTTACCCCTAAGAGCCCCCTACATATAAAATCAGTCGCCCCGGATATATCTGAAACAAATCCAGTGTTAAATAAATCAATTTGTACATGTGATTTGTTTTCCTCCTTGTCCATAAGATCAGCAAAATTTAGACTGACAGCATTAAATCCAAGCTTATCGTATAAAGGATGGCATAATTCATCTCCTATTACCAAAATTCTAGGAGAAAATTTTACTGCTTGCATCAATAAAAACTTAGGCAAAATTCTGGTAACGGGCAAATTATTGGGGTCTATAATAAAAACATTTCCCTCATTTTCATCATGAAAATTAAAACAATATCTTAGTTCTGTAGTAAGATTTTTGAAAATTGTCACTGGCAAGCCCCATTTGCTGCCGTTGTAGTTACCTATATCAACACTATGTATAGAGCTAAATGTGCCAGCAAACTTTGTTGCATTGAACTGATCTCGATTGATGAATCGAAAATTACCAGGAAGATACGCCAGAAAGGCCCCTGCCATGTTTAAATCTTCTCGTAATGCCCCTATTCCGTAATCATGGATTACCGTCTTTACAAAATGATCCACTGCGGTATTAAAGTGCTCTTCATTTTCAGCATAAATCAATATTGTAATCTGCTCGCTACAATAATCGTTAATTTTACCAGACTCAGCCGCACTCAGTAATGCCTCTAACCCTGAAGCGGCATAAATGCTGAAAACTTTCGCAGCTTTTTGGATTCTTTTATGATATTTCCACTGTGCTTGTGCTGATGATTTAGAGGCAAAAAGTAACACTTCCGTCAATATAAAGGCATTATTAATTTGCAATATAGCATCTGCTATTATTGTGCTCAATTCATAGGGATATTTTAGTGTTAAAATTGCACCGAAACGAGTACGCCCACTTCTATGAGAGAAAAGCTTTATCGTATTAAAAAGATAGGTGAAATCACTTTCAATAAGTGTATTCGAAAGATCTGCAGTTCCTACTTCTATATTTTTCTTTTCTAAATTTAAGAGTTGATAATAGAATGATGCAGGTTCTGAAATATAGCGAACAGGTGGAGTTAATGCTTTATGCATTATACTACTTGTAGTAGCCTGCGGCGGTATAGCTCTAATTTTCAACACACGGGCTCCATACATCTCTAAAGACTTCTGCACCCTGTTTACAATGGAAGTGAGCAATATCGCACATGAAACAAGTCGTCGCTTCTGCGCTAATGTAAAAATCGGAAAGAATACATATTTTATGAATTTTATAGCACTTAGGTAATCTTTAACCCCCCTATGTACTATCGTAATATATAGTGTATTTACAAGCTGGTGCTGCCATCCACATAGCTTATCCCAGTAATCTGCCAATGCTCTTGGTAATTCCTCTTTATACGCATTCGCCAACGTTATATCGTGCTCCTCTCTAAGCACGTGCAAGTAGACGGCGCATCGAGAATCATCAATATGCTGCTTTATAGCCTCACGCACCTTTGTCCTCAAGTCTGAGACTATCACTTTTTGTGCAATATTTGGACGTAAAAATCCATCTAGTTTTATTATTTGCACTAACTCACCGCTTTTAGTAAGAAGCGTACGTTCATCAAAATGACAAACAACTGGGATAAAAGCCGCTATATCTTTACTAATAATTTTTTTATTAGATATCACCTGATTGTCCTATATATAACTTTATTACATAATATCTAATTTACACTAAGACAAATCCATCTACATATACGCAATCATAAATATATGGTATCTACTCAGATCCGACAAGGCAAACCAAATTTCCATAGCTCCTTTCTATTTTACCAGCCAATTCCCACTCTAATAAAATTAGCTCTACAACCTCTAGTGGTAGTCTAATGCCTGCTAAAATATTGTCAAGGCTAGTAGGTGTAAAAGAAAGTTTAGATAATAAAACCTGCCTATATTTATTCATATCACTCTGACTTATAGATTCGATATCCAGTGAATTAAACTCTTGCTTATCTTTATCGATGCCGTGTTCACCAAACAAATCGCACTGCACGTCATTAGCTCTATTAATATGCGATAATATATCTTCCACGCTTTCTACTAGTATCGCGCCTTGCCTCAGAAGACTATTAGTGCCATGACATCTAACGTCAAGCGGAGAACCAGGCACTGCAAAAACGTCTCTGCCATAATCTAAGGCTAATCTAGCCGTAATAAGCGTACCAGACCTTTTGGCCGCCTCAACAACTACTATCCCACAAGATAATCCAGCAATAATTCTGTTTCTCTGTGGAAAATGCTGTGCAGCAGAAGCAGCGCCCAATGCTTGTTCTGTAATAACTAATCCCTCCTCATATAGCTTCCTATATAAAGAGGTATTTTCCTCGGGATATATATTGTCTATACCACCTGCGATTACACCTATAGTACCAGAACTTAAAGCAGCAGAATGTGCAGCAGCATCTATCCCCCTAGCTAATCCAGAAACTACGACAAACCCATTTTTACCAAGATCGTAAACTAATCTTTTAGCAATTACGATACCATTCGTAGAAGCGTTTCTTGCGCCCACTACTCCAATCTTATGCCTTTTAAGCAGATCTAAGCGCCCTCTCGCACTAATCACGGGGGGAAAATCCGGAATTTGTCTCAATATTGGTGGGTAAATTACATCGCACGCAAGTATTATCTTAGCACCCAATTTATTGGATCTCACAATCTCGTCTTCTATATCTTGAACAGAAGATATACGAATACCGTGTTTATTACCTCCATTACGAGCCAAGCGCGGTAAATTATCTAAAGCAGCTTGAGGCGTTTTAAAAAGTTTTAAAAGCCCTATAAACGTTACAGCTCCAACGTTTTTCGTTCTAGCTAATCTTAGCCATGCAATACGAAATTCAGGATTATCTAAATCACCTTGATTCTGCAAAAAATCGTGCATATTGCCACCCTATATCATATATTCTTTCACAAAATTGACTACTTCAATCATCATAGGCTATGCTATACATTATTCTGAATAGTTGTAAGCATGAGGTACACAATCATGCAGTAATAGGATATACAGTTATCCAGAATAATAAAAATATTCACATCCATAAAATAACTTACTTACTTAAGCAAAATTTATAACAGACTATGGAATCAATACAACGTGAGAAAGAGCATAAGCCTTATTATGTGCTAGCACGTAGGTACAGGCCACAACTTTTAGAGGAAATAGTGGGGCAAAGTGCCGTTGTACAAACATTAAAAAATGCAATAATAAATGAGAAATTGCCTCATGCAGTTCTACTGACTGGCACACGTGGCACTGGAAAAACAACTTTAGCAAGAATATTGGCCAAATCACTAAATTGCTCCCGTGAACATAAACCCATAATAAATCCATGCGGCATATGTGATCAGTGTACTTCTATCGCCGCCACATTTAATCAAGATGTATTGGAACTAGACGCAGCAAGCCATACAGGGGTAAGCGATATAAAAGAAATAGTAGAGAATGCACAATATAAGCCTATTCTTGCGCGATACAGGGTATATATAATAGACGAAGTGCATATGTTATCCCATAGCGCGTTCAATGCACTTCTCAAAACTATTGAAGAACCTCCACCACATGCGAAATTTATATTCGCCACTACTGAAGCACATAAAATACCCCTAACCATCACTTCTAGATGCCAAAGGTTTAATTTAAAAAGGCTTTCTGTGGATGCGCTAATCGCTCATTATAAAAATATAACAACCGCAGAAGGCTATAAAGCAGAAGAAGAAGCAATCGCACTTATAGCAAGAAATGCAGGCGGATCAGTACGTGACGGTTTGTCAATGCTCGATCAGGCTATGACATTAGCTAATGATCACAGCATTACCACTAATTTAGTCAAGGATATGCTATATGTGCACAATAATGAATGGTTACATGATATTTGCGAATGCGTCATACTCGGAAATGTCAAGGAAGCACTAGAATCACTGCAAAAGGCATATATTGACGGCATGGAACCAGGGCTTATTTTACACCATTTATTAATGTGGATACATGATGCAATGAAACAAAAAATTGCCAGCGAATGCCAAGATTCACAGTCCTTATCTTATTCTGATAGTATAACCCCCGCTTGTCAAAAGATGTTAAGCATGCCTTTTCTTATAAGAGCGTGGACAATTTTACTAGAGGCGCTAGAAAGCCTCAAAATTCTTGAAAGTCTTGATATAGTAGAAGTAGCGCTAATCAAGCTGATATACCTTAATTTATACGAAACACCAGAAGAAATATTTAAAAATATAAAAGATGAAAAAGAAAAGTGTGCAACTCCTAGACATGAGAATCAATCTGAGATTGATAAATCTATATTGAAAAATCCACTTATAGAGCGTATTGTGTCGGAGTTTAACCAGTTAAAAGTAAAAAAGATAACTAAGAAAGGAGAATCAGTATGAAAAATATGAACATTAGTCAAATGATGAAGCAAGTAGAGGGAATGCAGAAGAGGGTAGCAGAAATACAGAGTAAATTCGGAGAAATGGAAGTTTCTGGTGTTTCTGGTGGAGGTGCTGTAAAAGTCACCGTGTCGGGCAATGGAGAAATGAAAAAAGTTAGCATCGATCCAAGTTTACTCATACCTACTGAGCAAGAAATACTCGAAGATTTAATAGTCGCTGCAGCGAATAATGCTAAACAAAATGCTAACACACTCGTAAATGAGGAAATGCAGAAACTTGGCCTTCCAACAGATCTTTTAAAATGAAGAGGAATAAGAAGCGTTTTCCAAATTTTTTACTTACAATGACATTATGCGATGCATTGCAAAGTATTGCCTCTAAAGTCAAGAGGTTAGCTATAGTATGGGGAATAAAAGTCTATGTTTTCTTTTTATTCCTCTCTTGCAGGATAATTTTCTCTACTAATATACAAACAGAGAAGTTGCTATCTTCATCTTTACCTGTATTCCTTATTTTTTGGCACGGTCGAACATTGTTAGTACCCAGAATTATGGCTAAAAAATATAAAAGGCTGGGCAGTGCTGTAGTCTCTAAACATAGAGACGGTGAATATCTAAGCAGCTTTATTTGTAGTTATGGCCACAAAGCCATCAGAGGCTCTTCCAATAGAGGTGCCACTACAGCACTGCGAGGGGTATTGCACGCACTAAAACAAAATTCCTTAGTTGCTATAACTCCAGATGGCCCAACAGGACCAAAGTTTAAGATCAACGGTAGCGTATTTAATACAGCTAAACAAACAAATACTCCTATCGTCTGCTTAACTTATTCTTCTACAAACCCTATCGTCCTAAATACATGGGATAGTCATGTAATCCCGCTACCATTCTCTACAATATATATAAAATTATCCCCCCCACTATCGCTACATAACAACCTCAATAAAAGGGGTTACAAGACTATTGCCTCATCGTCAGATCTAGAGCTACTAATGCAACAACAAACCAAGGAGGCAGATCGTTTTACGGGGTTAAATCCTGATGTATAGTGCAACATTTAGTTTGTTGCCCCCTTTTATTAGATAATAGTTGATTAAATAGTATTAAGCGCACCAGTTATGCTAAATTATGCGTTATGTAGTCGTTTTTAGGATATCTCATACTTTGTTAAACTGCAGTCAATATAGATTATAACTTGCGCTACGACCGTACCTATGGTAAATACCGGCACTATGGATAGTATAGAAGTACAATACGGAAAAAGTAATAATCAATGCAGGGGTATCCTTGTAATTGATTTGGGGTCGCAAACGACCAATCTCATAGCTAGAAGGATTCGTGCACTTGGAGTTTACGCAGAAGTAGTACCACCAACTATTACTTTAGAGCAGATCCGTACGTTCTCTCCGTTTGGAGTGATTTTATCTGGAAGCCCATTGTCATCTATAGATGCTGAACATCCAGAGATTGATCCTGCGCTCTTTACTCTAGGCATCCCCGTTTTGGGTATTTGCTTTGGTATGTTCCTACTTGCCACATACCTGGGAGGAACGTTACGGGAAATGGTCGTAAAGGAATATGGTCCAACAGAGCTCTCTATTATAAATAGTGTGTCTGCATCTGAGAACAGGCTCTTTGATCAAATACCCAGAAAGCATTCTCTGAATGTTTGGATGAGTCACGGTTGGGAGATAAAAGGACTGCAAAATGCAGACGGTACACATACTACCGCATCAACGCGGTTGTGTCAGCATGCAGCTATAGAAAATCATAGCAAGAATTTATACGGATTGCAGTTCCATCCTGAAGTAGCACATTCAGAATACGGCGCACAAATACTTGCTAATTTTGTTTTTAATATATGCCATGCTATTAAAAACTGGAATATGGAAGAGTGGATCAATCAAAAACTACTCCAAATTGAAGAGACTATAGGCAACAAAAGAGCTATCTGCGCAGTATCTGGGGGTGTAGATTCTACAACCGCAGCAGTTCTATGCTCTAAGGTTATGCAAAAAAAATTATTCTGTATCTTTATTGATACGGGTCTGCTTAGGTTAAATGAAGTTGCTGAAGTAGAGAAGCGTTTAGCCTTATTTAACCTTAATTTTTATGTTATCAACGCGAAAGAGCGGTTTTTATCCAAATTACGTGGAGTAACAGCACCAGAGGAAAAACGTAAGATTATAGGGCATGAGTATATAGAAGTATTCAAAGAACAAGCACTTGCCATACAAAATGTTGATTACTTAATTCAAGGAACTATCTATTCTGATAAAATTGAAAGTAGTAATGTCGCAACCTCTTCACATATAAGTAATATAAAAAGTCATCATAATGTAGGAGGATTACCTGCTAAACTAGGGTTCAAACTTTATGAGCCATTGGACAGCTTATTTAAAGATGAAGTGAGAGATATAGCTAAAACACTCGGCTTAGGAGAGGATATATATAATCGGCATCCATCTCCAGGACCGGGAATTGCACTGCAAATTATCGGAGAAGTAACTGAAGAAAAGGTACGTATTGTACAGCGCGCTGATGAGATAGTATTAGAAGAAATTAGACGAGCTAATTTGTACAACAAAATAGGTGAGATATTTACCAATTTCACAGGAATTAAAACAACTGGCGTTAAAGGAGACGCACGTGTTTATGAATGGCTACTAGCTCTTAGATCAGTAGATCCGTCGGATCTAATGACAAGCAACTGGTCTCGGCTACCCTATGAAGTATTATCCGAAATCTCTAATCGCATAACCAATGAGATAAAAGGAGTAAATAGAGTCGTATATGATATAACAACTAAACCTCCAGCAACTATACGCTGGGAGTAGTATAAGCAGCTCTCCAGAGCATATACTCTATTTTGTATGCTCTTTAGAGGCCAGCTGAAATTATTGATTTGAAGTTATATTGCCATGCTAACAATAAATTCTTCAATCGCCCTTGAAATACTGAAATTAACGATACTTATCTCTGAGTGAATCTGCTGATCCTCGATATCTTATTTTCTGCAATACTTAAGACAAATCACAATACATAACAAACTAAATCCATTGCTGGTAATATGCTGCAGCAAAGAAAGAAACGATGCCGCCTTTCTTATAACAACGCTGTTGATAGCAGCGCAGGAGTTATGTAGCATGCCAGGTTAAGAATTGTTCTTCGTCTTTTAAAAAAAGAGAGCGTGAAAAAGCAGATTAATGCTTTATAGATTTAAAAATACCATCTAAGAAGTGTTCAATCAGCTAATAAGTAACTGAGTTACGTAGGGCATCAGCTATAAATTTACTGATTGAGATTAGTTTAATGCAATCCGGTAAAGTTTGCTGTTTTATAGTATCAGTAACAAAGAATTGGTCAAACTTTGCCTCCTCTATCATTTGGATACATTGTCCGGAAAACACACCATGTGTAACACAAGCACAAATAGATTTAGCGCTATACTCTCTTAATAATGCCGCAGATTTACAAAGAGTACCGCCCGTATCTATAATATCGTCTATTATAATACAATTTTTATCCCTAACATTGCCAATAATATTAGTTACGACACATTCTCCCGTGATTTTACGGTTTTTATTGATCACTACTAGTTCAGCATCTAAACGCTCAGCTAATGCTCTGGCCCTTGATAAACCCCCAACATCTGGGGATACAACCGCACAATTTACCCCACCTTTAATGCAGGATATAAAAAGTGGTAAGGGGTCAAGGTTTTGCACATACATTTTAAAAAATCCCTCTGATTGTTTAGAGTGCAAATTGACAGTTATAACGCGGCTTATCCCTGTATCTTCAATAAGTCTCGCTACTAACGCTGCTGATACGGGGCCATACGTATATGCTGGCCTATCCTGGCGTCCGTATCCGAAATAAGGAATAATGGCCGTAATACTTTCGCATCCCGCTCTTTTCGCCGTATCCGCAAGTAGCAATAACTCCATTAGATGGTCGTTAGCGGGCTTTGAAGTAGACTGCAAGATTACAACATCATGCCCACGTAAATCAGCACTAATTTGAATCCTCAATTCTTGATCTTCAAATCTCTGAGTATCAGCCACAATAAGAGAAGCCCCAAGTTCTAAGGCTACTCTTTGCGCTAGATCAACATAGCTACTTCCTGCAATAATTATCATACAAATTTTAAGTTACTTTACTATACAACAACTTCGTTTAAACGAATAATCTTACACTATACGCTTAAGACTATACCCTTTTTCAGAGTCCATCACTTCATATCCTAATTTAAAAATTTCTCTACGTAAACTATCAGCTAATTTCCAATCCCCAGCCTCTTTAGCGGCCGATCTACGTGCAGCTAAGTCTCGTATACCATCTTCTATTATACCACTCGTTCTTTTCTGTTCATCTTTAGCAGCAAAATCAAAACCTAAAAAATCACAGCAAATTTTTAACAAAGCAACATTCTCCTTATTCCCACATAATTTATGCAAATAAGCAAGAGCAGCGGGGGTATTCATATCATTCAGAAGCAAGCTTAAAAAGGGTGAAACTGCAGCACCAATGCTATTTTTTTCTACTGGATAATCCCTGATACATTCAAGAATATTGCGAAATTTATGCACAGCCTTTCGAGCATCTTCTATAGCCTTCACATTATAATCTAATGGCTTTTTATAATGTGCAGTTAAGAAAAAGTAACGCAATACCGTCGCATCAAGGCCTCCATCCAGAAGATTCTTTACTGTCTCAAAATTTCCAAGACTTTTACTCATTTTGGTACCATTAACCGTCAGAAGACCGCTATGTACCCAATAATTAGCAAATTCAGCAGAAGAACTAGCACATAAAGACTGTGCTCTTTCATTCTCATGATGAGGAAACAATAAATCGCCCCCACCCCCATGTATATCAAAGCTCGACCCAAGATATTTACAGCTCATAGCAGAACACTCGATATGCCATCCCGGCCTTCCTCTCCCCCAAGGACTATCAAACGAAAACTCAATTTCATCTATTCGCTCTGGTTTCCAAAGAACAAAATCGAGTGGATGTTTTTTATAAGCAGCAACCTCTATCCTTGCACCCGCAACCATTTCATGTAGATTACGACCCGACAACGATCCATAAGCATCATACTTAGTGACATCAAATAGTACATGTCCTTCTGCAATATACGCAAAGCCCCTTAATAAAAGACTTTTAATAATACCAAATATCTCAGGTAAGTGTTCAGTAGCTTTAGGCTCAAATGTAGGAGGCAAACAATTCAGAGCTTGCAAATCCGCATGGTAATAGCCCAACATCTCATCCGCAAGAATAGCAGCAGATACGCCCCTTTCTTTTGCAGTTTTGATTATTTTATCATCGATATCAGTAATATTGCGCACATATACCACAACAGGATACGTGTACTGTAGAACCCTAAAAAGAAGATCGAAGACAACAGCAGTCCTCGCGTTTCCAAGATGCGGCCGGTCATAAACAGTGGGGCCACAAACATACATGCCAATACGCCCAACATCAGAGGGAATAAATAACATCTTTTTTCTAGAAAAAGAATCAGTTAAATATACCCCCTCAGCTACAGTAGGCTCCACCCGTTTTTACCTCGAATAATACTCGATCACTAGATGCGGATCCATCACTACAGCATATGGCACATCCAGTAACTCTGGCCTCCGAAGATATTTAGAGGAGAGCTTACCGGCATCTAGTGCAATATAATCAGGTATAGATCTTTCGTTAGACGATAACGCAGACGCGATTAGTGTCAAACTCCTAGATCTTTCCTTAATTTCCACAACATCCCCAGGATTCAACGAACAACTCGGTATATTCACAGCCTTACCATTCACAGTCACATGTTTGTGATTCACCAATTGGCGCGCAGCAAAAACCGTAGGAGCAAACTTGCTCCTATAAACAAAAGCATCCAATCTAGACTCTAGCAATTTAACCAAGTTCTGACCGGTATCGCCTTTACACCTCATGGCCTCAAGATAAAGACCCCGAAACTGTTTTTCTGTAATATTTCCGTAATATCCTCTCAATTTCTGCTTTGCTTGCAGCTGAAGTCCGTAATCAGAACTTCTTTTATAGCCCATTAACCCATGTGCTCCTGGAGGATAATTCTTTTTTCCGAACGGGTCCTTAGCTCTTCCCCATAAATTTACACCTAACCTTCTGGAAATCCCATATTTTCTATTCAATCTCTTAGTCACTACGCCCCTTAACTTATCATTACTCTTGTTACAGCTGACCCCCCGGCTTAATATCACGCCCTAGAACGTCATAGCTCGCTAGCGCCCGAGAGTACGCTGTGTGTTTCTGCTTGTCAACTAAGTTGTGTAAAAGCCACTTATGTAGTATAGTATGATTCGTTTTGGTAGCTGGAAAACTTGCATGGCGAAGTAGCTTGTGAGAATATTGTAGTCCACCGAGATATATTTAAATAGTGGCGGATATAGCTCAGTTGGTTAGAGCGCAAGTTTGTGGCACTTGAGGCCGCGGGTTCGAGCCCCGTTATTCGCCCCACTTTCCCAAGATTAACTACGTGTTTACGTAAATTTCTTAATTGCTATTATGCATAATATCTATCGCTCACATACCTGCGGAGACTTAACTGCAAGAGATATTGGTAAAACCGTAAAACTATCCGGATGGATATATAGGAGAAGAGATCACGGAGGAGTGTTCTTCATGGATTTACGCGATCATTATGGCATAGTGCAGTTAGTCGCTTCGAATCAAGAAAATAGGACTAAAAGGCTCACCACTGATAAATTTGAAAAATTTATATCGCTAACTTACGAAAGTGTCATAACCATTACTGGATTAGTCACAGCACGTTCGGAAGATACAATTAATAACGCAATAAGCACTGGCCAGATAGAAGTTATTGTAGAAAGCTACGAAGTACAGTCTATTGCCAAACAGTTACCCTTTTGCGTTGATGGAGATCAATCCCCTAGTGAAGATTTAAGATTAAAGTATAGATTTTTAGACCTGAGACGTGAAAAGCAGCATAAAAATATCAACTTGCGTAACTCGGTTATTAGATATATCCGAGAGCAAATGTATTCACTGGGGTTCTATGAATTCCAAACTCCAATTCTCACCGCTAGTTCACCTGAGGGAGCAAGGGATTTCGTAGTACCTAGCAGACTGCATCCTGGAAAATTTTATGCACTTCCACAAGCTCCTCAGCAATTTAAACAATTGCTTATGGCTGCAGGCTTCGACAAATATTTTCAAATTGCCCCTTGCTTTCGTGATGAGGATGCTAGAGCTGATCGTGCACCAGGTGAATTTTATCAATTAGACGTAGAGATGTCCTTCGTAACGCAGGAAGACGTATTTAACATTATCGAGCCTGTAATCGCAGGTATATTTACGCATTTTTCATCTAATAAAGCTATATTATGTCCGTTTCCACGTATTAAATATAGCGAAGCACTATTGAAATATGGCACTGATAAACCGGATCTTCGCAACCCACTCATAATTTCAGATGCTACTGAACTATTCAAAACTTCTAATTTTGCTATATTCAGAGAAAACATAAAAAGAGGCGCAATAGTTAGAGCCATTCCAGCACCTAGCACGTTGCCATCTGCTCGTAGCTTTTTTGATGGTATCATTACATATGCCCAGCAAATTTTAGGGGCTAAGGGACTTGCATATCTTACTTTTGACGTAACAGGCACAGCTAAAGGGCCCATTGCCAAAGTATTAACGAAAGAGGAACTCATCAATATAATGCAAATAACGGGAGTAAAATCGGGCGATTCGGTTTTCTTTACTTGCGAAGAGGAAAACGCAGCTATTAAAATAGCGGGGAAAATAAGAGAAAAATTGGGAGAGTGTCTTAATTTATTAGAAAAAGATACCTATAAGCTATGTTGGATAATTGATTTCCCGTTCTTTACAGTATGCGAAGATGGGAAGGGAGTAGATTTCTCTCATAACCCTTTTTCCATGCCACAAGGAGGGTTAGAAATCCTGGAAGCAGCGGATACACTAGACAAAAAACTAAACATTACAGCATTTCAATATGATATTGTGTGTAACGGTATAGAGCTATCCAGTGGAGCTATTAGAAATCACAAACCCGATATAATGTACAAAGCATTTGAGATGGTAGGTTATAGTAAACAAAATGTGGATGAAGCTTTCGGAGGTATGATACGAGCCTTCAGCTATGGTGTACCACCACATGGAGGTATCGCACCTGGAATAGACAGGATTGTGATGCTACTCGCGAATGAACCAAATATACGCGAAGTTATTGCCTTTCCTTTAAATCAATCTGCATGTGATTTAATGCTTGAAGCACCGTCTACACTTACACCCGCTCGGTTACGCGAATTGCATATATCCACAAATGTATCACTTAAAACTAAACATTAAATGAGCATCAAAGGAATCGGATGTGATATAGTGGATGTCAGGCGCATCGAAAAATCTTTTCAAAGATTTGGGCAGAAGTTCCTAAAACATATCTTTACAAAGCATGAAATAGAACAAGCGCCTCCTAATTCACGATTATTCTTTCAATATTTAGCGGCTCGATACGCAGCAAAAGAAGCTTATTCTAAAGCTTTAGGAACTGGGATAGGAAAAAAAGTAACCTTTAAAGAAATAGAAATTTCTACCAACGCTTCGGGAGCACCATTTTTCAGCAATATTAAATATTCCGGAATTTCCGCGCATCTCTCTCTATCTCATGAATACCCATATTCTATTGCGTATGTAGTGCTAGAAATTACTGAGTCAACGGCCTAAATTTTACCTGACCATTCTCAACCTGACAAGTAATAGCACCTTTCCATATTACACCAGATAATTGAGGAGGTATTTTAACGCAAGAGCCGGATATATTAGTGTACATATTAATACCCCCAATACACTGAGCAGTAATTTTAAAAATCGGTTCTATAACAACATTATTAGGACACGATTGACACAATTTGTACAGCATCCAGTCTGGTTGAATAGTTGCATTTGGATCAGAGAATATTTTTTTCAATTCTTGTTCTACTTGCGCTCCAGCACTCACTGATAACATTTCGCAATCTACGTTACTAAGCTCAAAAGATTGAGGCATATATCCTTTAATACATCCAGTAGCCTGTACTTGCCCAATAAGCGCATCACTAGGCCACGTTGCGTTTCCTAACGCTGCATTGAATCTTTCTTCAAGTGCATCTGCAGTATTAACTGTCTGTTGATCTACGGCAGCTTGCCGAGTCTTAGAGTAAGTAGGAAAATCCTGATATACACAGGTTGTAGGCAGAGTCGCACATGCAGCCTGATATGCACAAGCTGGCCTATCAGGACAAGATGCACCTCCAGCAGCAAATACATTCGACATGGCAGTTTGCGTTTGCCCACCAATGAAATCCCATTGATCATTAGCCAAAACACATATTTTTTGTGAGTTATGTGAATCCTGGAGAGGCCCCCGATATATCCCAACTTGTTGACTCGTGTCTTGCTCTATAGAAATACCTGGAGTAGAAATGGCGGCAGCAGCAGTATTGGGTGTGAGTTGACGCATACCACCAGGTTCTAAATTATTTCCGCCATCTCTTGTAAAATCTCCCGTTGAACTAAGATACGGTATTAATGCTCTAACAGAAAGGCCCCAATCAGGATTTTGCGCTATATCAAACACAGACGCAACCGTCCATGTCTGACTACCAGTCTCACTAGCAGTTTCTGCGAAATAATATTCTTGAAGGTTCGGAATAGAAACAGAGCTTTCAACTGAAAAAGCTTTTATAGCTTTTTGTGAAGTAGGTTGTGGCGCAGTTGTTAATGATAACGGAGCTGGTATAATAGAGCCTGTACTACTTGAAAGTGTAAGCAAAATAGTCTCCTTTAAAGCGGTGCTAGCATCATTCGGAGAAAAGGCAATACTACTGTAAGTAACCTTACCATCTTTATCCGTATAATAAGGAGTATAATATTGATCTAAGTAATATGAGTGCCCATACGCATCTTCTCCTATATGTGTCCCTGCATTACTATAAACCCCAGGGATAGTATATGGTATGAATACCTGATAAAATATATTCTGGCCAGCATCCCATTTTGTATCTACTGTGCCAACCAGTAATAAATCGGAATTTTGCTTCAATCCAGGTCTTGGAATACATCCCAGTTTATTTTTCTCATTTTCAGTAGCGGCATCAATATAGCCACCAGCTTCCTCAGGATCGGGAACTTGTTTTTGAAGATCATCATAATACTGATGTCTATAAACACAAACCTCCCCTGGATCACCATGTAATATAACGGGACAAAAGGGCACATCATTAGGTGATGGAAAACTACCACAAGCCGAAGGATCATACCCCCTTTTTTTGCCATCGTATGTAAGAGTAATAGTGGGGGCATTCGCCTCTGAACCATTTTTTAGTACAACGGTAGGTTTTTCGAAAGTGCTATTAATCCGCCTAAAATACGACGTCCAAGAATTATAAGTGAAAGGCGGACTAGGAGGTTGTTCTATTATTACAGATGAAATTGGTACAATCACAGCATTAAAGGTTGGAGGCGCTGGCATGGGAGGTTGTGGGACACAACCTACAACTGCATAAATAGAGTCAACATGTATATATCCGCAAACATACTGCTGTACGCTATTAGGCCAGCTCTGCCCTTTATCAAAGCCACTGGGGAGAGGAGTGCCATCTGTAAGCATTTTTTTAGTCAATGAAAACACCGTAGCTCTTTCATCCACTTTCCAGTGTCGTCGTGGACGAGTACAGACCATATTGTTACGCGCTGCCGAAAAAGTCCTGAGAGCATCAGTTTGGCTAAAAGTATGGCTCCCTTCACAGGGCATATGGTGGTAACAGTCACATCTATTCTCAAAGAAACCACATGTTGAAATATACTTATGTCCAGTAGTAACTTTATACTGAACAGTGAATGGATTATTAGTAGTGGTAGTAATAAAGCCACCTCCTACTTTTGCCGTGCCTACACCATAAGCTGTGTAACAATTACCTAGATATAAGGGGCCCTTACCAGTACCGTCTCCAGATTTTGCACCAAGCGCAGCACATATTTGTTCACTCTTTTCATTGCTACACGAAATCGACTCAGCATAGTCTATGGTACAAACGTAGAATCCCTGTAGCGCTGTAAATATGCTAAGTAGCATGAACCATAACACATGCTTTTTATTATCGTTCATATCAGAACACTCGCTCATAGATTAGTGTGCACCAAACAACGACAAGATACCGCCCTCTACACGTAAAAAGTGTAGAGTAATTTAATAAAAAACTCAAGAAATTCTCTCAATAAATTAGAGGGGCTGAGATAGAATCGCCTGAGCTGCAGCTACTCTAGCGAGAGGAATTCTATAGGGTGAACAGGAAATGTAATCCATGCCCACAGACTGACAAAAAGCTATGGTATGTGATTCCCCTGCATGCTCGCCACACATACCAATTTTTATATTGGGATTAGCGGCTCTTGCTCTCTCTACCGCTATTTTCACTAATTCTTGAACACCAGACTGTTCAAGGGAAATAAACGGATTTGCACCAAAAATGCCATACTTCAGATAACTCGGCATAAATGATTCAGCATCATCCCTAGAAATTCCCAGAACAGTTTGCGTTAGGTCATTAGTACCAAAACTACAAAAATCTACGCGTTCCGCTATCTCCCCTGCTCGTAAAGCAGCTTGGGGCAATTCAATCATTACTCCTAATCTATAGGGAATATAAAGATTAAAGCGCCCCCTAATCTCATCTACTACACTGTTAATATCATTTTTAATTATATCAACTTCCTTACCGCTAATGACCAATGGAATCATTATTTCTAGATCAGGCGCTGTCTGTAGATTAATCAAATTCTCTTTATATAATTCAACAACAGCTTCAAATATAGCCCTTACCTGCATTTTGTATATTTGAGGCGATGTTATAGCTAATCTGCAACCCCTGTGTCCTAACATAGGATTGTTTTCTTTCATTTTAATAAGGATATCCTTAACTAACTGAAACTTCCAACCAGTGGCTCTGCAAAAGTCTCTTATGTCCCCCTCTTTGCGAGGTAAAAACTCATGTAATGGAATATCAAGCAGCCTTATTGTCAGGGGGAAACCAGATACTAAACGCATTATCTGCTTAAAATCGCCCCTTTGATATGGAAGCAACTCATCTAAAGCTTTTACACGTTCTTCAGTACTCGGAGCAAGAAGCAATTTCCGCATCGACGTTATTCTTTCTGTAGAGAAGAACATATGTTCAGTTCTACATAGTCCAATCCCTTGCGCACCCATTTCTAATGCAGTCTGCAAATCCTTCGGAGTTTCAGCATTCGCCCTGACTCGCAATATGCGAACATCATCAGCCCAGGCAAGTATAGTATTATAATCACGCGATCTTGGAGGTCTTATTGTTGGCATCTCACCCAATATCACCTCTCCATTAGTTCCGTTTAATGTTAAAGTATCTCCCTCATTAATTATCATACCGTTAATGGTCATAGTGCAATTCACTTGATCAATAATCACATCGCTCGCTCCACATATACAAACCTTGCCCATACCACGCGCTACAACAGCGGCATGGGAAGTCATCCCCCCACGTGCAGTCAATATGCCAGAAGCAATGCCCATACCCTCTATATCTTCAGGGCTAGTCTCATGCCTTACTAATATAAGGCTTTTATAAATATCCACAGCCCTAGTAGCAGCTTCTGCTGAGAATATAACAGCCCCAGATACAACACCCGGAGAGGCCGCTAGCCCTATGGTTAAAACCCGTCTATTTACCACAATATTAGATCGCTCATCAATCATCGGGTGTAATAACTGGTTTAATGAAGAGGGCAATATTCTTAAAAGTGCTTCTGAACGAGAGAGCAACCCCTCGTTAACCATATCAACTGCTATTTTTATAGTCGCCTGCGCACTACGCTTACCAGCTCGCGTTTGCAAGACCCATAGGGTTCCCTCTTGTACAGTAAATTCTATGTCTTGCATATCCCTATAATATGCCTCCAACCGCATACAAATCTCTGCTAGTTGTTTAAAAACAGTAGGCATAGTGTCCTCCATAGTCTGCTCATCAGAAGCTAAATCTCCCTTCGCACATAATCTGGTAAGTGGAGAGGCATTCTTTATCCCTGCAACTATGTCTTCACCTTGCGCTTTTATTAAAAATTCCCCGAAAAGCTGCTTATCCCCATTAGATGGATTTCGTGTAAAAACAACACCAGTCGCACTATCGGTAGATATATTGCCAAAAACCATTGTTTGTATAGTCACTGCTGTTCCTAAGTCATGTGCTATATTATGCAGTTCTCTGTACTTAACCGCACGCCTTCCTTTCCACGACTCCAAAACAGCTTCTATTGCCCTCCACAACTGCTCTTTTACATCCTGATGGAAATCTTTCCCAGTTATCTCAAACACTATAGCCTTATATACCTCAACGA
This sequence comes from Candidatus Midichloriaceae bacterium IBS, assembly GCA_034472185.1. Lineage (GTDB taxonomy): Bacteria > Pseudomonadota > Alphaproteobacteria > Rickettsiales > Midichloriaceae > JARBAK01. The sequence continues at coordinate 386,367 of JARBAK010000001.1, forward strand.
CTTTTAACCATTCATCTAAACATACGGCATCATACCTAACACCCTCCCGTTTAAGGCCTTTCTTAAAAAAAACATCTTCAACTCCCATTATAATACGTCCATACGCGCGTATAAAGTGCGCATATGTTTCATATGCGAAATATGAATCACCCGTATTTTCTGCGAGTCCTATAACTGTGACATCATTCAAACCAAGATTAAGTATCGTATCCATCATACCTGGCATTGAAATCGATGCTCCAGATCTGACCGACAAGAACAATGGCTTTTTACTATCACCAAAATTGCGTTTTTCTGATAACTCTAGGTCCGATAAAGCACGCCTTACCTGCGCACTTAGCTCAAATGGTAATGTATTTTTATTAAAATGATAGTATGCGCATACCTCTGTAGATAAGGAAAAACCACGTGGGATAGGAAATTTTAGTTCAAATAACTCAGCTAAAACAGCACCCTTTCCTCCAAGAACGTGCACTCTATACGCTTGATCTCCTTTGATATGATCATCAAAGGCATAGACCCATTTTTTCATATCACGGCAATAATAAAAAGATAACCCATATTAATGAGTTTATTCAGCAATAACCATTCTCCTTTACCACGCGCTTATAAGTACACTGCACTTATACAGGTCTCCTTATAATAGATAGAAGCTAACCTACCATGCACAACATACCACACATCAACTTATATAAATCTCAATAACTACAACAATCAACCCGCTCTATTAATCCTTAACTTCGCTCTCTCCTACGAGCTGTTTCTCTTCTCCGACAGAAGCATCCTCTCCATATACAATAGCATCAATAGATCTAGTACGAATTTTATTCTCTAATTCTTGCATTACTGCTAGATTATCCCGCAAGAAACACTTCGCGTTCTCTTTACCTTGACCTATCTTTTGGTCATTATAAGAGAACCAAGAGCCCTGTTTTTCTACCAATTTCGCGCTAACTGCTAAATCCAGTATTTCTCCCTCCCTGTTGAAACCCGTTCCATGCATTATATCAAGCTCCACAACCTTGAACGGCGGAGCTACCTTATTTTTAACAACTTTAATTCTTGTTCTTGACCCCACCACTTCTTCTTTATCTTTTATAGAGCTAATTCTTCTTATATCCAAACGCACTGAAGCGTAAAATTTTAACGCATTGCCACCAGTAGTCGTTTCAGGATTCCCAAACATCACACCGATTTTGGATCTTATCTGATTTATGAATAGTAACACGCAATTAGACTTAGAAACCGCAGCAGTAAGTTTACGCAACGCCTGACTCATCAGACGCGCATGCAACCCCATATGGTTATCACCCATTTCTCCATCTATCTCAGCCTTTGGAACTAAAGCAGCTACACTATCAACAACAATAACCTTTATAGCTCCAGAGCGTAACAATATTTCAGCTATCTCTAGGGCCTGCTCTCCACTATCAGGTTGGGAAACAACAAGTTTATCTACTCCCACTCCTAATTTTCTAGCATACACAGCGTCGAATGCATGCTCTGCATCTATGAAAGCGCAATCCTCTCCTTGTTTTTGCGCCTCCGCTATAACATGCAATGCCATAGTTGTCTTCCCAGAGCTTTCTGGACCGAAGACCTCGGATATACGCCCTACCGGCAATCCACCTATACCTAAAGCCATGTCCAATCCTATAGATCCAGTAGAGATAGACTGCACTTGCACAATTTCATTGCTATTAAGACGCATAACCGCTCCCTGCCCAAACGCCTTTCTTATTTGTGCGAGCGCTCCTTCTACAGCTTGCTGTCTATCAAATCCCATCTCTACCTTACTGAAAGAATGACTAAAACGTACAACACCCAGTAAGTTATGCAACAAAGGTACTGTATAAGCAAGTACTATTCATGATAATACCACGAAATTAGTAGTAAAGTCTATATCGTCTATAAATGGCGCACAATAGCCTTTTGCATGATAGAAGCAAGGCTGGCAGCCATTTGGCCTAAACTACTACCAAAATTATTGGCCCCACCCGTACCTTTAAGTACAGCAGTAGTCGCCATACTCGTCAATTGAGTTAATCCTCCAAATTTTGTTCCTCCCCCTTCTGCCAACATAGCGCGCATTAGATCTTTTAGGACTCCATCTACTAATAGTTTATGCTGCTTGGCTATCAGTGTTTGTACTAATGCCTTTATATCCTCGCGTCCCATACGTTTTTCTACAGCACGTTCTACAATTTGATCAATATACGACGATGGATCAGTTGACTCCGCATGTGGCGGAGATTCCATATCAGTGTTGTATATATCTCCATGCTCTAAATGGGGTGGATTTATTGTATACTTACTTTGATGTTTTTTCCCTTTGATCGCCATTAAATAACCTTTTTAATCTACATATATATGAATAGCTTACTCGTTAATGTAGATTAAAAGCTTTTAGTCTGACAGTAGGGCCTCATATTTTTCTCTCTCTTTTAACGGCAGAATACATCCTATCTATCCAATCCCCCCTCACCTTAACATATAAAAACAATCGTATCGGCCGTCCTAATTGCTTGCATATCTGCTCTCTCGCTAATATTCCTATTTTTTTTATCATAGTACCTCCCTGGCCTAGCACGATCTTTTTCTGAGAATTTTTAAGTACCAATATAGATTGAAATATTGTCACTGTACTTCGCTCTATCCATCTATCAGTAATCACGTTTATTGAATAAGGTAACTCTTGCTTTAAATGCAAATATACCTGTTCTCTGGTGAGCTCCTCTGCTATTTTCTTTTCGCTTGCATCCGTATAAGCGTCAGCGTCATATGCCCACTCATGTGTATACGCATTATCAACGAAGAATTTTATCAGTTCCTGTATACCACTAACATGATGGGCTGAAATTGTAAAAACTGCATCAAAGTTTTCAATCTGACGCATCTTGATAATTCTCTCTGGAAGAGAGCTCTCTTCCAATAAATCGATTTTATTCAAGCATCCAACGCATATTTTTGAACCGCCACAAGCTTCTTTCACTTTTTGCCAAATTTCCGCATATTTTTGGAATACTCTCTCATCCATAATTTTAGTAGCATCAAATAAAAATAATAAAACATTTGACCTACGTAGACCATTAAAGGCATTAAGAATGATAATATTCTTAAGAGACGCATTATCAATATTAGCCGCAAATAAACCAGGAGTATCAATAAAAACCAGCTGGGTCTCATCTACATTCAATATACCACGTACACAGTCCCTAGTCGTTTGAGGTTTGAAGGTCGTTATTGAAACCTTCTCTCCTACTATCGCATTTATCAAAGTAGACTTACCAACATTTGGCGCTCCAACAATAGCTATCCTGGCGATTTTTTGCATAAAACAGTACTCAAAGATAAATTACTAAGACTCGCCTCATTGGCTGTATCTGCACATCCTGATTGCTGCATAGCTTATCATGTTTAGAGGATAAACTTACCCAAGATAATATTTTTACAAGGCCAAGACATACAGAAAGCTTGTAAAAGTGAGGCAAATATGCAACCCTAGTAGAGATATCTCTGCATAAATCACTTTATGTGGTTGCTGAAAGTGCCAATTTGCGCACGCCCAATAAGTGATACACAATGTGGATGAGAATAACATCATTATAGTTAATATAGTATAACTTATGAATAGGACAGATTTTATAGCAGAATTTGCGAAAATGTCGTCAATTACAAAAACTGAGTCCGCTCGTCTTGTAGACAATTTCCTACAATTAATAAAAAATTCTCTACATAAGGGTGAGGATATTAGTATTATAGGGTTTGGCAGATTTAAAGTGACGTGTGTAGCAGAAAGAACCATTAAAAATCCTAAAACCGGAGAATATATGATGGTGCCGGCATCTAAGCGTGTAAGATTTGCACCTGGTAAAGAACTGAAAGAAGCAGCTAATGCAGAGAAAAAGTGTGACAAAAAATAAAAGTGCTCTTTGGGGTTGTTTTTGATAAAAGTAGGAGAAGTGTAAATCTCTTAAAAGAGCAATGCTCTAAGTGGAGTATGCATTTGTTTTAAATTTTACAAAGCTCCCCCAGATCGCTGTAAAAAATAACTGATAGTACTACAACCAATGTAGTATTTAGTGTGAATGGATTCATTTTTTATGATGTTACACCAGATAAGGGTCTATAAAACCCTAAGTCCTCACGTACTGGAGTTCGTTCTAGACAAGTGTGTGTTGCCTGTAAACGATAAATGCCTAGTTTTTAACAGTAAAAATGAATGTAATAACGCACCATTAGTAGCGCAATTACTCGATTTAGAGGGGATCGCAAGCGTAATTTGCTCAAACAGCTGTATCGCAGTATATAAACATCTTGAGTATGAGTGGAAAGAGTTGAAGTTACAGGTGTCTCGTATAATTGATGAGAATTTGAAATTGGATCTCTCGCCCTTTATCTCTGAAGCAAACAAATCTCATGATCGTTTTAACAAAACAAATAGCAATGATAATATATCGCAGCGAATATACGCAGTGATAAGTACAGTGATAAGGCGTGCATTAGCTGCAGACGGAGGAGATATAGATTTCGTTAGCTACGAAAATGGAGTAGTTTCTGTAATGTTGCGTGGAGCATGCCAAGGATGTCCAAGAGCCGCCTTTACACTTAAAAATGGTATAGAAAATGTACTGAAGCAGTATATTCCCGAGGTGCAGTCAGTTGTTCATGCTAACATTGAAGATTAAAATGCGCAGCATTCTGTTTTCCATACTATTGCACATTTCGTATATTTAGAGGTAACATTAGGTACCAATAATACAATATAATTAATAGGATATCGAGGTTATAGATATGAAATTTTTCGCAGATACATGCGATTTGAGCGCAATCAAAGAGCTCAGAAGTATGGACATAGTACAGGGTGTCACAACAAATCCACTGTTGGTCAGAAACGCAAGCTTAGATATAGAAGCGTTTGCAAAGGATGCCCTAATGCTTCTAGAAGATGATTTACACATTCAAGTACAAGCACATGAATGCGATGAAATAGTAGAGCAAGCAAAGCATATTGCAGCTCTCAGTTCTAAAATAGTCATAAAATTACCCCTAACGCTTTATGGATTAAAAGCTTGTAAGCAATTAAGGGCACTAGGCATAAGAACCAATATGACACTTTGTTTTTCTCCAGCTCAAGCTTTAATGGCTGCAAAGGCTGGAGCTTCATATGTTTCTTTGTTTATAGGCAGATTGGACGATACTGGTTATTTCGGATTAGATTTAGTAGGCGAATGCTGTGCAATATTTGAAAATTATCCCGAGATTACTACACAAATTATTGTCGCATCTATAAGAGGACCTATGCATATAGTAGAGGTTGCAAAATTAGGAGTCGATATTGTTACCGCGCCCCCTAAAGTGCTACTTCAATGCGTAGAACATCCACTTACAAGCGCGGGGATACAACTCTTTTCTAACGCGCAAAAAGGAGAAATCGAGTAGAGACAGATTCTCATGAATATTAAAACATTATGCTATACCAGATACGTGTGCCTGTTTGATATAGCATAGCGCTCCTTATATTCCCCGAAAGTAGTTAGATTTAGTACAAATTATATCAGCAAAATACCGTGGAAACTAGGAGTTTGGTACTGTCTGGATTCTTGATAATACTTGTAATTATCACATTATCTTTGATATTAAAGAAGCAGGGGTATTTTTTAAGAAAGGAGAGAGCTCAAGAGAAGAACTTAAAACATAATATTTTAAAGAAAAAGAATGAGGATAAGCTTCTCGCTTTAGATAATAAAAAAAATATATCCGAAGTAGTAGAGGAAACTGATATCGTGGAGTTAGAAGTATACAATACACGCGACAAACAAAAGGAAGAAAGGCCTAGAATAGTGGGGCTCATAGAACCAAAGGGATTTTGGTCACGATTTATAATGTCACAAAAGTTAGGCTATATAATGGCACGCACCCACTTGCAACAAAAAGAGGGAGAGGGTTTTTGGATAACTCTGCTTAAGGCTTATTCCGTTGCCCATAGCAAAGAGCATGTTAGAAATCGTTAATGCGGTATAATAGTTTCGATTCCCCCCTATAAATATGAATGATTCGATAGTAATTTGTCTCATAGTTGCCGCAGGAAAGGGCTCTCGTATGGTGTCACATTCACTCAAAAAAACAGACGGAACAGAGCCACCTGAGGTAAATTTGCAGCATAACACAGCATATATTCCTAAACAATATACGCTCATAAGGGGAATGCCTCTCCTAGAAATTACCATGCGAAAATTTTTGTATCACCCTCAAATCAACGCGGTAAAGGTAGTGATAAGTAAAGAGGATATAACTTTATATGAAAGATGCGCCGACAATCTACTAACTATAACACAATCCAGAGCTTTAGCTCCAGTATTCGGAGGCAAAACACGGCAAGAATCAGTATATAATGGCCTCGAAGACTTACGTGACCTTTTGGCGTCAAAATATTACAAGCAATACAATAAAATAAAAATATTAATACATGACGCAGTAAGACCTTTCGTTAGCGATCGAATTATTTCAGAAGTAATATCACAGCTAGATGTATATGAAGCCGTGGATGTTATGTTACCAGTTTCTGATACATTAAAGCGCATATTGCCACAAAAACATGCATACAACGAACAATTAGCCCCGCTCCTTTCTATAGTTGATAGAAAGGAGCTATATTATACTCAGACACCGCAGGGATTTCATTACCAATTGATTTATAATCTGCACAAAAAAAAACAAGAACAAATAATAAGTCTAAAAAAAAGTAGCAAAAGCGTATCAGATGATATATGCCTCTGCCTTGACGCGGGAATTGCTGTGGGGATAGTGAAAGGAGATAGGAGTAATGTAAAACTCACCTATCCAGAAGATTTAACATATGCGAGCACTCTTAACAGAGTTTCCGGTTTCTTTTGAATAAGTAAACCCGTTGTAGTTGTACAGTCTTGTTCGAGAAACTCATTATAAGCCGCTTTTAACTAGTAGGAACTTTACAATCGTAACTGCCATTATATGATGAAACAAGAAGTAGCTAAAATGCCCTACATAAGAGTGGGATTCGGTGTTGATATGCACGCTTTTTCTAAAACAGCCAACCCCGAAGCATTTATTACCTTAGGAGGAGTGAAAATTAACCACCTCTACAAGTTAAAAGCACATTCAGACGGAGATGTACTACTGCATGCAGTAACAGATGCCCTTCTTGGCTCTGTAGCAGCAGGGAGTATAGGGGAACATTTCCCAAATTCTGACCCTCAATGGAAAGACGCTCCTTCAAGTATTTTTATAAAACATGCCTGTAAAGCATTAGGAAAAAAGGGAGCAGTAATACAAAATATAGACGTTACTGTATTGTGTGAAAGTCCTCAAATTATGCCATACGCAGATTCTATGCGTAAAAACATAGCAAATCTTCTTAAATGCACAATAGAAGAAGTAAATATAAAGGCTACAACAGATGAAAAAATGGGATTTATACATAAAAAAGATGGAGTTACTGCTTTTGCAATATGTTCTGTGTTAGTATCTCCAGCTAAAGAAAGCACAGCAACAGTAACGAATGAAGAAAATGGTGAATAAGCTATATCTTCTCTTAAACCACTATTAGGACCGTAGATCCCCTTAAGAATTATGTTTATATCACATACCATATGCGATGTAATACTAAGCATGCCATTATATATTGGTGCTCTTCATGTTTAATATTTTGCATTATAATCTAGGCGCACTTGCCTCTTTATTTACTATATCGTTTGCTAAAAGCAGCATTGCTTTATCTTCGGGAATTTCCACTCTATTGTGGTTTATGCTTGTAGTAACAGTAATGGTTTTTGTGCATGAGTTGGGCCATTTCTTGCTAGCAAGGGCGTGTAATGTACAAGTGGAGACTTTCTCTATCGGATTTGGCCCATCATTGTTCAAATGGAAAGGAAAAAACGGAGTATTATGGCGCATTGCTGCAATACCACTAGGAGGATATGTAAAAATGCTTGGAGATGAGAACGCTGCCAGCATGCCTAATTTAAATGAGCTAGAAAATTTAGATTCTACAGTAAAAGCACATACTTTCTATTATAAGAGTTTATGGCAAAAAGCTTTAATAGTAGCTGCTGGCCCTATTGCTAACTATATTTTAGCAATTGTTTTATTTGCATTTTTGACATACTCAGCAGGCGTACAAATAATCACATCGCCTAAAATTACAAAGGTATTAGAAAATAGCCCCGCTGCTATGATAGGACTAAAAGAGGGTGACTATATATTAGAAGCAAACAACCATCATATAGATGATTTTAGGGAATTACAGGATCTCGTAATATCAGAAAATGGTAAAGAGATAACGCTAAAAGCAAAACGAGATTCGCATATACTGCAGTTTCATATTCAGCCGCATATGCAAGAATTAGAAGATATGGGTCATAAGATTAAAGTACCATTCATTGGTATCGCATGCAGTGAAAGAACCGAACAATCTGTAACGCTCGTGAGCGCTGTTTCGTCTTCGTTTATTAGGGCTTATTCTATGTCTAGAACAATGCTAAAAGCATTATATCAAATAGCGACTGGAGATAGAAGTATCGGAGATATAGGCGGGCCCATACGTATGGCACAATATTCTGCAAAGTCAGGAGAATTAGGGCTAAAAAACGTCTTGTTGCTAATAGCTGTGCTTTCACTTAATTTGGGACTCATAAACCTTCTGCCCATTCCGATGCTAGATGGGGGCCACCTATTTCTCTATATTATAGAATACATAAGAGGAGCTCCGCTTTCTTCGAGAATATATACGATAGCAATGAGATTAGGATTAACGGCATTAATATTACTCATGGCAGTAGCTTTTTATAACGATCTGAAAAATTTGCTCATACACTAAAATCATTAGATATTGCACGCTTTATACTCTACAAGGCTTGATATAAAGTGGTAATCGGAAGTACAGAGCAGCTATAATGCTAATAGACGGGAAAGCACACGCGGCTTCTTTATTACAGAAGCTTTCAAAAATCGCATTGAAACTTCGAAATGAGTATGCAATTCAGCCAATAATTGCGACTATTTTGGTCGGAAAAGATCCGGCAAGCCTTGTTTATGTTAAATTAAAAGCCAAGAGAGCAACTGAGATAGGCATAGGCTATGAAATACATGAACTAAGCGAAACCGCCTCAGAACGGGAAGTGCTTTCTAAATGCCAAGCTCTCAACGCTAGAGATGATATAACCAGCATACTCGTGCAGTTACCGTTGCCTCCCCACATTGACACATTTAATATTATTAACAGTATAGACCCAATGAAAGACGTGGATGGTTTCACAGCTCACAATATTGGTTTATTGAATTCGTGGAAACCTCTGTGGGAACCATGCACTCCATGTGGCATCATGATGCTAATTAAAAGCGTATTGGGTATGGACATCGGCGGTAAAAAAGCAGTGGTTCTGGGCCGCTCAACAATAGTGGGAAGACCAATGAGCGCTATGCTACTGCGAGAGAATTGTACAGTAACAACTTTGCACTCTAAAACTGTGGATATAGAGTCAGAAATTAGGCGGGCAGATATTTTGGTAGCAGCTGCAGGAGTACCAGGCATAGTCAAGGGCCATTGGGTGAAGCCAGGCGCTTGTGTCATAGACGTTGGTATCACAAAAGTAGAAGGGAAATTGCTAGGTGATGTTGAAGCTTCAGCAGCTCAATACGCTGGGTATATTACGCCCGTACCAGGAGGAGTAGGGCCAATGACTATCGCTTGCCTCTTGCTAAATACTCTCAAAGCTGTATATGCCCGCAAAAAACATAAATTTTTTAAAATATATTGAATTATATAAATGTCTTATATAGCATCGGCGCATAAGCTTGCGTCATAATTCAATATATAGAAGATTAATGTGAGTACTAGAATAGATTACAGTAAGATGATTTTTTATGAGGACAGTATTCCTGATGAGTCAGTGTTGGATAAATCGAGACGAATAATAAAAGAATTAGATAGATGGGAACATGTTGCTAAGCCTGACTTCTCTCAAGAGATAAAAGATGCGAAAAATACCGTCGACAAAATAATGCAGACCGCATTGTTCCATACATATGGAAATCTGAAAGCAAATGAGATAGAAGACAAAAAAAAAGAGGCTATAGTCAATGACTCAAAGCTAAATGAAAAACTTAGAGAGAACATTGAATATCTTGGAAATCTCACAGACATTACGTCCGATCTTCAAACTAAGATAGAGGTGACAAAGACAGCTTACGATGAAATACAAACGGACCTATCAAAATTAAGAGACGAAGCCAACACACTCAATACCCAAAATACTCAATTACACAAGATACATCAATTAGATTTGTTACAACAGTTCGTAAATACTACGCAGAATATAATATCTGCTGTTGAGGTAGAAACGCAAACTGCAGAAAGGAATAGCGCACTCCATTTAAACTATATAGGTATTGTTATGTCTCGTCGCCAAGATCTCAGCCAAATACACTTTGTATCCACAAATACTGGTGATGAATCCCTGCAAGATGAGGCAAATGCAAGGATAAAAGAGTTAGAGAACATCAAGCAGGATACCAAAGATAAATCTGTTATACCGAGTATAGAAGCACATAAGGTGGCTATTCAAGATTATGTAAATAAGTGTAAAGAGAACCTAAATAATATAATAACCAAAATAGCTAAGGAACAAGAGAATGCGCAAGGTCTATTTGCCAAAATACAAAGGGAGATAACAAAGAATTTCCAGAAAACAAGCGAAGAATATACTTCTGCCATAAATGGTTTAAAGGAGGATAATCAAAAGCTGCAGGATGACCTGAAAGAAATAAAAGAGAAGGTTATTACTGATAATATCTTGAAGCGAGCTGATATACTACTGACGCATCAGGAAGAGCTCAATAACCAAATAACAGAAAGATATTCTCAATTATTAGCAATACCAACGCCAGAAGCAAACCTAATGTGTCCAGTAGTAACCTCAGAGGAGCCAACAGCATTAGCAATACCAACGCCAGAAGCAAACCTAATGCGTATAGTAGAACCCTCAGAATGGCTGAAGAAAGTAAGCTTAGATGTGCGGACAGCATTAGCAATACTAACGCCAGAAGCAAACCTAATGTGTCCAGTAGAACCCTCAAAATGGCTGAAAAAAGTAAACTTAGAGAAGCAAACAGCATTAGCAATACCAACGCCAGAAGCAAACCTAATGCGTATAGTAAAACCCTCGGAATGGCTGAAGAAAGTAAGCTTAGATGTGCAGAATCTAACACAGACGGAAGGAAAGTCAGAGACGCAAGATGATGTAACCTCAGATGCGCAGAATCTAACAACAAAGGAAGGGTCTCTTATTGACGAGCCCTCTTCTCCTAATGGGGGGTATATTGAGGCGGAATATTTAGGTTAGAAGGGGTTTACAAGGCCCCTTCTAAAGAGTAGAAAAACAGGCAAAGCAAAGTAATAATCGTAGGAAAATCGTATGTATAACAGAGTAACTACAAGATTATTAACGTATTGCATAATTACGGCGCTCTATAGCATTTCCGCAGTATATGCAGCGCCAGCAAAAGGATTCACACCTTATCGTTCAAACCAACAGCATATAACGCCAGAAGTGGCCGATAAGTTAGGGAGTCGCTACGCTTCGTTAAGTGCGGGTGTATGTATAAGAAGGACTGCAACTTACAACGATCCCAACTACGAGGATTTAGATGGGGGTACTCCAACGGGATCGTTTATGTCCACAGTAGGGCTTGGGCTATTCTCAAAGGGCGCTTTTCGATCAGAGCTGAGCTTACATGGGTCTCGGTTGCATTATTCGGGAACAAGCATAATAACCCAAAATGGTTTGTTATATTTTGTGCGAGGTAGCTGGAGTATCAAAAGCTATGCAATGATGCTGAATGAATATTATGACTTTCCTATGCATGGAGTTATACGGCCTTATCTAGTGGCCGGTATAGGAGGCGTTTACAACACCGGTGATTATTCCCGTATACTGGCCCGAGTAAAAGACACGTGTAAAGATAAAGATATGTTAAATTTGTTTCTAGGAAAGCGGAGATTTTCTTTAGCATGGAGTGGGGGTATTGGAACACAGTTGAGGATTTCTCCACTCGTATCGCTGGATATATCTGCGCGACACTTTTATTATGGAAAAGCCGTCGCTAAAAATACAGATACCACTGCGGGCGGAGCAGCAATAGATCATAGGGTGAAAGGTTCGTTTGTATCTCTTGGGTTAGTAAGGAAGTTTTAATATAAAAGCACGCGGTAGTGAGAGAAGGTGTATAACCAACCTTCGCTTTTTGGTATAGCCAAGAGCCAATGACTATCGCTTGCCTCTTGTTAAATACTCTCAAAGTTGTATATGCACGAAAAAACATGTATTTAAATGAATTTAATGAATAACTGCAACTCTTAATATATAAAACGCACTCCATTTAAACTATATAGGTATTGTTATGTCTCGTCGCCAAGATCTCAGCCAAATACACTTTGTATCCACAAATACTGGTGATGAATCCCTGCAAGATGAGGCAAATGCAAGGATAAAAGAGTTAGAGAACATCAAGCAGCGTATCAGAAATAAAGCTATTATACCGAGTATAGAAGCACATAAGGTGGCTATTCAAGATTATGTAAATAAGTGTAAAGAGAACCTAAATAATATAATAACCAAAATAGCTAAGGAACAAGAGAATGCGCAAGGTCTATTTGCCAAAATACAGAGGGAGATAACAAAGAATTTTCAGAAAACAAGCGAAGAATATACTTCTGCCATAAATGGTTTAAAGGAGGATAATCAAAAGCTGCAGGATGACCTGAAAGAAATAAAAGAGAAGGTTATTACTGAGAATATCTTGAAGCGAGCTGATATACTACTGACGCATCAGGAAGAGCTCAATAACCAAATAACAGAAAGATATTCTCAATTATTAGCAATAGCAATGTCAGAATACCTGAAGAAAGTAACCTCAGATGCGCAGAATCTAACACAGCCAGTAGTAACCTCAGAGGAGCAAGATAATGGAGCAACGCCAGCAACAACACAGACAGTAGTAACCTCAGAGGAGCCAACAGCATTAGCAATACCAACGCCAGAAGCAAACCTAATGTGTCCAGTAGTAACCTCAGAGGAGCAAGATAATGGAGCAACGCCAGCAACAACACAGCCAGTAGTAACCTCAGAGGCGCAAGATAATGGATGGGGGATTTTTTTCGGCACCATTCTAAGCGTAATTATGCTTGTTGCATATAACAGGAATAAGAAGGTGGACACTACTTCTCCGTTGAATTTGAATCTTAAAAAGGATGATGATAATCATGAAAATCGTGGCACAGGTGACGATGACGATAATAATGGCAGAGGTAACGGATGGTCCTTGAGTGACCTCTTTAATAAATTCTATAAATCCATCTCAGAGACACTCAAGTCAAGAATCGTCGTTGGGGGGGAAAGTGATATGTTGTTGCTACGAGCATTGTCGTACTCATCTGAAGAACGTGTAAGTGATATACAAAGATATAATACATGGTTGCAAGACATATTGTGGCACTACTACACATCATCTGAAGAACGTGTAAGTGATATACCAAACATAGAGAGCCGTGATGTCGAAACCTCACGAGAAGTAGAAGAAAGGATGCTGAATCCCCAGTCCCTCAAACAAGCAGCTAATCAGCAAGAAGTAGAAGGACAGCAAGAAGCAGCACACAATACCCGGTCCCTCGAGCTTATCCAAGAAGAAAAACACAATCCCCAGTCCCTCGAACAAGAAGAAGAGCGCAATACCCAGTCCCTCGAGAAGGACAAAATAGAAAAAGAAGTACAGCACGAGGTGCGATCAATCCTAGATGAGATCGGAGATACAGGCTATATTGTCCCGCGACTTACGATGTATTCATCACTAGTCACGCAACACATACGCTCCATGACAAGGATTAAAAGCGCAATAAATGATGCACAAAAGAAAAACAATGAAACGCTTGTAAAAGACAATGAACAGGATCTTTATGCAATAAAGAATATCCTTAAGAGCACTCTTCAGTCACTTGCAATTAAAAAATTTTATTCTTCTTCTGAAGTGCATGAATATATGCTGCTACAAATGGATGCTATATTGCACAGATATACGGATCAAAAGGCTCTCTTGCAAAAATACAATAATAATCCAATATTATTGAGCGCAATATTGGAAGTGAATCGAGGGGACCAGCATGTACTAGAAGATATGTTGAAGGAAATAAGAATTTTTCAAGAAAGAGGGCGCTTAATAGACCCCCGTATAAAAGAGACTATCTACGCTATAAAGGGTCATATCTTTATAACTAACTCTCCTAACTATGATAATAAGGGAGATACGCCAGAATCCGTACAGCAAATTTATAACGATATGTTTCCGGAGCTCGAGAAGAGAATAAATACGCTAGATACACAACATTCAAATTTAAAGAAGCAGCAGCAGCCCCTACAGTCAGACTTAAGGCAACTTCAAGTGGATGCTCTAAATATGAGCTCAAATTATGATGTAATGAGTATCTTGTATAAATACCTCTTTATTCGAGGGGTAAATGATCGAGATCTACACCACCATGACAAATTTTTAAGGTCGAGTATAGGCACTTTTACGGAAGCTAGTAAAATGAGAGAAGATATCAAAGAGAAAGCTAAACAAAAGGATACCCTCAAGGCTCAGATAGAGCATATGTTTCTTAGTACAATATGCAACAATGATGGAAATTATTGTGCACAACGGTTCGCTAATTATAGGAAAGAGATATCCGCACTCGATGAATTCCCAATATTAAAAAAACTACTCCAAAAGGAGATAAACAATCTAGATGGAAAGATAAAAAATCAACGGCCCGATGAGAATCGCGAGTCCTTTGCTCTACAGATAGAACCAATATTCAAATTTATAAAGACTTTAAGAGGTGGATATCACCACCCAAAGCCCCAATTTATAAACGACAATAAATCTCTCCAGCTCAACAATATAGGGGATAATGCTCTAGAGCTGATAAGGGCATTAGATACACCGCCTCAGAACACAGATGAATTTGCAGAGCGCTTAATAAAGCTAGATGAATTATCTAGAGATTCTTCTGAATGGTACGTGAAGAGTGTATTAGATGGGTTAATACTTGAGGTAAAACAAGATATCTTTGATTGGAACGATAAATGTAAACAACTGCAGACGCGTAAGTTAGATAGACTCGATCTCCAAACAAAGGTATCGAGATTAGAATCAGAGGTTAATGTTAATAGGTTGAGTAAGAGTAAGGTAAAGAAGATTCATGAGATTAATGAGCTAAAGGCTCAGATATTAAATATACAGGAGGAATTGAACAATTCTCCACAAAAAGAAGATTCGCATATCGATACCATTAAATCTGCATGGGACATACCATTATCAACAATCCTGCAATTGATAGTAGATAAATTATTAAATGAGCAAGATCAAGAACTGAAGAGCGCCCTAAAGACGCTGATAATTGATATGTCAATTGATCCGTTCTTATCGGAAAAAGAATGGATACAGGATATCGATTTCTTAGATCGCAACGAGAATGTGAGAGAGCTCCAGTCATACATCATAGAGCTGAAGGCATCACTTAATGATAAAAGCGAGGATAAAGAATTCGTCTACCTCTCTTCGAATAAAGATATCTTGAATTGCAGGAAGGTAATCATCAAACTGAAAGCAAAACTCCATATTCAAGATATAAAAAAGTTCCAAGAATCGTATATACCTCCATATAAAGAAACCAACCATAGGTATACTCTAATGGAGGAGACACCATTCCACAACCCAAAGTTGGCAGAGGCGCAGGTATTGAAGCAAGAAGAGAAAGAGTCTTTCCGAGAAAAAATGCAAAAGTTTATAGATTTATGTCAAAGGTATGTTACTGCAGCGAAGAGTAGTAATAGCGAAAAGGTGGATGAAATAGGTAAAGAGATTTCCTTACAGATAGATGAGTATACAACGATATGGACCAAGGCCCGAAATCAGGAATGGACTGAGCGGGCCGACCATTATTTCGGCTATATACGCATTATACAAGACTTAACACAAGCAACACTCATTCCTCTCAAAAATCCTGAACTTCGAACCCTAATCAATCGGCATGTAGAGCACACTATAACCGAACTTACGCAAGGGATGCAGATAATATGGGAAGAAAATTTTCGAGAAAATCTTTCGCAGATAGATGAGCTGTACAGGCGGGGAGATGATACGTTGAGGAGTGTAGAGCAGGAGCTGCAGCTGCAGGAGATACAGGAGATACAGCAGGAGCAGAATATAGTGCAGCAGCAGGAGAATATAGAGGAGCAGAATAATGACCAGGGGCAGGAACTGCCGGAGGAAATAGTGCAGCCGCAGATAGAGGCAGTGCAGCAGCAGATAGCGCAGCAGCAGGAGAATATAGGGGAGCAGAATAATGACCAGGTGCAGGAGCTGCCGGAGGAAATAGTACAGCCGCAGATAGAGGCAGTGCAGCAGCAGATAGCGCAGCAGCAGGAGAATATAGAGGAGCAGAATAATGACCAGGGGCAGGAGCTGCCGGAGGAAATAGTGCAGCGGATAGAGCGGATAATGCAGAAGCTGCAGCAGCAGTGGATAGATGAGATACAGAAAATGCAGCAGAAGAAGATGCAGTCTGCGCAGAAACAGGGGATATCTGGGATATGGGAGATACATGAGGAGATACGAAAGCAGCCACAGATGGAGGAGCAGCAGCAGGATAATGTGCAGCAGCAGCCGCAGATAGAGGCAGTGCAGCAGCAGATAGCGCAGGAGAATATAGAGGAGCAGAATAATGACCAGGTGCAGGAACTGCCGGAGGAAATAGTGCAGCCGCAGCCACAGATGGAGGAGCAGCAGCAGGATAATGTGCAGCAGCAGCCGCAGATAGAGGCAGTGCAGCAGCAGATAGCGCAGCAGCAGGAGAATATAGAGGAGCAGAATAATGACCAGGGGCAGGAGCTGCCGGAGGAAATAGTGCAGCCGCAGATGGAGGAGCAGCAGCAGGATAATGTGCAGCAGCAGCCGCAGATAGAGGCAGTGCAGCAGCAGATAGCGCAGCAGCAGGAGAATGTGCTGAATAATGACCAGGGGCAAGAACTGCCGGAGGAAATAGTGCAGCCGCAGATAGAGGCGCAGCAGCAGATAGTGCAGCCGCAGCCGCAGATAGAGGCGCAGCAGCAGGATAATGTGCTGAATAATGACCAGGTGCAGGAACTGCCGGAGGAAATAGTGCAGCCGCAGATAGAGGCAGTGCAGCAGCAGATAGCGCAGCAGCAGGAGAATATAGAGGAGCAGAATAATGACCAGGGGCAGGAACTGCCGGAGGAAATAGTGCAGCCGCAGCAGCAGATAGAGGCAGTGCAGCAGCAGATAACGCAGCAGCAGGAGAATATAGAGGCAGTGCAGCAGCAGATACAGGGGACACAGAATATGGTGCAGCAGATGCATATGCGGCATATAGAGCAGATACAGGAGAGGCAGAAGCTGATGCAGGAGAGGCAGGAGCTGTTAGAGCAGACGCAGAAGATAAAGAATATGGCTATGCAGATGCAGCATATAGAGGTGATTCAGCAGACAATGCAGGAGATAGAGGAGCTGCAGAAGCAGATGCAGGAGACGCAGCCGCAGATAGAGGCAGTGCAGCAGCAGATACAGGGAACACAGAATATGGTGCAGCAGATGCAGATGCGGCATATAGAGCAGATGCATATGCGGCATATAGAGCAGATACAGGAGAGGCAGAAGCTGATGCAGGAGAGGCAGAAGCTGATGCAGGAGACGCAGAAGATAAAGAATATGGCGATGCAGATGCAGCATATAGAGGTAATTCAGCAGACAATGCAGAAGATAGAGGAGCTGCAGAAGCAGATGCAGGAGACGCAGGAGCAGGATACGCAGGAGCAGGATACGCAGGAGCAGATACAGCAGATGCATATGCAGCGTATAGAGCAGATACAGGAGAGGCAGAAGCTGATGCAGGAGAGGCAGGAGCTGGTGCAGAATATACAGGAGCTGATAAAGCAGGCGCATATGCGGTATATAGATGTGGGTCAGCAGATGGAGGAGCCGCAGGAGATACAGAAGCAGATGCAGGAGCCGCAGGAGATACAGAAGCAGATGCAGGAGACGCCGGAGGAGAAGCTGAAGCTTATGATTCACCAGACACAACCATCCCAAGTGGATCAGCAAAGCGCCTTCCCCCTAGAGTCTACAGTAATGCACGACAACATCCATGAGCAAAATAATGACATCCATGAGCAGAATAATAACATGCAGAATGATGAGGATGTATCACAAATCCACCCCACCACATCATTAAACCCGTTTGAAATAGACTAAAGTCCACTTTCTATATGTGTGAATATATATGAGCAGACTGCACTTAAATAAGCAGAGGAAGGAAACTTCCTCTGCTTTAAATGAATATATATAAGTGGCGTGTAGTATAAAAATATATCGCTAGCAGTATACGATCTCATCAAACTGCTAGATTGATCCTAGGCTCAATTTTTACCGTGTGTGTACCTTTTTCTCTTGCACTGCAAAGTTTATGATTTTGCAACTGTTGCACCGCTGCTACTTGCTGCTTCTGCTGTTGTTACACTACCTTCTGCTACAGCAGTCTTCGAAGCTTCTGCAGTTGCGGTTCTTCCCATTATCGAAACCAGCGCAAAATTTGTCTTTTTATCAACGGGAATTAGACTACTACTAAGCTTTAAATCATTAATGTGAACACTCGCTCCTATTTCTAGCTCCGACACATCAATTTCAATACAATCAGGGACACAATTCGGATCACAATAAAACGCCACACTTCTTCTGACACAATTGAGTACGCCCCCTATTTTCAGGCCATGACATAACTTCGCATTAACAATTTTTACTGGTATCTGTATCTTCACTTTAGCACCAGCTCTTATCTCCTGAAAATCTATATGCAACGGCTTATCAGTAACAGGATGCAATTGTATATCACGAACCACGACCCTTTTGGTCAAATTCTCCTCACACACATCGTCACTGCTTTTACAAAAATTTAAGGATATGACCTTCGACTGTAAGCCACCCTTATAATATTCCAGTAAAAACTCCTTCTCCGGTAAACTAACCATAGCAGTATCAGCACCCCCGTAGATCACTGCAGGAACCCGCGACAGCTTTCTCTCTCCTCTTGCCGCCTCTTTTCCACTCTTTGTTTTTCTCTCTACGTCAAAAGCCGTACACGCTAGTACGCTAGAACTTTTTATAAACGAATCACTTTTCATCTTCGATCCTTTCCAATCTTTGTAAAAATCTAACATCCTCGCAGCGTGCCTATCAATATAAATATACAGGCTAATTGCGCGATATATAGGGGCCTCAAGCTAGCATGTAACAACTACTACCGCAAGTGCTTTTCTTGAAAATTGACTCTATAGTAATATGACCTCTATTTTGCTATAGGTTTCACAGTATCCATATTATTTCCTCCAACACCTTCCTTGACTCCTCCAGATAAAGTCATTGTCTTAAATGCATAATCACATAGGTCAACAAATGGCACTCCATTATCAACAGAAATTTTATACAACTGAGATAGGCTCGTCAAAATATCTGGAGATATAGAAACTCCCTTCTCCCCCAGTACAGATGCCTGGAAATGTATAGGATTCTCTGCATCTTTATTGGGCTCCCCTATATATACAGGTATAGAAACATTTTGCCCCGTAGAAAGAGTACATGGCACATTAAACTTCTTGGCCTTGCTAGTCATAATATTCCCTCATTTACCTAATAAAAACTTCCCGTACCACCTCAGTCTAGTAAATATTAGAACGCACTACAATTAAAAATAGACTTGCAAAGCATAGAAGATCTGTTATCTGTTTGGAGTGATGAGTACATTGAGTTATTTGCCAATGGCGTTTTAGAGTGAGTGCCTTCTAAAGCGGAGAGGTTGCTGAGTGGCCAAAAGCAGCAGACTGTAAATCTGTTCGTATTATACGTTCGTAGGTTCGAATCCTGCCCTCTCCACCATTTAGAACAGTGAGATCGTCGTATAGAATACTCGATGAATCATGAATTTAGATGTAAGAGCGTAATTGTCGTTTAGCGCACACCTACTTTTTAATGTGTTAAGCTTATCCTGCTTTGTTTTTAATATCTTTGAAGAATTCAAGATTAATAGAACAACGCTTCAAAACGCCTATACCTATAAATTAGTTTTTCCCTATAGTCGGATAAGCAGAATAATGATAGCCTGCAATTCTATGTACAGTAGCATAAGGGTGGAACGCATCTCTTAACTTTTTACGTTATCAACCGATATGGCATCGCACGTAAAAAATAAATATAACAGAATCGGATGTGTCATAGATAGAACATCAAATCTAGCTATACGCAGCTTCTTGTCATTAAAGGTGAAATATCCGTTCATAAAAGAATTTAAACTTCCCAAAACATTATCAGCTTCTCCGAATCCCGTAGAAATAGATAAAGATGCAAATTACGATGCGATTATAGCATTAGGAGGAGACGGATTAATGCTTAGAACAATGCAATACTTTATGCATAAGCAAATGCCAATTTATGGCATGCGCAGGGGAACTGTAGGATTTTTATTAAATGATTACGAACCAGATAATTTAATAGAGTCTATAGAACAAGCTAACGCTATTACGCTTAACCCACTGGAAATGTATGCAATAACATCTCAAGGGAGCTGTCACACTCTACTCGCTGTAAATGAAGTATCTCTGCTTAGGCAAACACGTCAAAGCGCACATATACAGATTAGCGTGAATCAAAATTTACGTCTGAACCATCTAGCAGGTGATGGCGTGCTGCTAGCAACCCCTGCAGGTAGTAGTGCTTATAATAGTGCCGCACATGGTCCTATAGTGCCTCTATATGCAAATATACTAGCGCTTACACCCATTAGCCCATTTAGACCACGGAACTGGAATGGTGCTTTAATATACAGAGATAGTGTAATACAATTTGATGTGATGCAAGCTGATAAAAGGCCTGTGAGTGCATCTGTAGACTCTGTAGAGGAAGTGCGTAGTGTAGTAATGGTGCAGGTACGAGAAAGAAAAGATATAGAGATAACTCTTCTATTTAACAAAAAATGCGATTTTGAAGAAAGGGCGTTGAAAGAGCAATTTCTTCACATTTAATATGCCTTCGATGCACTGACATTGCAATTAAGTATGACGATTGTACGCCGCTTAGCAAGAATCTTTCTCATTAAACCATTATTTCGATTAAACTGAACATTTTTATAAATCTACTATACGAAAATTGTCCTTTAGAGTACAATGCGCCTCACAAGTTTGGTTCTTTTTAAAGAGGTAAATGATATGTTATTAGATAATAATCAATTTGTTGATACAGAAAGAGTAGACCAAACGGAACAAGGGGGATATTTAGAGACTTTCCTCGACTATGCCCCATATGTAGCAGCTGCAGCAGTAATACTCTATGGAGGTTACGTGTTTAGCGGTTATTTAGCGCCTTATGTACCTTATGTTAGTAAATATTTTGTTGGATCTGCCGTCACTACTGTCAACTTCTATGACGAGATCATAGATCTCAATAGCTCCGCTGATTTCAGTGCTCCTATCCAACACACAGATTTTAACTCAATAAAAGAGTGGTATGATCCCCTGCAAGAAGCAATAGAGAGCAGAAATTATTTAGATGCAGTAGACATGTATGGAGATCTGCTCCATATAATTTATGCGTCTGTTTAGCGAATAGCATTACACCACACATAGACATCAATGTAATATGAAGAAATCAATTCTCAGCAGTGTGTTTTGTATGGTGTGCCTTTTGTTATTAGGGTGCAGAGAAGAAAAAACTCAGACATTGAGCTTCGGTATTTGCGCTGATTATCCTCCATTCGAATATTTTTCTGCAGGTACATTACAGGGATTTGATATAGAACTCGGTCAGCTCATTGCAAAAGAACTAGGAAAAGAAGCATCTTTCGTGGATATGCAATTCAGCAGTATTCCAGAAGCTGTACATAGCGGTATTGTAGATGGTGGACTATCTGCTATAGCTGCCACTCCCGATCGTAGAGAAAACTTTGACTTCTCTAGATCATATTACAAAGACAGTTTTGCAATCGTCTATTTAAAAACAGCGCCAATCCAAGACAAAGCTCAGTTATCGCAAAAGAAAATCGCATGCCAATTAGGCTCCTCTATGGAAATGTGGTTAAAAAAACAAATACCAAGTAACTCCCTTGTCTTAGTCGACACAAATAATCAAGCAATTGAAGCACTCAAGGCAGGTCATATCGATGGAGTACTTGTAAATGATATGGCTGCTATTTTTTTCGCTCAGGCAACACCCTCTCTATCCTATACCATTATTGAACAATCAAATATTGGATACAGCATAATGGTTAAGAAAGGATCAAAGCTAGCAGAGGAAATAAATAATGCACTTATTAAGTTAGAACAACAGGGAATATTAAAAGGACTAACCCAAAAATGGTTAACGCAAAAATCCTCGCAATGATAAACATACAGACAATATATATTGTCTATAAAAAACACAAATGAATATATTAATTTCTCAAATACTTTTTGTAGGATCAGGCCTCATCCTAACGGTAAAATTACTGCTAGGGGGGCTCTTAATTGGCCTTATCCTTGGCACATTATGGTCTGTACTGCGTTATAAAAGGATATGTACTACGCTAGTAAGCGGATTAATTTCCGTTATAAGGGGTACGCCATTGCCATTACAGCTTAGTATCGTATACTTCTCCTCTCCAGAATTTTTAAATATAAAACTAAGCGTCCTAACCGCTGGTATATTGACCTTCGGGCTAAATAGCTCTGCATACGTTGCAGAAATATTTAGATCGGGGATCGAAAATCTCCCTAAAGGACAGTTTGAAGCCGCTAAAACTCTTGAAATCCCTGCTTTTTATATGTGGAAAGACATAATTTTTCCGCAAGTGTTTAACAATATTCTACCAGCTGCAGTAAGTGAAGCTGTAGCCCTATTAAAAGAGAGCGCACTTATTACAATGATCGGAGGACTTGATATTATGAGGAAAGCGCAAATTCTCGCAGCAGAACATTTTACTTATTTTAGACCATTATTCATAGCTGGAATGTATTACTATTTCATAGTCCTATTGATTGAATATATAGGTAAAAAATTTGAACAACGTAATAAACGGTCACAACAGCAACTATAAAACGGAAATAATAATCTTTCAGTAAGATGCGTGTACACACCTTTTACTTTGTGCTACCTTGTTTAGAGGCTTCTTGATTATAAAATCACACAATCAGTATGCAAATGAGTCCAAGCATATCTATAAAAACATCAAAAGTAAAAATAGATCGTAAGCAAATAGGTATCGGCTCCTCTTCTCAAATAGTGAATAATAAATTTGAAATACTGTTTAACGAGAGAGTTAGCAATTATTCTTCTGAATTCATTCAAGCTTACAGTGCTAGGAACTTACAGGAAAAAGAGTCTATACAAAAATTTATTGCGTTAGTGTGCTCCACAAGAGCCCTCATGCGAATGGAAGCAATAATACAACTAAATAAAACAAAAATATCGAATTTTAACAATTTAGAAGCACTATCTATAATAACTATAAACGGGATAGAGGCTCTTGTAATAATAATAAAGGATTACAGAGAATACTCATTAACAAATATTATATCGAAGCTTCAGCATAGGTATAATGAAAAAGAACTATTACAATTTGTTATTACGCCATTACTACAAGTAATAAACCAATTACACGAACTTGAAATAATGCACGGCTGTATCAATCCAGATACAATATTCATATTGGAAGAGCAAACAACCCATCGTATTTCTATTATACTAGAAAGTTGCGTATTGAATGCATGTGGTAGTAAACAGCAACTCCTATATGAAACCATAGAACGTGGCATGTTAAATAAATACAGCAAGCCCGTAGATTCGTTCGCTACTGATTACTACTCTTTAGGAGCAACAATATGCTATTTACTTGGTAAAGAGGTGCTCTTTAAGCAAGACGTAGATATTTTAAAAATTAAAATGAAAGTAGGCAGTTTTTCTTTTTTTGAGAGGCACTTCACGTTAACTCTTGCCAAGATTTATTTTACATTTATACCCCTAATTAGTGGGTTGCTAAACGACAAAGAAGATGAAAGATTCGGATATATAGAGGCTATAAAGGCATTAGAATCGAAAACGAGAGACGAATACAACAATAATCAACAGATTCAACAAACTGCTTTATACAGGTGGAAACCGTGCCAAGTACCACTCCTTTTTAATGGGGATTCCTGTACCCATCCAGAGGATTTGGCTATTCTATTCACAAAATATTGGGAAACGGCTAGAAATCTTGTTCTTAATACTCCATTTAGAAAATGGATATCTGCTGCAAAAATAGACACTGCATTGTTAGTACAAATCACTCAACTAGAAAATGAGATAAACGCAATAATTGATATCTCTAAATTACATGAACTCGATATTAAAGATATATATCTTGCATGCATAGTGATAGCTCTTTCCCCACATTATGCCCCCATCGTTCTTGCAGAAAATATAATATTTTCTCCAGATGCTATCCCACAAGTACTAAATTATGGGCTGGTTACAACACCCTCTATTCAAAATAAAATTTTTGAATTCATTGAGAGTGGTGGATTAAAGTTCGTTATACGCCTAAAACAAATACTAATAGATAAAAACACTATATGTAATACAGCAAATATTTTGATGCAAGTTTTGCAGCAATTTGACTCTATGTTTTATGACTTAAATATAAAAAATTATGCTCAGATACGCCCTTATCTCTTAACATATGCGATTTCTCCCGCAATGCCTTGCATATGCGAAGGTGCTCTGTCATTTAGAATATGCTTCTCCTTGAAAGATATATTACAAGCACTAAATACAGCCCGCGAACTTATAATAGACACCATTCCTTCTAAGCTTTTTGCTTTTATAGCAATAAAACTCATAAGTTGTGGATATAAATTTAATCAAAGCAAGCCTCCTAAATCAGCAATAAATAAAGACTTATTTTGGTGTTTATGGTCTCTTGGAACGGCTCAAAAAGAAACCAATATTGGACCGCTAATACATTTATGTGAAAATATTCAACCCTGCATCAAAGTTGCTATACAACGTCAAATATATATAAAAAAGAATGCACAAAAAGCTTTAATAAAACTTGAAAAAAGTGTCCATGAAGGCTCTATTACTGCAATGTTCGAAATATTAAACATCTTTCAAAAAGATCATAATAACTATTATTATCTAAAGGCTAAAGCTCAACAAATAAAAAATGAACTTAAGTTATGCCAACTTATCTCGAATCCCTCTGCAATTAAGAAGACAGGTTTGGATTTAGCTATCAGATTCTCTTATGTGATGCTCGGTTTATCAGCAGTTCTCTTTTTGATGAAAACATTAGCTTAAAATCTTTTTGTAAGTCCCAAACACATACAATAGGAATCACTATCTTAAGTGCTGCACTAAATTTACCGAATTAAAGCTGAAATATAGGAGATATATGATATTGAATAATACGCGTTTATAAAAATAAGAAAAATTATTGATGATACCATATATGGAAGATAATATTTTTCACATTATTAGGAAATATATAAATCGATGCATACCCTTGGTGTATAAGCAATTAGGTATAACAGAAAGCACAGATACAGATTTTACAGTTGAAAGACCTAAAGATGCAAGACACGGTGATATAGCATCCAATGTAGCTTTAGTGTTAGCTAAAGTTGTACGCAAACACCCTTTTGAAGTAGCGCAACTTATAGCTTCGGTACTCCAAAAGGAGTATTGCCTTTCAAGCTTAGACATGCGACCGCTGTGGATCCAAAAAATAGAGGTGGCTCATCCTGGATTCATTAATTTCTACATGACACACACATTTTGGCATGATGTACTATACAATACGCTGCTTGCAGGCCCTGCCTACGGGAGCAGCACAATTGGCGCCGGAAAGCGCGTTAACGTAGAATTCGTTTCTGTCAATCCCACCGGCCCACTGCATATAGGACATACTAGAGGAGCCGTATATGGAGACGCTCTCTCGCGATTGCTTACTTGGTGTAATTTTGACGTAATCAAAGAATATTACATTAATGATGCGGGAAAACAGATAGAAATACTAATCGACTCAGTCTTTATCCGGTATAAACAAAAACTAGGGATAAAAGCAGAATTATCAATCGAACACTATCCAGGAGACTATCTTATAACTATAGCTGAGATATTGCATACAGCACACCAAGATTCATTATTACATATGCATCCAGCTGAGCGCAATACCTTAATTAGAAAGGTTAGTCTCAGTAAAATAATGCAATGTATAAAACAAGACTTAAGCGCTTTGGATATACAATACGATGTCTTTACTTCTGAAAAAGAAGATATCATAGATAAGGACCTCATAGAAAATGCCTTGGAAATATTAAAAATGCAGGATTTGATATATGAAGGTACTCTAGAAAAACCTAAGGGCAAAGCTGCTTTAGATTGGGAACAGACAAAACAATTACTTCTCAAATCAACTGCTTTTGGTGATGATTCAGATCGAACAATACAACGTAAAGATGGAACTTATACCTATATAGCATCAGACATTGGATATTGCCTACATAAAGTAATGCGAGGATTCGATAAGATGATATTAGTGCTGGGAGCAGATCACAGTGGCTATGTTAAGCGTATGGAGGGCGTAGCAAACGTCCTAGGAGGTGAAAAACAACAAACTTCCATTCTTATATATCAACTAGTCAATCTGCTAAAGGAAGGCAAACCATTCCGAATGTCTAAACGCACTGGTACTTTTATCACGCTCAGTGATGTGCTAGAAGAAGTAGGAAAAGACGCTCTACGCTTTGCTTTTCTCTCACAGAAAAATGATACAGCGTTAGACATAGACTTAAATCAAATTTTAGAGCAATCTAAAGACAATCCAGTGTTCTACGTACAGTATGCACATACTCGCTGTGCTTCAGTTATTCACAAAGCACATATCGCGCAAATCTTTTCGCCTAAAGAACTCGCAATTAACTTAGAAGATGGGGAGTTAAAATATATTCGAAATAATCAGCACTCTGCAGAACAGTTAACAGAGATACTATCACTCTTAACCGGAGAAAGTGAGCTATCTTTAATTAAAGAGATAGCGCTTTTCCCTAAAATCATAGAAAGCGCTACAATACATTATGAGCCCCATAGAATCGCACGCTATCTTTACGATTTAGCAAACGCACTTCATTATGCATGGGCACAAGGAATAGAAGAGCCGAAACAACGCTTCATTTTAGAAAATGATCGTCCATTATCACAAGCACGAGTGCTGCTGCTGTATGTAACAGCGCATACAATATTTCTCGGACTGCAAATTTTAGGCGTTCAAACAATGATTAAGATGTAGAGTCAGAAGTTTTTTCTGTTTTAAGAAGCACGTGCTTAGCCTTAGTACTACTAACCCAGCTTCTGCAACACTCACGTACCATATTCCGAATATTCGCTATATAAGCGCCTCTTTCAACAACACTGAAAGTCCTTCTCGCTTCTAAAATATTGAATAAATGCATAGCCTTTAAACAATAATCATAAGCAGGATATATTAACTCATTCTCCAGCATAAGAGGAACTTCACTAAGATAAGCAAGGAAACTTCTCTTCAGCATCTCACTGTCCGTATATTCAAAGTTATACAAGCAATGTTGCTGTTCGCTTTTTTGGAAAAGATCTCCATATTTTATCCCATGTTCATTCCAATCTAGCGACCAAAAATCACTCTTGCCCTGAACATACATCGCTATACGCTCTATACCATAAGTAATCTCAGCGGGCACTGGAAAACAATCGAATCCACCTAGCTGCTGCATATATGTAAACTGCACAACTTCCATGCCATCACACCAAATTTCCCATCCCAATCCCCAAGCGCCCAGTGTAGGATTAGCCCAATCACTCCTTACGAAACGTAAATCATGCATAGAACTCTTGATATTAAGCGCATATAAACTTTCCAAACAGAGTTCCTGAATATTATCAGGAGCAGGCTTGAGTAAGGCCTGAAATTGAAAATAATGTTGTGTTCTATTCGGATTTTCTCCGTATCTGCCATCTCCGGGTCTTCTACAAGGCTGTACATATGCTATCTTCCATGGATTGGCGTCTAGACAGCGCAAAGCCGTCGCAGGATGTGCTGTGCCCGCTCCCATCTCTGAATCATGGGGCTGTAGAATTGTACAGCCCGCACTTTTCCAAAATCCCTGTAAGTTTGATATAATATCCTGAATATACATTCTGCCTTAGTATCATTAATTTCCATAAGAAACTTCAGCAACCCCCGCTGACGTAATCCTATACATTTTCGGAAGGAGGCCCGAAATTATTTTTTTTAACATCGCTCAGCTTAAGTTCCCAATAAAAGACTAAAAATGCGCCAACAATGGTTGGGACAAGCAGTAACCACCAACCAGAACGTCCTACATCATGTAGCCTCCTCACAGTAACCGCAATTCCTGGCACAAACACCGCAAGATGGAAAATACGGTAGCAAGTCAATATATTTGCATCTTTAAACACATGCATGTCCAAAAGAAGCGCAATACTTCCAAGTAATATAACAAAAAGCACCCAATACCAATATTCTGAACGTGTAGCCCTCCCCTCAAAAGTAGCATACTTTATTAAGCACGTTTTCACTGCGACCCAAAAATTCATACTTCCCCCATTCTCATGTATTTAAAAGAATATAAGATCACTCTACCGTAACAGATTTTGCTAAATTTCGAGGTTTATCAACATCTTTGCCTCTTAATAAAGCTACATAATATGCCAACATCTGCAACGGAATTGCATACAATACAGGCTCCATAAGTGGATGTGTTACAGGCAGTGATACTACATCTTCACATATTTCAGAAAAATTTGGAACACAAATATCTGATGTAAATGCAATCAGTTTCCCTCCTCGGCTTTGTATCTCATGCATACTCGACTCCATCTTAGCTAATTCATTATTATGCGGAGCAATAGCTATAACATATGTGCCCTCATCTATTAATGCTATAGAGCCATGTTTCATTTCACCTGCAGCAATCCCCTCACTTGGAATATAAGCCAGTTCTTTCATCTTCAACGCACCCTCTCTAGCTAATGGATAACAATGTCCTCGGCCAATATATAATATACACTTAGCTGTATATAATTTGCCCGCTATGCTTCGTATCCGTTCTTCTAACCTTAATACAACGCCATCTAGATTGTATACGTCTCTATTAATAGCCCCCAATGCCTCTAAAAATTTAGATGACTTTGTATGTGCCATCATTTCCATACACATTAAAGAAAAGCTCATAACTTGAGCTATAAAGCTTTTTGTAGAAGCAACGGCCCTTTCTATCCCAGCATATGTCAAACAAAGATGACTAACTAATTCAGCCATGCGACTTTCCGCAACATTAATAAGCCCTAACGTTTGCATTCCATATGCTTTTGCATATTCTAAAGCTGCATATGTGTCAGCAGTTTCTCCAGATTGGGAAACAAATATATATAATATATGTGGATCAAAAAGCACCTTTCTTGATCTAAATTCTGAGGCAATTTCTACAGTCACCCTCTTTCGCGCATATTGTTCGATAAGATATCGAGCAATTTCCCCTGCATAAAAAGAACTGCCACATGCTACAATACATAATTCACGATACCGCATCCACTCAACGTTACTATTTGTAGTAATACTACTATAAGAAAGATCGATACGTTTTTTGAAAGTATCAAATAAATTTTGTACTATACGCGGTTGCTCATGTATCTCTTTCAGCATAAAAGATTCGAAATCCCCCGATACAGCTTCCGTATATGTAGGGGACAATGTCAAAAAATCACCCCTCTTATCAGTAGAATAAATATGCCCATCACAATCCATTACATCACATCTGTCAGCAGCTAAAGCAACAATGCTGCGATTATGTAATTTCAGTATAGAAGTCGCATACCTCGATAATGAGGTGGAATCAGAAGCTATGCAATATCCGTCCTCTAACTTTCCAATGACCAATGGTAAGCCACATTGCACGCCAATAAGTAATTTAGGATAAAGGCTAGTGACAATAGCACACGCAAAAATACCTTTTAGCACTTTGGATGCTTTACTTATTGCTTCAATATAATCAATCTTTTGAGAGACATAACTGTGTACAAGCGCAGCTATCACCTCTGTATCTGTGTCACCGCTAAAAACATATCCCTCCTTTATCAACTTTTCTTTAAGAGATCTAAAATTCTCTATAATTCCATTGTGCACAACTGCTATATCGCCTACCGCAATGGGATGTGTGTTCTCTAATGCTGGCTTCCCATGAGTAGCCCATCGTGTATGCCCTATACAACACATGCCCTCTAGCGGATCCTGAGTACACACCATTCGAAGAGCGTTAATTCTACCAACAATTTTACGAAACTGAAGCGGCTTAGATTCTGCTACCACAACAAGCCCGGCAGAATCATATCCACGATATTCTAAAATCTCTAAAATATTCAGCGTTTTTTCCACCGCATCATTTTGCCTTCCTACTACACCTACTATACCACACATGTTAGGTTCTCGTTTATTGTAAATATACGCTATTATAGACTAGATGATCTGTTTAGATTCGATGAGAAAGCAAATTACATTTTGCAACCCTTTGTTACGAAACAACTACTAGATATTAACCGGATTAACAAATAAATCCCATATATAATCATTGGAAAACTAAGCAATTGTCCCATGGTAATACCCATAAAAGTACCTAATTGAGAATCAGGCTCTCGATAACATTCTAAGATAATTCTCGCTACACCATAGTATATCAAAAAGACAGCAGTAAGAGCTCCAGAAAATCGTTTTATACTTGTTAACGCATACAATCCCCACATTGTACATAACAAAACGATACCCTCAACAAACGCTTCATATAGTTGACTCGGATGCCGTGGCAATCCATCAGTATATGGGAATATAACCCCCCAAGACAGCGCTGTAACGCGTCCATAAAGCTCTGCATTTATGAAATTCGAGACACGACCCAAGAACAATCCTATTGGGGCTATACATAATAAACGATCTGAAGTATAAAAAAAGCCCAATTTATGCTTTCGGTTAAATAGATAGAGCGCTATAGCACATCCAATCAATCCTCCGTGAAATGACATGCCTCCTTCCCACGTTTTTAGAATTTGCAAAGGTGCACACCAGATCCAGTTTATATGGTAAAATAGTACATAACCAAACCTACCACCAATTAATATGCCTATGGCAATATAGATAAGTATATCATCCTTAACTTTTGGCAAAAGAATTTTGGTCGTTGCTAGATCAGTTGAAGCCATTTGAATAAAGATAAAATATCCTAAAATTATGCTAAGGGCGTAAGCGATACCATACCATCGTATCTCTAGCCCCCATATATTAAATAGAACTGAGCTAATATCTGGAAAACTGATTGCTAACGCCATACAACTACTTTATTATCTCGATCATTAAATATGTGAAATGTGTCGGTCGGAATTAGTTAGCTCTAAAGCTTTTAAAAATCAATTCAACAAATGACTAAACGCAGGTATGATATGGATAACGACAAGAACCGGGAAGATTCCTGTGGGAACAAGATATTAGATGAGATAAAAGAAGTCATGGGTTCTGCTTGTGATTTTGCACAGTCTGCTTATAAAAAAGTTCAGGATACAACTACCGATATAGTAGAGAACTTGCCGTTTGCTACAAACAAAGAGGTGGAGAAACTTGCCAGACATATCCGTGCTTTAGAAGAGAGAATCGCAAAATTAGAAAGCTATAAAGCTCGCCCGCAACATCGTGAAACATCCCCACGTGCACATCGCCCAAGTGGTAGATTTAAAAAAACAACTCATCAAAAAAGAGGGCCTAATCCACGTAATCACAGGTAACGCTAGCATGTTTAACCCTATTTTGTGGACAGCATCCATAACTCCCTTTAGCGCAGATGGTGCTTCAGTGGACTTTGAAAGCTTTGAACGTTTGTTAAGGAGACAAGAAAATGCTGGCAACGGTATACTACTTTTAGGCAGCACAGGAGAGGGATTGCTTGTTTCAGAGCAAGAAAGAGAAGATATTATCGAATTCGCAGTCAAATTAAAACTGACTGTACCGCTTATGGTATCAGTGCCAAGTGTGAATCTAAAACAGGCTTTAGCAACCGTGGAATTTTGTCAAGGTCTTCCGGTTTCTGCTTTCATGTTTACCACCCCTATATACACAAAACCAGGTATATGGGGTCAAACTGAATGGTTCAACGTATTACTAGAGAAAGCAGGAAATACTCCGGTTATGCTGTATACAATTCCTTCTCGGACAGGAGTGACATTATATCCTGAAGTCATAACTAACTTGAGAAAATCCAAAAATTTATGGGCTATTAAGAACTCTACAGGACGTGTGGAATCTGTAACAGAGTATAAGGCAGCTAATCCTGAAATCGTCGTATATTGCGGTGATGATTGTCTTATGGACGATATGGAGCTGAAAGGCGCCGTAGGTCTTATCTCTGTCGTATCAAATGCTTGGGAAAACATAACAAGAAAATATGTAGATGCATGTAACCCTGCCTCAAACAATCCAAATACTCTGCGAATCAGGCAAGCCTTTAAAACTGCAGCCAAAGCCATACTCAGTGCATCTAATCCCTTGGGAATAAAGGCGTTAGTACATAAAATGGGATATATTGCGCACCCTACAGTTCGTCTCCCCTTAAGTCTTAAAGATTTACCTCCAATAGAAACGCTATATAAAGCTCATGAGTCTATAATAAGAGAAGCGGCATTGTGGCATTAGGAGAAAGAAGACAAAACCCTTGTACAATACCAATTAGCGCATACACTGGTGTTTCTATATAAATACTATAGAACAGCTAAACTCCTTCTCTGCAGAAATTTATAATAATATTATATCTTGTAGCGCGCCATATACTGGCTCCCCGGGCCGGATTCGAACCAGCGACCTAACGGTTAACAGCCGTTTGCTCTACCGCTGAGCTACCGAGGAATAAAAAATCAAAACTCTTCGCTCTTCTCCTACATATTTAAATGTATCCTGACATTAGCTGAAAGAGCTATAGGGCGCAAGAAAAATAAACCCTCAACTACTATACTGATACTCTTTTTTAGTTTACCAAATGTAGGCGTTGTTGTTATACAATCTCATAATCAAAATTCAATATATTTAGGGCTTCTAGATATGTCTACAGAGCAGAATGTAAACGCACTACAAACAGAAGAAGGTGTTGCTCAACACACTTTTCGTGCAACAGTCCCCGCACTTGAGGCAATTCTCTATAAACCATTTAAAGTTTTAGACCACGGGTTTATCAGAGTTTTAGACTATATGGGCAACGAGGAATCTATAACTCAAGCTGCACGTGTTTCTTATGGTAAGGGTACAAGACACACAAGCGAAAATCAAAAACTTATCCATTATTTAATGAAGCATTCTCATACAACTCCTTTCGAAATGTGTGAAATAAAACTGCACGTTAAACTTCCGATCTTCGTAGCTAGACAATGGATAAGACATCGTACTGCAAACGTTAATGAATATTCTGCACGCTATTCCGTACTAAACAAAGAGTATTACCTTCCTGCATTAGATCATATCGCAGCACAATCCCAAACAAATAAGCAGGGCCGCCAAGAAAATGCCTTAGATGAGATTAAGGCACGAAGGGTTCTTGCGCTACTACAACAAGATGCTGAGCAATGCTATAAACATTATATGGAAATGCTTAATATTAGCGAGGAAGGTAGCCCAATAGATGAGTCTAGTAATGGGCTCACAAGAGAATTAGCTCGAATGAATTTATCCATGAATTATTATACACAATGGTACTGGAAAATAGATCTGCATAATCTTTTACATTTTCTAATGCTCCGAGCTCATCCAAATGCACAATTTGAAATTCGCGAATATGCACAAATCATTTTAGATATAGTAGCTAAGTGGGTCCCCTATACGTATGAAGCATTTATGAACTACGTTGTCAAAGCGCATACATTCTCAGAACAGGCTCTACAATTAATAAGGAAAATATGGAAAGGAGAAGAAATAAATTTTAAAAATAGTAAGATGAGCCAAAGAGAATGGCAAGAGCTACAAACCTTATTAGGACCAGTAGAGAAATACTAAAGAATTTTCACCGAAATAGACTAGTATAAATTTACTATACCAGTCTATTAGACAACTTTAATGCCTTGTATATAACGCAATGCTACATTTTTCATTTTTCTATAGGATTCTATACATTTTTCTTATATGCGCGAATATATTAACGTGTTTAAGTACAGTCGCATATAGTCAAATAACACAGCAAAGTATTGTATATACGCCTCAGCCATTTACTGCTTTAGTAAAAAAAGCCCGAATGAAAGTTATACAAACTATCTGGGAAGGCACGCTATCATCAGCAGCCACAAAGATAATATCCATACATCAAAAAGAATTAATGTTTCAATGGGCACAAGAAAAAACCCAATGGCCTCAACTTATTTCTAGTTTGGAATTCAATAAAAAATCACGCGGATTTAAACACATGCTTACTCAAATGGCGCTTCTTGCAGAAGAAATAGAAAGATTCGGAGAGGATTATGTGGGAAAATCACGAATACATAATTTTTCAATTAATGAAAAAATTGCTAATCAAATTCTAGCAGAGTTAGAAACCGCCCTCTCGATGGTTTTGATCAATAAAAAGCACTTTCAAGAAGTCGAGAAATGTCCCCAAAGCGTTCCCCAGATCTCAGAGTACTTATGGAATGCTTTACATAAAAATCCAGAACTTCAGGCCTCTTTAAGAGCATACAAAGAACAAATTTTAAATCTTGAAAAGTCCAATATAACAGAGCGAGAAAAAGTAGATATCTTGTTGATATGGTTATCAGGTAATAAGGGTGGAAAGATTCCAGCTCACTATATTGAAGCTATATCAAATGATATGCCTATCGATAGTGCATTACGTGTAAGATTACACCTACTTACTGATAACAAAGTAATAAAAAGATATAATCAAGCCGAAGTATTAAATCGCATATTCGGAGATAAAATTTATTTACTGGATAATATTAGAACGCTCCTGCGTAACAATATAAAATCTCAAGAAATCCAAGCATTGGAATATTACGCATACCTTCATGCTGTAGTAGGTAATCCTGCCGTAGCAAGTGATATATACCGTATTCTCTTCCTTTATTACCAAAATACTTTACTTAAACAAAAAGCTCCCGGTTTAATTTATATAGATTTCGACAGGCTAGCAGATAGCATAATAGCTGCTCAACCAATATTTAAGATGCGGGATGAATTAAATCTTCTAAAAAAAACGAATTTTCTATACCCTGACATGTACAGCAGTATATGCGGTGGAGGGAATGACGTCATAGGAAGCCTGAACCATTCAGAAGCTATAGCAAATATAATTAACGTATTGGCCCAAAATATACTTATGTCCGAACCAAACTCACCGATAAAAGAGCTCAAGTTTAATAAAGATGCTAAGATGATATTACTAACATATTCTACAAGAAATGTTATAAGTTCAGCATTAGCCCCAGAGCAAGAGCATTACTATATGCAGAAGGCTTTTACTCCAGATGACGCCGTTATTCGTCTAACAGGTCCAACAATGTTGCTTAATACTACAAAGCCGTATGCCTCTAAAAATATAGTGTATTCACACGTATTACGAATCCTAAATCAGGGGTCAGATATGCATTGGGCAACGGATTTGAAAGCAATATTGCCTCTGCATAATGCTAAAATTACTAGCACGCATTTAAAAAACAAGGAACTATTACGCAAGTTGCGAATTTATATTAGCGAGATGCAATTTTTAATTGATCCACAATATCTAACGCTTTTGGATAATAAGACCCTACAACCACGTCCAGCTATTAATTTAGATGATGCAATAAATTTCAGTATTGGAAACAATAAAGTATTAAGTAATGAGAACTCTGGTGCCAGTCTTTCTCTGAATCTTGATTCAGAAGTCTTACTCAATCAAGATGATGCTAAACAAGTACAAAAATCGTTATTAAATGCAATGCAGATATACAAAGAATATCTTTTGCCTAAACTTGTATTTTTCCTTCGAGCAAAATGTAAATGCAAGTATGTTGAAGCCAAGATTAGTGAGAAAGACAGAACAGCCTTAATTACACAATTGGAAGAATTAGACAAAGAAGTTAGAATTGTAGATGTGAAAAATCTCTCTTTTTCTAAAGCAAGCAGCTATTTTCATAAATTTTTAGCCTTATCTGCCGATATAATGGAAACATTAAAAAAACATACAAAGAGCGTGTGTAGCTCTCATAGTCTAAAATAGATTGGGCATTTTCATATATATCACCTTGAGTGCAAAAACCGTCCCTTGTTGATTTGTGGATAAAAAGTACAGGTATAAAATAGCGATAGAATATGAGGGAACCAATTTTGTGGGATGGCAAAGGCAAAATAACGGCATTTCCGTGCAAGAAGTTTTAGAGCAAGCAATTTCAGCATTGACTAAGGAGAACGTTAGGCTTTTCGGCGCAGGACGCACAGATGCAGGAGTACACGCTTTAGAACAAATAGCTCACTTCGACTTAGAAAAATTCTGGCCTGCTGAAGTAATACAGAGAGGCAGCAATTATTTTTTAAAGCAAGGAAAGCAGCATTCAGTTGCAATTTTGGAGGCCCAACATGTACCCCTCGACTTTCATGCACGTTTCTCAGCAATCGCGCGTCAATATTTCTATAAAATACAGAACAGATGTACGGCGCCAATACTTGAACGCAACAGAGCGTGGTGGGTTAAAAAATCTCTTAATGCAGAAATTATGCATGATGCAGCACAAATTTTAGTAGGATATCACAACTTTAACGCCTTCAGATCAACACACTGCCAAGCAAAATCTCCACTAAAAACAATCGAAAAAATAGCCGTCAGAAGAGATAAGCAGTATATATTATTTACCATTAAAGCTCCTTCATTCCTGCACAATCAAGTGCGCATAATCGTGGGAACGCTGAGTAAAATAGGTAATGCTAGCTTAAATAAAAAAGAGCTATGCCAGATACTGGAGTCCCAAAACCGGACTAAAGCCGCCGCAACAGCTCCAGCTCACGGCTTATACCTACAGCACATATTTTATGCTCCCTTTCCACCTCAAAATACCGCCTAAAAGGTAACTCTATGGCGATTATTTTTAATTCATTTATCTTTACAAACATCTACAACTACGTTATCAAGAGGCGCGGCTAGCTTCTATGCTATAGCTCTGAAGCTGCTATTGAGTAATATGCCCTTCTAAGTTAACTTTAATACTTATGGTTGATACCTTTAAATCCGTGGATTCGCAGCACGATGATGAAAAAATTTGCGTGCCCGAAGGTGAAAATGTCGAGGATTTTGTTCAGCTTCTAAAAGAACATAAACAAACTAGCAATGCAGAGGGACATGTAGTTAGGGGTAAGGTCATAGGCGTAGAAAAGGACAGCGTAATCTTTGATGTAGGATTGAAGAGCGAGGGGAGAGTGC
The DNA here is from genome assembly GCA_034472185.1 of Candidatus Midichloriaceae bacterium IBS. GTDB lineage: Bacteria > Pseudomonadota > Alphaproteobacteria > Rickettsiales > Midichloriaceae > JARBAK01. The sequence continues at coordinate 423,983 of JARBAK010000001.1, forward strand.
CTATGAGCGAATTAAGTACAGACGGTACCGTCCCTTCTGTCTCCATAGGTGACGAGATGGACGTATATGTAGAGAAAATAGATGGAAGAGCTGGCCTCACTATCTTAAGCCGCGAGAAAGCATTACGAGATGAGGCTTGGAGAAAGTTCGAAGAGTTATGCCAAAAAAATATAGATGTTGAAGGTGTAGTAGTTGGACGTGTAAGAGGTGGGTTTGCTGTAGAATTAGGAGGCATAGTTGCCTTTTTACCTGGTAGCCAAGTGGATATCAGACCAGTGACAGATATTTCTTCTATAATGCATGTTCAACTGCCATTTAAAATCTTGAAAATGGATAAAGCACAAGGTAATGTAGTTGTCTCAAGAAGAGCAATTCTAGAAGAGTCGCGGAAAGAAGCTAAAGAAGAGCTGCTATCAGTAGTTAAGGAGGGTATGATTCTTGATGGCGTAGTCAAAAATATAACTGACTACGGTGCTTTCATTGACCTAAAATCAACAGACGGATTATTGCACATTACAGATATTTCTTGGTCTAAAATTTCTCATCCATCAGATGTATTGGAACTAAAGCAAAAAATCAAAGTCGTAGTAACAAAGTACGATCCGGAAACACAACGTATATCTTTGGGATTGAAGCAGCTTGAGAAGAATCCGTGGGATGGCTTAAAGGATAAATTTGCTAAAGGCACGCGTCATAAGGGGGTGATTACTACTACAACAGATTATGGAGCGTTTGTAGAATTAGAAAAAGGCATAGAGGGTTTGGTGTACCACACCGAAATTCACTGGCTTGCCAGAAATGTACATCCTAAAAAACTGCTTCAAAGTGGTCAAGAGGTAGAGGTACTTGTTTTGGATATAGATATAGCAAGACATAGAATCGGTCTAAGTATAAAACGGTGCCTTGCTAGTCCGCTAGTAGAGTTTGCTCAGTCTTATCCGGAAGGAACCAAAGTTAGCTGCGCAGTACGTAACGTAACAGATTTCGGTATATTTGTTGTATTGGAAGAAGAGAAGGATATAGAGTATGCGCTGAATATACTCATACCAGCAGCTGAGCTAGTCTCCGCTGAGGACAAGCCTGGCGTTGCTACTGGACCTCAGGATTACAAGAAGGGAGATATTTTAGAATGTACAATCTTTAATATTGACTCAGAAAGAGAAAGAGTCACTGCTACTGCAAAGCAGTATGTAGAAAATCCTCTAATAAAAGTAGTGGAGAAGCTAAAACTCCAGCCTATGATCCCAGCAATAGTATGTGGGATACAAACAGATGGGATGACTGTGAAAATGGAAGACGGCACCTTAGGTACCATTAATAAGTCTGAACTGTCATTATGGAAAGAAAGTTGCAGCGCAGAACAATTCTCTATAGGAGAATCTGTAGAAGCTAAGTTTCTCAGCTTTGACAAAAGGAGAAATAAAATTTATCTCTCAATAAAGGCCTTGCAAAAAGAAGAGCAAAATAAAGGAAATTTATACGCTGATGATGAGACACGTGAGACGCTAGGAAGCATGCTGAAAGACACATTAGCATCAAAAAAATAAGGGCCCAAGGCTCTAGAGGTAGCCTCTCTAGTACTTTGTTGTGAGGGCTGTGCTTAGTGTTTCTACAAAGATTTTACCAGGAGGATGAGCAAGATAAATGTGCAGTAGTGCTTATACTGCAGAAATAAGATGCTAATTAAAGAAGAAATTCTTTGTTGTTGGTTGTTGCTTCGTGTACATGATATATAGCGCAGTAACAATATTTCTCACAGAATGGTATGAGTTGTCTTAGGAAGTGTTCGTCGCAATATTTAGCGCGTATTGGTTTCATAGTTATTGTCTTATTGGGAAGATATATTGACGCAAAATCCGAGGACCTCAGCAGTATGTCTGATTACATCAAATATCTTGGAGAAAAAGATCTTGTCATTTCACGTAATATTGCAAACGTTGATACTCCCAACTACCATCCAATGGACTTAGAGGAATATAAGACTTCGGATCCGCATAAGGATGTAGATATCCCAAGTTTAAGCGTTACACATATGCTTCACTTTTCATTACCTCAGGAACCAAAGTTCAAATCGCACGAAAGCAAAATACTAGAATTAAAACCCAATAATAACGCAGTTAATCTTGAAGCCGAGATGATAAAAAAGAGTAAGAATACATTGGATATGCAAGAAATAACTGCTCTTTATGCAAAGATAAAGAATATGGAGCGTTTATCTCTTGGAAGTACTGCTAATTCCTCAAAATAGAATAGCATTATTAACCACCAGTCACTTATCGCTAGATTCTTAGTTGCCCCTTAAACAAGATCCGGGTACAATGGTCGTTGTAGCCGTAGGCTCGAAAGTATTATAATAACAGATTGCTAATGCTCACATGGAAGAATTCAGCTATTTGCCCGATGTTTTAGTGCTCCTTAGTGCAGCTGTATTCGTAGTTGTAATTTTTAACAAACTTAAACTGAGTCCCGTCCTAGGATATCTTATAATGGGAACTCTTGTGGGAAAATATGGCTTTAACATAATCACAGACACAGATTATGCCGATTCTCTCTCTAAGTTTGGAGTAGTATTTTTATTATTCGTCATAGGCTTAGAGTTTACGTTTGCACGTTTAAATAAAATGCGATTATATGTGTTTGGCTTTGGTGCGCTCCAGATTATTTTAACTACGGCCCTGTTAGCACCACCCATTTATCGATTTGTCGGACTATCTTTGCCTATTAGCATATTGATAGCAGCCGCTCTCTCTCTATCATCTACTGCAATAGTGCTACAAGTATTGAATGAATACGGGAGACAAGCAACTCAAGTGGGCCGTATTTCTCTAGGCACCCTGCTTATGCAAGACTTCACTGTTGTACCATTGCTTACAGTAGTTCCAATCTTGGCCGTTAAAGGCACTGATATCTTAGCTCCGATAGGCATATCTATATTAAAAGCAGTAATTACAATATTTGCCATAATTATCAGCAGTAGAATTTTGCTGAAACCATTTTTTTCCATCATAGGGTCAGTAAAGAGAGACGATATATACGTAACAACTTCCTTATTTCTAGTATTAGGAGCTGCTTGGATCACAGAAAACCTCGGATTATCAGCAGCTATGGGGGCTTTTTTGGCAGGTTTATTGATTGCAGAAACAGAATATAGAAATAGAATCGAACACAGCATTATGCCCTTTCAAGAGCTGTTTCTCGCGCTATTTTTTTTAAGTGTGGGCATGTCAATTAATCTGCAACACATACTCCAGAATATTTACATCATTATCTCGCTTTCTCTCGCGCTTATGGCAATAAAAGGCGTGATAATACTGCTAATATGTTTATTGTTCAGAACTCCGCTAGCAACTTCTATACATACAAGTTTGCTGCTATCACAAGTAGGAGAATTCGCATTTGTACTATTCACAGTCGCATTTGAAGCAGGCATTATTGATACGAAGTTGTCCTCGTTATTGTTGACAATTGTGGCCTTTTCTATGGCTATAACTCCACTGCTAGCTATACTAGGAGCCAAAATAGAGGATCACTTTTTTGCTAAAGCATTCGCTGAAAAAACAACGCAGGATTTCAAGGGCGTAGGTGACCTAAAGTCGCACGTTATAATTGTGGGCTTTGGAAGAGTTGGAAGAATAGTCGCATATATGTTGATTGAGGAAAAAGTAGATTATGTAGCACTGGATGCAAACTTGGCTCTTACCAAAAGAGCCAGGCGAGATGGATTCCCGGTATATCACGGAGACCTTTCTGACTATGAAACGTTAAGCGCCATAGGAGCTGCAAAGGCTTCAGCTATGGCCCTTACTATGAGTGATAAACTTTCTGTGCGCAAAGCTACAAGATATATATCAGAAAAATTCCCGAAGCTTCAGCTTCTAGTAAGGGTCGAAGATTACAGACATGCCAAAGGAATAAAAAGATTAGGCGCTGACTTAGTTGTCCCCACAACCATAGAAACAGGATTACAAGTCGGAGGATCTTTACTGAGGAGCCTTGGTATTCCGGATCATGAAATCTTATCCCTCAAAGAAAGAGTCAGGAAAGATGAGTATGAATTGCTAGAAAAATTGCAATTATTTAAGGGAGTGGTAGAGGGCGCTAGAATCTAAATAATGCTATAATACAAAGAAAAATGCATTATAGAGATTTCTGAGTTGAAGAAGTGAAAGAAGGAGGATATGATACGTGGCACAGTTCGAGAGAATGTGTGGCTATGTTATGCATTCGCGTTGGTATTATTTGGTGTGACGCCATAGAAAGTTTATTTTAAAGTTGTGAGTAATACTAGTTCATTAGCCGATTCCCTAACCCGGATAAGAAACGCACAAGGGGCAAGACATGCGTCTGTCGTTCTTCGTTTCTCCAAGTTGATAGAAGCTTCTTTAGGTATTTTGAAAGAAGGTGGATATATAGGGCACTTTGAGTGCATTGATGAAAGAAAAGGAGTTAAGATGATAAGAGTAGATCTTAAATATCATAGAGGAAAGCCTGTCATTAGTGAATTAAATATGATATCAAAGCCTGGATGTCCAGTTTATAAGGCAATTAGTGATCTACCGGAAAAAAATAGCGGATTAGGAATGTTTGTACTTTCTACATCAATGGGTATTTGCTCAGACGCTTTTGCAAGAGCTAATAATATTGGAGGAGAAGTACTGTTTGAAGCATTCTAAAATAATTTATAAAGTGCAATCTTTTAAGTGATTTATATGTACGATTTATTAAGCATGTTTTGGGGCCTGTTTAGGAATGTCTAGAGTGGGAAAGGTTCCTGTATTGGTGCCTGAAGGTGTAAAGATAGATCTGGGAGTAAAGGGCCAGGTAACAGTGGATGGCGCGTTAGGTCAGTTGTCGCTTCAGCTTCCTTCAGAAATAGAAGTTGTTTCTAGAGATAAGGATGACAAGAGTCTCATCTCTATTTTCATACGCGATAAGCATAATGAGCACAATCCTAAGGTTAGAGCTTTGTGGGGACTGTTTCGAACCTTAATTGCTAACATGGTTGAAGGAGTCTCTAAGGGATTCTCTAAAACTTTAGAAATAATAGGCGTAGGATACAAAGCCGCTGTTTCAGGACAAATCGTATCGTTATATCTTGGCTTTAGTCATGAAATTTTATATGTTGTTCCAGAGGCAATAACTGTGAAGTGTGAGAAAGCTAATATGCTGACTATATCGGGAATAGACAAGCAGTTAGTCGGCCAGATAGCAGCAGAAATACGGCAATTGAAGAAGGTTGAGCCATATAAAGGAAAGGGAATTAATTATCTTGGAGCATGGGTCAGACGTAAAGAAGTCAAAAAAGAAAGTAAGTAATTTAGATTCGTGCAAATATAGCGCGAAACTCTATTTCATTTTGTTTTTTAGTTATAGGCGGATTGGTTTGTTTACATGCTAAATATTAAGATTAGTAAAAAATGTCGCGTAGTGATATAGAAAAGCGTGCTAAAAGGGTACGCACTAAATTGAAGAAGCATATTAATGTGGGAGTGTGCAGACTTACTGTGTTCAAATCCAACAAAAATATATATGCTCAGATTATCGATGACTCCAAAGCACATACCGTTGTTGCAGCTTCTACTTTAGAACCGACACTGGTTAAGCAGTTAACGAGCAATGTAGACCAAAGTCTACACAAAGGAGTACGAGTTTCCTCATCAAATATAGCTGCCGCTCAAGCAGTGGGGATAGCAATAGCGCAGAAAGCTGTGGCCCTAGGTGTTACTAAGGTAGTATTCGATAAGGGAGGTTATATGTATCATGGCTGCATTAAAGCACTCGCTGACGCTAGTAGAAAACATGGATTGGATTTCTGAAAAATATTATTGGTTTAATTTTGTCTAGCTGAAACAAATGCAGAGAATAAATAAAGGAGAGAAAAGGGGCAAATCTCGGGAAGAGCAACGTGAAGGACGGGCCCATGAAATTACAAGTAAGGTTGTACACGTTGCGCGCTGTACAAAGGTTGTTAAAGGGGGACGGCGCTTTAGTTTATCTACATTGGTAGTAGCTGGTGATAAAAAGGGCAAAATAGGTTTAGGGCTAGGAAGAAGCATAGAAGCAGGAGACGCAAAGGAAAAGGCGACTAATGCTGCTAAGAAAGCTCTAGTAAAGATTCCTCTAAAAGCAGGAAGGACTTTGCATTATGATGTGCAAGCCAAGTTTTGTTCTGGACGTGTGGTTTTACGTGCTGCTCCCGCAGGAACAGGTATCATTGCAGGGGGGGCTCTTAGGCCTTTTTTGGAATGCTTGGGTATTAGAGATGTAGTTGCTAAATCTATAGGCTCTAATAATCCGCATAACATGTTAAAAGCTGCTTTAAAAGCCTTATTAAGTATCAGAACTCCTAGGTTAGTAGCAGAAAAAAGGGGGAAGAAAGTAAGCGAACTCTTCGGTAAACAACCCTCTATACAAGATAGCGAAGAAGAAAAGACAAGCTTTACTTCAGATATAAAAGTTGGCTGAAAGTTCAGTAGCGTACAAGAAAAAGTATGAAAGTTCGAAGTCTTATGCGTATGTATGGTTAGTGCTGAAATTTACAACTTTCTCCTCAAACGACTACGTGAAGTAGATTCAAAATGCAAGAATCGCAAATTAGTAAGACGATCGTCAGAGCACAATTGCGTACTGCGGAGGATGTCAGGTTCTTTAGGCCACAAAGCTTGACAGAATTTGTGGGACAAGGAGCGCTTAAGAAAAACTTAGACATATTCATTTCAGCAGCCGCTAAAAGAATGGAGCCTCTAGATCATGTCCTGCTTTATGGTCCTCCTGGTCTAGGTAAAACCACTCTTTCACAAATCATTGCACATGAGCTTGCCGTTGGGATAAAGATTACTTCTGGTCCTGCATTATCAAAAGTAGGTGATCTAGCTGCTATTTTGACAAATGTGCAAAGAGGCGAAGTACTGTTTATAGATGAAATACATAGATTAAATACAGCTGTTGAAGAACTACTCTATTCGGCTATGGAAGATTTTACTGTTGATTTGATCATCGGTAGTGGTCCATCCGCACGAACCATGCGCATTGACCTTCAGCCCTTTACGCTTGTAGGAGCCACTACACGACTCGGACTTTTAAGCAATCCTTTAAGAGATAGATTTGGCATTCCAATAAAGTTGGATTTTTACATGACTGAAGAATTGCAGACAATAGTGAAGAACTGTGCTGTAATTCAGGGCATTACGATCACTCCAGAAGCAATATATGAAATTGCCAAAAGAGCAAGAGGTACACCGCGTATTGCCATCAGATTATTTAAAAGAGTCCGCGATTTTGTATCATATATAGACAAGAATACAATAGACTATGAGAGTACATTATGCGCCATGTCTCAGCTAGGCATAGATTCGCGAGGTCTAGACGCGCTGGATTATAAGTATTTAATATATGTCGCAACAAACTATAACAGCACTCCAGTCGGAGTAGAAACGATCGCGGCTGCCTTATCAGAAGATAAAGATACAATAGAAGAAGCTATAGAACCATACCTTATACAAATCGGTTTTTTGCAACGTACATCTCGTGGACGTGCGTTATCTGAATTGTGCTTACAATACATAAATAGCAAAGATGCTGCAGAGGAATAATATATGAAAATAAAAAAAATTCTTATTGCTAACCGCGGAGAAATCGCCTGTAGGATTATAAAAACAGCAAGAAAAATGGGCATTCAAACAGTAGCAATTTATTCAGAAGCTGATGCGGATTCTTTGCACGTAAGACTAGCAGACGAAACCATATATATAGGTCCCTCTTCTGCTACCTTTAGTTATTTAAATAAAAAAAGTATTTTGAATGCCGCAAAAATTTCAGGAGCAGATGCAATCCATCCAGGCTATGGATTTCTATCAGAAAATGCTACATTCGCAGAGTTAGCAGAAAAGAATGGAATAATTTTCATAGGTCCATCAGCAGAAGCAATTCGCAAGATGGGAGATAAAATTCAAGCTAAAAAACTTGCACAAGAAGCAGGAGTAAATATTGTCCCAGGACATATAGGAACCATCCATAGCCTACAAACCGCTCTGAAAGTTGCAAATAAGATAGGTTACCCAGTGATGATCAAAGCTATCGCAGGTGGCGGAGGAAAAGGGATGCGGATTGTTAGGAATAACCAAGAAATGGAACAAGCTTTAAGCTCTACAAGGAATGAAGCAAAAAATAACTTCTCCGATGAGCGCACTTTTATTGAGAAGTACATAGAAAGTCCAAGACATATAGAGATACAAGTAATCGCAGATAAATATGGAAATTACGTATGTTTAGGAGAACGAGAATGCTCTATACAACGGCGTCATCAAAAATTGATAGAAGAAGCACCCAGCCCATTTATTGATGATAAGATACGCAAAAAAATGTATGCGCAGTCCATATTATTAGCTAAGAAAGTACAGTATTTTTCTGCAGGTACGGTAGAATATATAGCCGATTCTAAGAAGCATTTTTACTTCATGGAAATGAATACGCGCGTACAAGTAGAGCATCCTGTCACTGAACTTGTCGCTGGCGTAGATATTATCGCTTTAATGATCGATATTGCTCAAGGAAAGCAGCTTCCCTTCTCTCAAAAAGACATTAATTTGAATGGATGGGCAATAGAAAGTCGTATATATGCCGAAGATTCAACGTGCGGGTTCCTCCCTTCTACAGGACGCGTAACAACTTATAAGGAGCCAGAATCTTCTTCAACTATACGTGTAGATACAGGAACATATGAAGGGGGTGAGGTCAGTATATTTTATGACGCTATGCTCGCTAAATTATGTACATTTGCACAAACACGAGCAGAAAGTTTAGATATGATGAAAGAAGCTCTCGGAGCATTTGTCATAAGGGGCGTATCCACGAATATAGGCTTTCTGCAATCAATCATAAACTCTCCTAAATTCAGAGCAGCAGACATATCAACTCACTTTATTGACGAAGAGTATAAGGGGGGATTTGAAGGCCCTCAATTGAGTAGTGAACAAAGTACAGTCATGTTATGCGCTGCAGTATTTATACACCTCACGGAAATACGGCGTTCAATGACTATAACTGGGCAAATCCAAGAAGCTCAACGACGTGGGTTAGGTACTCGATGGATTGTAATGTTAGATGATACACAGTCTTATCCAGTAACAGTAAGGGTCATAGAAGATGGCTATAGAATCACCTTTGAGAATCAAAAACTTTACATAACCAGCAAATGGGCTTTAGGGCACAAATTATGCCAATGCATTTTGAATGGGAAAAATTACACTCTGCAAGCTGAATTCATAGGTGGTACGTTGTATTTAACTTTTATGGGCTCTACGGTTAAAACAAGTTTATTGACGCTAAAAGCTGCAGAGTTAAATAAGTTTATGAAAATCGAGCAGGATAATGAAGCGCCCCCTTCTGATCTGCACTCTAATATATCTGGAATGATTACTGATATAAAAGTACAAGTAGGAGATAATGTTATAAAAGGGCAACCTTTAGTGATTCTTGAAGCGATGAAAATGGAAAACGTTCTTACAAGCCCACTGGATGGCAGTGTAGAACAAATTTTAGTCACAAAAGGTGATTCGGTCGGAACTGGGACCTGTCTCATCGCATTTAAAAAAGAGACTCATTACATTCCTAAATCGCTAAAGGGAGTGAATACTGTAAAATGACTAAACAATCATATATAACCGCGTAAAAGTAGTCGCAAAGCGATTTAAAAAGGGCAATTAATGACAATAAAGACACATCCTAGCCTCCGCAATTTTTTTGAGGCTTCTCATCCAATTCTCACACATAAGCTATCATTGCTGAGAAGCAAGTATTCAGATACTAAACTTTTCCGAGAACTCATGGAAGAGATTACAATTTTATTGGGATACGAAGCTACTCAAAATCTCCAGTTAGTTACACGCTTAATTGAGACGCCCATAACCACAATCGAAACTCTTTGCTTTAAAGATCAAACCTTTATTATTATGCCGATTTTACGAGCAGGACTGGGAATGGTAGGGGGAATGCTAAAACTATTTCCTGCAGCCACAGTAGCTTACGCCAGTATAGCGCGAAATGAAAAAACTCTAGAGGCAGTATGCCATTACTTCAAACCGCCATCATGCGATTATAACAAAAAGAATGCCATCTGTTTTATATGTGACCCCATGCTTGCAACCGGAGGAACGGCCTGTCTTGCTATTCAAAAATTAAAGGAGTGGGGAGTAGTAAACATAAGCCTACTTTGTATTGTAGCGGCACCTGAAGGTGTGAAGCGTATAAATTTGCAACATTCAGATGTAAAAATCTACTCCGCAAACCTAGATGATAAACTTAATAAAGATGGCTATATAGTACCAGGACTAGGAGACGCTGGAGATAGATTATGGGGATAGAGGGAGCGGGAAAGAAGCATACTCTCCCCCCCACACACATCTTCTAATTGCACTCACATCTACTTATACTAGTGCGATAGTAATATCACCACAATCTAGTTTGACATCTCTTATATATTTATATGTATCCTCAGCTCCTAGCGTGGTAGTAAAGATTCTTATATTATCCGTCCACGTTTGTTCTTTTATATATTCAGACCATGCAGTGATTGCTTCTCTTATTTCACTACTCTCGGAATAAATAGATAAGTTAATACTATCGGAAATATAGTATCCTGCCTCTTTCCTGCTTTGCTGTACTACTCTAACTACATCTCTTGCTATACCCTCCATTTTCAATATTCCAGAGATCTCAAGATCGAGTACTACAAGCCCATCTTGTGTATTCAGAGCACATACCCTACCCTTATATTCCTCTTTAGGCTCCAATAATAAAACATACTCTCCATCTTGTAATCGCTCTCCAGCTACAACAACGGCTCCCTCTTCGGCAGACCATTTCCCTAGCTTTACTTCATTTAATATTTGCTTCACTTTCCAAGGAATCCTCTTCCCCAAAATAGGGAGATTCAGCTGAAGCTTGTAAATTGCGTATTGCTCTATACAACTTTTACCCACGCTATGCCATTCCTTAACATTTACCTCATCGAGAATTAGTCTACGTAACTCCTCAGTATACATTCCTTCTTCTCCAATGCCCACAAAGAGCACTTTAGATAGCGGTTGCCGTATTCTTATATTTTGTTCATTACGTATATGCAAAGTAGCGTTGCAAGCAGCTCTAACTCTATCCATACAAGCAATTAAATTGTGGTCTATATCCTCCTCTATATAATGGGGGAATGTTTGCAAATGCACACTTTCGTTACTCAAAGGTTTATTTATACCGCGATATATTGCTTCTGTTATAAGTGGTAGAAGTGGCGCTGCAGCCCTGCATACTATATGCAACACACTATAAAGTGTATTATATGCCCAAATTTTATTTGCGTCCTGTTCACTTCTCCAAAATCTATCTCTAGATCTTCTTATATACCAGTTGTTCAAAATCTCTAAAAACTCCGTAATAACTTTTGCTGTAACAACTGTATCATACACACCCATGGATCTTTCAATCAGCAGAGCACTTAATTTACACTTAGTGATTATATAGCGATCTAATAATACATCTGACGTAAGGTCGAAACGCGCTTGTATGGAATCAGCATTAGCATAAAGAGTAAAAAAGTGATATGCATGCCATAGAGGCTTTATCGCAGATTGCAGGGCACTTTCTATACATTTTGCCTCTTTATCAACACTTAAATCATTACTTTTCATCACCTGTGATGATACCATAAACCAACGCATCGCATCTGCTCCTATTTTTTCGAAAACATGCGCTGGATCAGGATAATTCTTTAACCTCTTCGATAATTTTTGTCCGCCCTCTCCTAGAATCACACCGTGACATATACAATTTAAAAAAGGAGGTTTATCGAATAAAGCCGTAGAAAGCACCATCAAAGTATAAAACCACCCTCTTGTCTGAGCTATATATTCAGTAATAAAATCCGCTGGAAAATGTTCAGAAAACCAATTTTGATTTTCGAAGGGAAAATGCACTTGCGCATAAGGCATAGAGCCACTTTCGAACCAGCAATCCAATACTTCCGGAACACGCCGTAGCAAAGAACATCCCGTTGGATCATTAGGATTGGGTTTAGTTAAAGCATCTATAGCGGGTCTATGTAAATCGTCTATTGTAACTTTGAAGGCTTTTTCTAGTTCAGCAATGGAGCCGTAGACCTCAGTACATGGATATCGAGGATCATCGCTTTCCCAAACAGGAATGGGCGTACCCCAAAACCTATTACGGGAAATAGACCAATCTCGAGCATTTTCCAACCATTTACCAAACAATCCTTTCTTTATATGCCCAGGTACCCAGTTTATTTGCTCATTATTCTTCAACATTCGTACTTTCAAGTCAGTAACTTTAACATACCACGAAGATATAGCTCTATATATCAATGGAGTATCAGTACGCCAGCAATGCGGATAATTATGCGTATATTGCTCCGTACGTATCCACATGCCATATGATTTGAGATACTTTATAATCGGATCATTGGCTTCAAATACTTGGACACCAAGAAAATCAGATACAGGCTGTATAAAACAGCCCGATTCATCCACAGGACATACAAGCTCTATACTATTTCTATTACATAGTTCATGATCTTCTTCCCCAAACCCAGGAGCAATATGCACAGCACCAGTCCCCTCATCTGTAGTGACAAAATCTGCCGCTAGGATTCTAAACGCATTGTTATTTTTGCTTCTAGTTTTGTGTCCTTTAAAATATGGAAATAACGGTTCATACTCAAGCCCCATGATATCCGCTCCTTTAAAAGTAGCAATTAAATCTCCCCCTATTTCTGAGCTATATCTCGCAGCTAACGCGCTTGCTATAATATAGCAACTTCCATTTTTTTGGAGGAAACAGCCATACTCTATATCTTCACCAATCGCTATTGCTAGATTCGAAGGCAAGGTCCATGGCGTTGTTGTCCATATTAAAATATATAACCCAGCATATACTTTTCCTAATAAGGAAGAATCCTTAAACTTCACAGCAACAGTAACAGATTTACTCTGTTTTTCCCTATAAGCATTATCCATCCGTGTTTCGAAATCGGATACGGGAGTTTCACACTTCCATGAGTAAGGCATAACGCGCATAGCCTTGTATATCAAACCCTTGTCATATAGAGTTTTAAAGGCCCAAAGCACACTCTCCATATATGAGAGATCCATGGTTTTATAGCCATGTTTAAAATCAACCCACCTGGCTTGGCGTGTCACAAATTTTTCCCACTCTGCTTCATATTTCAAAACCGATTTTCTGCAGCAATTATTGAAATAACCTACACCTAACTCTTCGATTTGTTTTTTCCCCGATACAGATAGCTCTTTTTCTACTTCCATTTCAGCAGGCAATCCATGACAATCCCATCCAAATCGTCTATTGACTTCATGATCTTGCATAGTTTGATATCTAGCGACGATATCTTTTATAAAGCCGCTAAGAAAATGACCATAATGAGGTAAACCATTGGCAAATGGTGGGCCGTCATAGAAAACAAACTCCCTACTACCTTTTATGGATTTTAAAAATGTTTTATCTTTATGCCAATATTCAAGTACTTCCCTTTCTATATCGGGAAAAAGGGGGTTGGCGCATACTGTTGGGTAGAGAGTCGCCATATAATAACGCATTAATAACTAATTACTGAAATAACCAAGGAATTATAATACACAAAGTTGCTTAGAAGCAAGGATATACCTTAAAAACTCTCCAGGAATTTCCAATATTTTGCAATAGCAAAATTAATCAACTAAAAAGATGCTAGTAGTTGTGCGTGCATCTCTTTCCAAACGGTTATTAATTTAGCTGAAGCAGCAAACAGCATCTGCCAACGCGTTATATTACTTAACTCTACATCTATATTAACTCCCACTTCAGATTGGAGTTTAGTTTTCAAATCAAACAATACGCCCCCTACTACCTCTTCTTCATAAATGCTCGTGTTAGTTTGATCGTTTATATCTGATACAATCATACTCATATATCTCTCTAAAGTCGTAACTACACTAGGCAAAGCCCCAGTGCTCTGAAATGTAATACCTTGATCTCGTAAATTTTGGTAACTACTAAACAACGCCGTATTAGAACCACCTAATGTATAAAATGGAGTAGAAAAAACACCCGTGCTGGATCTCAGCATCTTCATAGTAGGGGTACTTAATGAAAGAAAAGAAGGTGTAGCAATTATATCAGTTCTTACGCTTATATTAGTAGACCAGGGATATTGCGCTCCAAAACTTCCAAGTAAATTACTAGCACTATTGACAAATAAGTTGTTCAAACCAAAAAATTCATTTAAGGGCGCACCAATATTATTAATAGTTCCGTTTTGAGTACCGATGATATTAGTTGTACCCTGATCAACTGCAATACGCCAATTACCACTATTACTTGTAAGAGACAAATAACCCGAACTATTTGAATCAAGCACGGGAATCCCATTATCATCCACAAGCTGAGCCGAGAGCAACGTGGTACCACTTTGCAATAGCTCCCCATCTCCCAACACAGCATTAGCAGAGAAACGCTTATTTAGAAGCCCATTAATACTACTACCATTACTCAAATCAACCGGGATATCTAGAGTAGCAGTATACTGAGAAATACCATACGTAACTAATACAGTTACTGTAAGTGTATGCTGACCAGTAAAATCATTACTATTGATACTATTTACTGAAATAAGCGGCGCTTGCAGATTTTTCTGACTAAAAGTACGTTGACTAGTCCCATTCGGTAAAGCAATAGGAGAATTAGTAAATGCAACATATTTAGAGTTTGCCGGCCCCGTTGGAAGCAATAAATTAGAATCAAGCACATCACAAGATTCTCCCTCTATTTCTCCACTAAGCCCTTGATCCCATATTACATTTTGAATTTGAAAATCTATATTTTGAACTGAGCTATCATTAACGTATGCGCTCAAATCAACATCAAAGGCGAATTGATTATATGAGCCACCAACGTTTGCAGTCACTTGCTTAGATAATGCAGCTAATCGCACATTAGAAAGTCCCCCAGCGGCTCCTCCAACTTTCACTATAGATCCATCAAAGCCACTATTAATTTCGTTCATAAGTGCTTCTAAGTTCCAAGTACCCGGTATTCCATTTGTATCTTGCAAAACGCCTAAATCAATGTTCCAAGCTGGAATGCTACCGATTTCATCCGCCTGCGCTACATTCCCTTGTTCATCAACTAGCATAACTTTAACACTACCCGTTCCTTCATATGTAGATGCCGCTGTAGAATACTGCTGAGCTGTAAGCACAACAGGAGGAACAGAGCCAGATCCGCTATTGTGTACAGCATTAAATTTTTGTACCGTCTGTACTGTAAAATTCTCAATCTCACTAAGCAAGTGAGGTATCACCATGTCTCTCATTTCGATTAAAGCAGACAATTCTCCCTCACCAAGATTGGGTACTATAGTACCGGCACTTCCTCCCCCGATAAGGGGACGCGGTATACTTACATTATTCCCACCATCTCCGTAATATGTTACGTATATTGGATTCAGTGCCTGCCCCTGTATAAATACATCTGTAGAAAGCGCCGGAATATAAGACAATTGTCCTAGCGATCCTCCTAAAATTTCTATATCTGCCTTAGGAAGTTTAATCGTAAATTTCCCCCTCTCGTCGTAGTATGTTCGCACCTCAAAGAAACGAGATAACACCTCCACATTCAGATTGAGCTGATCTTCTAGAGATAAAGATTCTACAGTGTTTTTTTTCTCAACTAACATACGGCCATTAAGCTTATGTATATTGCTTAAAGCTGTATTAACAGTCTCAACCATTTTCACAATATTACTATCTAAATCCACTCTAAACTCCTGCAAACTCTCTACTAAATTACGCACATGAACTGCGAATTCATTGGCTTGAGTAACTGCATCCGTCCTCGATTCAATACTGCCACCAGACGCATCAATAGCACCAATCGCGTTAAA
Source organism: Candidatus Midichloriaceae bacterium IBS (assembly GCA_034472185.1). Classification (GTDB taxonomy): domain Bacteria; phylum Pseudomonadota; class Alphaproteobacteria; order Rickettsiales; family Midichloriaceae; genus JARBAK01. Next base: position 439,929 of record JARBAK010000001.1, read on the forward strand.
GAGCCGAGACGTCAAAGCACCTACAGAATCGTGATCATCCACCTTAGAAAGTAAATCCTGAATTTTCTTGTAATAATGCGCCTTAAGAGACCAGGCAGACCCAAGAGCAGTGCGTGCATTTATAATCTTCGTCAACTCTTCAGACACTGCATGTCGTATCTTTGCTATACTGACACCCTGTACCCCGCCACCATTTACTTCCGATATCAGATCAGCGTCCAAGCGCCGGAATCCAGGTGTATCAGCATTAGCAACATTCTGGCTTGCAAGATCCACCATTCTCTTGTGTACCTTCGTAGCACTAGTCGCTATATCTAATGAATCCCCCATATACAACACCCCCTAATAGTATTATACCCTCCACAGCTAATTAGCCTTACATATCCAGCTTTTCTTATACAAGTGATGGAATCTCCTGGCCTTGCAATAACGTCACAACAGCTTTCTTATACCCAGGCCTCCGTCCACGCCTATTCTTAAAAATTTTCACCTTCCCAGGAAGGTTCAATACATTTACCTTTTTTACTCCCACTCCAAAAATCTTCTCCACAGCACTTTTTACTCTCACTTTTGTAGCGCTATTTTGCACAATAAAAGCATATTTCAATAAAGTCTCTCTCTGTTTCACAGACTTTTCAGTATTAACGTAAGAAACTATTAAATCATATAGTTTAGTCTGCATCGACAAGCCTCGCCTTTATATCGTTTATAGATGCTGTTGAAAGAATCAAGTTTTTATGTTTAAGAACATCTAAAACATTCAAACCACCAACTGGCAACACATTAAAATATTTTAAATTTGAAGTTGCCAAAGATAAGTTATCATCAACCCTGCTATCCACAACTAAGCAAGAACGCTCACACCCCAGTTTACTCATTACTTTACGAAATGATGCAGTTTTAGGATCCAAGGCCCCCCATGAATCAACAACCAACAAAGAATCTTCTCCCATCTTATGAGACAAAGCCATCTTTAATCCTAAAGCGCGCACCCGCTTATTCAAACTAAAAGCATGAGACCTAACCACGGGTCCAAATATAATACCACCGCCCCTAAACTGAGCAGCTCTCAAGCTACCATGCCGAGCTCTACCAGTTCCTTTTTGTGCATATATCTTCCTTGTAGAGCCCCTCACATCCCCTATCTGCTTTGCCTTATGAGTACCAGCTCTACGCTTTGCAAGCTGCCATATCACAACTCTATGCAAAATATCAGAGCGTACCGAAACGCCAAAAACAGAGGGGTCTAAGGCAGCCTCGCCTACAACTTCATTATCCAAATTTATGATGTTCGCCTTCATAACAACCGCCTATACTCCATCATTTTATTTTTCTACAACACCAACCCAACCTTGCTTTAGCATACGATATAGTAACATTTACAAGCAAGTTCTTTTAGTATCAATATTTACTAGCATATAAATTGTTTATAGATCTACAAACAACTCTGCAATACTTATATTACTGCCTCATCAGTAGTACACTTCTTTTCTCTAAGAACCGTTAAAAGTCTAGCTATCTGTCTCTTAAGCAACCTAATATAAGAAGTATTCTGCAAACCCACGGTAAGATTTAGTTGTAATCTCAGATTCATAGCTTCTTTCTTAGAATCTTTGAGGCTAGATAACACTTCCCCTCTAGACATAGCCCTAATTTCAGTAATCTTTTGCATAGACATAGTTACACTCACTTATCTTTTCAAAACACACAAACCTCCAAAAGCCTTCCTGAGCATACTTGAATGAAAGTGCATTTGAAATTATTATAGTACCTCTTCTAGTACTTTCACAAACTTAGTTTTTATCGGTAATTTCCCTGCTGCTCTCGATAAAGCGCCGCGCGCACCCTCTTCAGAAACACCTCCAAGCTCAAATAAAACTCTGCCTGGCTTTACACGACATACCCAAAACTCTACTGAACCCTTACCACTTCCCATTCTTACTTCCGCCGGCTTCTTAGAAACGGGCACATCAGGAAAAATCCTAATCCAAAGCTTCCCTGCACGATCCAAATACCCAGTAATGGCCCTTCTTGCAGCTTCTATCTGTTTGGCAGTAATCCTTTCTGGCTCTAAAGCCTTCAATCCGAAAGCACCAAAATTTAAAGCAAATCCACCCTTAGCATTGCCATGGATCCTACCTTTAAAAGCTTTTCTAAATTTTGTCTTCTTAGGAAGAAGCATATCAGACTCTTAATTTAATACAGTTTGCAATGATTCATTTAATATATATTATGCCGACTTAATAAAGCCGTCACCTCTAAAAATCTCCAACCTTCTTTTCTCCCTTATATATAAATACCTTCACACCTATGATGCCGTAAGTAGTGCGCGCGATCGCAGCGCCGTACTCAACATCAGCACGCAAAGTATGTAATGGCACTCTCCCTTCTCTATACCACTCCATACGAGCGATTTCAGCACCACCTAACCTACCCGCAACATTTATTCTAATTCCTTGTGCGCCCATCTTCATAGCTCCCTGGACTGCTCGCTTCATAACTTTTCTAAACGCGGCCCTATTGCTCAATTGACGAGCAACATTCTGCGCAATAAGAACCGCATCCATCTCGGCCTTTTTCACTTCCACAACATTTATGGATACAGCAGCATCCGTCAAAGACTCCACGTAATCTTTTAGTTTAGTTACGTCCCCCCCCTTCTTGCCAATTAACACGCCAGGGCGAGCAGACTTGATCGTAATAACAAGGCTTTTAGCAAGCCTCTCAATTTTTACATGACTAATGCCAGCATTCGTAACTTTCTTGCTAAGAAAATCACGAATCTTCAGGTCTTGGTGTAATTTATCCGCATAATCCCGTCTTGCATACCACACAGAACTCCATGTCTTTACAATACCCAACCGCAAACTTATTGGATTAACTTTTTGTCCCATAAACAATCCTGCCTTTTTATTTAACAGCAGAGCGCTCAATCAATTAGATTGACCTTTCTCCGCGGAAGCAACACTCTCAACAAAAATTACAACCTTAGTAAAAGGCTTTCGAATCTTGCCCGCCCTTCCTTTAGACTTGGGGCGCATTCTTTTCAAACAAAACGCCTTATTCACTAAAATTCTAGAAACAACTAAGTTATCTATGTCCATACCGCAGTTGTTTTCAGCATTAGCTATAGCAGCATTCAGCACGCTAAGTAAATCTTGAGAAACCTTTTTTTTACAAAAACGTAATTGCAGCACAGCCTTCGCAACCGCCAACCGGCGAATCAAACTCGCAACCAAGTTAACTTTCTGTACACTAGACTTTATAGGCGCACTTCGCGCACATGCCGTGTCCACCATAGCATACCATTAATATAAACAGAAGAACGAACTGTCGTTATATAAGAAAACACAGCATGTTGTCAATTGACATTCCCGTACTTTTACAGGTTTATCACTAGAAAGTGAAGTAGACGACAAAAACTAATAGCGCTATTTCAAATCACAATAAAATATGTTATGCGATAGAGGGCATTTGTGCGATGCCTTATTTTAAGGAAATGCACAGATTATCAAGTAATAAATGTTTTATGATTGCAATACTTTCTATACTCCAGATATTCCTAGTACTCATACTCACGCTCTTGGTTTTTATGCAAAAAAGTGAAAGTGATGGAGTAGCCAATCTTGTCAGTCAGGGTACGGGTGGACATGCATTAATTTCTAGGGAAGCTTCCGTAAGCCTAATAGTAAAGCTTACTATGTGTATAGCAATAGCATTCATGGCAAATAGTCTTGTGCTTTCAAAACTAGCATATAATAAGTCTATGGAGAGCAAGATTTTAATAGACAACATCCAAAAAGACAGCGAAACGCCTCTACGAGATCTAAAACAAGATAAACAACAGCTTAAAACTATTCCTATTCCAAAGAAAAGTGAGCAGCACAGTACTACGGTTACAACCAATGAAACAGGCATATCACCTAAAATAGAGCAATAAGCAAATCACAATACTTGATGCTCCCTCTTGGGTTTTATGTCTTTAATTTGCCATATTTCAGTGCCCGTTTTGTAAGTAAGGGGATGTTTGCTTATGGTAAACTGCCAATCCATAGCGAGCGCATCAAGCTCAAATGATTGATTGGATTGTTTATAGGTCACAACTTGTATATCACGAGCTGCATAATTACTGCATGAAGAAGTCCCCTCAGGATCTTCATAAATAAGCATATTTCTACATAAATGAAACAGATTAGCCATGTCTGTCACTGCTTTCGCGGAAATTACGTCTGGTACTATATGCAGTATATCTTCAACATTTGCATTGATACAGTGAATAGGAAGCGCTAATGTACGAGCAACCTCTGCTAAAAATATATACTTTTTAGTACTCAGTTCAATGCTAATGCAATTCTGATATCCAGCAATCGCTAGCACAATAATAGGAAACCCACCTCCGCTTCCTATATCAATAACTTTCACAGTGTTATCCTGCAAGATATTGCGTAATGCTAACGAATCTAGGATCATATCCCAAAGATCCTCTTCATCACATCGACGAGAGACAAGATTTATTTTACGATTCCATTTCAGCAGTAACTGCACATATATTTCCAGTTTTTTCAAGACTTCAGGTGGTACGCTACTCCTCACAATATTTCTAATATTAATATTCATATATTCCATGGTACTAGGATATTTTTTTAAGAGACAGCTGAATTGCAATAATAGCGGCAGGAGTTATACCTTGAATGCTTTTAAGCTCATGAATAGTACGTGGGCTATGGTTCGTAAGTTTAGATTTAATTTCTGTAGAAAGAGAGCTTAATTTAGAATAATCAAAATTCTCGGGAATTTTACTCATCATGTCACTCGATAATATCTCTATATCACGCTCTTGACGCTTACGATAATTAGCATATATGCTTTCGCTCCTAGCTCTATTAAAGAGATTATCATCGTACTCCGCTAATTTTATAGCAATTTCTTGACCAGATAGAAAACTCCTTATTTTTTCGTATTCAGCTAGACCAAGTACTTCAAATAAAGTTCTCTTCCGCACATTCTGTGAAGTACCATCCGATACGTATAAGCCCCCTATATCGACCATAGTTATATTTGTAAATTTTATAAACTCCTCCAATAACCTCTCCACACGCGCAAAAGCATGCAGCCTAGTTTCACTTACTAACCCGATAGCAGCTCCTTTTTTCGTAAGGCGTATATCAGCATTATCAGCCCGCAACACTATTCTAAACTCTGCCCGCGAAGTAAGCATCCGATAAGGCTCAGACACTCCCTGCGTCACCAAATCATCTATCATAACGCCTATATATCCTTCAGCACGGGTTAACATGAACTCTTTTCCAGATAATGCGAGCACTGCATTCGCCCCTGCTATAAGCCCTTGTCCTGCCGCCTCTTCATAACCAGTTGTGCCATTAATTTGTCCAGCTAGAAACAAACCAGATACATTTTTGCTTTCAAGCGTATGTCTCAAATCACGTGCGTCTATAATATCATATTCTATCGCATAGCCATAACGTATAATCTCCGCTTTTTCCAGCCCCTCAATCGATTCTACCATTATCTTTTGTACTTCACGAGGCATAGAGGTAGAAATCCCATTGGGGTAAACAACGCATGAACTAAAACCCTCTGGTTCCAGAAAAATATTGTGCTCATCCCTCTCAAACCGCACAACTTTATCTTCTATCGATGGGCAATATCTAGGACCAGTAGATATAATTTTCCCAGAATACAGGGGCGAATTATATAAATTATTCTTAAGTATTTTATGAGTTAACGGATTAGTATGGGTTATATAACAGCTCATTTGCTGCACAGAGGGCAACGTAGTAGTCATGGAAGAAAGGAAATAAGGGGTTATATCGCCCCTCTGTTCCTCTAAAACAGACCAATCTATACTGTAAGTAGCTAAACGAGGTGGGGTACCAGTTTTAAATCTAAGCATTCTAAATCCAAGTGAAATCAGCCTCTTTGTCAGTGTAGTAGAAGATGCCTCACCATATCTTCCGCCTGAATACTGATCGCTCCCTGTGTGTATTATCCCGTTCAAAAAAGTACCAGGCGCTAAAACAAGCGACGAACAGCGCAGTTGCGTTGTTAAACAGTTCACACCGCTTATCCTTATATTATGACCAGATTCTTGCTCAGTCAAAATATCTACAACTTGATCTTCTAATATCGTCAAATTGGGATACTGACGCAATGCCTTAAGCATATAATACTTGTATAGCTTTTTATCAGCTTGTGCGCGCGGCCCCCATACCGCAGGTCCTTTACTGCGGTTAAGCACTTTAAAATGAAGGGCAGCTTGATCTATGACTTGCCCCATTAAACCATCTAGGGCGTCTATCTCCCGAACTATAATGCCCTTACCCACTCCCCCTATAGCAGGGTTACAAGACATTTCGCCTATAGTGTCGACTCTCATTGTAATTAGACACACCTCCGCCCCTAAACGCGCAGCCGCTGCTGCTGCTTCACACCCCGCATGTCCTCCTCCGATTACAATAACTTCATAATTTTTACAATCGCCCATAAACAGATTCCTAATTACAGATCACGCAAGATCAGCACCATCAAAGAAGTTCTGAAATCTTCAAGTTTATTAGCTATATTTCCAGCCTCAGAAGAAAACTTATTGTAAAAAACCGTAGCAGGGATAGCAGCAATAAAACCAAAAGCTGTAGCTAAAAGTGCCTCTGCTATACATGGAGCAGCTACAGTTGCTAAGCTTGCAGCTTTTACGGTAGCTATAGCCTGGAATCCAATCATGATTCCCCAAACTGTACCAAAAAGCCCCACAAAAGGAGCAGTTGTTGCAATTGTAGCTAAAGAATTAGTGTAACAGCTAACAGAATCCATCGTCCTACCCACTGCTAGACCCATTGCATCCCAAATTCGCTCCTTTAAATGATGTGGTTCCCTATTCACTCCCCCTTTAGCAGATACAGGGGCGTTCCATTCTTCAACCGCAGCGCGTAAAATCGCTGCCATAGGATGCGCTTCTACTGTCTTTGACAAATATTTCTGTAGCATCGCAATTGATTGTACAGTTTCAAAGATATTCGAAAAACGCCGCATTTTCTTATTTAATGCTTTAAAAAACATAAATTTATCAAAGATCACTGCCCACGTCCATATAGAAGCAAGAAGAAGCCCTACAATCACAATTTTTACGACTATATCTGCTTGCAAAAACAGAGAGAAAAAAAAGTGCGATGCATGAGCTGCAAGAGGTTGAGCAGAAACCACTCCATCGGCTACTGGATCAACAACAGATTGCATAACTTCTGGAACGGGAACACTTGCAGCAACTGTAACCAAAAAAAGAGAAGAAAAAGGAAAAATAACCATCTTATTACTTTGGGATTAATTCTACCTAAACGCTTAATAGGGTATGCGATGTTACCAATTTTTAAAGCTATAAGCAACTCTGTAATAAGAGGATAGGAAAGGAAATATCCTTAATAGGAGGAGGACTATATAAAGTGTTAAATTTTTTCTCTAGCAAACCAAGATCAGAATGTTATCATACCAGATAAATATACTTAAATACTGAAGGTAGAGAAACGGTGCATAATACGTTTAATGCTCAGGATTTTTTCAGCAAATTTCCTATTATAGATATAGGCAATATTAGATTAAGAGAATTAAAAATTACCGATAAAGATCGGTATTACGAAATGTTCTCTGATCCAGAAGTAAGCCAATATCAATCTGATGAAGACATGCCTAAATCCCCTAATGATGCACTAGAAGACGTAAAGTTTTGGGGCGGGTTATTTTACAGAAAGCAGTCTATATTTTGGGCAATAGCTGAAGCGTCTAGTGATAACCTTATAGGAACTGTAGGCTTTAACACATGGAATATCTACAATAGGCGCGCAGAAATTTCCTATGACCTTATGAAGCAGTATTGGAGGCAGGGTATTATGACCAAAGTTCTCACTAATTGTATAAGGTTTTCTTTCACCAAAATGAACTTAAACCGCATAGAGGCACGTACAATGTTAGGAAATATTCCATCTTGTAGATTGCTAGAAAAAATAGGGTTTAAAGAAGAGGGAGTAGTGAGACAATATCGTTTTGTTAAGGAACGGTTTATAGACATAAAGCTCTTCTCATTATTAAAAAAAGAATTCCCAGTTTTTTGACAGCATTGCTACAATACAACATGGATAATCCAACAAACTACCTTGGTCCATTGTATGGACTAGAAGATATCGCTGATATACTTTGCACTTCCTTACAGAAGAATAGATTAAGTCACGCAATATTACTAAACGGACCAGAGGGAATCGGCAAAACCACTTTATTATGTCGTTTCGCAAGAGCATTAATCTTGACAAATCACTCAAAAATCAAATGCGACATACAGAAATACATACTAGGCGAAGCTGCCTCTATATTCTCTACTTCCCCCCTCTATCGACAATTCAACTCGCTCCAGTATTCGGGATTCGTATTTATTAGAGATCTATACCAAAAAAACTCATTGATACCTAAAAAGCATAGAGGGATATCTGTCGATGAAATACGCTTCTTAAAAGAATTTGTAAGCATGAAGGCACATGATGATAATTGGAGAATTATATTATTAGATGGAGTGGATTATATGAACCAAAGTGCATCAAATGCACTGCTTAAAACTTTGGAAGAACCAGGAGAGGGTGTTTTAATTTTTCTAACGGCCCATAATTTATCAGCCGTATCAGAAACAATAAAATCGCGCTGTACATTCCTAAAGGCACGACCCGCCTCCTTCACGCACTTTACTAAAGCTATTCAATGGTCTCATAAAACGCCTCTACAAGCAACACACCTAGAAACCATATATAAACGCTCTAAAGGCAGTATAGGCACAGCACTCGCAATACTCCAACAAGACAGCGTGCCTCAAAGCGCTTCAGAATTAATTTCTGCTCTTATCTCTTCTATACTTGTGTCAGAAGACACACAAATATTAACGCATCTTTCAATAACACGGTTGCAACAGCTTATCTATCTAAGGGAGCATATAAAACAGTATAATTTAGATAATGCAGTAGTAACTGCGCTCACAAACCAAGCGGATCAGTATACTAATGCTATATTACAGAGACAGTAACGCGCCATGAGACAACTTCTAGTTGAAGGGGGGTTAGACCTCCACGATTAAATTGGTTTAGCCTTGATGCATAACACAATTATACAGACTACTATGTTGAATAAATATGTTCTGTAGTCGAATACCGTATTCTCTGTATAACGCGATAAAGATTAGACCAAATACCTATATCACTCCATCCAACTTCTAAAGGAACCATAGCTAATCTAGATCTCAATTCCTGCTTTTCTAGCAGAGCATACTCTATTGATACAGCAGGGACACTAGACCACATATACTTACACAAGTATATATCTTCACCTTTGCTATATTTAGCAAAATTTAAAGCAGCACAACAGACATCATATATATGTGGTAAATATTCCTTAAATGCCCAAAGTAACGCAGAGTTCTTATATACATATATACCACTATTCCAATACAAATCACGCATTCTTTCTTCATAAAGTCGCATTACTCTATGCTTAGAATCCGGCTTTTCCACAAAATCCGCAATTTGAGACATTTGCCCCTCAATGCTATAACCTTGCTGTAAATAACCATATTCGTGCGTTATCGTTTCTGGCTTTACTCCAAATAAAGTTAACATAATCTCCGGACTCATCGTACTTTTCTTCATAAGAACATAAGCCTCTTCTACAATAGTACAAAACCTACGTTCGTCCTCAATATAGTGATCTATAGGCATAGAGAGCACATAAGCTTCACTCTCTAAAGAATCTATGTAGAGAGAAGCAACACATATAGCGGCTGCAGTATTGCGTGGATACGGTTCTAAAATAATACGACTCGGCATACATTCAATCTCGTTTATCTGCTCCCGCAACAAAGAAATGTACTTAGCATTGCTAGATATAACCGGAGGATGGAAAAAAAGGCGATTAACACGTCGCAGCGTCTTTTGCATAAGACTGTCTGCTTTACAGCCCCACAACTTCAAAAATTGCTTAGGTACGCTTTGATTAGATATAGGCCATAATCGCTTACCCAACCCACCCCCAAGTATTAGAGGAAAAATAGCGGCTCTTTTATCTCCCACACAATGCACAGCAACCACTTCACACACCAATATGATTGATTGTATCTTTTTTTGTTTATTTATTATTCAATACAAAAAAAGATCAAATTAACTATATGGTGCGGTCGAAAAGACTCGAACTTTCAATCCCTTGCAGGAACAACGACCTCAACGTTGCGTGTCTACCAATTCCACCACGACCGCATTTCCTTCCATGGACTCTATAGCGTAGGCATTTATGAACGTCTAGCGAAAAAAACATACTACCATTTCTAACGACGAGACATCAATGAAATATTCGATAATGCAACAAAGCCTCACCTCTTAAAAAATAAATTAGAAATTTTATCTACAACAACTAACCAGGGAGCGACGCATATGCAACTCTCCCCGGTTAGTTACTTATTGACAACCTTTTAAAGCATCAAATTACTACTGTCCTTTGATAAGACTCAATAAGTTCTGTCCTAATACGCGCTCCAACTGATTAAGCAAGAACACGGCGGATTGTGCTTTCAGAGTTTCAATCTGAAAGGTATCCACTTCTGTTGGAATATCAGCCGCTAAAAAAGCAAGTTTAGCAGCTGTTGTACTTTCAACAGAGTTATTCAAACCACTCAGTGCATAAATCAGAGATGCCTGACCTGAAGCAACACTATTAGCTATACCCATTAAACTATTCGCTATTGTATCAAGTGTACTAAATGTACTTAATGCATTAGCCATAGTAACAATATTTAAGCCTGACGCACCCAAATTCGCAGTATCCATTGCACTTATAGCTATTGTTAGCCTCTTTTGCGCTGGGTCTGGAGATACTTGAATAGCCATCGTAGAATTGCCAATTTTAAAGGCACGTGAAAGAGCGCTTTGTAACGCTGCAACACTACCCTCACTTGTTAAATCAACTCCGCTTCCAAAAGTCAGAATAAACTTATCATTCTGATCAGAACTACCAACTAAGTTCAGTTCTAACACCTGCCCAGCACTGATAGATTGTAGCTGCTCGTTAGCATTAGCAAACTTGTTTTGGTATACTCTGCCATCAGACATAGTAAACGTAATAAATGCCTCTTTATTAGCACTTTGCGCACTTGAAGAAACAGTAATATTCTGAATTCCCATAGTACTGAAGTTTTTCCCTATATATTCTGCAGTAGCGCCAGATAGTTGAGTATCAGTCTGATCTGGAGAGAAAGCACTTACCGTTCTTCTTTGGTAAAATACGATGGAACCCAATGCATTTTCAATATTTTGGGCATAAGCTGTAGCGTCAGCTTGGCTATTTACGGTTTGTATACTGTTATACGTGTTATTCAAGGTCAAACCAATAGAGCCTGTAAGATCAGCAGAAGTCAATCTAACAACACGCTCACCAATACCGTCATTAGTATTAGGGTTAACTGTCGCAACAGCGCCTGTATAAGATATCCCACCAACTGAAATGCTCAAATTAACTTTATTAGTACCAGCAAATGTTGCAGTAACAGAATCAGCAGGTAATGCACCAACAAAGGAAGGATTGGCAACAACATGGGAAACATCTATACCACCTGTCAAGCCGCCCTCTAGAGTCAGAGAAGTTGTATTAGAACCACTAGAATCAGTAAAAGTAATTGTTAACCCATTCAAAGTTGAATCTGCGACTCTACTAGAAATTTGTAAATTATTATTTCCACTAGACTGTGAAGTAGTCCACAACAGATTACGCAATAAAGGATCCTGACTCTGGTTAAATATATTCACAACCTCAGCAAGGGTCTGCCGAACATCTGCAGTGAAAAGCTGAATCTGTGTCGAAGGATCAGTTACACTAGAAGTTATTGTAAATTCTTGCCCCCCTACAGATACAACCGTTCCCTCAGATAATAGCGCATCACTAATAACAACCTGTTTAGTTTGAGCAATAGCACTTGTTGTATTACCAATAATGTCGTTATTAAATGGAGCTCCTACAGCAAATGTGTTAGCAATTCCAAGAGATCCAACGGTAGTACCTGCACTATAGGTAGAAATAAGCGAAGGTATTGATGCGTTAACACTGGGATTAGTATATGTCGCTGCCTGAGGTATACCCCTACCATTTATATTGCTTAGCACTGATATAGAGCCTCCCATTCCCTTTACATTCGATTGAAGCGTTATAGCGTTTAACGGAGCCCCACTGCTATCTTGTGCTGGACTTGCCGTTACCATATCTAACGCATCAAGAATAGCCTGAGGAACGGATGTGAAAGAGGAATCTATCCCGACAGATGCAGTATCATTAATCAAACTCAGTATTGATTGCATTCGCTGATTTACATCACCCTGAATAGAAACATAATATCCATTCGTATTCGCACCAATCGTAGCACCAGTAGTGCTACTAAAGCCAGTAACACCACTACTACTCATGCTCACGCTATTAATACTATCGGTTACTGCAGTGAACTGAGCATAAACTTGCGCATCCGTAGCGTTAGTACCGGCATTCCTAAGAGAAATAACGTTACCAGCTAGCTCTGCAGTAAAAGTCGAAAATATATTATCAGTTGAAACAGTACCACTCACAAGAACGTTAGTACCATTTATAATCGACTGTATTGTATTCAATACATCCCCTATCGTAGGCGCATTCCCTACTGTAGGCGCTTTCACACCAATGGTAATTTTGTTACCAGCGCCATCAAAGGTGGGGCTGCTATTACTAGTAGGATCTAACTGGAACGCATACGCAGTTCCTGATGCAGTTCCAAGCGTAAAAATTGTAGTAGCAGAGGTACTAGCAGTATCTATCAGCGTAGATGCATTGCTAGACAGAGTGTTAAGCGTACCAAGTGTTAACTGTAAATCAGAAGACTGATACGTAGGCACTACTGTCATGCCAGGAGTACCAACAACACTCACACTCTGAGATACAGCATTAAGGTCAGTACCAGTAGCACTATTTATACTAGCTTTCGCGACAGAAGTCGACGTACCAACTACATTAAAATCAGTAGGAGCAGTGACAGCAAGATTAGCAGCATTAGCATTAGCAGTAAATCCTGCGAAAGCTGTTTTTAGATCAGATGCACTACTCAACGCAGCATTCAATGCTGTTATATCTATACCACCTATAGCAGCGCTGGCACTACCTGTGACAACACTGGTCAGTACCTGAGAGATAGCAACAGCTGTCGCTGCTGCGCTTCCCACATCAGTAGAGCTAAACGTTACAGTAAGACTACCAGGCGCATAAGCCGCAGCAGCAGTAGAATCAGTCCGGAATAGAATACTTTCAGCGCCACTAGTAATCATAATAGTATTGCTGTCTGTAATTGCAGCACTAAAGTCTAGTGCAAGATTAGCTACAGCAGCGTTATCCGCTAGCACTATACGTACTCCATTTATTTCAAAACTACGAGCTGCTGTTAGATCCGCATCAGCAGGCAACGGCATTTGCGAAATGGCACTCAGCCCTGTAGATACATCGCTCGTTATACCACTGATATCAGTTGCAGCATTCGATTGAGCTGCTAATGTACCATCCAATAAGTGAAGTCCGTTAAACTCTGTCGAACTCACAACACGGTCCCATTGTGTTAATAGGCCCTGGAACTGAATATCTAACATTTGGCGTTGTGCGTCTTCTACAGTCCCTGCACTAGCAGTAGTTGTCAGCTCTCTTAACTGCTCTACAATGCTCTGCACATTTTGAATACCAGCGCTCGCTAACCCTAATACAGCCTGTCCTTCTGTTACAGATGTGATAAGCTTATTCAGCAAAGCCTGCTCACTTTCAAGTTGTTTACCAATAGAAGCAGCAGCAACATCCTCATATATGTATCGTAACCTCTCTCCAGTTGTAATTTTCCATGCAGCATCAGCAGACGCTTGTGTAGCGTCGCTTAAAACACGCCTCATGACATAAGTATTTGTATTTTCTATCCCCAAAGGCATAATATTCCCCCCAATTACTTTCCGTGTTAATATACTTAGTTTAGTAAGTAATCCGGATGCAGAATACGATAAATACGTGCATTACCCTCTAGATAAACTCACCCACGAATTCCCGTATAATCTCCTCATCCAACTTGGTATAAGTAAACCACGTTCAATAACGTATCTCAACTATTAAAAATGACTTTACTGGAATTATACGCCTGCATTAGGAATGTCCCAACTTTTACGGGTGTGAAGGGCGCTAATAAACCGCTCCTTCTTAAAAAAACTGGTAAACTCTATGATCTTTCGATATACTTGTCCCTATAAAGTTCAGTATATATGGGAAGTGATAATGGATAGTGACATGGGAGACTATATGAAAATTTCTGTGGTGCGGCTACCACATCTTAAGGAGTTGCCACTGCCCGCTTACGCAACGCTACATAGCGCAGGCATGGATCTTTATGCCGCTATAGATTCAGATGTTACTATTAACTCCCAAGAACGAGTGCTGATACCATCGGGAATTGCTGTAGCTCTTCCTGAGGGATATGAAGCACAAATCAGATCTCGCTCGGGCTTGGCATTTAAGCATGGCCTTATTGTAGTAAACTCGCCCGGTACAATTGATGCAGATTACCGTGGAGAAATACTTGTAGCTTTGGTGAATCTCAGTAAAGAACCTTTCGATGTGAAACGAGGCACACGTATAGCACAAATGGTAATAACAAAGTACTCCGTAGCAGAATGGAGTATCGTAGATGTCTTACCCAGTTCGCATCGCGGGCAAGGGGGATTCGGATCGTCTGGTATGCTTTGATATTTATTTGCACCAGCTTATTAATAGTAATATAGCTTCGTGATGTCGCCTGCCTATTCTAGCAAACGTACCGTATTTGCGCTTTCTACAGTCCTGGGAAAATCCGGAGTTGCAATAATCAGAATATCTGGGCCAGATGCTAAAAAAACAGCACGCGCATTGGGCTATAAGGGGCAGTTACTGCATAAAAGAGTAATATTTACTGAAATTTTTGCACCCGATTCTTTCGGCAAGATGCCAAAAGAGCTCCCTTTAGATGAAATTTTACTCCTATATTTTCAAGCACCTAACAGCTTTACAGGAGAAGATATTATAGAGCTGCATACCCACGGAAGTATTGCCGTAATAAAAGATGTTTTAAAAGAATTAAGTAAGCTTAATTGGTTGCATATGGCCGAACCAGGGGAGTTTACCAGGCAAGCATTCGAAAATAATAAACTCGATCTTACAAAAGTAGAAGCATTAGCTAGCATAATTAGTGCTGAAAACCATATCCAAAGAGAGATAGGGATTAAACAATTTTCAGGCGCACTAGGAGATTTATATGAAAAATGGCGAAAAGAAATAATAGCTATATTAGCACGATTAGAAGGATATATAGACTTT
The DNA here is from genome assembly GCA_034472185.1 of Candidatus Midichloriaceae bacterium IBS. Classification (GTDB taxonomy): domain Bacteria; phylum Pseudomonadota; class Alphaproteobacteria; order Rickettsiales; family Midichloriaceae; genus JARBAK01. The sequence continues at coordinate 455,358 of JARBAK010000001.1, forward strand.
CCAGAAGATGATATCCCAGTTACAGCTCTATTGGAAACAAAACAAAAAGCTCAATCGCTAACAGAAGATATGTCCAGGCACTTGGTACGTTATAATAAGAGCGCACCACTTACAGAAAATTGCGGAATTAAAATAGTATTAATTGGTTACACAAATGTTGGAAAATCTAGTCTAATAAATGCGCTCAGTCAAAAAGACGTAGCTATTGTGTCTGACATAGCGGGCACCACTCGAGATACACTCTCTATTAGACTAGATTTGGGCAATTTTACGGTCACAATTACAGATACAGCCGGCATGAGGAAAACTACAGGGCAGATTGAACTCGAGGGTATAAAGAGAGCAGTACACGCTTTTCAAAATGCTGATATTTGTCTTGCAGTGCTAGATCCTCTTCAGCCAGAATCTTTGAACGTGCTAGAGTTTGTAAATACCATAGTTGGAAAAGGACACTATCCCCTCACTAATGATATAAGACCACTCCCAACTATAATTGGTATTTTAAATAAATGTGATCTTCTAACGCTAGAACAGGAATCGGAATTTATTCGTACAATAGAACAAACTATGAAGAGTCACCATTGCATAGAATGCGTAGTGGCAATTTCTACTAAAACAAATCAAAATATTGATATTTTACTTAATAGTATAGAAGAAATAGTTTATTCTCGATACTCTGGAATAAACGAAGAGCCACTCATCACAAGCTTTAGACAAAAAAGGGGATTAGAGGAATGTTTGTCGCATCTCAATAATTTTGATTTAGATAAACCGCTTGAATTAGCAGCTCAAGATATGCGATTCGCGGCGTCTTCCCTTGAGAAAATAATAGGAAAGATTTATGTTCAAGAGGTGCTGGACGAGATTTTCAGTAAATTTTGTGTGGGAAAATAGTAAAGTGAAACCCGAAAAAATAGGCATATATCGTAAAGGCGTAGGTATAATGCTTTTCAATAAGAACATGGATGTTTTTATGGGGCGTAGGTATAAGACGCATAGTGATTCTATGGAAATGCCTCAGGGGGGGATAGAACATGATGAAACCCCTGTAGATGCTGCATATAGAGAGCTGCATGAAGAAACGGGAATTAGTAGCGTAAAAACTATATATAAATCAATGCATTGGCGAAGCTATGTGTTCCCCGAAAGATTAAAACCTAAACGCACACCTTATATAGGAAGTACTATAGGACAAACGCAATTATGGTTTCTGATGGAGTTTTTAGGAGAAGATACAGAAATCAATCTTCGTACTCACGCATATCAAGAATTTAAGGCGTGGCAGTGGGTTGCACTAGATCAATTAGTTGATAAAGCGGTGAAATTCAAGCGTAGCATGTATGCACATATAGCACAGGAATTCCGGCCAATTTTCCTGGGCTAAGATTAATTACCTATCTACTCACTGTAGATAGGGTCAATATTATTGTATTAATACAAATCGTATAATATATTGTTTGGCCTTGACTAGATGCCATGTTCAGAGTAGGGTCAAAGCCCCGTGTAGTAAATAAATAATACTAAAATGCACGTGAATAAAGCAAAAGCGTATGGGTATAGTTAAATGGGCTTAAAATGTTATAGGGCTTTTACTCCTTCAAGACGACATTATTCTTCGCTAGATAGGTCGGGCTTATGGAAGGGCGGACCAGAAAAAAGATTAACTACCGGGTTGCACAGCACGGGTGGTAGGAATAATCTAGGGCGTATCACAGTAAGGCATAAAGGAGGTGGGGTTAAGAGGCGCTATAGAATTATTGATTTCAAACGTAACAAAGATCAAATACCTGCGATAGTGGAGAGGATAGAATATGACCCAAATAGGGGTGCATTTATAGCCTTAATCCGTTATGAAGACTCAGAACTAGCATACATAATTGCACCTCATGGTTTAGCACCAGGCGCTACTGTTATTTCAGGAGAAGAAGCAGAAGTTAGTATAGGTAATTGCCTGCTATTAAAAAATGTTCCGCTAGGCAGTAATGTGCATAATATCGAGTTAAAGCCCGCTAAAGGCGGACAGCTCGCTAGAGCAGCGGGGACATCAGCAAAGTTAGTAGGAAAGGAAGAAGGATATGTACTGCTAAAACTCGGTTCCGGTGAAATACGGAGAGTTTTATCTTCTTGTAGAGCAACATTGGGTGTCGTCTCAAATCCGGAACTCCAAAATGTAGAATGGGGAAAGGCTGGAAGAAATCGGTGGCGTGGTATACGACCAACAGTACGGGGTGTTGCTATGAATCCTGTGGATCACCCTCTTGGTGGTGGAGAAGGAAAAACTTCAGGAGGAAGACATCCTGTAACTCCATGGGGAAAGTGTACTAAGGGAATGCGTACTAGGCGCAATAAAAGAACCGATAGATGCATTATCACTTCTAGACATAAGAGCAAAAAATAGAACGCTGATGAATCAAGCTGAATAATAAAAAATAATGTAAAAGATTAATGGCGGAGTGGGAAGAGTTGTTTTTAGAGGTATAAAAAAATGGGAAATCGTTCGTTAAAAAAAGGACCATTTGTAGATGGTAAATTGCTACAAAAATTCAGAACTCTTGCAAGCGCTGAAACGGGAGAGATAGGAAGCGTAATGATAAAGACATGGTCCAGAAGATCTACTATATTGCCAGAGTTTGTGGGCTGGGTTTTTTCTGTTTATAATGGTCGGAAATTTATCCCTGTGCGTGTAAGTCCTGAAATGGTAGGAAAGAGACTCGGCGCTTTTTCTCCAACCAGAAATTTTTCAGGTCATGGCGCAAATAGAAAGGCTAGCGTGAAGTAGAAAAAAGTTGATAGGAAGAGAGAAGCCTTCAATTAGTTACACAAATGCTGGGAATTCTTGTCTAATAAATGCGCTAAGTCAAAAAGACGTGGCTATTATGAAATAGATAGTATTTCACGGATAAATTAATATTAGAATGATATTTTTTAGTAGCATTCCGCAGGGTATGCGGCATGTTTGTTTTGTGTGTGTTTTAGGATATAACCTATATTCTCTTCTTGAGCACGAAATTGCTCATATCGCAATTTTTTATGCAAGTTTTGAGATAACAAAATTATGCATTCCTTATACTGCAATAAATCACCACATCGCCAACTCACAGCTCTACTCGCCTATTTTTTGTATAATCCAGTCTTCTAAAATGCTCGAAGAAGCGAGACCTACCCGTGTATCAATTTTTTCTCCATTTTTAAATAACACAAGTGTCGGAAGTCCCCTTACTCCATACTGCGCGATAGTATCCTGATTGTCATCAGCATTAACTTTAACAAACTTTACACGTGGTAATAATTTCTGCGCAAGTTGCTCTATTATTGGCGTAAGTTGCCTACAAGGCCCGCACCATTCAGCCCAAAAATCAACTAATACGCACCCCTGGTATTCTAATACTTCTTCTTTAAAAGTTTGATCACTAACAATTTTTACCATAAGCATACCGAATCCATAATTTCAGCACCAAGCTAATTGAGTAAATTACTTAATCTATAACTTGATGATCGAGAACTACACTATATAGTACAGAGCGTTTAATCTCAATCTTAGCTGCAACATTAACTGATAAGTCTTTATGAAAAAAAGTGCTCTTACACTTTATATCAAGACATATGGCTGCCAAATGAATGTTTATGATTCGGAGCAAATCGCTGCATTATTTAAGCAGAAAGGAATAATGCTAACTAACGTGCCTCAAAAGGCAGATATAATCATATTAAATACATGTTATATAAGGGAGAAAGCATCCGAGAAAATTTATTCTGAATTAGGTAGGCTTGCTCTGTTCAAAGCAGTAGAAGCAAGTAAAGGAAGGAAAATCATAATTATAGTAGCTGGATGTGTCGCTCAAGGAGAGGGACAAAAGATTTTCCGAAGAGCACCTTGTGTGGATATGGTTGTTGGCCCACAATCCTATTATTTTTTACCACAGCTTATAGCAGAATCTCTAAATGAAAAGAGAACCAAACTGAAGCTACTAGACAGCTTAAATGCTAAAGCTAAATTTGATCATCTTTCTAAAGCTCTTTCATATGGGAACGTTGCTCTTTATAATCACCAGAATGCGCCACATATCGTAAAGAAAGGAGAGCGCTCTTTTTCCTCTTTTCTCTCCGTGCAAGAGGGATGTAATAAATTTTGCAGCTACTGTGTCGTGCCATTTACCAGGGGAAGAGAATATTCACGCCCTGTACAGGAAATTTACGAAGAAGCTCATGCTATCGTAGCAAATGGCGCAAAAGAAATCACGCTATTGGGGCAAAACGTCAACGCATATAATGGCATAAACGCGGATGGTATACCAGTAACATTAGGACAATTGATTAAGAATCTAGCAAAATTAATAGGTCTTTCTCGGATACGATATACTACATCTCATCCTTTAGATATGCCCAATAGCGAACTTATCAACGCCCATATAACTGAGGAAAAGTTGATGCCTTATGTGCATCTGCCAGTACAATCTGGCTCTGACAATATACTTAAGCAAATGAACAGGCGACATACCTCTGCTTATTATCGCGATATAATCAATGCTCTTAGAAAAGCGAATCCCTTAATAGCAATATCTTCAGATTTTATAGTCGGATATCCCGGAGAAACGGACGATGATTTCCAACAAACTCTGCAATTAGTAGACGATATTGGGTATGCTCAGGCCTACTCATTTAAATATAGCCCTCGCCCAGGGACACCAGCTGCAACTTTACCAAACCAAGTAGAAGAATCGGTGAAATCGCAGAGACTTCAAGTACTACAACAAAGTTTGAAAAAACACCAATTGTCCTTTAATACAAACTGTATAGAGAAGAAATTATCTGTTTTAATTGAAAGAATAGATAATAAAACAAAACAGGCGATGGGCAAATCACAATATATGCAGTCAGTAATTGTCAAGTTAAGCGAAGAGCAGTATTCATCAGACATATTAGGCCGAATCATCGAGGTAGAAATTATTTCTGCTGCTCAGAATAATTTAATAGGAATACTTCCGTAGACAGAAACAACCTTATATAATGACTACTAGATAGGCTTGTTCCAAGGCCTACCTATGGAATGATTGCATCTCTATTTCAGAATTTATTCGTTTTGTTTTTTCCTCCTTCTGGCGCCAATCCTTCGAACGCACTAAATCAATAGCAGGTAACACAGGAATATGTACTGTATTCCTGTGCGCTAAAGGACTAAACATCTTTTTATTTTGCTCAGCACTAAAGCCATGAACTACAACATCTTTTGCATACTGGAATAGCGACTTCTCCTTTTCTTGCGCATATTTGCTTTGTAATGTCTCAAACGTCTTTAGAAATTTTGCGTTGAAAAGCTCAGCAAGTTTTGATGTATCGACACTTGCTGCCTTTTGTAACTGAACCTCTCTTAAAGCATCATATTCCGCATGCTTAATATCCGCGAGTGTTTGAAGACTCTTTGGGTCTTCTTTAAGTAGCCGCCCCTTATCTTTAGATAAATCTTTTTGAGCGCTTTCACATAGCGCTGCGATAGAATGCTCTAACTTCCCCTTTGCTATTGAATAGCGCTCCTCCTTATGGTTCTTTACATATTGTGCTATTCCATAACCTACAGCTGATACGCCTATAGATAGTGGGTTCATAGAGAGAACTGAAGCCCCTAAAGAAACAACATCACGGCTTACATGATTCTTAATACCTATAACGCGTGCTTTAGCGCCATTCCATATTTTTTGCATGAGATTGGGAGCTCTAGATGCTTTACCGATTAATGACTTCTCTTGATCCTGAACCGTCTTTTTACAACTAGAAATGCCTAAATGTTCATATATATTCACTCCCTCAGGAACAAGTAACTTCGCCTTTCTCTTAAGCCCATCTATATCCCGCAAAATATTTTCTTTTTTTTGTAATCTATCCAACCCACGTTTTCTAGTAGCTCCACCTATAACACTAGTAACAGCCAACGTAAGCGATATGCTACCAGCAATCACCCCTATAATAGGCCCAAATGGAGAAAGTAGCGCTAATAAAGCAGAAGCAAGAGGAGGGAGAAGTAGCGCTATCAATAAACCCAATTAATCTAGGCTTAATTACTCTAGCCCATAAGCCTTGAGGGGGATGCGTTTTCTGCGGATCCTGTACATTAAGCAGTGCCAATATTTGCCTAAGATCTTCTATCTTTTCAAAATTATTGGCATTGAAAAAAATTTGTACTTTCTCCCACTTTTCTTTATGAGAAGCGGGAAGACTTTGAATAATTTCAGTAAGGCGCTTCTTACATAGAGTAATTTGCTCCTTCTTGCCATCATCGCAAACTTGCTTCACACTTTTCTGTCTTGTTTCTTTCTTTTGCGATTGACCGTTAATTATAGCAGGTATGTGATCACTCACAACCCCCTTTTCTGATTCACTCTGCGCCTCTTCTTTTAAACGCTGATCATAATATCCCCATTTTTCTATAGCATCCTCGAATCCTTGTATGCTATTCGCAATTTTTTGTCCCTCCAGCTCAGTTATCTCATGGGCAATATATGCTTCTTGAGTTACTTCTAATATGTGTTTTATAGACTCCAATACGGACATATCACATCCTTCTCCATGTATCACCCAGACTCCTCCTCTACAGTATATTCTGCTAGACTAAAGTAGTCATTATTTTTTAGTGACACAAAGTAGGTATGCGCTTCAGTGTAATATCACTAGGGCATCAACGGATGGAGTGGGATTCGAACCCACGGTACACTTGTATGTACGCCGGTTTTCAAGACCGGTACCTTCAACCACTCGGTCATCCATCCAATATTATACACCTCATCATATCGGCAAGCTTACTCATGAATAAGCAGCAAGTAAAACTAAATCTCGTATTCACAGAGAGAATCTTATAACCAACGATAAGGTGCTAAAGCAATTTGTTTACCAGTCTGATATATCACCTAATATACGCTTTGCTATAGGAAGTGCACCCTTGGACCCCCATCCTCCATGCTCAACTACAACCGCAATAGCATATCGAGGAGCAGTATAAGGTGCAAAGCCAATAAAGAGAGCGTGTTCTTTTTTTCCGCCCTCTAAACTTCCACTACGATTAGAAATCACTTGCGCAGTTCCAGTTTTCCCTACTAATTCCAAACGATCATATTGCCCATAACATGTCCCCCCAGGAAGATTACATGCAAGATACATCCCCTTTTTTACTAAATCTAGATGCTTAGATGGTACCGCGATAGGAACGCTACTCTCATTATTCTTATCTAATATACCTAAGTGAGGTACCACCCGTGCTCCAGATACTATACGCGAGAGAGCAGTAGCAAGTTGGAGGGGAGTAACAAGCACATATCCTTGGCCTATGGTTGAATTAGCAGTATCCCCAACAGACCACTTCTGTTTGAATCTAGAGACCTTCCACTCTTTATTCGGCATAAGGCCGCCATTTTCAAAGGGTAAATCAATACCTGTCTTTTGGCCAAATCCTAATAAAGTAGCAATTTTAAATAAATTATCGATTCCGCTCTTTATACCTTGAACATAAAAGTATATATTACATGTTTTAGCAATAGCGCTAGTCATATTCACATATCCATGCCCCCCTCTTTTCCAGCAGTGAAAAACCCTATTACCTACTCTATGTTCTCCTGTACATCGAACCTCTTCCTCTGGATTGATACCACCGCAAAGTATTGCAAGAGCTGTAACTAGCTTAAATGTAGATCCAGGAGGATAAAGAGAGGCAATAGCTTTGTTTATCAGCGGCTTATGCTGATCCTCAGCGAATCCCTTCCAGTCTTTAGCGCCTATACCACCTATAAATTTATTCGGGTCATAAGATGGAGTCGAATAAATACTTAAGATTTCCCCTGTATAAGGATCCATTATAACCGCAGCACCTGTTATTTTAGACATCCTCTCTGAGACAGCTTTTTGCATTCTCAAATCTATCGACAAAGGTAACACTTGTCCGCCAGTACCCGGAATAACATTCAAATCCCTTACAAAGCGCCCTGAAACATTTACCTCTATTTCTTTTACTTCAGGAATACCATGCAATTCAAAATCATAATTTCTTTCAACTCCCTGCTTACCCACCAAAGCAACACTATAATTAGGAATAAACATGTTTTTTATATCATCGTTAGAGGGCTTTGAGACATATCCAGTAATATGCCCCGTAAGACTCCCCTCAGGATAAAAACGTTTCCCAAGTACCTCTACCTCCACTCCCGCTAAATCCAAATGTTCTTCTATCTTTGCGATATCTTTCCAGCATAAGTTATCCTGCAAAACTACAGGCTCCCCCCTCAAAGAGGATATAAGAACAGATTCAGAAGGGGGAAACCTCAAAGCATCAACTTCATAACCTAACAATAAGCTTAATTTATAAGCTATTTCAGCTAATGATAGCTCATATCCTCTACTTAATATGGCCCTATAAGTAGTAATATTTTCCGCTATTATTAACCCATTTCTGTCTCTAATTTCTCCTCTAAGCGGTAAAGAGGCGCGCGCACGCACTCTATTTTGACGCGATAAATCTTTATATTTTTTAGACTCGGAAATCTGCAATAATACAAACCTACCAAATATAATACTCAGGGCAAAAAACTTTACTCCTCCAGTAATCAGTGCTCTTCTTGTAAAGGGCACATACTTTCTACTGTTATCTTTCATCTTAAATCTATATTCAATAACGTGTCCCTTTCAACTACTACCAAATTAGGCTCATCTGGCACTAATCCTTTTTAAAAAATAGTACAGACATGGATATAAAGGGATCTCGATCACCGTCTTCCAAACTTCCTCTATATGATTTTCTGCTCTTAAACACGAAATTACCGCAATATCCAATATAAATGCAACACATATGGAGAACGCGAAAGCTAAACTTACAAACAATCCAGTATACTTAAATACGCCTCGTGAATACTCAACGGTAAGGAACATCACAACGTACAAAAGGGGGGAAATACCTATCACAGAAGCATTTGTATAGTCCCCCATTATACCTACAATTATAGCAGTATAAATAGAGAGGCACTTAGTAGTAAAACTAAAAAACACAATACAATCAAAAATAGCTTGACAAATCGGCACCCTTGCGAATCCAACAAAGGGAAAGTGTTGCCCCACTAATAATAAAAGGCCTAAAATCTTCGTAACACGAGAAGCAAACATTTATATATTAAGTTTAGCGTCTAAAGAGCGCTCCACCATAGGCGTCATTAGCTCTTCGCAAATTTCTAAGCAACTCTCTATTAGGTCTTAGCTTTCTACTCTTGCACAGCAGAAAAGAATTTGCTTTTTTTACAGCAAGCGTAAGATCATTTAGCAGATTTAAAAAAGCACGTCTACGCGTATTCTCTAATGTTAAAAGAGAGCGGCATCCATGGGAGATTGCATTAAATAATCGTTCTATTTCCTCTATATGCCAATCATAAAGAGAACAGGTCTCATCGCATAGAGTATTCCCAAGATTTTCAACAACTTCATTCAGTGCTAGACACTGTGCTTGCAACACCGCTGCAGTGTACTCCGACTCATCATCCATAGCCCCCTTTATGCCCTGAATTTCTTGAGGCTCATATATCTCTTCTTCCATAATCTCATCCCCCCAGCAATATTGACTGTAAAATAAAGAAAGTTTATAAGTAAGTGTGATAATAACATCAAAGCAACGATAAGCAAATTACTATGGTGAAAATGCCACATTGGCCTATCCCATACTCCTCTTTGGATAATACCCAAGGACCAATGAGAATGCGCGATTTGCTTAACGCAGTAGGCAACCCGCAACGACGACTTCCTCCAGTTATACATGTCACTGGCACCAATGGAAAAGGGTCGGTGTTAGCATATTTAAAATCAATATTCGAGCATTCAGGATATATTGCGCACAGATATACATCACCACATCTCGTTCAATTTAACGAAAGAATTAATCTACAGGGCAGTGATATAGATGACCGTTTTTTAGCAGAATGCGTAGAAGAATGCCGTTTTGCTACAAAGGATTTACCATTAACCTTCTTTGAAGGCATTACAACCATAGCATTTTTGGCATTTTCTAGAAAACCCGCTGACGTATTATTGCTTGAAGTAGGCGCAGGAGCAAGGCTTGATGCAACTAACAGTATAGAAAATTCACTGCAAAGTATAATTATGCCAATTTCATTCGATCATGAACAACTATTGGGAGATAGTCTTGCAAAAATTGCATACGAAAAATCTTTTGTAGCCAAAAAGGGCTCCGAATGCATAATAAGCTGGCAACCAGATGAAATAGTAGATTTGATCGCTAATGAATGCAGAAACCACGGAGCAACAACGATATCCTGCAGAAAAGAATGGGACTTTATAGTGCAAGAAACAAACTTTTCGCTAAATATAGCAGAAGATATTATAGAGTTCCCGCTTCCCTCTTTACGCGGAGTACACCAAATTGTTAATGCAGCTACAGCAGCAGTTGCTGCGTTTTTTTTAAAAAAAAGTTTCCCAAAGATTACAATCAATACAATACGTCTTGGATTAAGAAAAGCAGTTTGGCCAGCTCGAATGCAGCACATTACAAGAGGCATGTTATATGAAATGCTACCCGAAGAAGCAGAATTATGGTTAGATGGAGCGCATAACCCTTCAGGAGCTCAAATGATGGCCGCAAGCATGTTGCAATTAAAACCCGAAAAACCTCTTTATATAATAAACGGCAGAACTAGAGATCATGATATCGTTGGCTTTTTACAATATTTTACTAAAATCACAAAAATGGTCTGCGGTATAAGAGTAGTCAATGAACCACTCGCTGAAAAGGCTGAAAATATTGTAGCAGGTGCAGAAGCCTTGGGTATGCGCGCAAAACAATGCAGCTCTTTAAAAGATGCCTTGGAGTCTTGTTTATACGATAACAATTATAAGCCTTGCAGAATACTTGTGCTAGGCTCCTTATATCTAGCAGGAGACATGCTAGAGGCAAATAAGGGCGCCTAGTTAAAGCATAAATTTATTTTACTCATAAAGGGTTAGAAGATGAAGCGGATATGTTATTTAGAGAATCTAGTACAATTTTGTCAGAAATTTGTGCTCTACTGCTGCATAATTTGTGCATATATATTGCTTTCCCCGATATATATAGAAGCTGCCCCCTCAAAGGATAAACATATAAAATCAACGATTTTTAACACTTTAAGCAATAATAGCAGGCCTCATAGTAAATCAGGCAGTTTTATAGCTCCCCAAATAGCAGAACTCTCTAAATATGCTGGATTAGTGATAAACGCCAAAACTGGCGAAGTTTTATATAGCAAAAATTCCACCGCAAAAAGATATCCAGCTTCTTTAGTTAAGATGATGACGTTATTGCTTGCTTTCGAAGCACTCGAAAAGGGAGAGTTAAAGTTAAATCAAATGATTGCAATTTCAAAGCCAGCAAGCATGCAGCCTCCTTCTCGGCTAGGTGTGGCGCCTTACGATAAATTGATAGTTAACGAAGTATTACACGCTATTTGTATAAAATCAGCAAATGATATGGCCTATGCTCTTGGAGAAACGCTAGGCCATGGAAGTATAAAAAATTTCGTCAGAATAATGAATATACGCGCTAAGCAGTTAGGAATGTATTCTACGCATTTTTGCAATCCCAGTGGTCTACACGCCAAAACACAGGTCACAACGGCATATGATATGGCACTGCTAGCATTAGCTTTAAAGAGCCGCTATGCGAAATACTACGGATTATTTTCGCGTACACACTTCATATTTCGCCATAAAACAGTAGTAGGACATAACAGAGTACTACAACTCTATCCAGGAGCCACAGGTATGAAAACAGGGTATACAATAGCAGCAGGCTATAATCTTGTCACCACTACGAAGAAACCCGAGGGAGAACTAATCGCTGTAGTGATGGGCTGTCCTTCAAGACATAGCAGGGATGATCATATGATTTCCTTACTACAAAGTGCATATGAAACGCTGCACCATCGCTCTGCTCATCCCGCACATAAATTTTCTTCCATAAATAACCGCTCAACAACAGTATTGTCAACGCACAGAAAAATACCCCCTCAAAATATCCAGCAGAAACGGCCCTCTATATTCACACCACTCTACAAACCCATATCTCCCGCAATAAATAGGAAAAAAAGAAGCAAGGATATACTGCACACTACTCGGCAACGTCAGAATATGAATTTGTCGCGTCAAAAATAATCGCGCACTCTTTTCGTAAATTGATGAAGTTATCCATGTCGCATGCTACTAGTATATTATGTCAGATGACGCAAGCATTACGCCTCTTTTAAAGCAGCAGTTTTAGCAAGTTTATCAGCCATTTCGTTATATGTATGCCCGCTATGCCCTCTTACCCAACTCCATTTGACAGGTGTATTGCTCGCAGTAAGCCTCGTGGTTGCCATATCTAATTGTTGCCATAAATCAATATTCTTTACTTTACCATTGTTCCATCGCTTTTGCTTCCAAGAACGAAGCCATAGTGTCATGCCTTTGACAAGATAAGTACTGTCAGAAAAAATTTCTATCGCTCCATAAGCCCGCTCCTTTATATGCAAGAGAGCACTGATAGCTGCTGTAAGTTCCATTCTGTTATTAGTCGTACATTTTTCTCCTCCAGAAATGCTTTCTATGTCCCCGCTATGCAGTAATACTGCTCCCCACCCTCCAGGGCCTGGGTTCCCCATACAAGCGCCATCACAATATATCTGTATCACTTCACGCTCAACAAAAACACGATGTGTATTCTCCAAATCTAAACGTAGCTGCTGCACTGCTTTTCCTATTGCAAACTATTTATAAATATGTGTTATTATCAATGTAGCAAATGTGTTAGTGCCGGTGGAAAGGGTATAAGAACGTTTAAAATATAGCGCAGTAAAATGATACCGTCATCACATTTCCCGCGAGATAATATACTGCCAGTTGACAGGCATCTTATACGTAGCTCTTCTGTGCTGAAACCCGCGAACACTGCAGTTTCTGAAGTAGTAAGGGACTTGGAATCTTTCTTCCTATCTTTTTTACTGCATTCCATACATCAATACAATGCTCAAGAACCTTGGGCGGATAGCAACAATTCTGCACAAGATATCTTTCGTTCTTTTTGGATCGATGCTTACGCTGACGCCATCGCACCCCATACAAACATAATCAAAGCGCCCGTGCAAGCATATTTACATAAACATGAAGAAACAAGCAACAAGGCACATGACCTTCCAAATAAGCCGCATAAAATAGATGTTTCGATTTAGCTCATTACACATATCTATACGTGTGGCATTGGCATTTTAAGCTTGACTTTTTCATCAAAACGTGGACTCTTAATTGATAATTAAAAGTTTGCTTAAGCCCTCTTGTCTCACACATCTCTTTATTACAGAGATAAAGGAGGTTGTTTTTGCTGTAAAAAGGGTACCACATGAAGTTTAATAGAGTAACTCGATGCAGAAGTGTTTTTGTGCCCCTTATAGGTGCGTCTATTCTCATCTTGACTCTTAATATAACTACGTATGTAGTGCAGCAAAAAGATTACCAGGTAGCAAGCAAACAGCATTCAATCAGTATTACCTCTGCACCTTCGCCTGTATCTGAGCTCTCAAATAGCACTAAAATAGCAAGAAAAATTCCTGCTCGAAACAAACAAAGCAACAAAAAAGAAAGAAAAATTGTTAAAAGTACAGCAATACGGGCAACAGAAAAGCCTAGCTCGATATCTATAAACCCCGATAAATCTTCTATAAAAAAAGTGAAAGGAAGACTCGTAACGGGAAGCGTCGGAAAATCCTTTATCACATCAGCAGTAAGAATAGGAGTGCCCTCAAAAGTTGCTAATACAGTAGTAAATGCATTCAGCAATACTATAGACTTTCAGAAAGAAATAGGCAAAGGGGCTCCATTTAAAGTTCTTTATGATCCTGAAACAGAACACTTGCTTTATGCCTCTCTAACAGTACGAGGTGAAGCTATCGAAATATACAGACACGAGCCCCATACAAGAGGCGATGCAATCTATTTGCGAAAAGATGGCTCTAGCGTAAGGCGCACTTTGTTAAAAGTCCCAGTGAAAAGTGGTGTAATGGGCTCGGGATATGGTATGCGGATACACCCTATCTATGGTTGTTTAAGGATGCATAAAGGGCTAGATTATAGAGCTCCAAGAGGTGCACCTATATTTGCAGCCGGGGATGGTGTAATTAAAGATATGAGGTACCATGGTCAATACGGAAGGTACGTAGAAATTAAGCACAATAAGACGTATACTACTTTCTATGCACATCTCGGAGCTTATGCAGCTGGGCTATATCTAGGAAAGCCAGTGAAACAAGGGCAGGTGATAGGTTATGTAGGAAAATCTGGGGCTGCTACGGGATATCACGTGCATTATGAAATACGCAAAAATGGTGTAAGTGTTAATCCTATTAAAGAGATGGCTGTGATCCACCATCAACCTTTAGTCAAGCAACAACTCGTAACCTTCAAAAAACAGCAAATATATATACATAAGGCCATCTCTTCATCAGTGGGAAACTAACACAGACGATAAAGAGAGCAAAGCGTAATTAAAGTATTTTGTGTAATAAAAAGCATATTATATGTTGTTCTTAGCTTTCTAAACAGCACAAGGAACCTCCGTATTCCCTAATCCAGAAATTTTTGCTCTACATTTGCTAATTGCTGCTGCTGTCACCTCCTCCTCATTCATTTCAGTAGTATCTATTATTATAGCGTCTGCAGCAGGTTTTAGAGGTGCAGTTGATCTCGATATGTCGCGCTCATCCCTGTCCTTAAGATCTTTTAAAATATTTGCATATAACGCAGTATCTCGATTCGAAGGGGCAGAAAATCCACTTTGCGACTGCAAGAAACGCCTTTCAGCACGTACTGCTAGATCAGCAGTGATATATAACTTACAAGTAGCTCTTTTAAAGATCACGGTACCAATATCCCTACCATCAATTACTAAGCCACTTTGATTATATGCAAAGCTTCTCTGTAACTCTATTAAAACGTCTCTTAAAGCAGAGATAGCCGCTATTACAGAGGAACGCCTAGAAATCTCTTCTGTCTCTAGTACTCCAAATTTCTGATATGATTCAATAACAGCAATATTAAGGGTCTTAGCCAGGGCCATAAGCGCCTCTACATCACAGGTATCCACACCATGCAGACCCGCAAGATACGCAATAACTCTATATATAGTGCCACTACTCAAATGCTTAAAATGAAAATACTCAGCTAAACGCCTTGCAACAACGCTTTTCCCAGAAGCGGCCGGACCATCAATCGCAATAATAACAGCTTTTTTCGAAGATTTATCTAACTTATTAACCTGCCTTATTCTACCTATCGCTAAACACTTTGCTGGTACATCTTCTGTAATAACGCTTCCAGCCGCAATAACAGACCCTTCTCCTATATCTATCGGAGAAATTATAGAGACATTAGACCCTATAAAAGCTCCTTTTGAAACTCTTGAAGTGTGCTTCCTTTTTCCATCATAATTACAGAAAACCACTCCAGCTCCTACATTAATATTGTCTCCTAAATCTGCATTCCCTATATAAGATAAATGGCCCACTTTCACTGCGTTCTCCAATCTAGCGCTCTTTAATTCCACAAAATTACCAATTTTACCACCGCTCTTTATAATGCTGTCCTCTCTAATTCTAACAAAAGGACCAATTTTAGAATCAGGGCCTACTAAAGCGTTTTCTATGTGAGAGAAAGAAAAGATTTGTGTATTTGCGCCTATCTCCACACCTGAGCCCAGCCACACATAAGGATATATATAAACGCCTCTATGTAAAACGGTATCAATACTCAAAAAAACCGTTTCAGGAGAATGCATAATCACTCCCTTCGACATCCAATGAGAACGCAGCTGATTTTGTAAAACTTGCTCCGCTCTCGCCAGCTGTTTTGCATTGTTTATACCTAAAGCCTCATTCTCATTTGTAAGTATATAGCTAGATACCATGCCTATAGAAGTTACATATCCTATAAGATGTGTGAGGTATATCTCTTCCCCTGCTGTGAGCACAGTTCTCTTTTTAGCTACAATATTTGTAACAAAATCGCGTAACACGCCATATTTGACCAATAGTGGCCCTGCATTACACAGCGAGGATAAGACGTCTTGCTCAGTTGCTACAATTTGATTCTTTTCTAGTATAGATGTTACAAAATTGCATCGATCAAGTAGTAATCTACCATAGTTTGTGCCCTCGCTTTCAAACGCCAAACATATTAAAGCGGTATCTTTAATACATTCATGAACTCTTTGACAATCTGTATTATTGATCAAATCTATCATTTTCTGGATAGTATCCGCTTTGATCATCGGAACATCTGCATACAATATAAGGACTAGAAGATTATCAGAAGAAGCTGTAAGGCCGTATGTCTCCATCGCACATAATACAGCATCTCCAGTACCTATTTTCTTTTCCTGTGTCACCTCTACAAAGCAATAACGCTTTCTCAAAATATCGATACTAGGATCAGCGGCTAAGGCATTATTTACTACAACAATGGGGGAGCACACGCTATAGTGCTTTAAAGAACTTAAATCTGCGCATAATTTCAAACTATACTCTAGTAGCGAACGTCCACAAAGTTTCTGTAGGACTTTTGGTACTACAGAAGCCATCCTAACCCCCTCACCAGCCGCAAGTATAATAGGCAGAATATCTCTTTTTTCTTGCTTTGAATCTATAATTATCCTATCTTTTCGCATTGTATTTTAGGTAAAAGGAATGGTTGTAGGTGTAAGATTTATGCGCCTCACGTTATTCGCGTCGTACTTGTATCTCAGTTGTTAGAATAAATGTTTTACTCATCTTGAAACCACAAATTGTCTATATATAGGATAGTAATGTATACATTCCCAAGTAAAGGAATAAATGCTCCACAAGAAGTTAATGTCGTAATAGAGATTAATGCCGCCCACGTAAAGTATGAATTTGATAAAAAAACAGGAATGCTTTTTGTCGACCGCTTCTTATCCACCAGTATGGTTTACCCATGCAACTATGGATTTGTCCCGGAGACATTAGCAGGTGATGGAGACCCGCTTGATATTTTAGTACATACAACATATCCAGTAATGGCAGGATCTGTATTAGTAGCTCGCCCCATAGGTGTTTTGTTAACGGAAGACGAAAGCGGGCAAGATGAAAAGATAATAGCTGTCCCTTCGCAAAAAATAGATCCATTTTTAGCTCATATTAACTCATGTACCGATTTACCAGAACTTTTACTCATGCAGATCCAGCATTTTTTTGAGCACTATAAGGACCTGGAACCAAAAAAATGGGTAAAAGTACTAGGCTGGAAGGGAGTCGACAAAGCCTATGAGGCTATTATTATCGCTTCACAAAATTATGATCAGAAAACAAAGGTGCAAATAGCGTGATTATTAATGTAATAGCTATATTAACTATGATCATATTAAATTCTTTTTTTGTGATCTCAGAAATAGCAATCTTGACATCTGCAAAAGGCAAATTGTATAAAATGGCACAAGCAGGCAGTAAAGGAGCCAAGTGTGCTATAAAACTAACCAACCGCCCCGAATCTTTCTTATCAACCGCACAAGTAGGCATAACGTTGATGAGTATTCTTATAGGATTTTACGGAGGCACTTCAATTGCAGATTATATAGCCGCTAAGTTTAGCCCCTTAGACGAATATTGGGGCCCTTATAGTAGTGTACTAGGCAGTGTATGTTCCTTTATCGTTATCACATATTTTACAGTATTAGGAGAGATAGTGCCTAAACGGATAGCTTTAGCGCAACCTGAAAGATTCGCAGCTATAGCGGCATACGGTATGGTAGTATTTTTGAATGCTATATATCCGCTGGTGTGGCTCCTCTCTGTATCCACAAAATTTCTAATCAGACTATTGGGAGTCGATACCGTTACAACTTACGTTTCTATCGAAGAAATTAAGTTCTTAGTAACGCAAGCAGAAAACGTAGGAACTCTAGCTAGAGTAGAAAGAAATATGATCAACCGCCTTGTGCATTTAAACAACATGCAAGTAGGAGCAATCATGACTCCTCGCAATAGGATAATTGCTCTAGATATTACAGATAATGATACAGTTAATGAAGCTAAAGTAAAAGAACATACCTTCAGTTACTTTCCAGTCATTAGTGGCAGCTTAAGTACTATACTTGGCGTAATACCAATCAAAACATTGTTCAAAGGCAATGGAATTGCCGCAAATCCTCCTGTCAATAACATATTATTATATGAATTCGCTAAAGCTTCTAATGTAGTTTATATACCCGAGGTAGCTCGAGTTACTAAACTCATTGAGGTCTTTAGACAAAAACATTCTAAAATCGCAATGGTGCTTGATGAATACGGAGAAATAGAGGGAATAGTTACTTTTTCTGATGTATTAAAGACATTTGTTGGAGATATTACTGCGCTTATTGAGGGAAAAACTCCTACCATCGTGGCTAAGCAAGACGGTTCATTCATAGCAGATGGCAATGCCCTTATCGAAGAAGTAAAAGAAAGTTTAAATCTTCTTTCTGTGCCAGGAGAAGAAGAGGAAGATTATAGAACTCTTGCAAGTTTTATTTTAAAACAACTGGGCAGTATACCGCAAATTGGCGATTCGTTTACAACTACACGGTGGAAGTTTCAGGTAACCAAAATGGATCGCTTTAGAATAGATAGGGTATTAATTATCCCAATTGGGCAAGCAGAAGAAACCGCTGCAGAAAGGGATGATGAGCAATAACTGACAGAGAACAAAGATACGTTAGCACAGAGGTTTTAAAACATATAAAAAGAGGGGGAAATGCCCCCTCTTTCCTAGTGTTTTCTCTATTTACATATGGTGAAATACTGTCTTATCAGGCGCTTGTTGTTTCCCTTTCATCTCGAAATGATTAATAGCACGCTTTATATCATTCAGTAGAAGATCCGCTATTTCACGGCTAAATCCCTCTCTCACTACGATCCTCATTACAACCGTATCTTCCAGATTCGCAGGTAATGTATAAGCTGGTACTTGCCATCCCGAATAGCGGAGCCTCTCAGATAAATCAAACAACGTGAAAGACATTTCCTGCTTCAATTTCCATGCAAAAACAGGAATATCACTACCATCACTTAGAAGCTCAAATATCCCCAATTTAGCTATCTCCTGCGCTGTATACATCGCCACTTCTTGTGAGGCACGCTGAATCTTCGCATATCCTTCTCGCCCCAAACGCAAGAAATTATAATATTGTGCAACAACTTGAGATCCAGATTTAGAAAAATTAAGGGTAAAAGTGGGCATTTCTCCCCCGAGATAATTCACATAGAATATAAGCTCTTTTGGAAGATAAGTAATGTTTCTCCAAATTGCCCATCCTAGACCTGGATACACTAAGCCATACTTATGGCCCGATACGTTTATAGAATGCACCCACTTGAGGCGGAAATCCCATATTAAATCTGGCTGAATAAAAGGAGCTATAAAACCGCCGCTTGCTGCATCAATATGCAATGGGATTTCCCATCCATTAGATGTGTTCAACGCATCTAGAGCATCATTAATCTTTTCAGCAGGCTCATATTCCCCAGTGAACGTACTTCCTAACACAGCAGCAATACATATTGTATTCTCATCACATAGCTTAATGGCCTCTTCAGCATTCAAAATATATCTCCCAGGTGCCATAGGCACTTCCCGCAGTTCTACATCCCAATAGCGACAAAATTTCTTCCAACATATTTGCATGTTGATGCCAGTCACCAAATTTGGCTTATCTATCGATTTATTCGCACGTAATCTCCTTTCTCTCCACTGATGTAACAAAGCAAGCCCACTTAACATAACGGCTTCGCTAGATCCTACAGTAGAACAACCAATAGCCTGCATAATATCGGGAGCATGAAACAATCCCGCTAGAATCTTTACGCAACGACTTTCAAGCTCAGCAGTTTGCGGATACTCATCTTTATCAATTAAATTTTTATCAAGCGTTTCAGATATAAGCTTTCTGGCATATGGCTCCATCCAAGTCGTAACAAAAGTAGCCAAATTCAATCGAGCGTTACCATCCAACATAAGATGATCGTGCACTAAAGCATATGCCTCTTCTGGAGACATGCTCTCTTCTGACAATTGGTATTTAGGCACCGGCCTTTTTAAATGCCTTGACGCATAAACGGGAGTTATAAATTCAGTGTCCCAAACACTGGCTGTTTCTTTTATATTCATGGCTTACTCCTCCTTAAATATATAGTTACAAAACGTTTATAAATACTACCTCGCCTTCGATACGAAACGCATTATAAAGGGCATCCCTCCAAGCACTACTACCGCTGCTGCAAGCAATCCTACATATAACCATGGAGAAGCTATGCCTAATTCTGCAGGAGGCATAAAGCCCAGTATAAAGGCGAAGAAACTCGCAGATATACCAATCCCACTGATCACCCACATTCCTAATAAACCACCGGGAACTCTATATTTTCTTTCAACATTTGGCTGGGAATAGCGCAGTTTCAAAGCCGCAGCAAACATGAGTATATACATACTCACATATAACGTACTCGTCATAGCTGTAAGCAAAAAGTATACAACATCAACATTCTTGAAAGCGAATAAATTTATGCAAGTAAGGGCAGTAACTATAATGCCCTGCATAATTAATATAGCAGAGGGCATACCCTTTTTATTTACATGTGCCATAAATGCTGGGATGCGTCCTTCCTTAGCAATAAATAATAATCCTCTACTAGGACCACAAATCCACGCTATAACTCCAGCTATCACACCTATAGTTATGCAAAACCCTAAAAGCCTTACTAACCAATATAAATTATACTGGTCTAGTACTCTGCTAAAGACTTCCATCACCCCTACAGTTAGGCCTATTTGTTTTTGAGGCACAATAAAAGCTATCGATAAAGATCCAAACAAGAAAATCCCTACGATTAAAATCACAGAATACAAGAGAGCTTTGGGATATTCTTCTTTTGGATCTTTAAGAAAACGTGCATGCACAGCACTTACCTCCATACCAGCAAACAAAAGCACTATACCAGCTAAAAACGCAATATTAGTAAACTTAGAAAAATCTGGTAACATTTGGGCGGATGAAAATTCTAAATTTATGGGGTTGCCAGACACTACCCATATCACACCAAGAGATATAACAAATATACCGGGAATAACAGTTCCTATAGTTACACCTACTGAAGTTATAAAACTCGCTACTTTCAAACCATTTAACGTAATAAAAATAGCCCCCCAGTATATCCCTATAATCATCAACGAGGTATAAACATTATTTGCTCCTAAGCTAGGCTTACCCAACGAATAGGCGAAAGAATCAACGGCAAAAGCTAGGGCAGTAGGCACCCAAATTACATTTTGCATCCACTGCAACCACATCGCTATCAATCCTGTATTAGGGCCAAAAGCCTCTTTTACCCAAAGATATACTCCACCCTCTTGAGGCCATCCTGTCACGAGTTCAGCCGCAACAAGCGCACACGGAATTAAAAACAATAAAGTTGAAAACAAAAGATAAAAAATCATGGTAGCACCAGTACTCGCTATTAAAGGTAGCCCCTTCAAGCTCATTACCGTTGCAATATTCAATATTATTATGGACGCCACGCTTAAACGTGTCTTTTGCCCC
This sequence comes from Candidatus Midichloriaceae bacterium IBS, assembly GCA_034472185.1. Lineage (GTDB taxonomy): Bacteria > Pseudomonadota > Alphaproteobacteria > Rickettsiales > Midichloriaceae > JARBAK01. Next base: position 476,989 of record JARBAK010000001.1, read on the forward strand.
TCTGTTTCCTGCATAAAATCCCCCTCATACAAAAACGCTCTTCACCTCCAAGAAAAGCAGCTAAATTTACCTACAACTAAACGTTGTAAAGCATATGTGATATATAGTCAATACTTCAAATCTTGATCTCGCATATCACTAAAACCAGACACTTCTGCCTTTGTATTAATCAAAAAACCCATAGGATACGTATCCTATGGGCGAGACCTAATCTATTGGACAAATTTATCCCAAAGTTTTTTCAAAAAAGACGTCTTTACTCTCCGCTCCATCCCCCTTGAAGACGTATGGTTTAATTTCCCAACTTGCTGCTTACGTTTCCAAGCCGACTTTCTATTCCTATTAACACCCCTTTGCTTTTTTAGCTCTGATAGATCCTCAGGAAGAGATGACAAATCCCGATTAAGGTTGTTCTCCTGCTCCATTCCATAGGGCGCATCCTCAATTTGAGAAAGAGCCTCTATACTACTTTTGACAAGAGCTTTTTTTCTTTCCAGAAAGAAGCCATCTGGCCCAGCTCTTTCATCTGTAGCAATCCGTATGTCTTCTCCAAATTCTTGCTCCAAATCTAGTAGCTCAGCTTTTTTAGTATTTAACAGCGCAAGCGCAGTCTCACTACATATAGCAACATTCAGTACATAGTTTTGCTTCTCTGCAGTTGAATTCATACTCAACTCAGTTCGTATCGCCTTCAGTATCGCCAATAGCGTTGCCTCCATAAGACGTACTCTACCACGTCCATTACAACAATGACAACGCACAAAACTGGCGTCTAGAAGACTGTTACCTGAGCGCTGCCTAGTCATCTCTAATAAGCCAAACTCGCTCATTCTCCCGATCTGAACACGAGCCTTATCACCACTAAAAGCAGCTCTAACCGCATTTGCTACTGTCATTCTGTTGTTAGGATCTTCCATATCTATAAAGTCCATTACTACTAGTCCAGATAAGTTACGCAGTTTTATCTGACGCACTGCCTCTTTTACGGCCTCTAAATTTGTCCTAAGAGCCGTATTCTCTATAGACTCCTCGCTCGTGAATCTACCTGAATTTACATCTACAGCAACTAAAGCTTCAGTCTGGTCTATTACTAAATATCCACCCGACTTCAAGGACACTAAACGCTCGTAAAGCACACCAACTTGCTCCTCTATGCCATATTTAGTAAATATAGGCACTTTATCTTCATAAAGTTCAATTTTCTCGATATGCCAAGGCAACACGCGGTTTACAAAATCACACGCAGTCTGATATGCCTCTTGCCCAGAAATAACTATCCTATCTACTTCGCTATCGTAACGATCACGGATAACTTTCTTTATCATATCTGCTTCTTCATGCACAAAAACAGGCGGGGCTACAGCAGATGTATGCGCCTTTATACCCTCCCATAGCTGCACTAAGTATTCGAAATCGCGCCTAATCTCTGTTTTGGTCTTATATGCACCTACAGTCCGCACAATTACCCCCCTACCTTCAGAACACAACTCAGCTGCTAACGCTTTCAATCTTTCCCTTTCCTCAGAATCATCTATTTTTCTAGAAACTCCATCAGGACCACCTGCATTAGGCATCAACACACAGTATCTACCAGTAAGTGTAATATATGTAGTTAAGGAAGCTCCCTTAGTCCCCCTTCCTTCTTTAGATACCTGTACTAGAACAGTTTGCCCTTTTTTGATGACATCTCCAAGCTTATAGCGTTTGCAAAGCTCCGCCATAAACGCACCACCTCTTTTCCTTCGAATATTATCACATCCCTTCCCTATAACCTCCTCCTCTAAAACATTGCCCTCTTCCTCGTCAAACTCCCCGGAGTTAGGGCGCATTTCAGATATAGACTGCAATAAATCACGTTTGTCTTCTTCTGCGATTTGATAAAAACCAGGGTGAATCTCTAAAAATGGTAAGAAACCATACCTTTCGTTACCATAATTTACGAACACTGCTTGCAAAGAAGGCTCGACTCGATCCACAATTCCCAAGTATATGTTACCCTTTGTAGGTAACTTGGATGCGCTCTGACAAGTGAACTCTTCCAGCGTATTATTTACACATAAAGCAACCCTCGTCTCTTCTGGATAGAGGGCATCTATAAAAATATTCTTTGACATTTTCTCATATTCCAAATTTTTCCCCTGTAAGAATTAGAGCACGCCCTCTTAGCGAAGTACTGCTCTAAAATTCAGGATTTAATACAAATAACCTTGCACAAGCGAGTACCTAATCCATAAGGTAAATCCCCCAGCCCATGAACACACAATAAGCCCAGCTGGCCCTCCAGAACTAGTACCAACCATCTAACGCTTAGAAAATTGAAAGCTCTTTCGTGCTTTCTTATGTCCATACTTCTTACGCTCCACACGTCTCTTATCTCTAGTAAGCAAGCCTTCTTTCCGCAATATAGTGTGCGAAGTAGGATCCAATATATTCAGTGCTCTACTTATGCCATGCCTTATAGCTCCGGCCTGGCTAGACAATCCACCACCTCTGACAGTACAAAAAACATCGAACTTATTCTCCGAATTTGTCGCATCGAACGGCTGAGTCATAAGCATCCGCAAAGCAGCTCTACCAAAATAGTCAGATACATCTCTGTAGTTCACAACCACTTTCCCATCTCCTTTAGATATCCATACTCGTGCAGCTGCTTCTTTCCTTCTGCCAGTAGCATAAAACTTTTCTAGCTTACGCACAGGCCTCCTACTTTTTAATACAACCGGTTCTTTCACGCCTATCATTCTTAATCTCTCACCCGATTAAACGTTAATTTCTCTACTGTAAGCAACATAATTTTTCAGGATTTTGTGCTCCATGCGGATGCTCACACCCTCCGTACACATGCAACGCCTTAAACTGTTGCGTAGCGAGAGGACTCTCTTTAGGCAACATACGCCGTATAGCGTTTAACACAAGCCTCTCGGGATATTTGCCACTTAACATATCTCTCCAGACCACTTCCTTAATACCACCAGGATATCCTGAATGCCAATAAAATTTCTCTTGCTGCAGTTTCTTCCCCGTGACTTTAACAAGCTTTGCATTCACCACGATAACATGGTCACCACAATTTATGTGAGGAGTATAGTACGTCTTATGCTTACCACGAAGCAATATAGCCACCCTAGCAGCTAATCTACCCAAGGCATATTGGCTTGCATCCACCACCCACCACCTTTTCTGCACAAGAGAAGGCTTCATTTGAAATGACCCGGATAAACATATACATCCCATTATTCTATACCCATAAATGACCGAAATCGCCTCCTATACACCTACTCTACCCCATTCTGGCCGAGACTACAAAGTCACCCTAAACATGTCAAGCCCTTTCTTTGATCTGACGGGATGCAGAAATCAACCACGGCCCTTACCACCTTTCATCAAACCAGGAATATTCCCCTTTAGAACTCCAAGAGAAGATAAATTTAAAGTTTCAAGGCCCTTTGGCATAAGCTTTTGGAATGCCTGAAAGGCTGTAAAAAAATTTCTTAAAAATTGGAAAGGAGTACCTATCTCCTTTTCCTTGCCACCATAGGGCAAAAATCCATTTTGATTCGGGCCAATATCTCCAGATACTCCAACCATAACAAATGCTCCTTACGAGTAAATCTTTTTGTTTGTCATTTACTTACTAAATTAGTGTAGCATATAAAGTTGCCATTTTGCATCATATAATATATTAATGAGCCTTATGATAGATTCTCAAATAACGAAAACAATGGCCCGAAATTCCATGATAAAAGGAGTGCCCAATATGCTAACAGCGGTACGGATATTGTTGATTCCAGTACTTGTTATATGCTTCTATCTCGAAGGTAGAGTCGCTCGATATGTTTCTGTAGCTATTTTCATATTCGCTAGCATCACTGATTATATAGACGGAGCTTTAGCGAAGAGATGGGGTGCACAAACTAATTTTGGTCGTATGCTTGATCCTATCGCCGATAAAATGCTTGTCTCTTCAATTCTACTGATGTTAGTAGATAAAAAGATGGCGCCTGTATTCCCAATTATAGCAATTTTATGTAGAGAATTTTTCGTATCTGGCATGAGGGAGTATCTTGCAGAAATAAAGATAGTTATGCGTGTTAATGTTCTAGGAAAGATAAAAACAACAGTGCAGATGGTGGCCGTTATACTGTTACTGCTAGGAGAGGCCGCATCTGGCATATCACATGCAGAACAGGCGGGGCAGGTCGCAATATGGATAGCTGCTTGTTTGACACTAATTTCTGGTTATGTGTACTTTAGAGAATGCATTAGTCATATGTGATTCCAAAGAGAGGGCGTTGTATCATATTTGATGTATGCATTACATTAGGGGAAATTTGCGAAATTTTATCGCCCAGTTTTTATTAAAAAATTTGTATTTAGAGAGGGGTCATGGCGCAGTTGGTAGCGCGTTTGAATGGCATTCAAAAGGTCGGGGGTTCGAATCCCCCTGGCTCCACCAGTTTATGCTGATATATACCCCGTTCCTTTAGTATGTTTAAAAGAGGATAGCCTATGGATGAGTTGATTAATTTAACAATAGCACAAGCCAAAGATTGCTTTAAAAAAAGGCAATTTTCAGCTGTAGAGCTTGTAAAAGCGCATTTAGCACGAATACATGCACACAGCCATCTGAATGCTTTTCTAAAGGTAACCGAGGACCTTGCCCTTAAACAAGCAGTTGTATCAGATAAAAAGATAAAGGAAGATATCGCAGGGCCTATAGAAGGTATTCCAATCGGCGTTAAGGACCTGTTTTGCACCAAAGGCATAACAACCACCGCAGGTTCTCGCATGTTGGCAAACTTTGTTCCAGATTATGAATCAACAGTAACATCTTTGTTATACAAAAATGGCGGGATATGCATAGGCAAAACTAATATGGATGAATTCGCTATGGGTTCTTCCACAATTACAAGCTATTTCGGGCCAGTCATTAGTCCCCTCGTCTCTACTACAACAAAGCAGCCTCTAGTGCCAGGAGGAAGTTCCGGAGGGTCAGCAGCGGCAGTGGCTGCTAGTTTATGCATGGGAGCATTAGGTAGCGATACCGGAGGATCTATACGCCAGCCTGCCTCATTCTGTGGCATAGTGGGCATGAAACCAACTTATGGTAGATGTTCCAGATGGGGAATGATCGCGTTTGCCAGTTCTCTAGACCAAGCGGGGGTACTGACAAGGTCAGTTACTGATGCAGCGTTAATGCTCGAAGCAATATGTGGTTATGATAATAATGATGCTACTTCTAAAAATATACCCGTACCTCAATTTAGCCGTGTAATCGGCCAAAGTATTAAGGGCATTAAAATAGGCATCCCATATGAATACAGGATAGATGGTATGAGCCCAGAGATCATGGAGATGTGGCAAATAGCTGAAGCTTGCCTAAAGGGCGCGGGTGCCGAAATTATTCATATCAAGTTACCACATACACAATACGCACTTCCAGTATACTATGTTATTGCGCCAGCAGAAGCATCTGCTAATTTAGCTCGCTATGATGGGATACGGTACGGCTTACGTATTAGCGAAGCAGGAGACGATTTTTATGCAATGGCTAGGAAAACTCGAGCCGCAGGATTTGGTGCAGAAGTAAAAAGAAGGATTACAATAGGCACATACGTTTTATCTGCAGACGCCTCTGGGCAGTATTACAATAAAGCGCAAAAAGTACGGCGACTCATCTGTAACGACTTCCAGACCGCATTCCAGCAAGTTGATGCGATTCTCACCCCTACGACGCCGTTTGTAGCGTTCCCCATAGGAGATAACAGACAAGACCCGATTTCAATGTACTTAAACGATGTATTCACAGTACCTGCAAGTTTAGCGGGCCTTCCCTGCATCTCTGTTCCTACCATATTATCTTCAAAGGAGCAATTGCCTTTGGGAGCGCATATAATAGGAAAATTATACGATGAAGAAACAGCTCTAAAAATAGCTTATGTATTAGAACAGGAGCTAAAACATAAAAAATAACAAGGCAAAATATAAATGGCTGAATTGTTACTTGAAATTCTTTCCGAAGAAATACCAGAAACAATGCAGAAGAATGCGGCGGACGCTATCGCCCGTGCGTTTAAAAGCAAGTGCGAATCTTTATGGCCCCAAAATCATTCAAAAATTGATGTTCAAAGTTTTGGCACACCTAGACGTCTAAGTTTGTACGCGACTAACGTGCCCTCCGTAATGAAACTCGAAAAAATAGAGATACGAGGCCCTAGGATAGGAGCAGATGCAAAGGCCCTTTCCGGATTTATGGGCAAATATGGCATAAATGACATAAGCGAGATGGAAACCAGAGAAGATTTCTATTTTTTTGAAACAAAACACGCAAGCAATGAAGAAGAGATGCGCAATGTCCTGCAAACATCTTTGCAAGACATAATTTACAAATTTAAGTGGCCTCAATCTATGATATGGAGCTCTCCCGCATTGCGCTGGGTGCGCCCTATTCGTTCTTTACTATGTTTATTCGATGGAAAGATTCTTCCTTTAAATGTAGAAAATTTAATCGCCAGCGACATTACATACGGACATAGATTTATGTATAATAGCCCAATAAAAATTAAATCTGGCGATGATTATTTCTCAAAACTGAAACAAGCTAAGGTTGTGCTCTCTTTAGATGAAAGAAAAAAGATGATCCTTAGCGGTCTAGACCGATGTATCCAAAAGCAAGGTTTGCATACATCGCAATCCCTGCACTTAATTAGCGATAATGCCCTCCTAGAAGAAGTGGGAAGTTTAATAGAGTATCCATTTGTCCTGCTTGGATCAATAGATAAGCGTTTCATGACTCTTCCCAAAGAAGTATTATTGACCACTTTGAAAACACACCAAAAATATTTAATGCTACAAGATGAAACTGGAAATCTTGCACCATATTTTGTCATTGTTGCTAACATTATCCCAAACGATGAGGGCATAACAATAATCGAGGGGAATGCACGAGTAGTGGAGGCACGATTGGCTGATGCGTTGTTTTTCGTGCAAGAAGATAAAAAAACTTCATTAGCAGAAAAAACACAACAATTACATAAGATTACTTTTCATGTAAAATTAGGGGATATGTTTATAAAGGTACAAAGGATCCGAGACATCGCACAAAACATAGCCGATCAACTTCATTTAAAAGAAAAAGAAAAAGAAACTCTCCTAAGAGCAGCTTTAATGTCCAAAGCCGATCTTATCACGAATGTAGTGAGAGAATTTCCGGAACTACAAGGAATAATGGGTTATCATTATGCACTTAGTTCGGGAGAGGGGAATGCAGTAGCTGAGGCAATTCGCGACCAATATAAACCTGTAGGCCCACATGACGCCATCCCGCAAACATTAATCGGATGCTTACTCGCTATAAGCGATAAATTAGACACCCTACAACAAATGTTCAGCATTGGGCTCAAACCCAATGGATCTAAAGATCCATATGCCCTTAGACGAGCTGCTTTAGGTATTATCAGAATGCTTTGCACAAATCATGAATCGCAGTACGATAATTGTTTAAATCAGCTGTCTCTCAAAAACTTAGGGATTAGTACAGACGTATTAAGTTTCATTGGAGAAAGAGTAAAGTACTTAGCAGCACCAGATTTAGATATAAGCTGCGATGCAATACGCGAGTTAGGCACATTAGGAAGCTAAATGGCTTCGTTTGATGGTAAAAAAATGTATAGTAATGTTTTACACAACTATATAATTAGAAGATTCAGCAAAGATTTACTAATCACTCTTGCTGGAATGATGGCGCTAGTGTTTATATTTGATCTAATCGAGCTTACAAGAATATCTAGTAATCACCCTTCTCTGAGCTGGTCTACTATAATAAAACTTGCTCTACTCAAAAATTATACAACAACGAATAGTATTCTACCGTTTGTAACGCTCCTTGCATCATTCAAGATGTGGCTTTGTATGAAGCGCCACAATGAGACTGTGGCAATATTCACCTTGGGCATTCCAGGGTCTTATATCATTATGCCCTCTATCCTAGTACTACTAGCTTTTTCTCTCTTACATACAACGGTGTTTATGCCTATTTCCAGCTTTTTATATAAGGACTATCTAACGTTAAAGGCTAAGGCGCTTCATTTGGGCAGGGAACCTGCGTTGCTTTCCAAAAAAGGCATATGGTTAAAACAAGCAGTGGGGCAAAATTTTGTATTATTACATATTGCGCATCTTTCAGAACGAGAGAACAGATTATACAATGTAGATATTTTTATATTTGATCAAGACACATCGTTTTTACAAAAAATTGTGGCACCTGAAGTTGAATTTATTGAAGATAAATGGATTGCTAAACGTGCGGTAATATTGAACAACAAAAATAAGACTTCTGTACAAAAAAACCTTCCACTAGAACTGAATATAGATTTCAATCAAATGTTAAATGGACTTGCAGCGCCAGAAACTATAAATATCTGCGTGTTTACTAATTTTTTAGAGATAGCGCACAGTATGGGAATTGACACCCTAAAATATCAAATTTACTTTTGGAAGATATTGTTTCTTCCCGCTTTGCTAATTTATATGAATACATTAGGATATATACTATCAGCTCCTCTAAAATCACTCTCTCATTCGCATTTAGCGGCTCCCTTAGGGTTGTTCCTTGGTTTTATTTCGTACACTTTGAATGACCTGACTATTTCCATTTCTACAAATAATGGAGTACACGCCTTCGCTAGCGTCGCGCTGTTAAGCGTCCTTTTTCTCAGCATATCTCTGTATATGCTGATACGCACTGATTTGCATACATAGATTGCCTCGTAGCCGGATTATATAGAGCCTAGAGTTTTAATTTTAGCCCTAGAATGAATTTCATTTTGCGATAAAACTACAACATTAGGACGGAATCGTTCTATAATAGACCTAATAAACGGCCTCAGCATCCCAGATGTCAATATCACTGGCACCTCTTTCGCTTCTCTAGCTAATTTTTCGAATTCCTTATTTACAGCGGAAACGAACTCATGCAATTTGCTAGGAGACATGACAATTTGTTTAGCATCTCCGTCACCCATTAAACTTTCAATAAAAGCTCGTTCCCATTGAGGAGATAAAGTTACAATCGGAATATAGCCATGCTCCCCCATATTTGAAAAACATATTTGCTTAGTTAACCTAACTCGCACATGCTCTATTAATTTTCCTAACACTTGTGGAGATATATCAGAGAATTCTGATACTGCCTCTAATATTGCAGGCAAATCTCGTATCGAGATCCCCTCATTTAACAATGCTTGTAACACCCTTTGAAAAAGGACTAAAGAAATCTTAGATGGGATGAGATCTGAGGCCAATTTTTTATGTTCTGACGATAGCTGCTCTATTAACTTCTGCGTTTCTGCATAAGTCAATAAATCCATGACATTTTCTTTGACCATCTCTGTGAGATGCGTAATAATGACAGTTGGCGGCTCTACAACGGTATATCCCTTAAATAAAGCATCTTCTTTAGCGCCCTTCTCTATCCATTTCACACTAAGGCCGAAAGTAGGCTCTTTGGCATCTATGCCCTCTACAACAATAGCACCTCCACTGGGGTTCATTGTCATGAGTTTATCTGGGTAGATAGTCCCTTCAGCACATTCTACTTCTTTTATTTTAATCCTATAGCTGCAGGCTGCTAAATCAGCATTGTCCTGTATACGCACAGCTGGTAATACAAAACCTAGCCTCTGGGCGATTTGATTCCTCAATACCTTAATTTGATCTGTAATCTTATTATTACCTTCATAATTGATTAAAGTAAGAAGTTCGTATCCTAGTTCTATTCTTATAATATCGATATTAAGCGAACGTGCCAACATCTGTTCGTCTGTGATCTGACCCATTTCTAGAGATTCAGCCGTTCCTTTCTGAGGTTCTGCTGTATCAGCTCTCTTTTGAGCGACATATAAGAAATAACTCAACGCTCCACATAAGCTCGCAACGAATGTAAAGGGAAGAAACGGCGTCCCTGGTATAATGGCCATAAACAACAATAAACCGGCACTAATTAGAAAAGATTGCGGATATTTGCTAAGTTGCTGCCGAATGGCCTTATCAATAGAACCATGTACTCCTGATTTTGTGACTAAAAATCCCGCAGCTGTAGAAACAAGTAAGGAGGGAATTTGCGTTACTAAACCATCTCCAATGGTTAAAATGGTATAGGTATGTATAGCTTGAAAAAAAGTCATGTCTCTTTGAGCAACTCCTATCACTATTCCAGCAACAAAATTTATAAAAGTAATGAGCAATCCCGAAACAGCATCACCTCTCACAAATTTGCTAGCTCCGTCCATCGCGCCATAAAAAGCAGTCTCCTCTTCAAGCACTTTACGTCTTTCCCTTGCTTCATTCTCATTTATAAGGCCTGCTGATAAATCAGCGTCTATAGCCATTTGTTTCCCGGGAAGAGCATCTAAGCTGAAACGCGCTGCAACTTCCGCTATACGCCCAGATCCTTTTGTTATAACAATAAAATTGATGATAGTAAGAATAATGAAAATCAATGTGCCTATAACGACAGAGCCCTGCGTTACAAAGCATCCAAACGCCTCAACTACATGCCCTGCAGCATTAGTCCCCAGATGCCCTCTTAACAGGATTAGCCTTGTAGTTGATACATTTAATGACAATCTGAGCATTGTAACAACAAGCAAAATACTAGGAAAGGCGCTTAAGTCTAGGGGTCTGTCTATAAACAAAGTGCTAACCAACAGCAGTACAGAGGCCGCGATTGAAATACTCAATAAAAAATCCATAAGCAAGGGTGGAATGGGAAATATCAAGAATCCCACCACGCTTAAAACGAATGCTGCGAATAAAAGATCGCTATATGCATATCCCGAAAAAGAAGATGCAGATATCTTATTTTGTATCCAAGCTTTTTTAAAGACTCTAGCTACCCTATCCCCTACTGTACCTAACATCTGCAATAACTTTTTGCCCCACTTAAACCAGGGATACCACGTGTAGACACGAATAACAAATAAATAACAGCCCTATAAGTATAGAATCTCATCAATATATCTAGCTTCAATTAGCATTTGAGCTATGAGCGAATATCTGCTATATGTGAGTCTTGGGGAACCCTTTGTGCACGAAGCTGATTATGTCTGATACGGGTAGTCCTACGTCAAAGACGGGGATGAAATGTTCTTTTTGCAATAAGAAGAAGTCGGAAGTTAGTAAGTTAATCGCAGGAGAAGCAAGTTTTATTTGCAACGAATGTGTCGATCTTTGCTTTAGCATAATACATCAAAACAGCGCCTCTAAAAAACTAAGCATAAAAAACGTACCGAAACCCCATGAAATGTACGCAATATTAAACGAGTATATAGTGGGCCAAGAAAAAGCAAAGAAGGTGCTATCTGTTTCTGTATATAACCACTATAAACGCCTGTTGAATAAAAGCTCCCAAAAAGCAGACGATGTAGAAATTACCAAAAGCAATGTTTTATTGATCGGACCTACGGGCTGTGGGAAAACCCTTCTAGCGCAAACTTTAGCTAAGGTACTAGATGTACCATTCGCCATCGCAGATGCTACAACCTTAACAGAAGCAGGATATGTAGGAGAAGATGTAGAAAATATAGTATTAAGACTACTTCAAGCAGCAGATGCAGATATAGATCGCGCACAGATGGGAATTATTTATATCGATGAGATAGATAAAATAGCGAAAAAATCCGAGAATCCTTCAATAACTAGGGATGTATCGGGTGAGGGTGTACAACAAGCATTACTAAAGTTAGTAGAAGGAACTCTTGCATCAATTCCTATTCATGGTGGAAGAAAGCATCCACAGCAGGAATTCGTACAAATAGATACATCTAATGTACTCTTTATCTGTGGAGGAGCCTTCGATGGATTGGAAAAAATTATCGCTGCTCGCTGTGAAGCAAATACTATGGGCTTCGGGGCTGATATAAAAAACAAAGAAACAGCTAATTTAGGCGAGTTATTTAGTAAAGTAGAAGCTCAAGATCTAGTAAAATATGGATTAATACCAGAACTTGTAGGCAGGCTGCCTATTATTTCTACAGTAACAGAATTGAATGAACACGCTCTAATAGATATATTACTTAAGCCGAAGAATGCACTTGTAAAGCAGTACTCTAAGCTTTTGGGTATGGACAAAGTAAGCCTGGAAATAAGCAACGACGCCCTGCAGGCCATAGCTAAAAAAGCAATTAAGATAAAGGCGGGAGCTAGGGGCCTAAGAAGTGTCATGGAGGAGCTTTTATTGGATGTTATGTTTGATATTCCAGCTGCTGATGCTAAAAAACCAGTGAGCAAAGTTTTGATCACACAAGATTCTGTGGAAAATGGATCACGGCCCTCCTTAATGCATTGTTCTAAAAGGACAGCCATATCTAAAAGATTATCGAAGCTAGGGACTTGTGCAAAGGCGTAGGGAAGCCGCTTGTAATAGCAAACCTATTGAACATGAGGCCCCTTAATACAAGCAAAGTATGTAATGGCATCACATATCGTCTAATGAGCTGGGCTTCTATAAGCGGTAGCTGAATAGGCTTGCACGGGTAGAGCTATTTTCAAAAAGGGGGAAAATCGCACAATCGTTTAAAGTATCAATAAACATGCACCTGAAATCTCAGTGATGCAGCTCAACTTATTCTAGGGGCACAACCCCAATTGCCACCTATAAATGCTCACATAAATTTTAAACTCACAACCGCTCTTTACGGGACCAAGAAGCCAGGCCACAATTAAATTAGTAAATATTTAGAAGCTAAGGCATTATTGAAAAGCTTGATGCTATCATAATAAGCTTAGCTAAATTCTTGTCTCATATTCATGAGATCTAATGAATAAAGCAGTTGATAAGAGTTTTAAGATATTTATGGAGAATGAGCAAAATAATAAGGAATTATACGAGTTTATCGCAGATCTTAAAAAAGAAGAAGGTCGAATATATCGCCATCCTAAACAAAATCCCATCTTATAGTATTCGAAAATTCAAAACATATTACTGTGTTTCGAGGCTAGCTAATATAGGTAATCTCTATATTTTAATTTCTCAAAAACTAGACAGTACCTGGTATTTTATACTGGTCTCTCAGTTATTTTTGCTTCCTTTCTGATCTTGAACTTCTATATATGGTAGCCTTCATAATTGAGACTTCTTCTAATTCGGACTATTTTTTAATAGAGTTAAAACAACCTCTGCTGCTCTTTCGCTAGGATATTGCATTGTATGATGTCGCGTCTCTACTTTCGGCTCAATATTCATGCTTTCTTTTAAAAGCTCCATTACTTTCTTAAAATAAGACAGTTGTTTCGAAGCTTTATCTGGATGCTCCAAAAAATTAATAACCGCAGCACATAATGTACTTACATTACATTGAGATTGTATAAACTCGGGGACTATTTCCATATTCATGATTATATTCGGTAAAGTTACGTATTTACATTTAAAGTTCAGTACATACTTGAGCAACCAAAAAGTTAAATTAGATATTTTGTAAAAAGCAACAGTGGGAACTTTATATATACACATATCCAAAACAGATGTTCCAGATTTGACAAGCGCAACTGCACTTTGCTGAATCATGCATAATTTATCCTCTTCATTTATCACTACTGAAACCAAGCAGCCTAAACCTTTCTTATCGAAATAAGTGCTGATATATTCCTCTAGCGAAGGGAGCGTAGGTACGATATAGTGCACCTCTTCCCCTCTTAATGCTAGATACTCACTTATTCTTTTCATCACTTGTGCTAAGAGTGGCAAATGATATCGCAATTCTGTTAGCCTGCTACCAGGCATAACTGTTATTAAAATAGTCTTACGCTCCCGCCCAAACAGCTCTTTTATATCCTTACTGTGAGATATAGATCGTTGTTGTTCAAGTATTAGATGCCCCACATAAGTATGTGGCATGTGGCGAAAGTACTGTGTTTCAAACGGGAGTGTAAGCAGGATATGGTCATATAGATTCGATACACGCAACGCTCTGCTAGGCTTATAGGCCCAAAGCATTGGTGCTACATAATGCAGCATCACTGGCTGTTTTATACCAATGACACCTCCTAATTTTCGCTTAAGCTCAATCAACTTGCGAAAATGTTTCCGGAGTGTATCAATCAACCGAAAATTAAACCCAGATGAATCTAAAGTAATGATCATATCCGGCTTATACTCTACCGCAGCGCGAATAGCAGCTCCTAGTAGGGACTTCAATTTCAATGCCGAAAGCAAAACTTCAAAAAAACCTATAATTGCTATATCCGCACTAGGAAATAGTGTTTTTAATCCAGCATCAGACATCTCTGATCCTCCGATCCCATAAAAATCGAACTGCTCTCTGGATGCATTCAATGCTTGCATCAATCTCGCGCCTATCTTATCTCCTGATGCTTCTCCAGCTACAATAAAAATCTTATACATTAGGGATTTTCCTGCGCTAAATAATAACGCTCCTTAACATAGATCCTAGTGAAGATTAGAGTCAAGCGTCATGCTTCTTTTAATACATATGTATATTAAAGACCATACTCCATAGCTTTTACTAGTACTTCACCGAGCCCCCCCTGCAATAGAAAGCACTGCAACTTTATAAGCTGGCACTACCGCATTTTGCAATAAGGTAATTGATATGCGACGATTACGGGGATCATAGGGATTACCTGAGATAAGCGGATCTGTATCTGCATAAGCTATAATACGTACGAATTTCTCAGGTGCTATGCCAACTGTAGTAAGAAATCTCCTCGTAGCATTGGCGCGATCTGCAGAAAGCTCCCAATCCGAGTATTGCATAGGCAGGCCCCCTTCTAGCTCTTTGTCAGTGTGCCCTCCTATAGATATAAAATTTGGAGTATGTTTTATCAAGACCGCTACTTTACGTAATATACTTTGCATAGAGGGAGTTATCTCTGCACTACCAGGAGCAAAGATGTATTTTTCATTCCCATCAAAAATATTAATTGTAATTCCTAAATTATTTCTAGAGATTTGTACGTTCACCGAATTATTAGTATTGATATGCCTATTAAGAACACTAGACATACTAGCCTCTAAAATATCAAGTGTTCTATCTTTGGGAAGCATTCCCTTTTCATTGTTGGCCCCCTCATTCTGTATTGATACTTCATTGCCTAATAGGTACTTCTTTGATGAACTTATAGTAGGTTTAAACGCTTCAGCTAATTCATGTATCTTTGAAGCAGGGCCCTTATTGAGCGCCCACATTAATAGGAAAAAAGCCATCAAAGTTGTAACAAAATCTCCATATGCGATTTTCCACGTTTCCGAAGCTTCCATAATAGAGTCATGCGCCTTATATATAATCTGACGGCTCCGACGCCCACTACGCGTACCATCTCTAGCTTGTCTAGAAATGCCTTTCGCGACAATATATTTATTATTGACCTCTTGCATATACGCCATTACTTCTAACCTTTAACCATCTTACTATATGGTACTCTATTACATCATCTTTAGGGTGTTATAACTATTTATTGCCTTTTCAAAATCATGAAATTCCGGCTGAAATTCTGTAGGAATCGCCTGTCTAGCAAACTCTACAGCTATATACGGCGCAGAGCCAGCAGCATATGTGATTATAGCTACTTTCACACATCTAAAAAATTTTGCTTCTTCCTCTGCAAACGATTTGGCAAGAGATGCCATTGGAAGGATTACGCAATAAGCTAAACCTACCCCCGCTAAAGTCCCAACCAAAGCCGAAGCTATTTGTAGACCAAGCACGGTTGCAGCTTCATCAATCACACCCATCGCAAGTATTACTCCAAGTACAGCAGCTACAATACCTAGTCCAGGAAGAGACGCGCCTAAAGCAGAAAGAGCATCTGCAATCCGCTTCGTATCCCATATCCTCTCTTCTAGGGCGGTCTCCATTATATCATCCAACTCTTGTATGTCATCAACCCCTAAAGCTAACATTCGTAAAAAATCACAAATAAATGTAATTATCCGTATGTCTATATTAGGGAAATCTGAAATAAGTGGCGCTTTTGCCGGGAATTCTACGGCTTTTTCGAGTTCAGCAAAGTTAAGTGCCCGTATCTTTTTTAAAAAAAGAAATAAAAAAGTCAATAAATCTAAATAATCTCGCTTATTGCAAGGGCTTCCTCGAACAAGGTACTTCAGTTTTTTCATTGTACCTAGAGTTACGCTTTTACTGTTAGCCATTATAAATGTGCCTAACCCTGCACCTATGATGATAATCCATTCAAATGGTTGAGATATCGCACCTAAATTCCCTCCAGCTCCTAAATATCCTACGATAATAGCAGTTATCATCACAAATACACCCAGCACAAACGCCATCAGAGCCCCTCATCCAATTAGTAATCGTCAAGCGATACAGTCTATGATTGTATACTAGCTATAGGGCTTAATCAACTTGTTCAAATTTTAGTCTGAGAATCAAGCGTGTTAACCACCAATCTCTCATTACTCTCTATAGAAATAAATTGAAAACAAAAGAAAAGACGAGCAAATATACCATCAAATGAATCGACCCATATCGCAAAAAATATGCCCCAAGAAATAAATCACGAAACTCCCATTAATGACAATATAACGTGGGATCAGTATTTTATGACCATTGCATACGCCGTTTCTATGAAAAGCAAAGACCCAAGTACACGAGTAGGTGCGATCATTGTAGGTATAGATAATGAAATAAGATCGACAGGATATAATGGTTTCCCTAGGAATATATCTGACAAATTAAATCGCTACGAAAATAAAGAATATAAACAGTTGATAGAGAATCATGCGGAAGAAAATGCTATTATGAATTGCGTTCGTATAGGCACCCCAGTTAAGGGATGTCGCCTCTATACTACATGGACTCCATGCGCTAATTGCGCTAGACTAATCATACAAGCGGGCATCACAGCGGTGATATACGACATAAACTATCCCGGACATCAGAATAGAGGACTTTGGCAAAAGAGTATGCAGATATCCTCAGAAATGCTGGAAGAAGCAGGCGTAAAGCTCGTGGCGTTTAAAGACAAATTATTAAAAATTGAAGGACTCTTCGCTACTAATCCCTTTATCCCCTATACTGGAGATGATGTTTAACGCCATACTACTAGAAACAATCATATGTCTTTTCAAGCTTATAATGCCTCTTTTTGCCAAAATCCATTCGGATCTTTAGAGATTATATGAACGGAGAATGACATTTTTCTTGCACAAATAGCAATATCATGAGGCTGATATTGACTCTCCTCGTTACATATAAACAGTACTTTATCATATATATCCTGTAAGCATTTGCTGTGTATTGCTCTCAATAAGTCGTTCAGTGATACTGCGCCCAAACATATCAAAACCCGCGCCTTATTCAGGTTTGCTTCAAGTTCCTCAGTTATAAAGATGGGCGTATCGCTCGCTATTGCACGGTCGTTATCAGTACAATGGGGCAAAAAGCTCGTCGAGGAATATGACCACAATAAAGAATCTAACTCTTTTACCGTAATAATGCTGTTTCGACAGCACAACACCTGTACGTTGTACTCAGCCTCGTACACGCTCTCAATCAGTTTGGGCAGCATCTTCAATGCTGTATTTCCCCAAATATATACGTTGAATTCCGTCATATGTGACATTTAAAGAACTCGATGTATTCTCTGTTATAAGAATCAAAGTCTCCCATATTACTCCCCCTTGTCTTTGATTAAAATTTCACGCTTCCCAACGTGGTTAGGTGCTCCTACGATACCCTCTCTCTCCATTCTCTCTATTAATGAAGCAGCCCTGTTATAACCAATTTTTAAGCATCTCTGCAAATAGCTTGTAGTCGGCCTCCGATCTTTCAAGACAATCTCCACGGCATTACAATAGACGCTATCGTCCTTTCCATCATCGGAATCTATCTCCGCATCTGTCCCACCATTTTTTATAACATCTTCACCATCACAAGTAGTCAACTCAATATAGCTAGCAGGACCAAATTTTTTCCAAAACGCAGTAACTAACTCCACATCTTTATCGCTAACAAAAGGACCGTGCACTCTCTCTAGCCTCCCACCAGCACTCATGTAAAGCATATCTCCCTTACCCAAAAGTTGTTCCGCCCCCTGTTCTCCGAGTATGGTGCGACTATCAATCTTAGAGGTAACTTGGAAGCTTATGCGCGTAGGTAAGTTGGCTTTAATAACGCCTGTAATAACATCTACAGAGGGGCGTTGCGTCGCCATTATTAGATGAATTCCAGCTGCTCGCGCCATTTGCGCTAATCTCTGGATATAAATTTCTATTTCCTTGCCTGCGACCAACATTAAATCTGCGATTTCATCTACAATAACCACTATATATGGAAGCATCTCTTGCTTAATTCTTATTGTTTCAAATATGGGCCTTCCCGTAGCCCTATCGAATCCAACTTGTAATTGTTTCTCTATCGGCTGAGCTGCACGAATAGCGCCCTCAATGATAGCATTGTAATTCCCTATATTTCTCACCCCCAAAATAGACATAGCTCTATACCGTGACTCCATTTCGGTTACAACCCATTTTAAAGCTGCTACAGCCTTACGTGGGTCTGTAACAACTGGGGACAAAAGGTGTGGGATCCCTTCATACATGTATAATTCAAGCATCTTAGGATCTATCATAACAAGGCGACAGCTTTCTGGGGTATACTTGTAAAGGAGAGAAAAAATCATAGCATTCACGGCTACTGATTTACCTGATCCTGTAGTTCCTGCTACAAGCAAATGCGGCATTTTCGCGAGATCAGCTACTACAGGTTTTCCCAGTATGTTTTTCCCCAAAATCAACGGGAGTTTATGCGCTGAATCATTATACTCAGCAGAATCTATTAATTCCCCCAAGTAAACAGTCTCTCTATGTTTATTAGGGAGCTCTATCCCTACGGCATTTTTACCAGGAATAACAGCTATCCGTGCAGATAAAGCACTCATAGACCGAGCTATATCATCAGCTAACCCTATAATCCGAGAAGACTTGATCCCCGCAGCCGGCTGCAGCTCATATAATGTAACTACGGGGCCCTGATATATATCCAAGATATCTCCCATCACCCCAAAATCATGCAGCACTTGCATAAGAAGGCGCGCATTTTCTTGCAATATGCTTTTATCTAATATACCTGAAGTTTTAGTCCTAGGACTGTGCAATAATGCAGTATATGGCAGAGTATATCTTGCTCTATGCACACTCGAAGTATCCTCTCCACTTCCATTTTGCAAAAACGTTAAATCCTCTACATCTATAGATTGTCTACTGTGCCCAGTTGTCTGATATGAGCTCTCTTCTGGAGACTCTACTTGACCAGCAACTCTTGGTATCGTTTTTCTTTCTGAAAGAGATAATTTTTTACGCTTTGAAAAAGCACGCATCGAATTAAAACAATATCTAGCAATCTTTAATACGCCTCTATAAGTAATACTTATCCCGCTAATCCACTGCGAGAGGCTAATATTTAATGCACTCAATGATATTAGGCATACTAACACTCCCGTCACAGCAGTAAATATCCGCGGATCTATCCCAGGAGAGAGGACGCTATATAAGTAGTGGCCCAAGAATCCTCCATACCACATATCTTGCATAGGCTCATACATTAACAAATGTTCGCTTGTCCCTAATTTTCGAAATGAGGCTAAAAAAAGCGACATCAGCACAAGAGAAAGCATCCCCATAATAGTGCCGAAATAAAATCTTATCCTCCTACCCAAAACAACAGCCAAACTGTTAATAAATATTATGCTCAATAATAAAAAAACGGCCCCTCCGAAAGCTTGGAGCGCAGGGTCTACAGCATATGCTGCATACCGTCCTACAATATTATGCACCTTACTATCAGAAGCATGCAAAAAAGACGGATCTTCGGGCGAATAGCTTAGAACTGCACCTAATGCGATCAACTGGAAAATGCCAAAAAACAATGCTATAATAGTCTCTATGATTCTTCGGAGGTTATTATTTGGAGTGCGAAATTTTTGCATAAGAATCCCATTAAACAGCTTCGTTTTTGTACTACGTAGAAGAAAATTTTTCAACTAATTGATAAGAAAACAAAAAAGTTGACTATGGTTATGCCTATGCTTAGACTATAGCAGTATCGTTGCAGGCAGTGGCAGACGGATAGTTTAGCGCTCCGTTGCTCTGATGTTTTGTTAGCATAATTTTTGTGAATTTGTATAATCACATTACGTAAAATCGATGACTACCAGATTTCCCATCACTCCAGAAGGATACGTACAACTGAATAAGGAATTACATACTTTAAAAACAATAGAAAGACCAGCTGTAATAGCAGCTATTACAGAAGCAAGAGCGCATGGAGATCTATCAGAGAATGCTGAATATTCTGCAGCTAAAGAAAAGCAAAGGCTACTGGAAGCTAAAATCCACGAATTGGAAAATAAGCTGGGGCGTGCTGAAGTACTTTCTATAAAAGGGATAAAAGTAGAACAAATACAGTTCGGCGCTACAGTAAAGCTATTCGACATGGAAGGAAAAAGAGAAGTACAATACCGCATTACCGGAGATTATGAAGCAGATATAGAAAAGGGGGATTTGTCTATCTCTTCACCACTAGGCAAAGCACTATTAGGCAAACAAAGCGGTGATGAAGTCGAAGTTACCGCTCCTAAAGGAATAAAATATTTTCGAGTTATATCCGTTGAGTACTAAGGTTTTTAAAAAAGTCAGCGTGCATCTATCACAATCAATCATAAAGATAATATGAGAGTTTATTATTCTGTCGGCGATCTACCCGAAAACGCATCCCTCGAATCAGAGCCAAGTATCGCATTAGACACAGAGGCAATGGGCCTTAATAATCAAAGAGATAGGTTATGTCTAGTGCAGATTGCTACAAGCGATGGACGTGTTTATCTTGTACATTTCCCTAAAAGGGATTACTCCTGTCCCAGGTTAAAGCGCTTGTTAAGCAACCCTAAGATAGAAAAGATTTTCCATTTTGCACGTTTTGATCTAGCTATTTTGCATATTTATCTGGGAATAGAAATGTCTAGTATATATTGTACTAAAACCGCTTCGAAGCTGTGTCGTACATATAGCGAATCTCATGGATTACGCGATTTATGCGCTACTCTACTTAGTATAAAAATCTCTAAGCAGCAAACCTTGACAGACTGGGGAGCGGAAACTTTAACACCAGAGCAAATAGATTACGCAGCTACAGATGTCATACATCTACACAATTTGAAGAAACAGCTAGATATAATACTCACCAGAGAGTATCGCGCAAAGCTTGCATATGAGTGTTTTAAGTTCTTGCCCCTAAGGGCGAAATTAGATGCCGAAGGATGGGGAGACTCATTATTTATGCACCACTAAGCTTCATTATGTTAGGCTACCTGATAAATGTCTTTGTTAGTACTTCAGAAAGTTTGCAAAACCTTCCATAATGAATCTGCAGTGCTTGAGCAAATAAATCTTATACTTGCCCCAGGCCAGGTAGGCGCTGTGGTAGGAGTGTCAGGTTCTGGAAAAAGCACACTGCTACATATAGCAGCTTTGCTGGAAAACGCAGATAGTGGCACAATAGTATTAAATGGAAAAGACGTAGGTAATTGCTCTGATCTCCAAAAAACCCTTTTACGAAGAGAGCATATAGGATTTGTATATCAGTTTCACAATCTATTACCTGAATTTACTGTACTGGAAAACCTGCTAATCCCCCAATTTATAAATCATAAAGGAAAAAAAGAAGCAGTCGCCACAGCTTTAGATTTGCTAGAAGAAATAGGGATGCAATCAGAAGCTTCTCGAGAAGTAAATGAATTATCTGGAGGAGAGCAACAACGTATAGCAGTATTACGAAGTTTAGTAAACAAACCTCACCTTTTACTAGCAGACGAACCTACTGGTAATTTGGATGAGCATAATGCTGCAATAGTGCTGGATTTGTTCATCAAAGAAACAAAAAAACGAGATAGCGCAGCGCTTATTGTAACGCATAACACAAAGCTAGCGTCTAAAGCCGATATAGTATTTGCTCTTAGTAAAGGCGAATTAACAGTGATAGAGATTTAAGATATATGCTCTTTGGGACTGATGGAATACGAGGAGTTGTAAATAAATTTCCTATATTGCCGGACTTCGCCTTAAGGTTAGGTATGGCTGTAGGTATTTATTTACAGCACTCTAAACTACGGAAGGAAAACAAATACAGACTCTGCAGAGAAGTCATCATTGCAAAAGACACAAGATTATCTGGCTATATGCTGGAACCTGCTATAACAGCCGGTCTCATTGCTGTAGGGGTAAATGTAACTTTGTTAGGGCCCATGCCTACACCAGCACTACAGATGCTAACTAAGTCTTTGCGTGCAAATTTAGCCGTGATGATTACTGCCTCACACAATTCACATCAAGATAACGGATTTAAACTTTTTGATTACAATGGCCTTAAAGTCTCTAACGAGTGCCAACAAACAATACAATCTTTGCTATTTCCGCAATTAGACCATACAGAAAGCTGTGATCCTGCATACAGCGAAGCAAATCTTAATGAATATTTGGTGGATCCAAATAAATTAGGTCATGCAACTCGATTAAGCGATACTCACGGAAGATACATAGAATATGTAAAGGCTTCTTTCCCGCGTGAATATCAGTTATCAGGCATGAAGGTAGTCCTAGATTGTGCTAATGGAGCATCCTATAAAATAGCACCAACTGTTTTTTGGGAATTGGGCATAGAAACGGCATTTATAGGATGCCATCCGAATGGCGTAAATATAAACCAAAATTGTGGCTCTATGCATCCAGCCGCTCTACAGAAAAGGGTAATAGAAGAAAAAGCTGATATAGGTATAGCCTTCGATGGAGACGCAGACAGAGCAGTTATATGCGATGAACTCGGTAATATTATATCAGGAGATTTCCTAATAGCACTCATCGCTAAGTCCCTAAAAGATAGAGAGTCACTTAATGGTGGGGTAGTTTTAACACATGCTTCCAATGGAGGGTTATTGCGTTATCTAAAGAGCATAAACTTACCCGTTTGCATAGCTAACGTGGGAGACAGGCATATCGCCATTGAGATGCAAAGACTTCTCTGGGGTTTAGGAGGAGAGCCCTCCGGTCACGTGCTTTTAGAAAAGTATAACTATGTAAGTGACGGCATCATTACATGCTTGCAAGTCTTAACGGCTATGCGAAAATACCAACAAAAGGCAAGCGAGCTATTTAATCTTTTCCAATTAGTGCCACAAATTTCTAGGCATATAGCAATACACACTATTGACCCCTTAGCCAATCAAAGCGCTATGAAGCAAATAGAAAAAATCAAAGCTGCCAACAAAAATTCGAAGATATCACTGCGGAAATCTGGAACTGAACGCATAATCCGCCTCATGGTCGAGGATGAGGACGAAACAAAAGCCCTCCATATCAGTGACACGATACTCGATATCTTAACGCGCCTGTCTACCTGACATCACTGGTTGCGGGGGCAGGATTTGAACCTACGACCTTCAGGTTATGAGCCTGACGAGCTACCAGACTGCTCTACCCCGCGACACTGGTCTCCTACTCTCCCACTTTTACAAGAAGCGCTTGCCTCATGTCAAGTGATTTGTGCAAATCATAATGTAAGTAATGATGTTTAAATCACTACGTTTACATTTGAATTTCATATATACCCGTTATAAGTCTACCGATTGCTTCATTAGTTTTCACTCTCTTCATGACACATACAGTACGTATCGGCAATATAGAAATAGGCGGGCAAAATCCCGTTATAATACAATCCATGACTGATACAGATACCTCCGATGTATCTGCAACAGTAAGACAAATTATTGAACTAAATAAAGCAGGAGCAGAAATGGTGCGGCTCGCTGTCAATACAATAAAAGCCGCGAAAGCAATTCCGCATATTCGCGACAAGCTATACTCACATAATTGCACTATACCTTTAATAGGGTGTTTCCATTACAACGGACATGTCTTATTGTCCTCTGTATCTGAATGTGCGCAGTATTTAGATAAATATAGAATCAACCCTGGCAACGTGGGCACTGGACGCGAGAAAGATGAGCATTTCGCAACAGTGATTGATTGCGCACTAAAATATAATAAACCGATACGAATAGGGGTCAATTGGGGAAGTCTCGATCAGAAACTTGCTACTGATATGTTAGACAGCAATGCTATATTAAAGCATCCGCGCCCGCTAGAGGAAGTAATACGAGATGTGGTCGTACAATCAGCATTGCTGAGCGCCAAAAGATGTATTGAGCGCGGCCTGCCTAGCAATAAAATCGTATTATCTGCAAAAGTAAGCGGAGTTCCTGATTTGCTTTATATATATAAAAGACTCGCAAAAGAATCGAACTATGCATTGCATTTAGGATTGACTGAAGCAGGATCCGGTTATGAGGGCGCAGTAACAAGCGCTATAGGCATTAGCCTCTTATTACAACAAGAGATCGGGGACACAATCCGCGTCTCCTTAACGCCTAAACCTAATGAAAGCAGAGCAACAGAGGTTGTTATCTGCCAGGCAATATTGCGTGCTCTAGCCCTGAGACAAGATAAACCTCATGTTATATCGTGTCCAGGATGTGGTAGAACTGATAGTAATTATTTTAGACAATTAGCAGAAGAAATAAAAACATTTATCACAGAACAAATGCCTATTTGGGCAACACAATACCCTAAGGTAATGGGACTAAGGATCGCCGTAATGGGATGTATAGTAAACGGACCGGGAGAAAGTAAGCATGCAGACATTGGTATCTGCTTACCAGGCAAAGGAGAAAATCACACGGCGCAAGTATTTGTCGAGGGAGAAAAGCGTCATATACTACAAGAGCCTGATATAGCTGGACAATTCAAAGACATCCTGCTAGCTTACATAAGAGGATGTTTATGATGCGGCTATATTAGGGGAAAAAGTTTTTTGTATAGCTTATATTTATGAATAGTGCTTTATGCGACATATTGCATACCCCTCAGCATTCAAAAGATTACTACCGTACGTTTCTATCTTTTTAGCCATACAGATGGTAGTACGGGTTAGCTTATGGGGTAGAAGCGCATACGCCTTAGGCTCTCTAGGCTATAGTATATTGCCCATAGTTGCCAGGGGCCTATGGTTAGATATAGTAGCGTGTAGTTTCGCGCTCATTCCGATCTGCATAATTTACACCTTAGTAGCAAGTATAGCCTTATCACAGAGAGCTTCAAACGTTGTAGAATTTGTTCTACGCACATTATTTGTCTTCGTTCTTTTATTCGACGCGATCGCTGAACATCTGTTTTGGACGGAATTTGGTGTAAGATATAATTTTATCGCAGTTGATTATCTTGTCTACACACATGAAGTAGTGCGAAATATCATCGAATCATATCCCGTCTACTATATTATAAGCGGCATAGGAGGCCTTGCTCTGCTTATTTCTTATACCACATTACGCATATGGAAACCACAGATTACAACCACTCATTATAAATCTAAGCTAAAAGGAAATTTATACGCACTAACGCTGCTGTTAATTATATCGGTAAGTTTCCACGCTATTAGCGATATAGAACAGGCTCGCTCCAGTGAGGGAGATGATCTATCGAAAGAAATCGCTGCTAACGGCTTTTACAGTTTATTCTATGCTTTCGGGAATAACGAAATTGAATATGATAAATTCTATCTGACCCTCTCTCCTCGCGTAGCATCAAGCAAATTAGACCATATCTCCGCACATAATTCCTCACAATCTGATGCTACATTTACATACGCTATTACCTCTGATAAACCAGAAATCCATAAAAATGTGATTATTGTGCTTATGGAAAGCATGAGTAGCGAATTCATGGGATGGTTTGGGAATCAAAGCGGCTTAACTCCAAACTTAGACAAAATTGCATCACAGGGGTTAATGTTTTCCCAAATATATGCAGCAGGAACGCGTACAGTACGGGGGCTAGAAGCAATCGTTTTGTCTCTGCCACCAACTCCTGGCCAATCCATATTGCGACGGCCTAAAAATCACGATTTATTTACCATTGGTAGCGTTTTTAGAGCTAGAGGATACGACACAATGTTCGCATATGGAGGATATGGGTATTTCGATAATATGAACGCATTCTTTGCGGCTAATCATTTCAGAGTTTTGGATAGAGCAAATTTAAAATCCGACGAAATTACTTTTTCTAACGCATGGGGTGTAGCTGATGAAGATCTATTCAATAGAGTAATAAAAGAGGCAGATAATGGTGCCTCATGTCATAAACCATTTTTGTATATCGTGACAACTACATCAAACCATCGGCCATTTACATATCCAGATGGAAAGATAGATATTGCCTCTAAGAGTGGACGTTCAGGAGGAGTGAAATATGCAGATTATAGTATAGGCCAATTTATACAACAAGCCCAATCAAGGGCATGGTTTAAAGATACTATTTTCGTGTTTGTAGCAGATCATACCGCTGGAAGCGGAGGAAAGAGAGAGTTAAATCTCGAAAACTATCACATCCCAATGATATTTTATGCACCGGGCTTTATCAATCCTGCAGTTTACAAAGGCTTAGCTAGTCAAATAGATTTAGCACCTTCTCTGTTGGGTTTAATGAATTTTAGTTATAAGAGTAAGTTCTACGGTATAGATCTTTTGCAATCTGCAAAAATTAAAGCTTCTGATGCACTTAATACCAAACCTCATTTGGCCAGAGCTTTTATTAGTAATTATCAAAAAATAGGGCTAGTTGCTGGAAATATATTAACTGTTCTCTCTCCACATAAATTGTATCACCAATATACATGTCCTGATATAAATCCTATTATGAAAGAGAATATAGACCGCGCTCTTTTAGAAGACACTATCGCGGCTTATCAATCTGCTTCCTGGTGGCGTCAGACATACTTAGACATAAATAAGAATTAATTATGCAAGACTTTAATCAGAGTGTATTATGCATCGTGATATGATGACTTAAATATGTACAGATATATATTGGAGCTTTGTTATATGGCAATTTTTTAAAAGACGAGAGATATGAAAGCAGCTAAGGAAATGACAGCTTCTCCAGCAGGAAAGCCTAGATTGGAACGCGATTATTTGACTATCTATACAAAGATGCTGATGAGCGAATGTGGCTATAAAAATGTTATGCAAATTCCTAAACTCGAAAAGATTGTTGTAAATATGACAACAAAAGAATGCGTAACAGATGGAAAGGTAGCAAACAGGTTATATGATGATTTATTCACTATAACAGGACAGAAGCCTGTTTTCACTCGTGCCAAAGAAGCTATAGCCGCATTTAATTTACGAAAAGGAGCAACTATAGGCGCAAAGGTTACTTTAAGGGGCGCAATAATGTATGAATTTTTAGACCGCCTCGTTAATATAGCCTTACCAAGAACCCGCGATTTTAAAGGATTCCGCAAAACTCAATTCGACGGCCATGGTAATTTTGCTTTTGGTCTAAAAGAGCAAATAGTATTCCCCGAAATCAATTACGACCAAATTGATAAGATCAGAGGTATGGATATAGTTATCACTACTAGCGCTAAAACTGACAAAGAAGCACAGATTCTTTTAGAAAAATTTGCCATTCCATTTAGATAAATAAATACCTTGTTATTAAGGTTGTCGCATCTATTAAGGTTTTGTGCTTTCTTGTGAAGATTACAGCCCTAAACACTACTGCTCAAGTAGTTAAGGTATTAAGACAAGGGGGGGTTGTGTGCATGAAAACGGATACATTATATGCTTTGTCATGTGATGCACTCAATCAGCAAGCAGTACAGAAAGTATTTTCACTTAAGAAGAGAGATTTTAAAAAACCCGTATCGCTTTTAGTTTCAGGAGTTGAGGGGGCTCGCGCGTATGTGTCTTATTTCCCATATTGTGCAAAAGTGCTATGCTCAATGTTTTGGCCTGGAGCATTAACCGTTATACTATCACAAGTATACCACGCAACCAACTTAGCTAGCGCACTTATCAACACTACCATCGGCATGCGCGCTCCAAATTCCAAAAGCCTTATGCGGATTATAAGAGAACTTGGCAGGCCGATTTTAGGCACAAGCGCGAATATTACTAACTTCCCCGATGCTAAATCATTAACAATGGTACAAGATCAACTCTCTCTTTTTCATAATAAAAGCGAGTCTCTATACGGATGGGATCCAGTCAATGAATATATGAGCGGCTTACCTTCTACAGTAGTGCTAATCAAACCTAAAGAGCTATATCAGTATACATATGCTGACACGCAAGAATCTAAATTCTATAACATTATCTTATTACGAGAAGGACAAATCCCAACGGCTCAGCTTACAGCAGTTATAAAAAAATTGGGCTTTAATATCCAAAGCAACTCTAGACACATATAGAAAAACTCCTTCTAATCGAACCTCAATTTATTTGAAACGCTCAGATTTATTCTTCAATAATGCTATTAGAGCATCTATCCCATCTCTTCCTATGAGAGCATTGAACTCTGACCTTTGGGTACTAATAAGACTTACATTTTCTCCTACTATATCACGAAACATAATATGCCCATCATTATAAAGCTTGCACTTATAAGCGACATTAACCTTAGTATCGTTAGAAACCGCACCCATAATTTGCGTCGAGACAATATACTGATCATTCCCTAGGGGGCGTATCGAGCTTACTGCCATCTTCTGTCCGTTATATTCCCGAAATTTAGGAACATATAACTGCATTAAGTATTTTTTATAATAGAGATTATAACGCTCCCTCTGAGAAGGCGTGAGTTGTCTAGAAGCCCTCCCTAAAGCGAATTGCCCCATCCATTCTATATCCATCACAGAATCAAAAGTTTTCTGCAGTTGCTGCAACTTCTGTTCCTCATTTCCACGTGATTGAATTATTTGCAAAACGCGCGCCTCCGTACTCTCAACAAAATCCTTAACCCTTGCTTCTGCAGTCATCTGTATCGCAGTAGCCTCACTTGCATATAGTATGCATAAAATACCACAAAACACCCTCAATATCCCTCGACAGCAGTTCCCCTTACTTTGCATATTCACCTCTTATATTATGATTGCTATAACTGGGCGCAGTTTGCCAATATACACTCTTCACCATCGAATATTCATCTAAAGAAACTGCGGTGAGCGCCTCCTTCATTGTCAAAAGACTATCATATTTCACTATACAGGTTAATCCCCAATACCCATACACAAAATTTTGCCTCCTGCTTTGTCGAATATTTCTCCTAACGTAAAAATCCCAAGGAGCAAGCAATATATCCGCACAACTACCTATAAATCCACGAAGAGAAGAGGGGCCCCAAAAAGGCACAACAATATATGGCCCTCTGCCTACGTGATAATAAGCCAATACATCTTCTACGGTAACCTTCACCCTAGGTACATTAAGGTAAGCCGCAACATCAAAGAGCCCTAATACGCCTACGGTCGAATTAATAAGAAACCGAAACATTGCACTAAAGGCATTACCTCCATTCCCTTGGAGCAGATGTTTTATCATGTAACAAGGCTCCTCTAAATTTGCTAAAAGGCTAGAAATTATCTGCCGTTCCCATTTCATAGGTAGAATCAGTACATACGTTTTAACCAAAGGCTTGAACACTAACGCTTCCATACCTTGATTAAACCCAAAGACAGCACGATTCGCCTCCTCTAAAGGATCGAATATATTAATATCTTCATATGTGTCTATATCCATCCTATCTTCGATAGGATCGGCGTATGCATGAAAAGAAACGAGAATGCAGATGCTCAATGCAATCATCCCCCATCTTCTATGGATCATATCAGTGTAAGCCATGAGAAACGCCTAAATAAAGCTTTTGAACATCAGGATGACACGCAATAGTGTCTCCTGCGCCCTCTGCTAAAATTAATCCATTATATACAACATATGCCCTATCTATCACGGGAAGCGCCTCTCTTACGTTGTGGTCAGTAATCACAACGCTCACCCCACATGCCTTTAGTTGAAGTATCAAACTGCGAATTTCGGACATCGCTATAGGATCGACACCAGCAAGAGGTTCATCCAACAGCACATATTTAGGCTTTGCAGCGAAACACCGCGCAATTTCGACTCTTCTTCTTTCACCCCCTGATAGACTCATCACATTAAGGTGTTTAAGATGCGATAATGAAAACTGTTCTAATACCTCCTCTATCTCTCTACCCGAATTAGAGCTACTGCTATTCTCTCTAGCTTGTAAGGCAACCTCTATATTTTGATATACGTTTAAGCCCCGAAATACTGAAATTTCCTGAGGAAGATAGCCCATGCCTAATCTTGCCCTCTGAAAGATCGGCATGTATGTAATATCTACATCATCCAGCATAATAGTACCATGCGACGGACGCATTAGACCTACCATCATACGGAACAAAGTACTCTTACCTGCGCCATTCGGACCTAGCACGCCTATAATTTCTGGAGTATTATTATGCCCCCCAATCTCAAGGCTAATATCTTGTATAATTTTACGCCCTTGGAGAAACTTACCGATATTTTTAACAAACAACATGCATCGCTACCTAGCTCAATAAATGGTGAAGTGTTCTATTTTACTTCAAAAATGTCTTGTCCACATCAGTTTTATACCATACACTGTGCATCCTTTGGTAGAAGCCAAGATCTATTTTTTACCATATGTTGTATCAGTATGGAATCATCCCGCCCAAAAGCCCCAGAAGAAGTAGCTTTAGAAAAAGTGCACCAATACCGAAGAGATCAGCAAAACAAATCCCTCAATATATTGCACATAAGTTATCGAGGCTTTACACAAGTAGCACTACATTTATTAGCGGGGGTAATCGTAGGTATGCTTTTGGGCCACCTAACAGATAAAATAGTCGGTACAAGATTTTTATTTCTTTGTATATTCACAATATTAGGCGCTGCTGGGGGGTTTTACAACATATATAAGGACATCAAAGCCCTACACGGCACACTACCTACACGAGATAACGCCACAACTAAAAAGTGAAAAACATATAGACGATCCTGATAAGATAGGGTAGTGTCGCTTATGAAGAGTAGATTAGCGTTCTGTTAGGAAGACGCAGCATTCTTCCCATAAGCACATAAGAGAAGGACAGTCATGGATAATTCTATTTACACAATACTCGCAAGCAGTGTAGGAGGATTCGACAACCTTGCCGTTATATCTAATAACGTCGCCAATAGTAATACCGTAGGCTATAAGGTAGATACCGCAGTATTTAGTCAATACATTACGCCAGATGTCTCAGATACTATAAGCATGCCTAATGATTTTTCTGTGGCATCAAATCAACAACAAGGCACCTTTAAAACTACTAGTCGCAGGTTTGATTTCGCTATAGGAAAAGATGGTTTCTTTGCTGTGCAAACCCCTCTTGGGATACGATATACAAGAAGGGGAGAATTTATGCTTGATCAAGATGGAGTATTAGTTACGCATGAAGGTTATCCCGTATTAAATAACGCAAATACATACATAACATTAGCACCAGAAGATAAAGAACCTAGCGTAAGCGCAGAGGGGGTGATCTATGTGTATAATGGTATAGATAGACTAACAAAAGAACAAAGAGGTACAATCGGAGTATTCCGATTTGAAAGCCCCAAATTTCTACGGAAGACGCAGGATGCATTATTTGTCGCAGATCTAGCCGGCCCCCCAACTATTAATGCGAGTCCAGAGATCGTACAAGGCTCTTTAGAAGAATCAAATGTTAACCCTATAACAGAAATCAGCCAGTTGATAGAAGTGCAAAGAAACGCAGATATTTCTGCTTCCTTAATTGAAGGGATATACGGCATTTATAAGAATGCTACAAAAATAATGGCTAAACAAACAATTTGATCCACATAGTAATTTAATTAAATCACGGTATTACAATGAGAGCGTTAAACGTAGCCGCTACAGGAATGACTTCCCAAATGCACAACATAGACAACACCGCTAATAATTTAGCCAACGCTGGCACTTATGGATTCAAGAGGGGTATGCTTACTTTTCATGACCTCATATACCAAACTGAAATGCACTCCGGAGGCACTACAACTGCTAATGGGAACTTTATACCTGTCAGTATACAGTACGGTACTGGCGTAGCTGTTGAATCTGTTGTGAAAAATTTTACACAGGGTGAACTAGAAGAAACCGGAAAAGAATTAGATCTAGCAATCGGAGGGAACGGATTTTTCAAAATAGCATTACCAGACGGAACAGTTGCTTATACACGTGCAGGAAATTTTCAGATTGATGCGAGCTCAAATAATATAGTCACAAGTATGGGATATGTATTAAATGGCGATAATCCTATCTCACTACCCACCACCTATAAACGCGTGCAGATACTGACAGATGGTACTGTAAACGTCTTCCAAGATGGTGATAACAGGTCTTCCCAAATCGGAACAATACAGCTTTATACATTTGTAAATAAAGAGGGCTTAGAAGCTATAGGCAATAATCTGTACATAGAAACAGATGCTTCTGGAACAGAAGAACAAGTACTAATGGCAGGCACGGGCGGAGGAAGCTCTTCTTTAAAGCAAGGATATTTAGAGGGATCTAATGTACAGCCAGTACAAGCGGTAGTTGACCTTATTAAAGGACAAAGAATTTATGAAATGAATGCCAAAGTGATGAGCGTAAGCGATAAAATGCTGGAAGATATAACAAATGCTAAAGCATAATATTTCCAATTTTTATTAAACAAAGAGCCATACACTTTATAAGCTGCTCCTTTTATATATAATAATGGTGATTTTATGGATCCACTCACAGTAATAGAGCTTGCAAGAGAAGCAATTCTAGTACTTTTAAAGCTTAGTTTACCCGTTTTAGGCGTAGCTTTACTAGTCGGATTATTAATCTCCTTATTACAAGCATTAACTCAAATACAGGAGCAAACGATCGTATTTGTGCCAAAACTACTAGCTGTATTCATCACGTTATTCTCTATAGGTCCGTATATGGGTAGGATCATGTCTATCTTCACGACACAGCTATTTTCTGCTATCATTACACTAAATTAATTATTACCACCCCACTCAAAAACATACGTATACTATAGAGTAGTATTGACTTTTGCCACTAATTAGCACAAAGTACGATGGTATAATTTGAGTCGTGCCATTTAACACCACATTCCCTTATTGAAATGCTGCCTCCTATAGTGGACACAATGATTGGGGCATGTAAGCATACAGCGAGCGCTATCACCAGAGATTTTATGGAGATAGAGAAGTTACAAGTTTCTCATAAAAGCATCGGTAATTTTGTTACAAACGCTGACTTAAAAGCAGAAAAACTCCTTATTAATACTTTAAGACATGCCCGCCCTTCCTACGAAATGTTAGTAGAAGAAAGTGGCTTTGTCCCAGCTAGCCAGGCCTCTAATACTAAACAATCAGTACGTTACCGATGGATCGTAGATCCTATAGACGGAACATCGAATTTCATACACGGCCATCCCTGTTTTGGAATCTCTATAGCACTAGAGAGAGTGGCTTATGATGAGGAGTGGGTTAATAGCAATCTTCCAATATTTTCTAAAAGAGTGATAGCGGGTGTAATATATTTACCAGTTACTAGGGAGGTTTATTGGGCAGAAAGAGGTAGTGGAGCATATCATATTAACAATAACGGTGTACAGTCTCGTTTAAGGGCAGCTACACCGCGTTCAAATTATAACGAAATGTTAGCGGGCACTTTGCTCACAAACGAAACTAGCCAGGAATATGCAGCTTTATATCAGAAATTCAGCTCTCAATATTGCAAATTCCGAGTTTCGGGATGTGTGGTCTCAGATTTAGGTCTTTTAGCATCAGGCAAATTAGATTTCGTATTTTACGACAAGCTGCATCTTTGGGATATAGCAGCCGGCATGATTATATTAAAAGAGGCTCACTATACAGTTTCCACATTCCAACCGAAAGTTGAATACACGCAGCAACCAGCTAAAAGCGACCAAGACATTAGTGAAAGGGATAGTATGACGATATATGGGTTTATAGCAGGACCCGCTCACACATTAAGCACAGCCACTAAATAATAGAAGACATAAAAAACAAACGCCCTACTTTCGTCTTGACGCGCCCTGTACTTCTAAATACTCGACAAGCTGTGCAGATAATATCGCGAAGCTGCTTCCTATGCATACACCGCCCGCTTGCGCCATTTCTTTATTTCCCCCTCCATTGCCTCCGTAATTAGACGTAATATATAGAATAATATCTGCAGCTCTGCATAATCCACTTAAACTTTTAGTAACATTGACGCATACGCTAAATATATCCGCATTTTTTTCTTTACAGAAGAGGACGGTTACAATTGCAAAATCCGCTCCATAACCTGTAGTAATATAGCGCGCCGTATCCTTTAGCTCCTTCGCAGAAAGATCCAGATCGCTACAATTTCTCACAAGTAAGATCACTTCTCCATAATCGCAATAATTTAACCGCCGTACTAAAAGATCACTTTTAAGTGCTAATTTCATTTTTAATGCAATGCAATCTCTCTCAAATAGCTTTTTTTCTTCTAGTAATGTACCTATCTTCGCAATCATTCCTTCATCAGCAGTTCTCAAGAGCTCTGCGATTGTCTTTAAAAACTGGTTTTGTTTCTGACAAAAAGCTACAGCCTCCATTCTAGTAACAGCTTCAATCCTACGCACGCCACTCGCTATCGCTTCTTCTTTGAGTATTTTAAACATACCAATCTCACCCGTACTCCTAACATGCGTTCCTCCACATAATGCCATAGAATTGGCTAGGGACACCACTCTCACCTCATCTCCATATTGCTCGCCCGGGAGAGCAATCGCACCACGCCTTAAAGCCTCCGCATAAGGCAGGATTTCCACATCCACAGGCGAGTTAGCTAATACCACCGCATTCACTGCGTTTTCAATCCGTATAAGCTGTTCATCGGATACGGCAGAAAAATGAGAGAAATCAAACCGCAATTTATCAGGAGACACAAAAGAGCCTCTTTGTACAACATGATCTCCTAACATACCTCTGAGGACATTCAGCAGGATATGCGTCGCTGAATGGTTGGCCTTTATCTTATTTCTACAATCAATATTAATTTCTGCCCGCAAAACCTGCCCCACACATAGCTCCGCTTTTGTCTCCACGTGATGCCCGATTACCTTTTCTATATATATTTGAGTGTCTACAACTGTATGCCCTCCTAATTGCCCTATATCGCCTATCTGCCCACCCCCTGCTCCATAAAAAGGCGTCTGATTTAAAACAACTACAGCCTTAATGTTAGAATCAACCCTTTCTACCAGTTGTCCATCAATAATAATAGCCAAAACCTGTGCCTCCACAGCGCTTAAGATATATCCTAAAAACTCTGTGGCACCAAACCTCGCATATATATCAAACCACAGGGGACTCTCTGCCACTTCTCCACTGCCAACCCAGCCAGCTCTAGCCCTATCCTTTTGTGCTCGCATAGCTTCATTAAACTGTTGCTCATTAACAGAGCATCCCTTCATTCGCAGCATATCCTTTGTTAAATCCAGAGGGAACCCATAAGTATCATATAATTTAAATGCTGTCCCACCATCCAGCTCTTGCCCCGCTGCAAGTGAAATGGCGCTTTCTTCTAACAACTGCACGCCCCTCCCTAAAGTGGTAAGAAATTTTTCCTCCTCTGCATGTAGAATAGAAGTAATAAACTGCTCCGTACGATATAATTCGGGATATGCCTTCCCCATCTCGTGAACAAGCGCTGGTACCAATTTGTAGATTAAAGGCTCCCTACACCCCAACCCATAAGCATATCTCATAGCACGACGTGTAATGCGACGTAATACGTAGCCCCTCCCTTCATTCGAAGGCATAACACCATCAGCAATAAGAAAAGCAATTGAACGAAGATGATCAGCTATCACTTTGTAAGCTACTTCATCCATAGCACTAACAGCCGCACGTAATAATTTGCGTTCAGCTTGTATGATATTTTGAAATATATCGATAGAAAAATTATCGTACACACCCTGCAATACAGCTGCTATCCTCTCTAAGCCCATACCCGTATCTACCGAAAGCTTCGGTAATTTTATATAAGTGCCATCCGCAAGTAACTCATATTGCATGAAAACTAAATTCCAAATCTCTACATATCTCCCTCCGTCCTGCCCCTCTTTCCCTGGCAAGTCTCCCTTATATTGGTCTCCATGATCATAAAAGATTTCAGAACAAGGACCACACGGACCCGTATCGCCCATAGACCAAAAATTATCTTTAGTCGCGATTTTAATGATTTTATGATCATCGAAACCGGTAAGTTTTTTCCATATTGCATGAGCTTCCTCATCTTCGTGATATACTGTAATATATAACCTGTGCGGAAGCAGCCCAAATTCCTCTACTAATAATTTCCATGCGAATTCAATTGCTTCCTCTTTGAAATAATCTCCGAAGGAAAAATTGCCCAGCATTTCGAAAAAAGTATGGTGCCTTGTAGTATATCCAACATTATCAAGATCATTATGCTTACCTCCGGCCCTAACGCACTTTTGAGCCGTGACGACCCTGCTCATACGGGGCTCTTCCATTCCGGTAAAGAAATGCTTGAATTGCACCATACCTGCATTTGTAAATAGTAACGAGGGGTCTTTATCCGGGATTAAAGAACTCGAAGGCAGCACCTCATGTCCATTCATTTGAAAAAAATGGAGAAATTTTTGCCTGATTTGCGAAAGAAGAAACATATATATCCCATCATCTAAAACGTACTAGACCAGTATAGAATCACACATATAATACATAGCATCTACAAAATACATCCCTATTCAATTTTATGCTTGCGCAGTTCAGAAAAATCCTCTTCTGCATGATAAGAAGAGCGTACAAGAGGGCCTGCTGCGACCCGACTAAAGCCTCTTGCCAAAGCGATCCGCTTATAATAATGGAATTCTTCTAAAGATACGTATCTATCTACATCGAGATGATCTAATGTAGGAGGCAAATATTGACTTATTGTCATGAAATCAACGGATGCAGCACTCAAATCATCCATTACTTGAATTACTTCTGCTTCATTCTCCCCTAAACCTAGCATAATGCCAGATTTAGTAAATATACTCCTATTATCTCGCTTTACTTTAGCAAGTAAAGCCAATGCATGAGAATAATTTCCTCCCGGCCTTACCTTCTTATATAATGAGGGTACTGTATCAATATTATGGTTAAAAACCTCAGGAACAGCTCTAATAATTTTATCTATAGCACTCTTTTGATGCAAAAAATCTGGAGTTAAAATCTCTATAGTCGTTAGGGGCGACTTATTCCGTATCTGCATTATACAATCGACATAATGCTGCGCCCCCCCATCCTCTAAATCATCTCGAGTAACCGAAGTTAATACAACGTGCTTCAATGCTAAGGCTGCAACGGCATTAGCGACATTGCGCGGCTCTTCTCCGTCTAATGCATTCGGTGCACCTGTTTTAACAGCACAAAACTTACAGGCCCTAGTGCATATATCTCCCATAAGCATGAAAGCTGCATATCTCTTACCCCAACATTCACCTATATTAGGGCATTCCCCCGCTACACATACAGTTCTTACAGCACACGTGCGCAAGACTTCATGTGTCTTTAAGAACTCATCGCCCCACGATGCTCTTACTTTGATCCACGCGGGCCTACAGCGCCTTTTAGAGGATTCCTCAAACGGCATCACACAACAAGTATAATGATTTTTATACAGCAGTAACCCGCTGAGTTAGAGTCACCTAACACTATACTAAATTACTCAATCCTCTCTCTGCTTTGTATCTATGCACTACCCTGCCTTTCGTCAAGTCATAGGGCGTCATCTCTACAACAACATCATCGCCGGCTAAGATTCTAATCCTATTTTTACGCATCTTTCCAGCTGTATAGGCAATAATTTTGTGCCCATTTTCTAGTTCTACACGGAAAGTAGCATTAGGCAGTAATTCTAATATCTTTCCACGAAATTCAAGCAAATCTTCTTTTGTCATCCTTTTATCCATTTTAGGGAGCAAATTTCCCTCATTTTAGCAAATATCTATTCCGAGAGCATACTCTCCATTTATATAATATTATCGAGTCTCAATACTAGCTTGCAAAGCTCCAGCTTGTTGCACTGTTTTTAGTATAGCAATCAAATCTGCAGGCTTTACACCCAAAGTATTTAGTCCCTGTACTAAATCTCCTAAACTAGCAGTTTCTTTTAATATGCCCAATCTCGTACCTGGAGCGCTCATTTGTACATGTGGCTGCGTCTGAGGAAATAGCTCGCTCTCCTCAGTATCATCAATCTTTACGACAAGATGCGCCTGCGCTATAGCAACAGTATTAAGCCTCACATTTTCTCCAAACACAACAGTGCCAGTTGCCTCATCTATCACCACCTTAGCCACGCTATCTGCTTCTACAGGAATGCTTTCTATATCAGCTAATAAACCCACAACATTATTCTTATATCGCGCAGGTACAAGCAGACGCACTGTGCCCGGGTTTTCTGCTATAGCCACTTCAGAGCGCATCTCTGCGTTAATTGCGATTGCTATCGCTCTAGCTGTAGTGATATCTGCATTTCTCAATGAAATTCTCACATCTTCGAGTGCATTCAAATCAAAATCCGTACTGCGCTCTACTATTCCGCCTCCCATAACATAGCCCGAAGTAAGCACAGCCTTCTGCCGCCCTACAGCCACGGGCATAGCAGCTCCTTGGTCTGCAAGTACTCCTAAACTTACAGGTCCCTGTGCAAGTGCATAGACTTGCCCATTAGGAGCAAATAACTGAGAAGCAAGTAAGGTTCCACCTTTGAGACTATGCGCATCCCCTAATGTACTCACGTTTACAGAGATTCTATAACCCGGGCTCGCGAAAGGCGGTAAAGTCGCCGTCACTATAACTGCAGCTATATTCCTCGTTTTAAAATCAGCTGCCCCTTGAGTATTAACGCCTAATCTTTTTAAATAGTCTACTAATCCAGTACCCGTAAAGCCAGCATTGCGCAAATTATCGCCCGTACCATCAAGGCCAACAACTAGCCCATAACCAACAAGCATATTATCACGCACACCCTCAAAAAATACGATATCTTTAATCCGACTATAAGCATAAGCTGACAGCCCATCTCCCATGGTACAGATACATAAGACTATAAGCAATATCCTCGCACCTAATATGGCAAACACCACCCCAGTGCCGGCCCAAGAATACCTATAGCTTCGAGTGATCTTGTCCATAAGACTAGGTTGCTTACTAATAATTAAACATGTGGATATACAAAATTCCACTGTCTATCCTAGAGATAGACATATTGAATGCAATAAAAATTTGCAGCGATTCAGCTAACCCCACTCTACATATACTATGCCTATCGTAATACATGCAAAGGTTATTCCACTCGCAAGATGTAATAAAATTACACACTTCTCGCATATTAGCAGTGAGGCGTCACAACAAAATTTTCTTGTACAGATCAAGGTCGCAGCTGCCCCTGAC
Source organism: Candidatus Midichloriaceae bacterium IBS (assembly GCA_034472185.1). Taxonomy (GTDB): domain Bacteria; phylum Pseudomonadota; class Alphaproteobacteria; order Rickettsiales; family Midichloriaceae; genus JARBAK01. The sequence goes on from JARBAK010000001.1 coordinate 516,451, forward strand.
AAGGATGCAGCAAATAGAGCAGTAATATCACTGCTAGCTGAAAAATTCCGAGTGAATAAGAGTAAGATACATATCATTAGAGGCATGCACTTTCGGCAAAAAATAATAAAAATTATTGATGATTAGAATGCTAAGTATACTAATGTAGTCTAATATAAAAACTTATAGGTATAAGTAAGCAGAGGAGGCTGATATGTTATACACAATAAATGAATCGCAACCATCTCCGACCATTAAATCTGCATCGGAGCATGTTTATAAAACTGATATCGATAATGTCGACGCATGTAACTTATACGTTAAAGCGATAGAAAGGGTTTTATCTAATACAACAAGAGTAGTAGAGCTGATTTCCCGAATACATAAAGAGAAACGCGCTGGATTGCCTGATACTGATATAGCAAGAAGAAAAGAGATCGCTAGCAAAACTATTCATTCGAAACAAATAATAGAAGAATTTACAACGGCGCTACGCATAGTACATACGGAAGCGTTTAGTGATATTCAAAAACGCGTTGCTCACTACTTTGAAAGGCTAGATACTCAGGTAACGCGCCTTTTCTTATTAGAAAATCCCCAGCATGGAGAGGGGGCCCGCATAGTGGGCGCTTCCCTTATAAAAATGTTTCAACAAATTAGAGAGCTCATAGTTAAATAATCGTCCAACTCCTAAGGTAAAAGGGGCTTAAGTCATATATTATATATGCAAGACCTAGGTACCAAGGGAACAAAAGAGATATATGAAAAATGATAAAAACAGGAGGCATAAGGTTTAGAGAAAACCGCATTATAAAAATAGACCCCATACAGAGCGATATAAATCGTGTTATACGCCGAAAGCTACAAAACATAGCCCTGTCTAAAGCCAGAGCCGTAACATTAGTATGTGCATGGGCCTTAACATTGATATACTGGTCTTATGCATTCCGATTAGAATTTAGTATTTCAGCGCTAAACTCCTCGTTATTGAGCTTCACGTCGACAAGTATATTGCTCTATTGTGCAGTTTGGTATAGCTTTAGGAGGTCTTGTAAATGTCCTTCTTGTAAAAGCCAGTGGGTTTATTGTATACACGATAAAGCTGTGCGGTGCAGGTATTTCAAATCGTACAAATTATTTAAAAAAGACTGGCAAGTAGAAACAGCAGAGACATTAGTAACTAAAAAATGTATAAACTGTCAATTCAGCAAAACAAGCAGACAGAGATATACTCCTTTAAAATTAAAGTAGTGCTTAAAGAGTTAGTATTTATAATCAACTATAGGGGAGCAAATGAATTCGAGTATTGCTCCTAAACGCCTAGCAAATGCAATAAGAGCTTTAGCTATCGATATGATAGAAGAGGCCCAATCTGGACATCCAGGCATGCCCTTAGGCATGGCAGATGTTGCTTCGGTGCTTTTCCGCTCTTTTCTTAATTTCCATCCTAAAGATCCTGAATGGCCCAATAGAGATCGTTTTATCATATCTGCAGGACATGGTTCAGCGCTACTATATAGTTTGCTATATTTAACGGGCTATAATGACTGGACTATAGGGGATTTAAAAAAGTTCCGGCAGTTCAAGAGCAAAGCGCCAGGGCATCCTGAATTTAACCCCAAATATGGTATCGAAACTACTACGGGCCCACTAGGCCAAGGCCTTGCGCATGCAGTAGGAATGGCGATATCAGCTAAGATGCTCAGTGCAAAAATCTGCGAATATATAACCGATCATAAAATTTATGTAGTAGTAGGAGACGGATGCATGATGGAGGGCATAGCTTATGAAGCATTATCATTAGCAGGACACTTAAAATTAAATAACCTAGTCGTGCTATTCGATAACAACGGTATTTCGATAGACGGCTCTACTGCTTTAGTCATTTCAGAAAATCAATATATTAAATTAGAAGCAATGGGTTGGCATGTTCTTGTCGCTGATGGCCATGACTATACGGCTATCAACAATGCGTTTACCGCAGCACAGAACTCTGAGAGGCCAACGTTTATATCCTTTAAAACACAAATAGGGTTTGGCTCACCTAATAAAGCAGGAAGCGCAGGAATACATGGGACCCCATTAGGCAGTAAAGAAATACAGCTCGCAAAGGATAATCTTGATTGGCCTCATCAACCCTTTTTTATACCTGATGATATTTTAAAAGAATGGAGAGCAGCATATGCAAGATGTCTACCAAAATACAAAGAATGGCGGGTTAAGTACGCAAGTACATTCGAAAGAGCTAAAACGCGAGTCGCGCAAACAACAAATGCGCTCATAGCGACTCTTGAAACACTAAAAAGCGGCAAGATAACGCCCCCTTATGGGCCAGACTCTTCGGGCCCTAATAATGGCATTGTAGAAGCCACCCGTCAATCTTCCCAAAAGGTAATCGAAGCTATCTTCGCACATCATAACCTCCTTTGCCCACTGATAGGCGGATCTGCTGATCTCACGCCTTCTAATTGCACGCGTATAGCCCTTCAGAAGGAAATATCAGCATCTGACTTCAGTGGGCATTACATACATTACGGCATTAGAGAACATGCAATGATAGCCATTCTTAGTGGCATTGCTTCAAGCAGATACTTTATCCCCTATGGGGGCACGTTTCTGGTATTCTCAGATTATTGTAGGCCCGCTATACGCCTCGCAAGTATGATGCAGTTGCCCATTATCATGATTTTTACGCATGACTCTATAGGAGTAGGTGAAGATGGCCCTACACATCAACCAATAGAACATTTATGCTCTTTAAGGGCCATCCCCAATCTCAATGTTTACAGGCCCTGTGATGTCATAGAAACAATAGAGTGCTGGCAATTAGCCCTATGCAGTCATTGTACACCCTCGGTCTTGGCACTTAGTAGGCAAAGTATGCCGCAAATACGTTCGCAAAAAACCCATCAAGAAAATCAAAATTTATCCAGCTTAGGTGCTTATATCATAGGTGGCACACCATTTAAAGAGGGCGCGATTGCTGGTATATACGCGACTGGATCAGAAGTAAGCATAGCCATAGAAGCCGCGAGAATACTGCTAAAAACATATGGAATAAAATGCGCGGTAGTATCTATGCCATGCATAGAACTATACCTCCAGCAATCAATAGCATATCATGCCACTGTTATGCCCCCTAGCGTCCCCAAAATATTTATAGAGGCCGGAATCTCACAAAGTTTTGATAGATTTATCAATAATGCAAGTGACATCTTTATAGGTCTCAGCTCTTTTGGAGCTTCAGCAAAGGCAGAAGAGCTCTATAAATATTTTGGCCTTACAAAAGATCATATAGTCAAAGCAGTGCTGAAAGCCACCGCTTATATTAGATCTGATAATATGGTGTAAGTAGCAAAGGCAAACAGCGGCCAATAAGGAAAAACCTTCCTTTAACTTAACCGCTAGTCTCTTGTAAAGAATGATCCGGGGGGAAGATTCGACGCAGAAAAGCACTCCCCTCTGCTATACCATTGGCGCTTATTGCGTGTTCTAGGCTATTTTCAATATGTATCTGTACAGGCACACCAACGTTTATAAGCGCGTTTTGCGTGAGGCTCGCATATGTAACCGGGATAATATCATCGCGCTTGCCATGAATTAACATTACTGGTGGCATGCTCAACATAGTCTCACGTAAAGTTTCGGGAGCTATTAACATACCTGAATATGCTAAAACTCCTCCAATCGCTGGTAGTACTCTCATCCCCATATGTAACGCTACCATAGCGCCTTGGGAAAACCCACATAGCACAAGCTTATTGTAATCCAGCTTATATTGAGACAATTGTAGCTCTATAAATGCTTTGAGGCAGCTCTCTATCTGGCATACACCTTGCAACAATGATGCATTACTAGACGTATGAACCCCACCAAACCACTGATAGGCGCTTCTAGCTCCGCCTCCCTCCCAGGGGAAGGGGGCGTTCGGAGCTATGAAGCAAGCGCGTGGGAGGGCTTTAGCGAAAGCAGGAGCTATATTTATTAAATCTTGTGCATTAGACCCATATCCATGTAATAAAATGACCATTTGTTGAATATCTTCAGACTTCAGATCCTTTGCCATAAACGATACGCATTTTAACGTCATAACTTTTATCTCCTTATTAAATGTTATTGAACAACCATAGTGTTTATTTTCTCATTTGAAGCTTCATGACATATGATATAATTGCAGCCACAGCCTCATAATGTTCTTGAGGTATGAAAGATTCCACATCCGTTGAAAAAAATAATAGTTTGGCAAGCAGCGGATTTTCAACAATTGGAATATTATACTCCTTCGCTATCTCCTTAATAGCTAAAGCTATATAATCCTGCCCCTTTGCTACCACAAGAGGCGCTTGCATTGTTTCTATATCATAATGAAGTGCAACCGCATAGTGCACAGGATTGACTATAACAACATCCGCTTTCGGCACAAGACTCATCATACGAGTTTTAGCTCTTTTAATAGCGATAGATCGTAGTTTAGATTTAACCATGGGGTCTCCCTCATGATGCTTATGCTCCTCTTTTATTTCGTAGCGACTCATTTTCATGCCCGCAATGTACTGATAGCGCTGATAGAAGAAGTCTAAAATACCTAGCAAAGCGACAATGAAGCATGTGACAAAGAGCATCTTATTCACAAGCGTAAAAAGCAAATGCACTATTTGTGCAGTATCAAAATCAGAAGCATTACTGATAATCTTAATAAATGGATGTAATGCAAAATATAGACACGTAGCTATCAAAACGATTTTCAGTAAGCCCTTAATGGTCTCAACTAATCCGTTTAAAGAAAAAATACGTTTTATACCTTCAAAAATAGAAATTCTCGCTAACTTAGGTTTGAGAACACTTGGAGCGAATATAAGTCCTTTTTGTATTAATACACTAAACACAGCAACGACACCTAATAGTGCTACGGGCAACAATATATAAGGGCATATCTGCCACACTAGCGACCCCAATACACCCATCACATCACCATAAAATAAAGCGTCAGAGACGCGCACATACCTTGCTAATATATCAACAACATGATGAGCAAGCAAAGGCCCCAACCATCTTAAGAGGATAGCAGCTGTCAATAAACTCAAGAAAGACGCCAAATCTCTAGAATAAGGCGCTTGCCCCTCTTCTCTAGCTTTTTCTAGCTTGTGCGCAGTGGGCTCTTCTGTTTTTTGAGATTTATCTCCCTCTTGATTTTCTTCTTCAGACATCTCTCTTTATGCACAATATAAGATATTAACCCTTCAGAAGTGAAAAAGCTTCCCAATACTATCTTGATAGTAAGCCATAAACCACATAGTAATACCTGCAAGTGCAAATATCAAAGTAAGTACACTCAACACAATCTGCACGGGCAGCATAAGAAAGAACACCTGCATTTGCGGCATTAATCTTGCTAATATGCCTCCACCTAACGACATCACAACACTTACTATAAGCACGGGAGCTGCAATTTTTAAGGCCGTATCCCAAGCTTGAGAAGATATATTAAGCACTAGTTGCCCCAAGTCGCCATAGTGTTGATACAGCGTACCGCTAGGAAATGTGTTATAGCTTTCAGCTAACCCCCTAAATAAAGGCAAATGCAAATCCATAGAAATAAGCACAATATTCATAATCAAGCTTAAAAGGATCCCTATTTGTGCATTTTGTGTGTTATGACCTGGGTCTAAGAGCATCCCCGCAGATAGCCCCATTTGATAGCCCATGATAAACCCAGCTATATGCACCGCACTGAAGATGCATTCTATAATTGCACCAATACAAAGACCAATGACAAACTCTTCTACCAGTATCAGCACTACGTTTATTGCTGTCAGTCCCGCATAACTAGTAAGCAACATCTCGCCTAAAGATGAGTATGTAATAAAACTCACTGCACATGCTACAAACAATTTTATGCGAGCAGGCACATACTGCGCAGACAAAAGTGGAAAAAACATCATCGCTGTGCCAATGCGGCAAAACACCAGGAAAGCTGAAAATACATGACATAAAACAAAATCGCTAGAGAACATGTCACGTCAATCCTTCAACCATCACCTATCTTCGAGAATACTACGAAAAATCCATCGCTAAAACGGGATATGATCCTCTTCAATTTCGACGCCTTCATATCCAGATCCACCTGTACCCTCTTTTTCGCCACTTCCACCCTTACCATCTAATAGCATTAATGTACTGCTATACGATTGCAACAACACCTCTGTGACATACTTTTCTGTATTGGCATGATCAAGCCATTTACGCGTCTGAAGCGACCCCTCAATATATACCTTAGCGCCCTTATGCATATAACTTTTAATAAAGGTCACTATCTGTGGTACAAACACAACCACCTTATGCCATTCTGTCTTTTCCTTCTTCTCTCCAGAAACTTTATTTTTCCAACTTTCTGAAGTCGCTAAGGAGAATGTCGCTATTTCCTTACCCTCCTGAGTCGAACGAATCTCTGGATCTCTCCCCACATTCCCAATCAAAATGACTTTGTTTAAAGTACTACTCATCTTCACGTCAGTTTTATTGTATATACAATTACATCCGCTCCCGTTATTAAAGCGAATATGTGGATGATAGTCTGTAAATTCGCACACGAAGTCAAGGAAAAGTATCAACACTAGAAATTTTATATTAGCTACCCGTTGACTCAATGTCAGTCTTTACTGTAATAGATAGCCTTTTTACGCGCTTATGTAAGCAGCTCTTCACATGCAGATGTTTAAACTGCGCAATACAGGTGAGCACAGAACATACTTTATGCAGTAAATGTTGGAATCAGCTGCACTTTATAGCTTATGAACAGGCCCTAACTACACAATATGACGCCGTGCGTACAATCTCGATATTGCGCTATAAAGGTATAGCCGCACAACTAATTAAGCGGTTCAAATATTGCGACGACATACGCTTGGCGCCGTTCTTTACCAATTTATTGTATAATGCGGCCAAAAACTACCTAGAAGGACTGGATATAATTTTGCCCGTGCCCTTGCATAAAGAGAAATTGCAGTTACGCAAATATAATCAAATCGCTATACTCGCTAAATACCTAGCAAAGAAAACAGAGAAAATGTATTTGCTAAATGCCTTAATTAAAAAGCAAGACTCTGCGAGCCAAAGTCGACTTACTCGAGCAGAGCGACTGTACAACTTAAAAGATTGCTTCTCAGTACGTGAAGATATGCGCCACCACTTATATGGCGCTAGCATACTGCTCATAGATGATGTTTATACAACCGGAGCCACTGCTAACGAATGTGCTAAGGCCCTATTGACTATCGGCAGTAGCTCAGTACTCGTTTTAACATTAGCAAAAACTTTATAAAAGCACGCTTCCTATCTCCTACCATAGCTATACCTATTAAAAGGGGCCACTGCAGCACTATGGTTAAAGCTAAAGGACTACTATAGGCTATTTCCTTATATGCCATCACATAAAAGCTTCTATTATCTGATCATAGCAATCAATCAAGCTGCCTTAATTGCTAATCAACTGACATAGGACGTAGCGCTTATCTGAATATCGCCCATAGTAGTATCTTTGCGCGTGACCATATAGACCCTAATTCACGTATAGCACTAAAATTAGCCATTATACTTCGCGCTATAGCAGACTTTATCTGCCAGACAATGCTATCACAGCAACACACGGAAAAACCTACATTTGGTCGCTTCGCTAGGCCTAACCTTGCTGCAATCGAGTCAAATTTTTTCTTCCATATTATGATCATTAAGTAACTTGGGGGAAAGCTACTTTCATGATATCCAAGGGTAGAATGTATAGGTGAGGTGTACGCTGGTATAGCGTATTTTGTAGCCAGAATTAGAGTGGTGAAGGTAATGGCGCATAATCTCAGTAACGCAGACACCCTGTGTGTAAAGGGTGTCGCGCAGTCGCGACTGAATCTCGTTTCAGAGTGCTTGGCGCAGTTGATGCGCGCATGGGCTCAGGAATATGGCCCTCGTTTCTACGAGGATTGGTTCGCAAAATTACACGTCTCATCAGTAACACAAAGTACTGTCACTATTGTCACGCCCACAAAGTTTGTGCGTGATTTCATAACACAAAATTATTTCAAAGCACTATTACAACATTTCAAAAATGCACATATAGGAATAGAAACTATAGATATTAGGGCTCAAGAGGAGAGTAATATGGCACACATATCTCCTGCAAAACCTCACGTATCTTCCAAACGCATATGCTCACGTGAAGCCTCCTCTCTGGGCATCGTATTAAAACAACAAAGTGGAAAGTTACAGAGCAAACAAGCAGAGGAGCTAAAGTGCCATACAAAAATCGGAATAGACCGCTCAATACTGCAAATTAAGTCTACAACTGCACCCGCAGTAATCAATATAGCAACTAATCGTAGTTACACATTCGAACATTTCGTACAAAGCCCCGAAAACAAGCTAGCTTATAATATAACCAAACAGGTAGCCATAGCAAATGCTGGAGCGCTTACACAGATCCCAATATTCAAAGGCGTTTATATATACTCTTCATTCGGCATGGGTAAAACGCATCTATTGCAAGCTGTCGCGCATCACATTAATAAACATCAGTCTACAGCTCAATACGCGTACTTTACTGCCGAAAAGTTTACACATGAATATGTACAGGCTGTAAAAACGGGGAAATTACGCGATTTTAAAGCATTATTGAGTAAATTAGATTTACTGATGTTAGATGATTTCCAATTGATTTGCACCAGGAAGAGTACCGCTAAAGAATTTATTATGGCTTTTGATGCCCTAATAGAAACTCATAAATGTGTACTGATAGCGGCAGATAGGGTGCCACATGCGTTAGATCTAGATGACCGCATAAAGTCCAGGCTTGCTGGTTGTCTCGCCGTACAGATCGAACCTTTGCAGTTTGAATCAAAACTACGGATGTTACAGCATTTGGCTAAACGCATAAGAGAAAATGTCACAGATGAGATATTGTCTGCATTAGCAAAAACAGTTCCATCAAGTGTAAGAGAGCTTGAAAGCGCCTTATATCAAGTAGTGACGTATCGTAAATTTATGGGCGTACCATTAACTTTAGAAATCGTAGAAAGGCTACAAGCACAAGCAAATAACTATACTACCGATGGTCATATCGTACACACATGCAATAGATCTGTGAGGCACGATTTACCCCCTAGCAGTATGTCATCAGCCAAAACTAATCATTTTATAGATACTATCGAATCATATGCCCCCAATAAAATTGTTGATCACATATTAAATAGCATAGTGAGATTTTATAAAGTCGACCTTGGCACGCTTATTTCTCGGGATAGAACATATAGAGTAGCCCGCGCTAGACGGATGGCCGCCTATCTAATAAAAGATTCGACGCCACTCACATTAAGACAAATTGGGCTTGTATTGGGCCATCGTCATCACGCTACTATATTAGCCCTCATACGACACGCCAAGAAAGAGGCTTGCACCATGCATATCTATGAAACCGAATTGCAACAACTCAAAATATTGTGTGCCGTTTAAACGAGAGAGCTCACGTTACATATTAGTGAGGTTAGAGATATAGCACAGTATAACTTCTTTAAGATGAAGCGCAGAGTTGAGATGGGCATTAAAGTATGTCAAAATAATTGGTAGAAGTTTTCATAACATTTTACCATATAAGGTATCATGCTTACAATTACCGCTATAGCAGCTTTATACTGTGTAGTGTCTAGAAAGAGTCATAATCCACCATATGCCCAAAAACTTATAGGAGAATTAGGCGCAGCGCTGCAGCTAGAACCTATCAAAAATATCGCACCTCCATATTTTGTCGCACTATATGGGCGCTATGCAGCACAAGCTTGTATGGACGCAATCATGGAGGGAATAGAGCCAGAAGACGTGTTACTACCTCGCACTATTTCGTATAAGCAGATAATATCGATTACTGTTTTTACAGCTCTCATTGATACAATGATAATATATCATAGCCAGGAAGATACATTCCAATATTTCAAATCTGTACTACACAGTAGTACATGTAAGATATTTTCTATAGAGAGATGGCTTCACTGGGATGACATAATACATTGTATGTCCTTACTTAATGTGACCGAACTCAAAAATTTAATTTTTGATCCAAATCCAAACTTAATACATCAATTAGTGAAAACACAAGCACCCTTTGATGAGTTATTAACGCAAAATATACCGATACTAACATATATGGTAAAAAGAGCAGGCTCTGAAGTAATTGAACCCCTGAACAAAATTACCAACACCCTATTCGCCTCTCTTAACGATACAGATATCTGCTCTATCGTGCAAAAATTAGGCGTCACCTCTATCACGCCACTCGCAAGCGCTGATGTTCCCTTTTATACGCTCCAGGGACAGTCTATATCCACCATCATACAACATCTAGGAATTAATGCCATCAACCCACTTCAAGAAGCTGGAGCAAATTTCAGCAATCTCAGCGATTTACAGATAGCAAAAATACTACAAATATTAGGCAGAGAAGGTATAGCGCCCCTTAAAGAAGCTGGAACAATTTTTGAGTATCTTAAAACCGAAACTTTAACATATATCGTACAAATATTAGGAGTAGACTCAATAAAATTGCTACAAGCAGCAGATGCTCCATTCAGCAAACTAGAAAATGCACGTATAGTGAGTATAATACAAAAATTAACCCCCGAATCAATAAGTTTACTTAAAGGAGCAAGTGTGAATTTTGCCTCTTTTAAGAGTAAAGAGATCTTTGATATCCTCGATATTTGGGGCTCTTCAGCTATAAAGCCATTGTATGATGCAAGTGTAAATTTCAAAGAGTTACAAGCTCAACATATATCACAAATTATTGAAGAGGCAGGAACCGAAATCATTTTACTTTTAGACGAGGTAGGTGCTACTATACCTGACACAATCCATCATTACACATTTGAATAAATAATAATGCTGCAGGTTGTTTATTCGACTGCTTGAATCTCTAAATAGCCTTGTGCCTACGTTGTTGAAAAAACTTCCGCAGGAGATAAGCGCTCTCTTCAGACATGATGCCACCGTAGACTTCCGGTTTATGGTGGCATGTGTTATTACTATATAAACGTACACCGTTTTCTATACCGCCACACTTCTTGTCTTCAGCACCAAAATATACTCTTTTGATTTTACTGAAAGAAATGGCCTGCGCGCACATAGCACATGGCTCAAGCGTTACATATATATCACAATCATCTAGATAAGATTTGCCCAGTATAATAGCGGCGGCCCTGATGGCCACTATCTCAGCGTGCGCAGTAGGATCACAATCACTACGCATACGATTATGCGCACGCACAATAATCCCGCGATTGTGTTGTACTATAACTGCCCCTATAGGCACCTCTGCACTACCTAGGGCAGTAGTAGCTTGCACTAAAGCTTGTATCATATATGGCTGTCTAAACACAAAAACAACCATTAGTAATATTACATATATAATCCACCATTAACCGGTATGACTGCACCCGTAATAAAAGCAGCATCTTCACCACCTAAAAATAAAGCCATCGCGGCTATTTCCTGCACAGTAGCAAGCCTATTGATTGGTACCTTACTTAATATTTGAGTCAGTATTTCCGAGGGTACGTTCGCAACCATATCAGTATTAGTATAGCCTGGAGCAATAGCATTAACCGTAATACCTAACCTTGCACTTTCTAGTGCTAAAGATTTCGTAAATCCCTCAACACCCGCTTTTGCAGCAGCATAATTAGTCTGCCCTAACATACCATGAGCATTGACAGAGCTCATGTTAATAATCCTACCCCATTTAGCATCACGCATACTCTCTATTACACATCGCGACATATTGAACACAGAGAGCAGATTAGTGTGAATCACACTATACCAGTTTTCAAAATCCTGCTTATGTAACATACCATCTCTGATAATACCCGCATTATTCACCAATATCTCTATGCTACCACCTAGATAATGCTCTACTAAAGACATATTTTGCTCACACGCAGCGAAATCAGATACATCCCATTTAAAAGAGCGTACACTTACCTCCCGTTCAAATACACGCGCCGCCTCATCATTACCCACGTACGTTACAGCTACAGTATAGCCCTTATCACGAAAGGCCGTAGCTATTGCGCGACCTATACCCCTGGTGCCCCCAGTAATCAATACCCTCCTAGACATAAATCCTCCTTGAATTAGCACAAATACCCACCTCTACATACTTTATGTGTGTGCCACCATCTCGTATAAGTATATATATAAGTTTTTAATAATGCAACGTTTGTGCTCCTCTTCACTCATCTCTAGAGTATTCGTGCATCGATAAATTAGAGAAACCAGTTGTTTCGTTATTAAAATGTAGCAAAAAACTACCCGTGGGACCATTTCTATGTTTAGAAACCAGTATTTCTGCTATGTTTTTAACCTTATCCATATTAGTTTGCCACTCCAACAATTTTTTTTCATCTGACGGCATACCTTTCTGCATATAGTATTCTTCTCTGAATAAAAAGAGTACTAGATCAGCATCTTGCTCTATATTACCACTCTCTCTAAGATCTGAAAGCTGTGGGCGTTTATCTTCCCGCGCCTCAGGAGCACGTGACAATTGCGAAGCAGCTATAACTGGAATATCCAACTCTTTGGCGATCGCTTTTAAACCCTGTGAGATTTCGGCTATTTCATATACTCGGTTATTTAAATAAGTTGTAGAAGGCCTAACAAGCTGTAAGTAATCCACCACTAAGAGCCCTATGTTGTGTTTGCGTTTCATCCTACGAGCACGTGTGCGGATAGCAGAAATAGTCAATGCTGCACTATCGTCAATAAACAATGGTATGGTTTCAATATGGGCGCTTTCTCGTGAAAGTTTAGCCATTTCGTCTGCAGAAATATTCGCTGTTAAAATTTTATTACTATTGATATTAGAGCAAATAGATAGAATTCTTGCCGCTATTTGTTCTGTTGACATCTCCAACGAAAATACACCCACAGATCTTGCAATTTGCGCCCCCGTATTACCAATCTTATACGAAGTCTTAACATCATGTATTTGAAAAGTTTTGGCGATGTTAAAAGCTAGGTTCATTATAAATGCAGTTTTACCCATGGCTGGGCGGCCCGCTACAATGATTAAATCTGAATTTTGCAATCCCCCAGTGATAAGATCCATGTCGTTATAGCCAGTATTTAAGCCACTAGTATGCGTACCCATGCTTTTGGCGAGTGCTATTTTTTGTATTGTATCGTCTAGGGGCTTTTTGAGCGCTACTAAATCAGACTCTACGACTCCTTGCGTTGCAAGATTGAACAACATTTGTTCTGCCTTACTCATTCTATCTTGTGTTGATAAATCTATATCCTCAGTGACTGCATCTATTATGATATTCTGTCCTATAGATACTAGCTCTCTTCGTATATATGCAGAGTAAATGATATTTGCTAAAGATTCCGTTCTCATCGTAAGTTGCGCTTCTGCCATAAGTTTTAATAAATACTTAAAGCAATCAAAAGACGGATCTTCTTCTTCAAAAAAGGATTTGAGAGATAGGGGTGATGCTGTGTCTGTTTTATTAAAAAGCTTGAGTATAGCTTCATATATACGTTGATGTAGTGTTATAAAAAAATGTTGAGGCAATAAAAAATCTGCTACTTTATTTAATTCATCATTATTGTTGAGGAAAATACCGAGAAGGGCCTGTTCAGCTTCTATGTTTTTAGGCAATTTAGTATATGCAAAGTCTGTAGACTCTTTTTCTTCTCCTTTTAAGGTTTTAATTTTATTATTCATTTTATTAATTGAATGGATATCAACATTTTATGGTTGGTAACCAGCTCTAGAGACCATAAATACATCTTTGGTTATGTTACCAATCATTCAACAAATCAACAAACGTTTAATGAACATGTTTGGTTAAATGTTAAAACACCAAGATATGGATAGGCTAATTTGCGTTGACTTAAATAGTGGAATTTACTAGCATATGCTCAGTCAATGAAAGATGGAGGATTTTTTATTAAGTAATTACACTATGGCACATCATAAATCGGCAATTAAGGCACATAAGCAGTCGTTGCAACATGTGGCTCGTAACAGGAGTATTAAGAGTCAAATTAAAGGTCTTATACGTAAAGTAGAGCACTCTGTAGGTAGTATACAGATCGATACAAGCAGCAATAATCAAGATGCATTGCAGAACTTGTCTCTGCTGTTTAGGAGAGCAGAATCTGCAATCATGAAAGGTGTATCAAGTGGTGTGTTGAAGCTCAATACAGCCGCTCGTCGGGTGTCTAATTTAGCGAAGCTAGTCAAACGGGCACAGCCTGTTGTTTGATGCGCAGATAGCGCCTGTATGCTCACACAGGCACGCTATTTAGTTATATTGGTGTAGTGGTATGTCTTATCGGTCGGAATTATTATGTATTTTGCATGAAAGGGGATACATAAGTCGTTGCACAAATATCGAAGATTTGGATTTGTTACTTAACAAGGGACGTGTCACGGGCTATGTAGGCTTTGATTGTACCGCTGCTTCTCTGCACGTGGGTAATTTAATGCAAATTATGCTGATACGTTGGTGGCAAAAGTGTGGCCATAAGCCTCTAATTTTGATGGGAGGGGGTACTACATATATAGGAGATCCTTCGGGCAAAGATGCAAGCAGAAAATTGTTATCTTCAGATACTATTGAGGCTAACAAAAAAGCTATCCGCATGAATTTTACGCCCTTTATAGAAATAGCCCCAGAATATACATCTATAGATAATAAGGCGTTTATGGTAGATAATTTAGACTGGCTTATCAGTTTAAGATATCTGGATTTTTTACGCGATTATGGCAAGCATTTCTCCGTTAATCGTATGTTATCGTTTGATAGCGTTAAGCTCAGGTTGGAAAAACAGGGGCATATGTCTTTTCTTGAATTTAACTATATGTTGTTGCAAGCGTATGATTTTCTTGAGCTATATAATAGCTACGGGTGTATGGTACAATTTGGTGGTACAGAGCAGTGGGGTAATATAGTTAATGGCATAGATTTAGCTCGTAAGGTGTGTGGTGTTGATTTATTTGGTGTGACTACCCCCCTTATCACAAAAAGTGATGGTTCCAAAATGGGCAAAAGCGTTTCTGGCGCTATTTGGTTGGATCCTACCAAATGTAGTCCCTATGAATATTGGCAATTTTGGCGGAATACACATGATAGAGATGTAGAAAAATTTCTCAAATTATATACTGAGTTGCCCATTGCCGAAATAAGTAAACTTGCGCAGCTACAAGGAGCTGAAATGAACGAGGCGAAAATTATATTAGCGAATGAGGCAACTGCACTGTGTTATGGTAGAGACGTTATGCAAAATATTTGTGAGGCGTCTGCAGATTTGTTTGATAAGAGTAGCACTACTACTCATATGGCAACTAAAGAAAGCCGTGAAGGGTTGCCAGTTTATTCTATAAGTAAGGATGAGCTTATGGATGGTATACCTGCTTATAAGATGTTTGTGATTACTGGTCTATGTACATCGGGGAACGCCGCTAAAACTCTTATTAATAATGCCAGCGCTAAGATAGATGATGTTGTAGTCACTGATGCTTTACAAAGGGTGACTTTATCGTGGTTTAATGAACAGGGACGAGTAGTAAAGCTTGCTGCTGGTAAAAAGCGTTACGCATTTGTGCAAGCTGTATAGTCTGTGCTTACAGCGGTATCAAACTTTATATATATGCGGGATATGTGTAAGGGCGGTACGGATATGAGATGGGGTCGTCTTATACTATGGGGTATGGTTGCTTGTTTGGTAACTAAAATATCAAAGCGAAATATACTGGTGGGTCCGGGAGGAGTTGAACCTCCGACCTCACGCTTATCAGGCGTGCGCTCTAACCACCTGAGCTACGAACCCAACGTTCCCACAGCGTAACGTTATAATATACTTTTCACTTTTCTCAAGTACACTATCATCTACGTATGCGCTGCCATAAACAATATATCCAATAAAAGACACACATATACAACAACTAAAGTCGCCGTGAAGACAGCGACTTTAGTTACGATGCACGCAGTAAAATGGGTATTGAACGCATCTAACTAGCGCAGTTATTTTTGTCACGTGTTTTATTTTCTGCTTTAGGTGTACATTCCCAGCGCCCTTTAATAGCAGAATCATGTGATTCACATCCTGCTTTATTATTGCAGTGTGTGGCTAGCATGTCCTGGTAATGTTTGCAAATATTAATCATGCATTCTAACATGGCCTCTGTATTATTACGTGCATGCTGGCATACCTTAGACTTTATGTTATGGCTTGCTTCCGTTACATTATGTAAATATGCAGCGGATTCGCTCATAATGTTTTTTGTTTTATCTGATAAACATTCGTGCGTACTCATGTAGTAGTTACATATCTTGGCATTTTTATCTACACCACTACGCCACATCGAGAGCATGTCAAGTGTGAGATCGTGATAGGTTTGAGAGCATTGTGAGTCTCCGCATCCTTTGTAAAATTGTTGTAGTAGGAAAAACATAAAAACCTCATTGATTACTTCAAATAATAAATATGAACAGTGTAACTAAAGTTACTTTACTTCTACAGTTTGGTTTTAAGCAAAGGTGCACGTCTTTGCACTGCGTTGTATTCAGTGTATAATATATTTTTGTGCAATGCAACAATACTCAAACACAAATTTTTGATACCATGCAATCTCCTTTTAAAAAGCCCAATATATTGAACTTACTTGTGTGTTTGAGTATTTCTGACTATCATATGGCAGTGATGGCACGTATATTGCTGGCATGATTATTGCAAACTTTTAGATAGCGCATTATAAAAAATGATCAAGCAAGAGAAGAAGTATAAACGCGAGTTTCCTACTACTGTATTACGTTTTATGGCTTTCTTTCTTTACAAGCAAAAGAAGGGTTTTGCTTGTGTTATGTTTTTTGCTATAGCGGTGATGATAGCCGGTAATGCTATAGAGCCATATATTATAGGCAGCGTGGTAGACGGCCTAGCGAATCTAGAGCGACAAAAGCATATGGTATTTGCTTTGCTGCAAGACAAATTAATTTTAATTGTGCTTTTTTGGGTCACATTAGAGGCTACATGTAGGTGTAAGGGTGTTGTATTGGGGATAGTGATGCCGCGATTCGAAGCGCGTATCCGCTTAGCAGTTTTTTCTTATATCAGTCATCACGTACATGGCTTTTTCACTCACAGACATGTTGGTAGTATTGCTCAACGCATAGATGACTTACCTAAAGGTATGCACTTGATTGTAGATGATATTATGACGGTTTTTATACCGCTACTTGTTTCGCTTCTTTTATCGATGATACTTTTTTATCAAGTACATCCTATGACTGCGCTAGTTTTTTTTACATGGGTAGCAATACATGGCGGGATTGTGGCTATATATTATACTAAAGCTGTTTTTTATTCCTCTAACCAAGCAGATGCACATGCGATTTTGCAAGGCAAAATCGTTGATAGTATTAGGAACTATATCAGCGTTAAGCTCTTTAATGCCCTAAAGCATGAAGGGGAAACAGTGGCAATAGCTCAAGAAGATGTGGTGCGTAAATATAGGCAAACATTATTATATTTTGAAAAGGTAAAGGTAATATTAGGCTTAGCGAGTTTAGGCGGAATGACAACCCTGTTCATAGTATCTGTGAAATTATGGCAGCTTAATTGTATTAGTATTGGGGATATCATTTTCTTAATGAATAGCATGGTCAGTACATCTATCACTATGTGGTTTGCTTCGGATGAGCTGAGTTATGTGTTGGCGGAGATTGGTAAATGTAAACAGGCTTTGTCTCTTGTACAAGATGCAACAGAGGCCCAGTTTTATGGGGGTATAGATTTAGTGATAAGGGGGGGGCAGATAGCGTTTAATAATGTTACATTCTCTTATCCGGTAGGCGATAATATTTTTAGTGAGCTTTCTGTGGTTATTGCCGCTAAACAGAGAGTAGGTCTTGTGGGATTTTCTGGGAGTGGCAAAAGTACTTTTGCGGCTCTATTGATGAGGTTATACGATCCACAAAGCGGGCATATATGTATAGATGGACGGGATATCAAGGAAGTTGATATAGACTCCCTAAGACGTAATATAGTGCTCATTCCTCAAGATCCCGTGCTCTTTCACAGGTCTATTAAAGACAATATAAGATATGGGAAACGCGATGCTACGGATGCTGATATTATTTCTGCGGCGGAAAGGGCGCATTGTAGTGATTTTATAGAACGGTTACAGCATAGATACGATACTAATGTGGGTGAGTCTGGAGCGTTACTTTCTGGAGGACAGCGTCAACGCATATTAATGGCGCGCGCCATTCTGAAAAATGCACCTATAGTCATAATGGATGAGGCTACATCTGCGTTAGATGCCTTTACAGAGCGTAAGATTCAGCAAAGTTTAGACTATATGGCTCAAGATAAGACGGTTTTAGTTATTGCGCATCGTCTTTCTACGTTATTGCATATGGACCGAATATTGGTTTTTCACCATGGTATTATTATAGAAGATGGGACGCATGAGTCGTTATTGAGAAGTAATGGGCACTATGCCCTTTTATGGAATACTGCTGATAAGGGATTTTTAGGTGATGGTGCGGTATTAAAAAAGGGTGCACAACAGTCATAGAGGAACCTTGTGTGATGAGCTAAATCATCCTTTTTAACACAAAGGGGCGAGGGTGTTATAGAGCCGCTACAAATTATGAGGAAAATGTTTACTAACGCGTTATATCTAGGTTGTTTGGCGATGAGTAGACCAGGATATATGCGTTATCCTGTGTTAGCATTGTAGTAGAATAGCGCTATCACATACTTAATTATATATCTCTTGCTGTGGTGGTTTTTTTGCTATTACATAATAAAGTATAAAAGCTATACCTAGTGATATAAACCATGCGTAGTCATACAGATTAATCAGGCAAGTAGGAACTATTTGCGCGTTCAATATTCCGGTTTTCACTAAGAAACCCGGAATATTAGGTAGGGTAGCAATGAAAAATACTATAAAAGCTTGTACATGCCATCCATGACGATATGTATATATGCCGTTAGATGCGAATAGATCATAAAGATTTAATTTCGTTCTTCTTAACACATAGTAATCGCATAACATTATTCCTCCTACCGCCCCTAAAAGAGATGAATAGGCCAATAACCATTTAAAAATATAACCTTGAGGATCCGCCATTAATTTCCAAGGGCACATAAGTACACCTATGATTCCCGTGAGATAACATCCCTTTCTAAAACTAATTTTGGTAGGCCATAGATTGGAGAAATCATTAGCGGGCGATATGACATTGGCCATTATATTACAGCACGCGGTAGCTAGTCCTATACTGAACATAGCAAAAGCTGCTACAGCGGTGTTTTGCAATTCTCCAAAGAGTGCTACTGGATCCCATATGGGTTTGCCGAATATCAAAATAGTGGCGCTTGTAATAAAGATTCCTACAAATGCGTAAAATGTCATAGTGACGGGCAGCCCTATTATTTGCCCTACTATTTGATCTTTTTGAGAACGAGCGAATCGTGTAAAATCGGTAATATTGAGGGCTAATGTAGCCCAGAATCCGATAATGCCCGTTAAACTTGGCCAAAAAATATCCCATATAGAAATATGGATGTCTTGGTTGAGTAGGTATGAGGCAGCCAAAATGCTATGGGGCGAATATCCCTTTATACATACCCACCCTAATAGTAGCGCACCTACCAATATAAGTAATGGCGCAGCGCATGCAGCTAGCTTTTTTACCGTTTGCATACCATGATGAATCATCAACATTTGTATGCTCCAGAAGGCTGTAAAACAGCATAATTGCGAGACATTTAGTGCGATAGGCTCTCCTAAATAAGCGGTAGCTTTAAAAGCGGGGCATATAACTGCCAGCAATTGGTAAATAGCACTGCCTCCTATCCACGTTTGAATACCGAACCAACCACAAGCAACAAGCGCCCTTAAAAGAGAGGCGATTCGCGCCCCTTCCGTTCCAAAACAGGCACGCAAGAAGACTGGAAAGGGTATGCCGTATTTTGTACCTGCGTGTCCTATCATAATCATTGGGATTGCGACTATTATATTGCCTAGCAGAATAGTAAGAAGCGCTTGCCACCAATTCATGCCGCTGCTTATTAGTCCGGCACCAAGCATATATGTTGGTATTTGAACGGATAAGCTGACCCATAGAGCGATGATGTGATATTTATTCCAGTCCCGCTGTTTAAGGGTCGTTGCGGCTAAATCTTTATTCCATAGCTTGCTGTCTAAAGGAGTGGTCACGAGTTCTTGTAATCCGTGGACGGTCCTTACACGCTTCATGATGAGTTTGCCAAATGAATGATGAATATGTCGATTATATCTGTGAGTACTGAGATTGCTTCGCGTTTATTTATAGGAAGAATGCCGATGATATCAATATATTTTTTATAATATAGTTTTTGTGAGTAGTGTTATCTGCATATATAGTAGAAGCAATAAATATTGCAGCAGAGACGAAAGGAGCTACACTAAAGGACCTTCTAGTGTCGGAATATTCAGCGGTATATCTAAAGATAGAGGTGGAAATGGTAACATTTGATAATAAATACCTAACTTGGGTGGCTGTGTTAATATTATGCTATCTACTATACGGCACTTTACGAAGTGTTGGGCACAGTATAAACCACGGTCCTTATTATGGGGATAGGGCAGTTATTACTGTTGATCTTGATCCGCATAAGCCAGTGGAGCAGTACTCGATGACGGAACGCTTATTTTACTACTTATATCGAGGCGAGATAGAGCTAGCGCGCCAAAAATCAGCGATCCGAGAGAGAGCGGTAGAAGCGCGTGAGCATCAAACTCTCAAAGTTCTAGATGAAGATATGGGAGAAAGTTGTACTACACAACAATGTGAGCTAGAGAGGACTCAATAAGGATAGTGTTTAAGCGGCGTGTTATGATGGTTGCAGCATCATACTGAGCAAGCTGCGTAAATTGGTAGTAGCGCCAGGTAAAGTGTTGAGAATAACGTTTAGCTGTTCAACTATATGGTTTATCACTTCCTGTATATCTTGGGAAGAGTCCTTAAAATAGCTTACTAAACTTAATCGCATAGCTTCATTGCGGGATAAGGGTGAGTTGTTATCTTTGAGATCATCTAAAGCTTGGAAGAGAGCGCCAAAAGCATATCCGTATTGGCTTGCTTGTGTACGTAATGTTTGTGATGCCCCCCCTAATATTGCTCCGCTTTCACATGCGGCGGCAAACATACAGCCAGTCTTCGCTTGCTGCATAACTAGAAAATCTTGTAAATTTAAAGTTTCGGGCTTTGAATGCAATAAATCTACAGCTTGACCGCCACACATGCCATACGCTCCTGCTGCATGTGCAATGATCCGTATAATCTCCAGTATATCAAGTGGGGCCACGCAGGTTGCCCATTTATTGATACTAGGATCCTTATAGATTTGTTGTTCTTGAGCTAGTGAAGTTAAAGAAGCTAAACATTCAAAAGTTAGGGTTAATAATGCATCGCCTACTAATATCGCGATTCCTTCGCCGTATTCTTTATGGCAACTAAGCTGATGTCTACGATAATCAGCGTCATCCATTGCGGGTAAATCATCATGGACTAAAGAGGCCGCATGCACCATTTCTATGGCGGCGGCTACTGTTAATACTGATTGGGGTAAAGCTATAGTATCGAAATTTAAGTGAGTACCCTCCACGTCATATCTGGCCAGGAAGTAAAATTGTACCAGCATGAAGGCTCTGATTCTTTTAGCATGCTCTGACAACAGGGCGCTACACAAAGCTGTATGCAACGTATGGTTCTGAAAATTTGCGGAGTTGCTTGTTGTAGTAACTAAAGTCTTGATATGGCGCTCTACTTGTTTAGCTAAATCCTGTAATTGTTGACTAATATGAAGAGAGCACATGTTAAATTCTCTTATGATGGTGTGTATCAAGAAAAAGCGCGAATTCATTTAGCCGCTCTATTTCCTCCTTACTATGAGCAATTTCTTCTTTGAGTGTATGCTGGTCTAGCAAGTATTGGTATTTTTTCCCCTCTCTATATAGGCGTTCTATTTGCTCGCGTATTGCAACTAACTGTTGATGTACTAAGTTGATATCAGCTTCAAACATGGTTTGTAGTTTTTTATTTTCGTTGCAAAAAGCGGCGAAGTCGTAAAGGGGGATATAGGTCCTATATGTTGCTAAAGTTAGTGCTTCATTATTTAAAGTTTCCTGTAATTGCTTTAAAGATGATTCAAGCATGCTGAGTTTCTTGCGTAGCATTTGAGCACTTTTTACGACTTCATTTAGTTTTTTACCGGTAATCTTCAGTGCTCTTTTTAAAAGCTGAGTATTCATGCGTTATTTATAAAATAATATGTAGTATTGTGTTCCTAATGATACTACGCTAATCTAATTTCAATACGTGTAAAGCAGATTTGATATTTTGTTTGACAGCAACCAATTTATTTTTGGTTATTAGCCTACTATGTATTATAGTACTGGGTATAGTGGCAGTGGGAATGGCTCAACGTATAATCAAGGGTGCTGAGATATGGCGGAAATAATTGATATAAAGGGCGTGCGGAAAGCGTTGGATCCGGTTATTCAAGTCACTGTAGATCGAGGTAATCATAAAGAGTTTTTAGTGACTATGCCAAGTGCTGCGATTATGCGGGGCGTTGAAAGTGAGATTACGGAAAGAGCGACAACTTTTAAGTTGGCAGGCTTTAGAAGTGGGAAAGTACCTCTGAGTATCGTTAAGAGACAGATAGGGATGGAAGTGCTATCTAAGCATGTGGATAAACAGGCGAACCTTATATTACAGCAGATTTTAACCGATTATCATCTGACGCCTATAGTGGCGCCTAAAATTGATATTACGGATTTTAAGCCAGAAAAGGATTTGGTGCTCACGATAGTGGTGGAAGGGCTACCACAGATTCCTGCGATTAATTGGGAAGATCCTGCATTTAAGATCCAATCCTTAGAACTTGTTATTACAGAGGCCGATATGCAAGAAGGATATCGCAATGTGCTGCAGGCGTTGGCTCCTCATTATGAGAAAATGGCAGAAGAGTATGCAGCGCAAAGGGGAGATGCCGTAGTATTAGATTTTCGGGGCTATATAAAGGGCGAAGAGTTTGAAGGCAATAAGGCTAGTGCTATGCGTATAGTTATTGGAAGCGGTGAATTTATCAAGGATTTTGAGGAACAATTACTAGGAGTGAAACTTGGTGATAAAAAAGAAATTACAGTCCATTTCCCTAGTGATTATCACGATGCTGCTTTAGCGGGCCAGGAAGTATGTTTCCATACGTCAATAGATGAGGTGCAACATCAAAATCCTGCGCCTCAAATGAGCGAAGCAGTTGTAAAGAGCATGGGCTTCGAAAATATGGAAAAATTTGATGCAATGCTGAAGCAAAGACTGACGGGAGAATTTACTTTTGTCTCAAGATTGTTGATAAAGAAAAACTTATTTGATGCTTTGGATAAATATTGTCAGGTTGATATACCGGAAATGATGGTGGAGAGTGATACGAATTTATTGTGGAAAGAACTGGAAAAAAGTGGGCGCGCAAGTACAGCAAATAAACCGGAAGAAGTGTTACGTGAAGAATTGCGTGTAATGGCGCGTAGAAGAGTAAAGCTTGGCCTTGTTTTAGCAGAGTTAGCGCGAAGCCATGATATTACAGTAAAAGAAGAAGATTTCCGAGAAGCTGTACGTGCAGAAGTAGCGCATAATAAACACAAAGAAACGGAGGTTTTGGACTTTTATGGAAAGCAAGAGAATCTTGATAGTATTAAGGGTAGAATTTTAGAAGAAAAGATCGTGGATTTTATGATGAGCAAAGTGCCAAGTGAGAGGATCAGTATTACTTCTAAAGATTTTAAAGATCAATATGGTAATGAGTTGAAAGAATTAGCGGGAATAAATGCGACGTAAGAGGAGGAGTGGGGGAGAGAGATTTACTGCACGGGTGTGTTCCTCCATTTAGAGTTAATGGAGCTTATAAGACCCTTAGACACAATTAGTGTACTTTAAAGTGCTTAGCCCAGGATATATAACAGCATGAGTCTATTTAATTTCTTGCTGCGATTTGGAGAGTATTTATTGATATATTGGGAAAACTTCTAGACATAAATATGGAGTACAGCATCAAAATCCTGCGCTTCAAATGAGCGAAGCAGTTGTAAAGAGCATGGGCAAAATATTCAAAATATATAGCGCATAAAGGAGAAGAGGGCAAAATTATGGCTAATGTGTAAGATGGTTAAGCGTAAATGCGTGTATAGCCTGCTACTTGTAAAGGGTTGTTATATTACTCACCCCTGGTTATATATGTTGTTATAGAAGAGAAGCACTAAAGAGAAGCACTAAAGCATGCAATAACGAGGCGCTATTAAGCCTATTGAAAAAAGTGATGAGGCCCTTATATATAACACTTACAAGAAAACCCCCTCATAGCTCCACTAAATAAGTGCTAGCAACACGTACGAGAACTGCTCAACAAAAAACGCACGTATTTAAGATAAAATCTTTGAAACATTCACAAAACACACGATAGACACATATCACAAACATATCGTGAGATAAGAGAAAAGAATGACAAGCAAGCAGTGAAGACTAAGACGGCGACATCAAATCTAGAAAAACAACATATCGCATCATATAAACACCTGAAATTCAGGGAAAGTATGACAATACTACTGACTTCCTCGAAAGGAAATGGTAACTTTGCCTCTTTCCACATCTTATCTTAAGGATAAGACTATGCATTAGAGAAGTGCGAAATTTAGAAAACTACTTCCAATCTCGCTCATTCAATGGTTAAAGGGAGCTTATTACAGCACTCTTCACCACAATCGTGATACTGAAACATTTATCCTTTTAAATTTTAAATAAAAAAACAAAAGCTCCATATTTTTCAATTTTGAGGTAATCCAGCCGCAGATTCCCCTACGGCTACCTTGTTACGACTTAACCCCAGTCACCAACTTCGCCGTGATAGGCTACCCCCTTACGGTTGGCTCACCTACTTAAGGCAAACTCGGCTCCCATGGCCTGACGGGCAGTGTGTACAAGACCCGGGAACGTATTCACCGCAGCATGCTGATCTGCGATTACTAGCGATTCCTACTTCATGCACCCGAGTTGCAGGGTGCAATCTGAACTGAGGTGGTTTTTATAGATTAGCTCCAGGTCGCCCTTTTGCATCTCATTGTAACCACCATTGTAACACGTGTGTAGCCCAGGTCGTAAGGGCCATGCTGACTTGACGTCATCCTTTCCTTCCTCTAGCTTATCACTAGCGGTCTCCTTAGAGTGCCCAGGTTGTCTGGTAGCAACTAAGGATAAGGGTTGCGCTCGTTGCGGGACTTAACCCAACATCTCACAACACGAGCTGACGACAGCCATGCAACACCTGTGATGATCCGGCCGAACCGACTCCTAGTTTCTTAGGTATACGATCACCATGTCAAGACCTGGTAAGGTTCTTCGCGTAGCGTCGAATTAAACCACATGTTCCACCGCTTGTGCGGGTCCCCGTCAATTCCTTTGAGTTTTAATCTTGCGACCGTACTCCCCAGGCGGAGTGCTTAACGTGTTAACTACAGCACCGAGAAAAATCTCGACACTTAGCACTCATCGTTTACTGCGTGGACTACCAGGGTCTCTAATCCTGTTTGCTCCCCACGCTTTCGTGCAACAGCGTCAGTATCTAACCAGGTAGTCGCTTTCGCTACCGGTGTTCCTCCCAATATCTACGAATTTCACCTCTACACTGGGAATTCCACTACCCCCTTTAGAACTCAAGCCAAATAGTTTTGGAAGCAATTCTCGGGTTAAGCCCAAGGATTTCACTCCCAACTTATCTGGCCGCCTACGCACGCTTTACGCCCAATAGTTCCGAGCAACGCTAGCCCCCTTCGTATTACCGCGGCTGCTGGCACGAAGTTAGCCGGGGCTTTTTCTGTGGGTACCGTCATTATCTTCCCCACTAAAAGAGCTTTACAACCCTAAGGCCTTCATCACTCACGCGGCGTTGCTGGATCAGGCTTTCGCCCATTGTCCAAAATTCCTCACTGCTGCCTCCCGTAGGAGTCTGGGCCGTGTCTCAGTCCCAGTGTGGCTGTTCATCCTCTCGAACCAGCTAAAGATCGTAGTCTTGGTAGGCCATTACCCCACCAACTAACTAATCCTGCATGGGCTCATCCTATAGCGAAAAATCTTTCACCTCCCGGCAATATCCGGTATTAACCATCGTTTCCAATGGGTATCCCAGACTATAGGGTAGATTCCCATGTATTACTCACCCGTCTGCCACTGACTCGCCAATAACCGAAGTTACTAACAAATCCGTTCGACTTGCATGTGTTAAGCACGCCGCCAGCGTTCACTCTGAGCCAGGATCAAACTCTCAAGTTATGATCATTTGTGCAAATGCACATACACTCAAAAAAATCGCCGTCTTATGTATTGACTGCTTGCTTTATAAATCATTCTTTACTTTTCAATGAAAGCGCGACCTGTAATGAAACAGGCGCACGGAGTACTTTAAAACAAGTATTCTAGTATGTCAACTGACTTTTACCGATTAATTATACAGCATATTCTGTAATTGGTAGAACGAAGAAAACATTTGCGGTATTTGTATATCATATGCTATCTAATCTTGATGATAGCGGTCCCGTAGCTCAGTGGTAGAGCAACTGGCTTTTAATCAGTGTGTCGTGCGTTCGAATCGCGCCGGGATCGCCCTCTCAGTTTTATTAGGTTGGAACAGGATTTAAGGAGACTAGAGGTCCCGTAGCTCAGTGGTAGAGCAACTGACTCTTAATCAGTGGGTCGCGCGTTCGAATCGCGCCGGGATCGCTTTAAATAACAAACAGATGCGGAAATAGGGATGGCAGTAAAGGGTAATAAAAAGGTAACAGAGGCGAAGGCTTTTTCTCGTAAAAAGAGTGTAAAGCAAGCGGGTAGCGCATATGTAGCTAATTATGAGTGTGCTCCAAACGTTGAGGGAGATATATTGTGCGATAGGTATGCTCGTAAAAAGAAGCGTGGGACTATACATGATAGATACCGCTCAATTAAGGTACGTATGGCTAATAGTTCGGAAGAATTTATTACATGCTCTACGTATCATCAAGATGAGTTGGTTCTAGACGTTGATAGGAAGACTCATCCAGCTTGGACTAAGGTTATAGGACAAGTTGATATGAGAGCTACGGAAGTGTCTAAATTCAACGAGAGATATGGTACCTTAAACTTTTTAGGGAAAGCATCTTCTAAAGTTGATGAATAAGGGGAGATTGTTCTAATTACCGTGACGAAAGATATAGTTGTAGGGGGCGATGCGTTAGGATGCTACATGATAAAGCTCCTATATATAGTGAATGGGGAGTTTTGTTGCTGTGAGAGTTAATATATCTGTGCGCTGAGAAGCGGCGTATTCTATATGCGATGCCGAAGGGTGAAGTTGCAGAAAACGGGTGCGTGGTCAGATGGCTTGTCCCACCCCCTCACCGTTGAATAGATTCCTGCGCTTTCTATGCTGTCGAGAGCGTGATTAGAAACGATTATGTGGTCAAGGCGCATACCTGCGTTGCGGTGGTATCCATGCCGCCTGTAGTCCCACCAACTATACATGTTTGTATGCGTAGGATGTATAGTCCTGAGGCTATCTATAAACCCACCTTGAAGCAGCATTTCGAACTCCACGCGTTCATTGGGATGGAACCCTACTTCTCCATCTAGAGCTTCTGGGTCATGTACGTCTATTGCTTCAGGGGCTATATTGAAATCGCCTCCTAATACTACAATTTCGCTATTATCTTTGTTTAATTGAGCTGCTTTTTTCCTTATTAATCGCATATAATCTAATTTATGCAGGAATCGCTCAGAAGAAACGCTTTGTCCTTGTGGTACATAAACACAGCAAAGACGTAACGCATATGCACCATGAACAGTGAACGCTTCTATATATCTTGCTTCGAGGGTACAAGGATTGGGTGCATCACTATTCAGGTCATATTTTATATCTTCTAGGGGTGTTTTGCTTAGTATGGCAACCCCATTGTATGTCTTTTGTCCACAGAGCGCTATATTATATCCGTAATATTCTAGCTCTGTATACGGGAAGGTGCTCTCTGTGCACTTCAGTTCCTGTAGCATAAGAATATCCGGACTACGCTCCGTTATAAAACGTTGCACTGCAGCTAGCCTTGCTCTAATGGAATTCACATTCCAACTCACTATACTCAACACATTATTCATAATAAATTTGTATCAACATATGCTTGGTTTCTATATGAAAGACTAATAGGGAAAATATATTAAATCGAAGAAATGACTACTGCGTTTAATTGCCTAATGCGCTGAGCAGACGCTTGAAGCATTAGCTTCTCCTCATTACTTAGAGCTAATTCTACTATGCGCTCTACTCCTTTTGGCCCTATTAAAGTGGGAGCGCCTAGGTATATATCGGCAATGCCATATTTTCCTCCCATATATACAGAGCAAGATATAATTTGCTTCTGTCCATAAAGATATGCTTCACACATTTTTAGAATAGCTGCTGCTGGGCCTAAATATGCGGAAGTAGTTTGTAACAGTTGCACAATTTCTGCTCCTGCGCCACGCGCACGTTGTACTATATTTTGGAGTGTGTCTTCACTGATCCAACCATTTGCTACAAGGCTTAGAATAGGGATCCCGGCTACAGATGTATGTGATAGTAGAGGGATCATGCTATCGCCGTGTTCTCCTATTATTGTTGTGGCTATATCATGGACAGAGACTTCTAATGCTTGAGCGAGAAAGTATCTAAACCTCGCTGTATCCAAGGCGCCGGCCATACCCACTACATGAGAAGTATTAATTTTGCTGTATCTCTGGAATAGCCATGCCATTGAATCTAGAGGGTTAGTGACAACAATTATGAACGCTTGGGGGCTATGCAAAGATATATTTTCTGCGACTGATTTAATAACAGCAGCATTTGTGGCTACTAGATCTGCGCGCGACATGCCTGGTTTGCGTGCTATACCAGCGGTTACGACCACTAAATCCGCTTCTTTAATGTCAATATAATTATCTGTGCCATAAACCAGAGAATGGCTCCCCAATAACGAGAGGCCTTGCATTATATCTAGTGCTCTGCCTACTGCTTTATCTTTGATATGGTCTAACAGCACCATGTTTACTTGGTGCTTAGCGCCAAGTAAATAAGCGAGCGCTCCTCCTATATTACCACTTCCTATTATAGCTATCTTAGGTAGCTTATGCATGATATTTTATTCTTGTATATTTCGACTAAACAGGGGCATCCTTGAATATTTTTACAAATATGGCAATTAAAAATTGACACTACGGCTGAGATATTTCATTGTACAACCTTAGCATGATGAGGTATTTTCTGCTAAGGGATGGAGTAGTTAGTTCAAAGCGGATATTTTGCGCTCGTAGCTCAGCTGGATAGAGCGTTAGACTACGGATCTAAAGGCCAAGGGTTCGAATCCTTTCGAGCGCGTCCTATTTATGCGTTATAAGAGGGGTGGCGAAGTGAGTATGCGAGTTATATTAGCTGCCCCCAGGGGTTTTTGTGCGGGAGTTAGCCGCGCTATCAAAATAGCAGAATTAACTCTAAAGAAATGTACTTCTGTATATATAAGACATGAGATCGTGCATAATAAGGCAGTTGTAGAAAAACTTAAGGGGTATGGGGCGGTTTTTATAGAACAGCTTGCGGCAATAGCAGATCGGAGTGAGGGCGCTACTGTTATTTTCTCTGCTCATGGTGTTTCTAAAGCTGTGGAGCGAGAGGCAAAGACATTAGGATTGCGCACAGTAGACGCTACTTGTCCTCTGGTAAAAAGGGTGCATAAGCGGGTTGAGGGTTATGCTAATCAAGGCAAAAAGATAGTTTTGATTGGTTATCAGCCGCATGTTGAGATAGAGGGCATTAAAGGACAGGTTGAGGGGATAACAGATTTATTTATTATAAATGAGGAGGCAGATATAGATTTTTTACCTCTAAGTAGAACCGATAGGATTGCATATGTGACCCAAACAACTTTTAATTTACAAGACGCGAATAGAATCATTGCATGCTTGAAGCAAAAGTTTCCAGAGATTGAGGGAGCGGGTACCAACGATATATGTTATGCGACTCAAAATAGGCAGGCTGCAGTGCGTACATTGGCTAATTTAGCGGATATAATATTGATTGTTGGGTCTACGGAAAGTTCTAATGCTACAAGGTTAAAAGAAATAAGTCTGCAAGAAGGTGTGCCGGCATACATGGTAAATGATGAAACGAATATTGAGCTTGAGTGGTTCCAAAAAGCTCACGTTATTGGTGTCACCGCAGGTGCTTCGACTCCCGAAGAAGCCGTACAAAATGTGCTAAAATTTTTATGCGCCTCCATCAAAGATCTTACAATAGAAGAGCTGCAAAATACCGAAGGGGAGATTGTGTTTCCCTTGCCTAAGGGGCTATGAATTTTGCTGTATTTCTTCTCCATACTATTACAGTGTCCCTCTAATCACACATTGTTTCTTTATGTGTTGATGGTCTGTTTATAATTTCTGAAAAATTAAACTTGCATTTGTGCCACCGAATCCAAATGAATTTGTCATTACGATGCTAAGTTTCTTCTCAATAGCTGTATAAGGAATCAGATTTATGTTCTTTGCGCTGCATTCTTCGTCTGGATCATCAAGATTAAGGGTGGGTGGTAATATACTATCACGTAGCGCTAATAGACTAAATATTGCCTCTACACTTCCTGCAGCGCCTAAAAGATGTCCTATGGCAGATTTAGTAGAAGACATATAAAGCAGTGGATGATTAGAGAAAAGCCTTCTTACAGCTTTATACTCTGCTATATCTCCTGGAAGAGTAGAGGTACCATGAGCATTTATGTACTCTATTTCATCTATATTAAGATGAGCTTGTGCTAATGCCATTTGCATAGCACTATATGCCCCTTCTCCTTGAGGGTCTGGAGCGGTAATGTGATAGGCATCACTGCTTAATCCATAACCTATCAATTCCCCATATATGTGTACTCCGCGTTTTTTCGCGTGTTCGAGTTCTTCTAAAACAAGGATTCCCGCTCCTTCTCCCATAACAAAACCATCGCGTTCCTTGTCCCAAGGTCTAGACGCTCTTTCGGGTGAATCATTATATTTAGTAGAGAGAGCTTTTGCTGCAGCAAAGCCTCCGATACCGAGTCTGCATATAGCCGCTTCAGCACCTCCGCATACCATAACATCTGCATCATTGCGTCTAATTATATGCGCTGCTTCTCCTATGGCATGCGCTCCTGTAGCACAAGCTGTGACTATAGAAAAGTTAGGCCCCTTAAGACCATATTCCATAGATATCTGGCCTGCCACAAGGTTGACTAGGCTAGCTGGTACAAAAAATGGGCTAATTCTCCTGGCACCTCGCTCATGTAAAGCACAGGCATTTGCTTCGATACAAATAAGGCCTCCTATTCCAGAGCCTACAATTACACCGATCCGAGAGGGGGGGCATAGAGGCATATCACTACTCCAGCCTGCATCTCTCAAAGCGCTCCCAGCTCCCGCTATTCCCAGATGAATAAATCGATCCATCTTTTTGACATTTGACCCTGAGCCACAAAGCTCGGGGTCAAAACCTAACAAAGCATCTTCTTTCGTAGAAGCAATATACGCAGCTACTTTGGAGGATAAATCACTAACGGCGAATTTAGTCTCTGGGATGCGTTTGATTCCACTTTGCCCCTCTACAATCCCCTTCCAAGCAAGCTGCACAGAACTCCCCAGAGGCGTAATAAGACCGGCTCCGGTAACAACAACTCGCCTCATACGTTGCCATAAATATCTATGGTTAATTCTTTGATTGTATCTTAGCTCTTAACTAAGAGCTCTCGACCGCTTCTGCTGCTTTGGCTTTAATATAATCTATAGCCTCTCCGACTGTTCTAATTTTTTCAGCGTCTTCATCAGAGATTTCTATCTTGAATTCATCTTCAACAGCCATAATAATTTCGACTCTTACAAGACTATCAGCTCCTAAATCCTCCGTCAGCCTATCTTCATCCTTTACCGTTTCAGGATCGACATCTAATTGTCGAGAAATAAGTCTTATAACGCGGTCTTTTACAGATTCCACCATATCCTCTGCAGGCACAGCACTCATATTTAAAATACCATTTTTATTGATAGGCAGCTAATTAATAGCGACAAATTGTCTATTGTCAAAGACAATTTTTGGATGCACCATTTTTCCATGACTCTAGAGCTAAAAGTAATAAGAATATTCCCGCACAAAGACTGCCAATGATATAAAAGATCACATGATAGTAGCTGCTGTATACGGTATATAAAGCATTTATATGTAGTCTGGCATCAATGATTCCAGATTTATATATTGGCAATGTTGCTTGTATCTTCCCATATGCGTCTATTATAGCGGATATGCCGGTATTTGCAGCTCTTACCATCGGCAGCCCTAATTCTATTGTGCGCATCCTGGCCATAGCGAAGTGTTGATGGGGGCCTATACTATTTTTAAACCACGCATCATTTGTAATATTTAAAATAACATCTATATTACTTCCATTTTCGCGATTAAAATTTTTGAAAAAAAACGGAGCTAATATAGCTTCATAACATATATAAGGAGCAATATTTAATTGCTTTGTTTCTAGGTATCTGCTTTCTCCATGTCCCTCTGTATATCCAAAATCTCCTAGTGTAACAACTGTGGGTATAAAGTGTAGAAAATTGGACCATGGCACATATTCTCCGAAAGGTACTAGAACTTTTTTAGAATATTTAGCGACTATCTCTCCGGCATCATTTACTACAACAATAGAGTTAAAAATACGATTAGCAATTTGATCATATGTATCAGCCCCTGTAATAAGATACGCTCCTGATGGTAATATTCCCCTTAGCTCTGGTATAGATTTTGCACTGGTTGATATCGTAAATGGGAAGGCAGATTCAGGCCAAAATATATAATTCATATTTCCAAGCCCCTCTCTTTCTGTAAGCTGTAGAGTTTGACTAAGGGCGGCTAGTTTCGACTGCGTATCTAGTGGTGGTAGTACTATATTTGGTTGTACTATTCTGATCATAGGAAGTGAAGTTATGTCGCTAGATGTATTTCTCACTTCTGGAGTAGTATAACGATAATATCCCCATATATGCAGTATACATAGAGCTGTTAAAGTCACTAAAATAAGACTTTTATTGCGGCTATACCAAATAGTGCCAACGAAGACTGTAATGAATCCTAAACCGTGTACTCCTATTACTGACGCTACTTGCATTAATGATATACTATAATTGGTTGCGTATCCTATGAAATTCCATGGGAATGGCAAGATCGCGTATCCACGCAAGATTTCTGCTCCTATCCATAAACAGGAGAAAATAAAGGGTAGGAGTACTCTAATGTACTTGCCCTCAAGGGCTAAGCGTTTACAACAAATTATATATCGATATGTGATGAGCGCTACTAATCCAGTAAAAATACTCAGAATGCTAGGGAGCAGAATAACTACAATAGGGATAAGCCAGCAAAATATGTGCAAGTCTATTGTAAGGGCATAGGATATCCAATAAAGACCACATAAAAAATGCCCTAATCCGAAAAAGAATCCGATAAAAAAAGCTTTCAATGTTTTTGTTGCCTTTTCTATCAGCAATAAGAGGATAGAAAAGGAGATCGGGATTACAATAGGAATATTAAATGGGGAAAAGGCCAAATTCAGTATTGAGCCTAGCCCTGCTGCAATCCAATAGGCATACTTATAGAAAAAATAAGAGTGTTTAAGTATGACCATTTTATTTGCTGGTATTAATTATGTAAATTCTTCTCTTATACTAGCTATTTAAACGTTAATAAATTACAGTTTATCACAAAGCACTCTAATTATGATTTCGGACGATGTATAAAAGGAAGTAAGATGAGGTTATAACAATTTGACTTTTTTAGAAATATTTTGTACGCGGGTGTTTGTTGTGTTGAGTCGTTGAATAGTGTAAGTTGATGTGAAGTTAATGCGGGTATAGCTTAATGGTAAAGTCCCAGCCTTCCAAGCTGGTCATGTGGGTTCGATCCCCATTACCCGCTCCATCTTTTGAATAAGTGAAAAGTCACAAGGGATGCGTATCCTTGCTTTTGATACATGTTGCGGAATTGTGGATATTGCTTTAGCAGTTGATGCTGATGTTTTATGCATCAAACAAAGCAGCAATTTAAATAATCAGGCTGAAGAACTTTTTTTATTGCTAGAGGAAGCGCTGCAGATTGCTGGTTGGTGCTATATGGATATTGACGTTTTGGCTATCACTGTGGGGCCTGGTAGCTTTACTGGCGTAAGGATCGGAGTTGCTGCGGCGCAAGGTATTGCGCTTATTTTAGAAATGCATAAGAAGATTAGCGTTCTCACCTTTAGTACTATGGAGGTAGCTGCGTTTAGTGTGCTAGAGATGTCTTTAAGTGGTGCCGATAGTTTGAAGTTAGACGCACTTATTATTCAGGATATGGGGAAAAAACAGATCTATGGACAAGATTTCAAATTGGATAGTCCATATATAGATGCTCTATCAGATATAAGAATAGTGGAGACTCCTCTAATTCAGAGGCTGAATAGTGGTGAGGGTGAGATAAGCAAAGAACCTTGTCTACAAGTCACCGTTAAGCCAGATGCTCCTAGCCTAGCTAGATTAGCATATTATACATTATCTGAGACAGGGGGGCTTTTAAACAAAAGAGATATGCCAGTTTCTGCATCTGATATTATCCCTATATATGTGAGAGCTCCCGCTATAGGGCCGCGCAAGAAAAAATCGATTTAACATTATTTATGTGCTGGAATCTTTGGTAGCAATAGTGGCCCTTACTCGCTCTTGTGCATTAGGCCCTCCCGATATAGAGACATCGCCAGTTAGCATATTATAATTAACGAATTCCCCTTCAATTTTTGTACCGCCTGGTTTATTTTGAGCAATTACCACATTTCCTTCGAGAAAGAGCATTTTTTCTTGGGGAAAACATTTAAGTTTTTTAGATATCGCACTTATATCGGAAGTTTTCAATAGTACATTGCCGATGGCAGTTATTACTTTCGCGTCTTGTAGTGAGAATAGCGATGTATTGGTGCTATTATATGTGGCGGTCACTGTATCTGATTGTATTGTAACTCCAGAGGATTTAATTTGCACATGCCCCTTCAGCAATACCTTATGTTGCTTATGCATAATGCTTGCTCTATCAGCGCTTATGATTAAATTAGATGTGGGTGTATGTGAGGTATTATCTTCGACTTCTGCATTGGAAGCAGCGCATAATGTAGCATCTGTTATGAATATGAAGGTGAAATAAAAGATGGCGGCTCTTAAGACTTTTAACAAAGGGAGAACGACTATATTTTGGTACCTATTCAGGTTGTGCATAAAACCATTCGCCCTTACTACTTGCTCAATTATCACAATTGCTTGGCTCTTGCATTTAGCTAAGCTTATAAATGTTGTAACAAATGCCGCTACCACAAGCATAATTTTTTTACAACTTTCAGCTTATCTAGTACCATATCTCTTTTTCATCACAGCGCCTCTATCAACTGTATATGCTATTTTCCATGTACTGTCTAGGCTATGTGTAGACCAGGAAATATTGATGTTACAGTGTATGGGCTGTGGGTTTACACAAATTCTTACCCCTTTTGTAATGTTTAGTGCTATAGTGAGTACACTGATGTATTGCACGTCTATTTGGTTTTTACCCTATACTTATAGGCTGTTTACAAATCTGGAAGAGTATGCACAAAATAATTACGCTTTGGTTTTTTTAGAACCTGGAGTTTTTACATCTCGAGGAGACCAATTTACAATATATGTGGATAGCAAGGATTTAGAGACTAATTCTTTGAATAAAATATTTGTATACGATACTAGCACTAGAGGTTCTGAAATCTTTATCGCTGCAGAATCTGGGTATTTAGGGAGACGGGAAGAAGATGTATCACTTATTCTACACAACGGCTCGTATTTGCAGGGTAATAAAAAATCTGGTAAAACCTCATTGCTTTTTTTCGATCACTATGAAATTGCCCTAAGCGGGCTTGGTGATAAAATAAAGCAGAAAATCAGATCAATAGATTCGATAGAAAGATCTATATCTGATCTATTGCATCCTAATGAGCCTAACGAGATAAAGAGGGTTAAACTTATTGTGCAAGGGCATCAAAGACTGATATGGCCTATGTATCCTACCCTTCTTGTTCTTATTTTAGTCTCAATTTATTATAGATATACTCAAAATCGTAGATTAATTACGAGGTCTACTATAGCGGATTACAGTACATTAATAGTGCCGTTTATGATAGTGGTACTGAATTTTGCTATACAGGCTATGGCTTTTAAAAATTATTACTTTATCTTCTTGCTTTATGCTAACGTGCTAGTTGCTCTAGCTGGAGCTTTAGTTCCTTTTTATTATTCGTGTATATTCAATGAAAATAACCCTTGAGTGGTTGAAAAGATATATAGATACCCCTCTATCTATACCGGATCTTTGCGCCTTATTGACTAAGATAGGACTAGAAGTAGAGGATGTTGTCGAGAAACAAGACGTCTATGCTCCTTTTATAATAGCGAGAGTAGAAGCGGTTAATGCGCATCCTAATGCGAATAGATTGCAAGTATGCCGTGTTTTTGATGGAACTGATTATTTGGAAATTGTATGCGGAGCGCGTAATGTAAGGGCTGGGATAAATGTGGTATTAGCTCCCATTGGGAGCGCTATGCCTGATGGAGGACATGTTATTAAAGGTGCAGAAATAAGAGGTATTAAAAGTTGTGGCATGTTATGTTCTGCTGAGGAATTAGCCTTGCCTAAAGAGGTATGGTCTTTAGATCATCAAGATATAATCGAACTACCAACAGACGTTATAGTAGGCCAAAGATTTGCAGATTATGTGGGATTGAATGACACCATTATTGATATAGCCTTAACTTTTAATAGGCGACTGGATGCGGCGAGTGTTTGGGGTATAGCCCGAGACTTAGCTGCTGCTGGTGGGGGGATGTTATTGAAGCCCTTAGTATATCATGAAATCTCTAATGTCTTAAAAGGAGATATGCCACAGTTTGCGATAAACAGCAATGATTGTGTGGAATTCTGTCTATCATCGATTAGAGGTGTGAATATTGCCTTGATAAGAACAAACGCTCTTTATAGACAAGAAATATTAGCGCCGCTTACTGTAATCGGCGATTTACATACTAATCCTCTAGTGAATATATCAAATTTTTGCATGTTTGACCTTGGAAGGCCTAACCACATATATGATGCTGATAAAATTCAAGGTACAATTACTGTACGTGAATCGCGAGCAGGAGAGCCTTTCGAAGCATTAGGAGGGAAGCATTACGAGTTGCCTGCGGGGCTACTTGTTATAGCGGATGAAGCAAAAATTTTGAGTTTAGCAGGAGTGATAGGCGGCGAAGCTAGTAAGGTTAGCGATGATACGAAGAATCTCCTGATAGAGATGGCTTGTTTCAGCCCTCAGAGTGTTACAAAGAATGCAAGAGCTATAGGTATTACGACGGATGCTCAATATCGCTTCGAAGGGGGTGTGGATATAGGGATATCTACGTTAGCCATAAGCAAACTTGTGCATACGATATTAGACACAGGCGGGGGGCATATAAGCGGCTTTAGAAAAGAGGGGAGACTACTACCTATTTGCAAAATAGATCTTGAGATGCCTTACGTGCGCGCATTTAGCGCACTAGAAATTTTGCATGATGATGTAATATCACTTTTGCGGGAGTTATGCTTTGAAGAAGTGTTCTATAATGCCCAAACAAATACAATTTCCGTTACAGTCCCAAGTCATAGAATGGGAGCAGTAAGTACTCCAGAGGACCTAATAGAGGAAATCATAAGGCTAAAAGGGCTCGAATACTTTAAGACAGTAGGGACAGAACAAGCGCGAGAAGCGTTACTTGATAGAAGGGCTCTAGTAAATGATACTTTAGAGGCGAGTTTGATTGATAAATTACTGAGTAGGGGGTTAACAGAAGTAATAACTTGGTCTTTTATTAAGAAGGAAGTGGGAGAAAAATTTAAGTGTTTACCCGGAGAAAGTGTATCGATCCACAACCCGATGACTAACGAATTTACTATGATGCGATCCTCTTTATTGCCTGGATTAATCAATGTCTTGTATAAAAACGCGACTAGAGGACAAGACAACTTAGCCCTATTTGAAATAGGCCATGTATATGGTAATTCATTTAAGCAGTTGCAACAAAAAATGGTGGCTGGATTGCGCTCTATTTCAGATGCAGATCATGATATGCAGAAAAGGCAAGTGGACTTTTTCGACGCGAAAGGAGACGTTTTCGCATGCATAGCATTATTTGGTTTATCTGAATTTGCTGCGCAAGAAGAGGAAAGGGTAGAGCTTTCTAGAGAAGTCCCTTCTTATTACCACCCTGGACGTAGCGCTAGTATAAAGTGGAAGGGGCAGATTATAGCTTATTGTGGCGAATTGCATCCAAGGTTATTGAAAGAATTTTCTTTGCGGGAAGAGAAAATTGTAGCGTTTGAATTGCTTATGACTCTTGCTTTGCAAGAGCAAAGATATGCGCTTCAAAGTCGGGTCAAGACTCTTAAGTTTTCACCTTATCAAAGTGTACGACGTGACTTTGCCTTTGTTGTGTTAGATACAATTCCTGCTGGGCAATTAGTACAAGACGTATATCAAGCGGGGCATGAGTTTATACAAAGAGTCGATATATTTGATGTATATCAAGGCGACAATCTTCCGATAGGACACAAATCAGTTGCGCTGAGAGTGACTTTGCAGTCCTCAAAAGCTACTCTTACGGAGCAGGAGATCACAAATGTGACTGCTTGCATTATAGATAGAGTAGCTCGCGGAAGCGGAGGCGTATTACGTTGCGAATGAGACGCTCTATTGTTAGTTTTATTCGTTATTTAAAATGGCATGTCCGAAATAAGTTACCACTAACTGGCTGAGAACGGTGGGATCAAGACAGGCGCTGCCTATTAATATACCATTTAATAGGTTCATATGTTTTACTGCCTTTATATTAGAAAGATTAACGGATCCTCCATATAGTATACTTATTGCTGCAGCATGAGGGCCATAGATTTTTTCTGTATAATTAGAGATAATGCGAATGGCTTGTTCTATTTTGCTTAGCGATGGCATGTTGCCCGTTCCTATACTCCAAACAGGCTCGTATGCTATAACTAACTTTTGCCAAAATTCTGGCTCTAATGCAGATAGGATTGAGAGTTGCTCCACTAATTGCTCAGCAGTTTGGTTGCTAGCATACGCTTCTTTTGTTTCACCTATACATAATACAGTAATGAGATTGGAGTCATAGGCTCTACGTATTTTTTCTGTGATGATATGGTAATTTTCATTTTGATATTGCCTTCTTTCGGAATGGCCTATGATGACATACTGACATCCAATATCTCTTAGCATCTGGCAGCTGACTTCGCCTGTATACGCACCATTTTCATGAGAGGCACAATTTTGTGCTCCTAAAGTAAACGAGGGAGCTTCTTCATGAGCTATATATTGAGCGATATCACTCAAATATGCAAAAGGTGGGCATATGACAACTGATCCTTGAGAGATGAGGTCTGAGTCAAGGCAATCGGATTGTTTGATGGAAGAGGCTAGTGTTGTCATAAAGCTTTTGCAGAAGGCTTTCGACCCATTCATTTTCCAATTTGCTATAATTAATTTTTTCTGCATCAATTAACACCAATAGATTTCAAAATAGCAAACCAGTTAGGGTACGGCAAATATCTTTTACCGCAAAATGAAGTCTGGTTTGATTTGGTTGCCGAACCATGTCAATTGACGTTTGACGTAGTTTCTAGTAGCTTGTTGTGCTTTATTTATTGCGGTACTGAGTTCTATAGCTCCCGAAATATAATCAATAATCTGCTTTAATCCTAGTATTTTAGGATATGTAGACGCACCGTTAATAAGCGCCTGGATTTCCTCTACTAACCCATTGGTTAGCATATTTATAAAGCGGTTATTTATATTGCGATAAATAATTTGCCTTAGTGGATTTGCATAAAACACATAGAAGTCTCCTCTCTTAAATGGGTGATCGTTTTCTAAGGGACTTTTTGCGTGAAAATTTGAGATGGGATCGCCAGTCTCTACGAAAACTGCAAGCGCTCGCAAGATGCGTTGTTTATCGGATGGTGATATTTTAGCAGCGTATAGTGCATCCACTTCTGTGAGCTTAGAATACAGCTCTATTGTTGAGAGCGTTGTACTCATAAGCCGTATTGTTTCTTCGGTGCTTTGAGAAATAAGAGGAATGTTTGCCAACCCTTCCATCAATACTTTAATATATAAGCCACTGCCTCCTACTAATATCGGTATATTCCCCTCTCTCTCTGCTTGTTTAATTTCTTGCATTGTAAGGCTAAGCCATTTTCCTACGGAAAATTTCTTCTGACATGGAAGAATACCGTATAAAACATGTGGTATATGTTCCATTTCAGATTTAGTAGGTTGAGAGGTGATAATTGGCACTTCTTTATATATCTGCATAGAGTCGGCATTAATAATCACCGCTTTATTCTTCAATTTCTTTGCTATATGCAGAGCAATTTGAGATTTACCTGTGCCAGTTGCCCCACATACAATTATTATTCTTTGATTTGTAAAAAATTCTAATGCACGCGCACTTATTTGGGCGTAATCGAAACACCCGTCCCTTTTAAATCTGCTTACGTAATATGCCCACATAATTTATCACAATGTATTTGTTTGAATAATTTAAAGCTTTTAACAATTAATTTTCTGTTTATTTAAGGACTGGAGTCAATATTTCTGTATTTGATTATTAATACTTTTTCATTTGGTTCTATTAACCCTAAAGATCTTCTACTAAGCTCATCTACTAGATCTAAATCATAATCGTTAGGCTGTAGTAGCTTTGTTATCTCTTCCAGATGATTGCGCTCTTTTGTTAGTTTATCTAGAAATGCTTGTTTATTTTGTAGCTCAGCGTTAATTGTGAGCATAGCAATTAATCCTCTCTTTCCCTGAAATATATGGTATGAGAAATATGCGAACAGCAATGTAAATAAAATTAACAACGGGCGCTTATTCATAAGCGTGCCTTAAAACCTTTAAAAATCTCTCAAGAGATGTTAAAAGCATCTGAGGTCTGCTTGAAAGTAAAATCGCAGACGAAATAAATTCGTGAAAATTTACTCGCACCAGTATGTAGCACACTTAGTAGTAGATTGCTATGTTTACGTGGGGATATTTATATGAGATATCATATGATTGCTAGAGAGCTTCAGCCACAAATACGTGATGTAATAATTATAGGAGGGGGCCCCGTAGGGCTTTTTAGTGCATTTATGCTTGGGATGCTTGGCCTATCTCCGTGTATTTTAGAGGCATTAGATAATGTGGGTGGGCAAAGTACGGCTCTTTACCCTGAAAAATTTATATACGATTTACCTGGATTCTCTAAGATTCAAGGGCGGATGCTAGTAGAGAATTTATATAATCAAATAGCATCTCTTGCGCCGTGTATTTGTTTGGGTAGTAAAGCAACGAAAGTTTCGTATATAGAGCCGTGCATTCAATCGGGAAAAAATAAAGAATGTGAGGAACCTTTTTTCCTAATTGCAACTGAACAAAATGGAGAGAAAACAGAGTGGAAGGCCAGATCTTTAGTAATAGCTACGGGAGGGGGGATGTTGATTCCTAATAGGCCGCATAATTTGCAAGGCATTGAATTTTTTGAGAAGAAAAGTATATTTTATAACATCCAAAAAGTGAGCGATTTCGCTGGAAAGTCAATAGTAGTAGCGGGGGGTGGAGATTCTGCTATTGGATGGGCGATTGAGTTAAGTGCTGTAGCTGAAAAGGTCTTTCTAGTGCATAGACGTGAAGACTTCAAGTGCTTACCGCATCATCTCGCTATGTTGGAATCTTTGAAAGCTTCTAATGGAATCGAAATTATTGTACCT
The DNA here is from genome assembly GCA_034472185.1 of Candidatus Midichloriaceae bacterium IBS. GTDB lineage: Bacteria > Pseudomonadota > Alphaproteobacteria > Rickettsiales > Midichloriaceae > JARBAK01. Next base: position 558,502 of record JARBAK010000001.1, read on the forward strand.
TGTAAATTATGCTCTCTTATTGGTGATCGTGCACAAGGACATTTAAGGGAGGTTGTCGTTGAGCATGCAGATACTTTAAGGCATATTAAAGCTGATATTTTTTTGCCGTTTTTTGGATTATCTAGAGAGATGGCGCAATCTGTAACGTGGGACATCGGGATACTTGCTCATAAAGAACAAATAAAAGTAGACAGTACGACTATGCAGACAAATGTGCCCGGCGTTTTCGCAGTAGGAGACGCAGCTAAATATGAGAATAAATTAAGACGCCTTATTTCCGGATTTTTTGAAGCTACAACTGCCGCTTATGCAGTGCATAAATTCCTTTATCCTGATAAAATGCCTAGGTTAGGAGGCGCAGGTGGGAGCAATGTTTCCATATGCACTACTCCTGATTAAGGTATGACGACCTTTGCCTCTGGCTTGCATTTCTAGATTCGAATAAAGGAAATCGTCAATATCTCCATCCAGCACTGAATTTGCATCAGAGATTTCTGTCTTTGTTCTTGCATCTTTGACTAACTGGTATGGCTGTAAGACATAAGATCTTATCTGGTGGCCCCAACCTATAGTGGTTTTAGCGGAGCTTTCTTTCTCGAGGGCGTCTTCTCGCTTTTGTAATTCTAGTTCATATAATTTTGCTCGGAGCATTGACATACATTCTTGCTTGTTTCTATGTTGAGATCTATCATTCTGGGATTGTACCACAATCTTTGTAGGCAAGTGAGTAATTCTAACTGCGCTGTCTGTTTTATTGACATGCTGTCCCCCAGCTCCTGATGCTCTATATGTATCTATCCGCAGGTCAGCTTCATTTATTTGAATATTGATGGTGTCGTCTATAACAGGATAGACCCAAACGCTAGAGAAACTTGTATGACGTTTGCCCGTGTTACTAAATGGAGAAATTCTTACCAATCTATGCACGCCACTTTCGCTTCTTAGCCATCCATAAGCGTTCTCCCCTTCTACTTTTATTGTAATTCTTTTTATGCCTGCTTCTTCTCCCTCTAGTTTATCTATGATGGTGATTTTGTATCTATGTTTATCAGACCATCGCATATACATGCGAAGCAACATAGCAGTCCAATCATCACTTTCTGTCCCCCCCGCGCCTGAATGTATATCGATAAAACAGGAACTCGCATCTGCTTCTCCAGAAAGTAAGCATTCTATTTCTATGGTACGTAAGTACTTTGCTAAATTTTCCAAATCATGAAGTACCTCTAGTAGTAACGTATCATCTGTGGCTTCTTCAGCCATAGCAGATATTTCCAGATACGAATCTAGCTTTAGTTCTGCTTGGCGTATTGTGGTAATCTTTCTATGCAAAACGCTATATGCTTTTGAATACTGTTGAGCGCGTTCCGCATCGGTCCAAAAATCCTCAGCATCTATAATTTTTTTTAATTCTGCTACATTCTCGAGGGCATGATCCCAGTCAAAGATACCCTCGCAGTAGGTTAATTGAACCAAGTATCTTTTCTTTTAAGGACAATATGCATTGTTTTAAAGATACTTCATTTACTACGGTACTAAATTTCTTCATATTGTTTTATTGGGTTTTTGTTATACTTTGTTTTTTTGATAAAAACTCTTCGCCATGTAATATCTGCATGCTTGAATCGGGAAAATCGAAAGTGGATGCCTCTACTTTTCCGCCTAGGCAGCCAGCCAGGAAGTATTCTGTCATCGCGAAAAAAGATAGTTTATTCTCAGGGCGTGCGAATCCATGACCTTCATCAGGATAAAGAATATACGTAACCGGTATATTGCTGCGCTTCATGGCATCTACTATCTGTTCTGATTCTGCACGTTTAACTCTTGGATCATTTGCCCCCTGACCTATCATCAAGGGTTTCTTTATGTTATTGACATAAGTTAAGGGGGATTTGGAGCTTAAAATTCTTCGTCCTGCCTCTGTATCGGGATCTCCTCCTATCTTGATCTTTAATTCATTGAGGAAAGGTTTCCAATATGAGGGAACGGTTCGCATTAAAGTAAGTAAATTTGAAGGCCCTACAATATCGACACCACAGGCGAAAGTATCTGGGGTGAATGTAAGCCCCACAAGTACTGCATACCCGCCATAGCTTCCGCCCATTATTCCTACAGCGTCCTTAGACGTGACTCCATTTGTTATTGCCCAATTGACTGCATCGATCAGATCATCATGTGCCTTACCGGCCCACTCTCCGTTGCCTGCGATAATAAAATTTTTCCCGAATCCTGTAGATCCCCTATAATTTACGCTTAATACAGCGTAGCCTCTATTGGCGAGCCACTGGTGTACGGAGTTTATGCCCCATACATCACGAGCGTTTGGTCCACCATGTACGTACAGTATTAGCGGTACGGGAACGCTGGTCTTTACCTTAGTTTCTGTAAATGTATCCGGTTTTTTATTGGACGTTATTCTCACGGGCTCCATATTCGCTTGAATAGAGGTGGGTAGAGAGAGATATGAGACTAAATTAAGGCCATCACGAGATTTTATTATCACGGGATGCATAGGAGTTAACTTACTCTCGGATAATGCCTTATTCCCTGAGAATAAGTATGTCAGCTTCTCATTTTTCCTATCGAATAGAGAATATATAGGGGGCGACACGTCACTATAAGTTACAACGACCCATATTTCATTAGATAGTGTTTGTGACACGATACGTACTTCCCTGTCTGGGAAAGAGTTTTGCAGGAATTCTATATCCTTTTGTATAGCTGGGTCCAAGACAGCAATCTTAGTTTTTTCAAAATCGTAATAGGCGGCTTGTATGTTTTTTTCTGTAGGATGAATAAGAGCGCCGCTTATATCTGCTAAATCAGTTCCGAATAGTAAAGTTTGTTTATTACTCTGTAAATCACATTCGAATAGGCCTGAGGTATTTCTGCCTCTTGTGTCTGCTATGTATACTTTATTTCTGTTTTTATCAAAATCAACGAAGTGAGTCATATAAGAATCTTCGATATTAAGGCGCATGAACTCTTCAGGAGGTTTCTTTTGTCCTAGAAATTTGTCTACTACTACTATTCCTTCAGGAGACATTTGTTTTGATCCAAACCTTAACTCATACTGATCATCTACTGTTAGAGATGCATAAGTGTCATTTTGAAATAGTAAATTACTTTGTCCGGATTTAGAATCTATCAGATAAAGATCATGGAGGTCTTTTCTTCTATTATTCAGGGCAACTACAATCTTATTTGGATAATTAAGACTGTCTTGAACTAGCATAGCATGCACTCCCTTAAATGGCGTAAGATCTCGCACCTCCTGTGTTTTTATTGTCACGGCATATAGGTGCCAATCCTCATCTCCATCTTTATCCTGCTCATATATGATCTGTTCATTATTATAGCTCCAGTGGTAATTTCTGATGCCACGCTTTGTATCATGGGTGATAGGAGTTGCTTGCTGGAAATTGGGTAACTTAGCGAGATATATATTGAGTACGCCATTAAGCGGCCCTATATATGCTAAATATTCTCCATTAGGGCTTAGTGAAACTGCCAGTTTATCTGGATTTCCGAACAGAACGGTACGTGGAATTAGTTGTGTATCTTGCTGTTTCATAAAAATTGCGTTATGGGAGGTTGCTTGTGCTAAATTAATAATTACTAGAGACAGTAAAAGCGCAAATGCTATACATTTTGCGAAAAACTTCCTTATATTTTGAGCACTACTCATAAAGAAGGAATATAATATAAGTTAACGACGCGTTTAAACTGTTAACAGTAGCAAACACGACGAATAAGGATATGATATAGTGCTTAAAAGAGCAAGTTTATTATTAAAGATGCCAGCTTTGGCATATGATATATATATGGTATGTGCTCTTAAAATAAGGAGAGTAAAATGGCATAATATAAAAGAGGAAGCGTTTCTTAAGTATGAGAGATAGTACATATGTACGTGGTTTCGAAGCGGAAAAGATAGTGGCTTTATATATGGTTCAAAAGGGGTATGAACTATTGAAACATCGTTTCAAAACCAAGTATGGAGAGATAGATTTAGTTATGTATTGCTATGAAAAGAAGGAAATCGTTTTTATTGAAGTAAAGCTTTGCGAGCGATATTGCAGATCTCATAAAAATGAGCCATTACCAGAGCTTCTCTCTCGAAAGCAACAAAAAAGGAACTGCGAAGCTGCCATTTATTTTTTAAGCAATTATCCGGAATATGCAGCATATGCTGGTAGATTCGATTTAATAGTGGTAGCGGGAGGTAAAATTATCTCGCATATAGAAGATGCATGGCAAATCACTGAAGAGATGTCTTAATGGCGTGAAGAGTTGGGAGACTGACGTTTTAATAATATATAAAAAGCTCCAGTTTTTCCATGTTTCGCAGCGGCAAAATTAAAATATAAGATATTCTCTTTCAATGCAGGGGTATTTAACCATGTTTGCATCCGTTCTTTTAAAACGGAGCTTTTAAGTAAAGCTCCCTTTCCTGTTATAACTAACACAAGACGTATTCCCTCATTAAAACTTGTTGTTATGAATTGTGCTAATTTTTCATATGCCTGCACCTGAGTATAAGAGTGTAGATCTAAGGTTGCATCTATGCAGTATCGCCCCTTTAATACCTTTTTTGCTATGTTTTTATCTATTCTTGTTGTTACGCCTCTGAGTAAATCTGGAAAAAGATCTGTTGCTTGCTGTGGCAGCGAAAGAATAGAATCTTGTGTTAAGGGGGAGCGAGCTTGCCTATTTTGTTGTACATTTATGCAGGTATTTTCTTGCGTGGCTAAGCGCTTGAATTTCTTAGTCTTGATTTTGTGGATATTACAAAGGTAATGTTGCCAAATTTTATCGTCTTGAGTCACTTAATCTAGATCTAATCGTGGCGTTTATGCTAGTTCTTTTCAAGATACGTACGCTTTGCTAAATTTGGCCAAACGTCATAAAAATGATGCACGGGTCCGTGGCCTTTTCCTACGGAGCAATTTTGAGCAGCTTCTATTGTGCCGAATACATATTGTTTAGCTTGTTGACAAGCCTCTACAATTGATAGGCCTTGCGCAAGAAAGGCACATACAGCGGATGACAATGTACAGCCTGTACCATGAAGATTTTTAGATGAAATACGGCTACTACATAGCCAATATTTTTCGCCTTTATTATTAATCAGCAAATCATCAGAATTTTTTGTGTGAGTATGTCCGCCCTTTAATAATAAAGCCTGTGGCCCTAATGCTAGAAGTTTATGCCCTAACTCTTCCATAATAGTGTGAATTGTTTCATATTCTTCGCTTCCATCTATGGATATCGTTGTATCAAGTAGCCTATATGCTTCTGGCAAATTGGGTGTAATAACAGTGGCAAGAGGCATTAATTCCGCTTTTAGAATTGTTATGGCTTCACGTTGTAGAAGTATGTCTCCACTCTTTGCTATCATGACTGGATCAAGCACTATGGGGAGAGTAGAAGATTGGGGAGGAGAGGCGATTTTATCTCTTAAAAAATTTGCAACTAATTTAATAATATCGCTTGAAAAAAGCATTCCTATTTTAATAGCGAGGGGCTCTATGTCGCAGAAAATAGCTTCTAATTGATCTTCTATACTTTGTAAGGGAAGCTGATACACTTTACTTACCCCTTGGGTGTTTTGTACTGGTAATGCAGTAAGCACCGTCATGCCATAGCATCCTAATGCTGAGAAAGTTTTCAAATCACCTTGAATACCAGCTCCTCCTGAACTATCAAAACCAGCGATAGATAGGCAAGTATGTTTCATTACTGAGTAGTATTGTTAATATATGATAAAGTATAAATTTATAGTGTACTACACTGCAATGTGCTCATGACATATGTTGGTCTGGGGTCTACCTGATCGGTGATGACTTTATTGCCAGCTATTAGCACAGAATCAATCCCTATATTATGGGCACCTTGGATATCATTATGAATGCTATCTCCAATCATTATTGCCCTATGAGTGTGATGCGAGTTTTTAGAGTTGGAGCGTGCTAGAGCGTAGTGAAAAAATTCTGCATACGGCTTACCGAACATATGTACCTCCCCTCCCATTTCCTTATAACGCATGGCATAAAAACCTGGCGTATATCTGACACTGTCTCCATTAGGCGCGGTAATATCTGGATTGGGACATAAACAAGGCAAATTACATTCCAAGGCTTCCCGTAACATATTATCTAACATGGTGGCCGCTTTGTTCTCTGCAACATCCGCGTATGTAAGCATCAGAAAGCAATCAGCTTTGTTAATGTTTGTTGTGTAATGTATACTGTGTTTGATTACATTAGACTTATTAAGCGCTTCTATCAAAGGGTGATGCCCCTCTACTTTGCTTGTGAATATACTTTTATATTTGGGCTGTATAAGAAGCTTTTCACTATTATCGCCTAGTTTCTGTTCTGGTATGATTTTAGATATAAAGAAATCACCGGATGTAATAATTAGAATATTTTCTAATATATCAGCTAAAAACTCCGTTTCATTCAGCGACTGTGCTGAGGTAATTAGCTTAGCTTTGATTGCTGAAGCAGGCCCCGGGAAATTAGACAAAAAAAACACCTTCTTCTTCTCGGAAAGAAGAAATTCAATTGCCTTGGCAGCTTGAAGAATAATATTCTTTCCTTCATAAATCACACCATATATGTCAACGATATACATATCGTAATATGGAGCGATTTTGGCTATAGAGTTGATAAATTCCATATTTTAAGTGATATATGATATATATTTTCGAAAATAAACTACCTGGAGAGAACAGGGGCTCTTGTTAGGTTGTGTAGAATCGAAAAGGTGTATGCAGTCTAAAGCGCACTACCTTCTTTCCTTAATTCTAGCTGCTTTTCCTGTTAAGTTTGACAGATAATAGAGCTTTGCTCTTCTTACCTTACCGTGTTGTGTAACTTCTATACTGTCTATTCGCGGAGAATATAAAAGAAAAGTCTTTTCAACATTCACACCATGTGCCAACTTTCTTACAGTAAAAGTGGATCCAATCCCGTTATGACTGCACCTTCTCGCGATACATACTCCTGCGAATACTTGAATTCTTTCAGAGGTACCTTCTTTGACTTTAGTAGAGACTTTTAGTGTGTCACCAGATCTAAAATCTGCAAGTACACCTTTGCCTTTGTTCAGAGATTTTATGCGCTTCTGATTATATAGCATTAAAGTATTCATAGTATTGACCAACGTTGTATATTACTCTTTTATATCATGCGACTTAAGCAGCAAATCAGGTCGCTCTTTTCTAGTTTTGCTTAAAGCTTCCTCCTTTCTCCACTCTTTAATCTTTGCGTGATGACCTGAAAGCAACACGGGCGGAACTTCACGCTCTTTCCAAACTGGAGGCCTTGTGTATTGTGGGTACTCTAAAAGACTTTGGAAAGCAGGATCAGAGCCAAAACTCTCTTCCTCTGCCCCCTTTTTATTACCTAATACTCCGTCCAGCAAACGCAAGCACACGTCTAACACTACAATTGCAGCAACGTCACCTGAGGAGAGAACATAATCCCCTACGCTTAGCTCCTGCAGCTTATACTCTGTAATTATTCTCTCGTCAATACCTTCGAAGCGCCCGCAAACGATATTTAACTCTTGTTGGCGCGCTAGTGTTCGAGCAATTTGTTGGTTTAATACTTGCCCTCTAGGACTCATATATAATATTGGCTGAGTACTTTGTCCGAAAGAAGTTTCTATAGCTCTACCCAATACATCGGCTCGTATTACCATTCCCCCGCCCCCTCCGTAAGCGGGTCCATCTACAGTTTTATGCCTATCTACTGCATAATCACGTATGTTGTATACTTCTAAGGACCACAACCCTGTTTTTAATGCCCTGCCGATATTAGACAATGCGAGGGGTCCAGGAAATATTTCGGGGAATAAGGTCAATATTCTTATACGCATCCATGTATACCAAATCTATTATAGTTTGAGCAGTTGAGACATGTGGCGTAAAGAAAGAAAAGCCTATGGTTGACTTTTATAACGTATATTTTAAATTCTGCGTGAAATCAATTCAATCACTAAGCTAGTATATATATGTTTTCTGCACTGAGCAATCGTTTAACAGGTATTTTAGATAAATTAAGAGGGAGAGGACATTTAACGGAACAAGATATAAATATTGCAGTTCGTGAGATTAGGATTGCATTGCTTGAAGCAGATGTTGCTCTTCCAGTCGTTAAAAAGTTTATCGAAGATATAAAAGAAGAAGCCTTAGGAACCGCAATCGTTAAAAGCATAAGCCCCGGTCAGATGATTGTAAAAATCGTACATGATAAGCTTGTTAAGATGCTAGGGGGCGTAGGAGGAGAAGCAGTACGTGCAGAAATTACATTTCTTGGCGTTCCATCGGTTATAATGTTAGTGGGTTTACAAGGATCTGGCAAAACGACAACGGCAGTTAAGTTGGCTTTTCGTTTGCGAGAAAAGTGGAAACGACGGGTGCTTTTAGTTTCTACAGATGTATATAGGCCAGCAGCGAGAGAACAACTAGCTATCCTTGGACAACAAATATCTATAGATTGCTTCGATGCGATAGAAGAGCGCAGCCCTATAGAAATAGCGAGAAAGGCACTTACGGCTGCTAAAAGTGGTGGGTATGATGCAATGATTGTAGATACAGCGGGTAGATTGCATACAAATAAGGAGTTAATGCATGAGTTGTCACAAATACAAAAGGCAACCCTTCCTTCAGAAGTTTTATTAGTTAGCGACGCAATGATTGGGCAAGAATCGGTTCAGATCGCTAAAAATTTTCATGAATGTTTTACATTAAGTGGAGTTATATTAACAAAAATCGATGGTGATGTACGTGGAGGAGCGGCATTAAGCATGTGTGGCGTTACAAACTGCCCCGTGAAATTTATTGGAGTAGGAGAGAGACATAATGAATTAGAGGTTTTTTCTCCGGAGAGAGCGGCATCTAGAATTTTGGGTATGGGCGATGTAGTGTCTTTGGTAGAAAAAGCTTCTGCGTTGATGGAAGAGGGAGAGGCACAAAAAATGGCAGAAAAATTACGACGCGGAGCTTTTAATATGAATGATTTATTGGTTCAGCTTAAAAATTTAAGAAAACTTGGAGGATTATCCTCTATTCTCTCTGCTGTTCCTGGATTGGGTAAGATCGCGAGTATGCCAAATACGTTTGATGCAAAAGTTTTTGAAAAGCAAGAATCTATGATTTGTTCAATGACCAAACAAGAGAGAGAGGAGCCCTTAAAATATATATGTAGCTCGCGTAAACGACGTATAGCGAAGGGATCGGGTCATAAAGTAGAAGATGTAAATAGATTATTGAAGCAATATAAAGTTATGAGGGATCTAGTAAAAAAAATGGGCAAAACAAGCGATGCGGGAATTTTTAAACTTATGAAGAATCTTACTGGTGGAGTGCACTGAATTGCCAGGCTGCATTATAATACACTGAGTGATAAATGTACTAAAAGTAAATGGTGATGTGTAGTTACTATCCCATATAGATCACAATTCATCTGATATTTGCTTATATTTATTGTGAAGCTGGGTCTTTGCAAGTTTGATTATAGAGGGACAGCGGGTTGGATTCAGTCCCTCTAGCCAACATATAAACATACTTTCTAGTATATTGTGCATCATCACAGCGCCTAAGCTTTCTAGATTTAGGCTATTTAAATTTAATTCTCTAAATGGTAAGCGATGATTTGATAGCAAATCAATCATGACGGCATGCGTACAATCTAAAATTTTTACTAGAGCATCTTCTGGCTTATAGCAAAGAGCAGGAGTATTGCGATTTTTCGCATACAACAAAGAGAAAATCTTGCCGGGAGGGCCTGCTAGAAATGACTGTATTTGGCTGTGATGATCAAAGGGCGCTGAAGCTGTTAGGACATCAAATCCCCGAGCATTATCTGCCAAAACTTCTGATAAAATAAGGCTATGCCATTTTAAAAAGTTTTGAGTATTATGTAAATATGTAAGATTTACTATCTTGTTATTATCTTGTTGCAACATTTGATGTAAATGCATAGCTCCAAGAGCTGCGAGTGAAAAGTTTCTGTTATTGTCATTAGCCATATATGATGCGTTTTCTTGCCAGGCACTCATCGCGCCCCGGCATAATTCATTTGCCTCTCCTCCTTTTATTAGGCATAATAGCAATCCTGCAGATGCAAATGCTGCGAATCTATTTCCCAATTGTGGTTCATAAGAGATATGCAGCATATCTCTAGCTAATATCTTTCGATACAAAGTACTTGTTTCGCACTCTATAAGTGAAAAAAAATGTTTATGAATATTAGCAAGCGAGCGTCGTAGCATTTCTTGATAAAAAAAGTCGTATAATGCGATCGTTTCTATGGTTTCACCACTTTGGCTAATAATAACGAATGCTGTTGTGCTAAAATTTAACGTTTTAGTTAGTAGCATGAGGATAGGCAAATCTAAGTGGTGTATATAATGAATTTTAGGCGCCTCCTTATATGCAGTATTGCAATAATCTATAAATTCTGTAAAGACCATGGGTGCTATTATTGCACCTCCCATGCCGATCACAACGACTGTATCGAAAGCATTTCTTATATGATCTGCAAGTACGCATAGCTTCTGGATCTTTTCGGTAGATAAAATTATCGGTTCTTTAAGCGCGGAAAACTTTACTTTTATTTTGTTTATTTTCTCGTCAAAATTTTGGGGGCATTGCCGAATATTGCTCACATAAGAGTAATACTTAGACTGGTAAACTTTGACTTCTTCCATATCTGCCCTTTCACTGAAAGTTTTACATATATGCGGTAATGTAGCACGTTTCTTGTGTAATATGAACGAATTTGGCTGTTATTACTAAGCTTCACCAGAGGATATCTGCTGAATATAGCCTGAGTATTTTTCCATTTTCCTTTAATAGCATAAGCGCGCCATCTGTAGATATATCATGAAAAATACCAGCAATAACCTTATCATGCTGCTTCACGACGATATGCTGCCCTAATTTATAAGCTCTTTTTTTCCACAATACCCGTAAGAGAGGAAACCCGAAATCTAAACTAGAGTTGCAAAATTTTTGCATCTTATTCAGAACGTTTTCTAATAAAATGAGCGGTTCTACTACAATACCGCAACTATCTAGGGCAGTTCCATTAAATTGCTCTAACGGCTTTCCATATTTAGTATTAATTCCTATCCCAATAAGTAAAGTCCCTTCTGCAGTTCGTTCTAGCAGTATGCCCGAAACCTTTTTAGCGTTTATTAAAACGTCATTCGGCCATCTATACTGTATCGTTAGATGTTTATCCAATTTAAAGAGCGACTCGCCAACTGCTAAACACGCTATATATGACGTCCAGCTAGGTACGCTTCCATCATTACAATGTAGTATAATCGTTGCTGCTAAATTTTCTGGGGAACTAATCCACGCACGTTTACATTTACCATATCCTGAGGTTTGATGTCTTGCTGTTATAACTGTGCAGTGTGGTGAGCTTTGCAAACATGTGCGTGCGTAATCTTGAGTGCTTCCTAGAGTATCAAAGCACTTTATACTCCAAGCACCTATTCTCTTATACATTTACAAGCTTCATATGGGGGGAGCGCGCAGAAGAGTACAACGCTCCCCGGGATCAATGTTCTTGTTCTTAGAGAAGTTATTTTACTTTATTAAGATCATGATCAAGGCCTCTGAGCAATATTGAAGATGTTTCTTCAATCGAATGAGTTGCATCTACCTCTAAAATTCCGCTATGATGTTTATAATAATTTACAACAGGTGCAGTTTGCGCGGTATAAACCTTAAACCTCTCGCGGGCTATAGACACGGTATCATCAGGCCTTGCTATTTCATCACCTTGGCAAGCATGCAAAGGCGCCTTATCTTTCAGCTGTCCTGCATTAAATTTAGCGCAGTAGGCTCTTTTGCCTATTCTATCAAGCACTTCTTTTTCGGAGACTTTAAGAGCTACTACTTCCACTTTACCTGGCGTTAAAACTTTTAACAAGCTCTCTAAATCAGCGGCTTCTTCTAGAGTGCGTGGATATCCATCTAATATGAAGCCATTTTTACATTCAGCACTTTTCAATTTCTCTTCTATCAGCTGAGTTATTACTGCGCTAGGCACCAGCTTCCCAGCTTTCATGCATTGTTCTATCTCTCCTCCCTTAGTTGCTGCTGCACGCAATAGTGCTCCGGAAGAAACAATAGGTATATTATAGCGCTTAGACAACAACTTCCCCTGAACGCTTTTCCCTGATCCGGGAGGTCCAAGTAGCACTATATATAGTGGTTCTTTACGTTGTACAGATTCTTCGATATATAATTGCTTCTCTGGTGATTTTTGTTGGCTACATCCAATCAACGCGAAGCTCAAGAGCAAGCAACATGATACAGCTCCTGCTAATAATCTCTTATTCATATAAAGGCGCCCTATAAACCAATTAAACAGGTCTACTTACGATTGCAAACCGGCGTCATTGTATGTATTTCCCTCACATATAGCAAGAAAAAAAAATAAAAATTTAGTAATTATAGAAGAGAGGAAGAGATAATTTTACTTGTAAATAATTATCAATCTTGTAGCATTCGGTATGATTGGGGTGTAGCCAAGTGGCAAGGCACTGGTTTTTGGTACCAGCATTCGGTGGTTCGAGTCCTCCCACCCCAGCGTTTTCGTGAGTAGAAGTCTTACAAACGAGTGCTTTGTAAAATACATTTTCTGAGTATACCATAATATGGCTTATAGCGCATGGAAAGGGCGGTGTGGGCTTTTTGTTTTAGCGTGTGTTATTTGTAGTTGTTCAGCTCCTAACAATCGCGTTGAGATAGAACATAAGGAGCAAGAGCGCCATGCACGGCAGGGATATGGGAGCCGTGATTACGATTCAGGAGCAGTGAAAGTTTCTAGGGTAGAAGAGGCTACAAGCCTTGATTATAGTGCACAGGATGTAAAGAATGACAGAGCAGAAAAAATAGAATGGGAAGTTACTGGCGCACCCGCAGGTGGTAGACAACTTAATGGTAAGGATTATAAACAAAAGGTTCCGGCAGAAGAGATGCGATATGAGAAGGCATTGGAGCACAGTGAGACATTTGACGAAAAATTAGGCCATAATATTGGTCTTCCAGAGGAAAAACCTGGAACTACTATTGATGAATTAGAAAAGAACTTGAGTATGCCGGAGGATATTCCTCAGCAGCCTAAAAAATTGGCGAGCAATGAGGGAGCTGACTTTAAGCAACCCACTCCCATGAATCTTAAAGCTTTTATTTGGCCTATCGAGGGGCGTGTGATTAAGAAGTTTAATACGGATAATGAGGGACTTAGTATAGAAGCCAAGCCTAATGCTCCGGTAAAGGCGGCATGCAAGGGTGTTGTAGTCCATGTAGGCAAAAGTGTGAAAAATTATGGGAATATAGTGATACTTGAGCATGCTGAAGGTTATTTAACAGCATATGCGCATAACAATAGTATACTTGTTCGTAAAGGACAGAAAGTGGAGAAAGGTCAGGTAATAGCAATGGCGGGACAGACAGGAGGTGTATCGAAGCCCCAACTTATGTTCTCTGTGAAAAAGGGAAATGTACTCGTAGATCCAGAGTCTAGCAGTAGAGGCCCATGAAGTTTTTTGTTGCCTTTGTTTTAGAAATGCGGTATCGCCTGCATATGACTTATAGAGGGTGAGCTGCTGCGTTTCTTTGAGGGACGTTTGTTGTGGTTTTTGCCGATAATATTTGATTGGTAGTTGAAAAGGTGCCTAAGAGAGTTTTGAAAGGTGTGGTTGTAGCTGACAAGTCTGATAAAACAGTTACTGTCTCTGTAGAACGTAGAATGCAGCACGCGAGGTACTGCAAGATTATTACAAAAACTAAGAAATATGCTGCACATGATCAGGAAAATCGCTTTAAAGAGGGCGATGTAGTTATGATTAGAGAGTCAAGACCACTTTCTAAGAGGAAGCATTGGGTAGTGCTTTATGAAGGAGAGAGTGAAGTTTAAGTCGATTCGATAAGATGAATGTAAACAAAATAGGGAATGATGATTACAGTAGGAACAAATTTAACTGTCGCAGATAACTCAGGTGCCTTACATGTTAGATGTATAAAAGTGCTTGGTGGAAGTAGGAAAAGAGTTGCGTGTGTTGGAGAGTACATAAGTGTTGCTATACGTGCAACTGTTCCGGGGGCTAAAGTAACAAAAGGAAGTGTGTGTACTGCTGTGGTAGTGCGTGTATCTCAAAAATTTGCTAGGAAAGATGGGAGTTATATAAAATTTGGCTCAAAAGATCCCGCAAATGCTGTTGTATTAGTGAATAAGCAAGCTGAAATGATAGGTACTAGGGTTTTTGGCCCTATTCCCGTTGAGTTAAAAGCCAGGGGGTTTAATAAGGTCGCTTCCTTAGCACCGGAGGTATTATAAGATTGGTTCTTTCGAAAGTTGTTTAGGTGATTAGGTATAATGAAATGTTAAAAGTTGTTAAAAAGTTTAAAACGGGTGATTACGTTGAGGTAATTGCAGGAGATAGCAAGGGAAAGCGTGGAACTGTGAAGGCTGTCTTCCCTAAAACCGGGCAGTTGGTTGTTGAAGGCGCTAATATGGTCAAAAAACATCTCAAGCCTACTAAAAAATCACCTGCGGCTCAAGTAGTAGAAGTTGAAAAACCATTGGATAGCTCAAATGTGGCCCACATAGACGCTAAGACTGGTATAAAGACGCGCATTGGGTTTCAATTTGTAGAGGGCAAGAAGATGAGATGTTTTAAAAGGACGGGAGAGTTACTTGAAATTTCATGATGCTGCTCTTTTGGAGTCCTATTTCTGTTGGATTGAAAGCTAAGGATTCAATAAGGTGCCTTCCTTAGTTAGTACCGGAGATAAAGTATCTGGACGTTATAGTGTGTGTTTGGGGGAATAAGGCATTTTTATAGAGATATTTGTAGAATAGAGGAAGGGTGATTTTAAGCAGTGTGAGTTCTTTTCCCTGCTGTGTTTTTCTTTTATCTTTTCAGGGAGATGTTCTATTGGAGTTTTTTTTGTTTGTGAGTTTTTTCGACTTACTCTTTTATATATTTTGTATACGAAGAGGGTAGAGGTTAAGTGCTTTTTATTGGCCTATATGCTGATCTAGCTGCATGAAAAATGATTTGGATGAAGAGAGAAGAAGTTATTAAATGTTATAGAGTTAATCGCGTTAGAGCATAAATGTATATTTAAAGAAAAATAAGATTCAGCCGTTGTACAGAATAGGGTGGAGCTAAAAATTGCGTTTTAAAAAAAGCAAATATACTTTTTATATCGATTTAATACTCTATTAAGAGCTGTATTAGCACTACTTTTGCTGTGGTTTTTAAGTGAGAAATTTACAAACACGCGCTTCATACTATCTAGTATTTCAGGATAGAGGGTGCTTATTTCGGCAATAAAAAGAGGCCCCAATAGAGAAGATTTATTTATTCAAACAAAGAATGTTTGGTTATTTTAGTAATGTGGTTTTATAGACATTGTTACAGTTGCTTGGGGATTAGTTGATATCTCTCTATTAAATATAAAGTAAAACTTATATTTTCTGAATTATGAATAAGTCTATTTTGTCAGACTCTATAATACGTAGACAAAGCATTGTAATGCTTTTATTTCCACTGAAGAATTCTATATCGTTTATTAATACTTCTCTAATCATAGTGCTTTATGTTATATGCTGTACTATGTGATATTTATAATGTGACAAAGATAAACGAATACAAATAGCACTATTTAAAATAGATAGTGTCTTTCTAACTAGGTACTAACATAAAAACGCGCTCTGATTTCTCAAAGCGCGCCTATGTGCGTTACCACAAATTGGATTATTTCTGTTGCCCGGAATCCACGCCGCGCTTTTAGTTACACTACGCTGCTGCTAAAACAGGAGCGTCGTTTATCCATCCAGCTGCAAACTTTCTAAGTTTTGCATTTATTATTTTGACTTATCACAGGAGTCACACTGAGCGAACACTGAGCCTTTCTACATATGTCGAATCTATGTCGCTCCCATTATATAAAATTGGTGGAAGCGTCGGGCACTGCCCCCGAGTCCAATATGCCTATTATGAACCGCATTTATCGCTATAGCCAAACTGGCGTATAGAAGTGTACATGTAGCGCTAATAGTATGCAAATAATTTAAATATTTATTCATGCATAAAGCGTAACAGCCCTCTTACGCGTGCTATTGACATGTATAAATGAAAATTACTACTCGTACTTGCTCTCCAACAAATAAAATACTCTTTAAAGAGATCCCTTGGTTTCTACTACAACAAAGATTTGTGTACCTTTGCGAGAAAGCAGTAAGATTACCGAATCCTTCTTCTCTTTTTTCATTCCCTCTAATAACTTACTAAACTCTGCTACTCCAGAGATTGCTTTATTATTGACGCTAACTATAACGTCTCCTTGTTTTATTCCTACTAAAGCAGCAGTGGAACCTGATTCCACCCTGCTAACAACCACTCCCTTGTCTGTTCCTGATAAGCGGAAAAAGTCTTTGGTAGCTGACGTAATATCTTTCACCTCCATACCTAGCAAAAGCTTTTGAGGAGAGGACTTTGTACCTGAGGATTTATTATTATCTTCTCTCAAGATATTTTCGTTAAAGGGATCTTCAACATTCGGTTTTTCAATTTTTATTTGTAAATTTACATATTTTCCGTCTCTATAAATTACCACTGGGACAATCTTGTCGATAGCAGTTTCTCCTACCATTCTAGGCAACCTATTCGCTGAAGACAATGTATAACCATTATACTGCGTTATAATATCTCCTACTCTTATTCCCCCTTTATCTGCTGGGCTGCCTTGTACAATACTAGCTACAAGTACTCCATTAGGCTCTGTCAAATTCAAAGCTTTTGCAATTTCAGCATCTACGACTTGCACCTTCACACCAAGCCATCCTCGCACTACTTTTCCGTTCTCTTTTAGCTGCTTTATCACAGGTTTTACGATATTTGAGGGAATAGCGAAACCAATACCTATATTTCCTCCTGAAGGGGATACTATTACAGAGTTTATTCCTACGACTTTACCCTCTGTATCAGTCAAAGGTCCTCCAGAATTGCCTCGATTAATAGCTGCATCAGTTTGAATATAATCATCAAGCGTACCGCTATTTATATAACGGGACTTCGCCGATATGATTCCTAGGGTTACAGTTCCTCCTAGACCGTAAGGATTCCCCACGGCTAGGACAGAATCTCCTACTCTTGTGAGGTCTGAGTCAGCAAACTCTAAATATGCAACTTTATCCTTAACGTCTATTTTTAACACAGCTACATCTGTCTTCGGGTCCTGTCCTATAACCTTTGCTTTATAAGTTTTAGGTATACTAACATCGTTATTAGTATTACTGAACGTAACCTCTATTGCATCTGCATCTTCTATTACATGGTAATTCGTAACAATATATCCGTCTTCATCTATTACAAATCCAGACCCAAGAGAAGCTGGTTTTTGCAATGACTCAGGGACGCCAAACTGCTTTTCCTGGAAATCTCTAAAGAGATCGTATCTCTCGAAAAAATCCCTAAAAAGATCGTATCCATAGGGATAGCCTCGCTCATTTAATCCCTTTTTGTCTCTATTGTCTTTTTTCTGAGTTGAAGAGATATTTACTACCGCTGGAGTTACCTTTCCCACTGTATTTGCCATGGAAACGCATGTACACGAAGCACATTCAGATGCATGAGCGGTGGCGACATCTGCTGCCACAGCTATGTTTGTGCATAACAAAATACTAGCCAATAAGTAGAACATATTTCTTTTTTATCAAATAAATAGCAAAGAAGTAAACTTTCTAAGATCCCTCCCAGCAGGATTGTATCTAGAGAGATATGGAAAGTAAAGATGTTTCTCCCTTTATACTCTAGGTACTCATGCAGAGCTAGAAACTGTTGCTTTATCACCTAGCAAAGCTTTTTTTAATCTTGATAATTTACCTTGCATAGAAAAATCAGCGATCGATGAACCCACCGCTACCACCATACCCCCTAGGAGTTTTGTGTCTATATAGAAAGTAGGCCTAGTCTTAATCTTGAGTGTTTTTTCTATATCATTTATTATCTGTGCCCTTTGTTTATCTGAGGCATCATAAGCCAAAGTGATTTTCATTGTTACTAGGCTATTACAATCCAAGACCGAAGCTGTAAATTGTGTGGATATATAGTGCAGCAACTGCATCTGTCTATGCAAGATTAGTACATGAAGAAAATTCACTAATAACGGATCTAGAGGCACGAGTAATGTATCACATACATGCAACAAAATCTTCGTTTTATCTATTGAAGATACATATTTATTGAGGAGCAGGCGCGATAAATACCCTTCATCTTTAATATGATGATAAAATTCAGCCAATCTGATAGCTGCTGCTTCTAGTTTATCTTTCGAATATCCATTTTCTAAAGCTGCTGTAAGCAACGCTCTAGCGAAACATGCGGCAACTGTACTTACTTTATAGGCCATTTCTCCTCTGATGATACTGATTCTTAATAGTCAACAAGTAAATGCGAATCATTTATAACCATATAGAATCGATAACCTCAGTACAGTGATTAATTATATCGCTGTCTATAGAATTTGGCAAAGATATAATTATATTGCTATCTGTAGAATTTGCTGTAGACAGAATATCCTCTATACGGTTAAGTATAGAGCCCTCAAATTTAGAGTATAAACATTCTAAAACATTTGTAGTTTTTTCCTCTTGTAATATTAATGTTGATAACTTTTCAGATGTAAATATCTGCTGAAGGAGATTTGTCATCTCACGTAATACGAGGAAATCTTCACAGTTCTTATCTTCTTTCATATATTGGTTCTTAACGCCTTGGTTGACTTGATCAAAAATAGCACTAAATGTGTCTTCTAGTGGTGCTATGTTATTTACGGGATCATTCATTTCCGTTGCTTCTAAAAGAAAGGTGGGATTAAAAATCCTTGTTAAAAAAGAGAGTGTCTTTATTAAAAACTCTCCTTTATCTGTTTCATAGGAGCAGAAGTGGCTAGTGCTATTTTGCGGTTCTGTGGCCTTATGCGATATATACAAGGCTCCGAAAACTCCTATCAACTTAAGAGCCCTCATAGATGAGGTTAAAGTATGCTGGGCGATCTGAACTTTGTCTATAGGATGCTTATCTCTCATCTTGATATAATCTACTATTGTAAAGAAATTGATCAGGGTAATGAATGTGCTTTGCATATCTATACTTGGCATATAAATCTAACGAATCTTTATATCAGAGCCTAGATAAAGTGCTCTATTTTCGGGAATCTAGTGTGTTTAAGTTTAACAAGAAACTTATCGGGTTTATAGGACCCGGTTTTGTATCTGCATTATACTATATTCGTTTAAATTAAATACTTTGTTGCACTTCTATTTTTCTGTAACTGTTGCGGATGTAGAGCGAGCATCCCACTGCGATATTAAAAGCTTTGCTGCTACTACAATCAGCACAGCAGAATAGATAAGACAAGGATCCATGATATAGCTACTTTGACTTGCTAACGTATGTACATTTGTTCCAGCTCCTATCCCGATCGAACAAAAGGACAACAAAAGCGAATCCTTGAACCATATCTTATGTGTCTTTCCCTTCCGAAGCTTTAATATAATGGATGAAAGAAAGATTGCCCCTATTCCGAACAAAGGCGCTTCATGTAAAAATTCTAGCATTCCGACGATTAACGCACTTTTCATTGTGATACCCCTTTTATAAGCAACAAAACCTGCCTGATAGATAGCGACTACTGTTTATTCAAAACTTGGCTACTACTACAAGCCTAATCTACACATGTCTATAATACTGCGTTTTAATGCGGTAGCAATATAAAAATTACCCATATATCATATAATTTTAAACATATGGCACATTTGTTGCGTTAGATACTTCCCCTTATATTTGGTATGTTGTATACCATAAATATTAGATTTGAAGTGGTATGAAAGAAGAGCACTTCATCTTTATCTGTAGCTCTTAATAAAGAGCATCCCATTATACATATATTAAAGATTTGTGCGTCTATGTTTAAAAATTTATTTCCAGGCGCGAAAAAGGCACAGAACGCAGCGTTTGGCATGAGGGAGGCAATGCATAATGCTAGCAACTCATATTTCTATAGGCTAGGCTCTCCTATCTGGATGGAGCGTAATTATGTGGAATTTGCGAACCAAGCATATGTGAGAAATGTTATAGCTCATAGGGCTATAAATATGGTAGCACATGCGGCTGCAAGCGTACCATTGAGGGTGTATAGACAGATTAAGGGCGATAGGCATCCAGTTGTAGAACATGATATAATAGATTTATTAAGGTCGCCTAATCCCTCTCAGAGTGGAATAGAATTACTTGAAGCTGTGTATATATACAGGCAAATAAGCGGGAATGCCTTTATATTGGCTATAGACAATTTGGAACGTGCTAGTGAAGAGAAGAATGGCGTGGCTATAAAAGAGATCTATACTTTGCGCCCTGATAGGGTGCAAATCATTGCTGGGGAGAGTTTTTGTCCCTTAGGATATAGGTACATGATTCGTGAAAAATATTGCGATTATCGCGTTAATCCTATTAGCGGCTTTTCACGTGTTTTGCATATTAAAAATTTCAATCCTCTTTCTGATTGGTATGGGCTGTCTTCTGTAGAGGCAGCTGCGTATAGTATAGACCAACATAATCAGGCTGGAGCTTGGAATCAGGCGCTATTGCAGAATGGGGCGCGTCCTAGTGGGGTTATTACAGTAAAGGATGGGGAGGGCAAGCCTATGAACTTAACGGAAGAACAGTTTTGTAGATTGAAAAGTATGATAGAGGAAAGTTACTCCGGTCCGCAACATGCTGGGAAGCCATTGGTCCTTGAAGGGGGACTTGAGTGGAAGGAAATGAGTTTGAGTCCGAAAGATATGGACCATATAGAATCTAAAAATAATTCTGCTAGGGAAATTGCGTTAGCTTTTGGCGTACCGCCACAATTGCTAGGTATACCGGGAGATAATACTTACAGCAATTTATCAGAGGCAAGAATTGCGCTATGGGAGCAGACTGTATTGCCCCTTGTTGATAATACCACAAGCCATTTAAGTCGTTGGCTGACTCGTTTTTTTGCTAATGATCGATACAATCTAATGGGAGATAATGAGAATTTATCGATAGATTACGATGCTGATTATATTAGTGCGCTAGCTGGACGTACTGAGAAAATATGGGCGCGGCTTGAGCATGCGTCTTTTATGACAATGAATGAAAAAAGAGCAGCTGTAGGCCTTGCGCCACTTCCTAAAAATAGGGAATAATGGCGCGAGATCATTTTGTATGATCAGATATTTTGTTTAGGTTGCCGATTTTACTCTATTAGATTTGTTTAGACAGAGCATTTTATGTACTTTAAATTGCTATTTGGCCATACGTAGTTTAAACAGATGTCACCCTAGATTTGTAAAATAACAGGATAAAGATTTATGGCTAAGAAGAGCACTGTGTTGTTTAAACTCGTAAGTAGCGGGGGTAGTGGCTATTTTGTTGTAAGAAAAAAAAATCCAAAAAAATTGGTAAAAAAATTGTCATTACGCAAATATGACCCCAAGCTTAGGCGGCGTGTTATTTTTAACGAAGCGAAGCTTAGCGGTTAAGTGTAATGTGTGAAATTTATTAGAGTGAGTTTCAGTGGCTTAAAGAGCGCTTCATGAAACTTTTATATTGTGGCAAAAGGCTGTCGTGCATAGCGCGATGGCTTTTTTTATTGCCTGTATTGAGAAAAAAAATAATATCTGAACTTTAAAATTAAGTAACTTATGGTATCGCTAAATTACGGAAATAAAATAACAGATATCAAAGCAGAAGTAGAAATTTCTGGGTATGCGAGCACATTTAATGTTTTAGATCACAATTATGACGTAATATTACCAGGTGCGTTTATATCTTCTGCATTTGAAGGAGAAAGCTTAGACCCAAAGGAAGTTAAACTGTTATGGCAGCATGAAGCATTTTCCCCTATGGGGACTATAGAATATCTTAAGCAAGATGAGGTTGGGTTATATATACGTGCGTTAATTTGTCTAGGAGTACAGAAGGGTTTAGAAGCCTATAACCTGCTTAAGATCGGTGCTCTTAAGGGGTTTAGTGTGGGCATTGCAGTGATAGATAGCTACTACGCTACTAATATTTACGGTGAAAAAGTAAGATATATAAAACGAGCTCTATTAAGGGAAGTGAGCATCGTAACTTTTCCTGCCAACATACACGCAACTATTAATAAAATTGAGATACGAGAAGACAATGCGCAATTGCCATTGCGAAGTGAAAATAAGAATAATTTTACTGATTCACAAGATTTAGAACGTCTTAGTAAGAGTATAGATGGGGCGAGAGCTGCTCTCTCCAGACATTTTTTGGACTCCTTTCCTTAATCATGCATATTTAAAACCAATTTATGGTGGGCGATAGTGGACTCGAACCACTGGCCTCTACGACGTCAACGTAGCGCTCTAGCCACCTGAGCTAATCGCCCCTTTAGCGTATGTAGTCGCTTATATCAATTTTCTAAAACAATCAAATAAAATTAAGGTACACCTTATGAGCATACATGAAATTTCCAAGAAAGTAGAGCTTCTTGCCCGGACTTGGGAAGATTTTCAAAACACGCATAATAGAAGCTTAGATGAAATAAAAAAAAGAGAGTCTGCAGATTGTCTAACATTAGGAAAGCTAGAAAAGCTTAATAAAGCTCTTGATATATATCAGGATTCTCTTACACGTCTTGAAAAAAGACCTTTCTTGGATGGAAACGGAGGATTGAATAGGCCTGATCCCGAAGGTGAATATAGAAGTGCATTTTGTCACTACTTAAGGACTGGATCTGAGATGCGCTTAGCTGCACTTGAATGTAAAATGGATAAGTCTTCTATCGCAAGTAATCAAACATTAGGATTTTCAGCTACTCGTAGTATGCTGGAACAAGTTAAGTCTTCATTAGAAGTGTTATCTCCATTGAGGAAACTTGCAAATGTCACAGAAATTTCCAGTGATGCACTTGAATTAATACAAGAAGCAGAAACGATTAGTTCTGGATGGTCTGAAGAAGGGTTACAGAGCCTTGAGGCAGGGGGGAAATCTTTACAATTATCTAAAAAAGTAATAGCTGTTTATGAGCTCTATGCTCAACCGAAGGTTACTCAAAAGCTTATAGACGATCCAAGAATTGATATAGAAGCTTTCTTAGCAGATAAATTAAGCGAGATTTTTCATATTGGTGAAAATGATGCATTTATCAATGGTGATGGTGTCAATAAACCTACTGGGATACTGACTTCTTCTTCTATCAAGACCGTTGCTTGCCCAAAAGAAATAACGGAGGATGCCTTGATGAGTTTATTCTTTGGTCTTGGTGGAAAGTATGCCTCAAATGCCAAATTTTTGATGAGTAGGTCTGCGATGCAAGCAATTAGAACTTTAAAAGAAGCTAAAAGTGGTAGGCCTTTATGGCAACCAAGTTTAGCTGTTGGAACGAACAATACACTTTTAGGTGCAGAAGTTGTGGTAGCAACAAGTATGCCAGAAGTAATCTCTGGCAAGACACCAATAGTATTTGGAGATTTTCGCCAAGGATATCAAATAGTAGACAGAGGGGGTATTAAAGTATTGCGAGATCCGTTCACCCAAAAGCCTTTTGTTAAGTTCTATGCTACAAAAAGAGTAGGGGGAGATATATTAAGGGCCGAAGCTTTAAGGGCGCTTAAAATTAGTGGTTAGTCGTGAGCCATACATCATATTGTGGCATCAAAGACAATGTTTTAAATAAGCTTCAAACTTTATATGTCTCTATACTCATTAAGTCGCGTTTCTACGCCGTCTATTCTTCCTATAACCCTTGAAGATATAAAAAATTTTTTGAGAATCAGTTATGAGGAAGATAACGAATTGTTAAATGATTTATGTCGAGCGGTAACATATAAATTTGAGAATTATACGAAGATAGCTTTGATGTTTCAGCAGTGGAGGGTTACTTACGGTTCTAATAGTCTCAATAGATTAAAGCTGCCTATACGTCCTGCACGAGAGGTATTAAAGCTAGAGGTAGTAGATTCCAAAATTAGTCGGACTATTGATCCGCAATACTATGATTTAGAAGAAGATAGCGTACGTGTAACGATATTTCCTAACTATTCTCGTTTAAGGATAATATATCTTGCTGGAATAGCGGAACGTTCGGAACATGTCCCTTCAGATATAAAGGTAAGTCTTTTAGACCATGTGGCCTATCTATATGACAATCGTGGCACTGGTATGGCGGATAAATTTTCCCTACAAAGGTATGATGAGTTCAGAGTGTTTTCTATATTCTAATCGATCATTATCATTATGTGTTTGAAGTGTATAATAAAATGAAGGACATGAGCAAACATTACTATCGCTCTTTTAGAGCGCGTCCTAAAATTGCTGATCTAAATACTAAATTATTTTTGGAACAAGTTACATATGTTCCAGATGGTAGTGGGGGCTATATAAAACAATGGCATGAAGTTGGTTGTGTATTTTGGGGGAATATAAGGGTTTTAAATACAACACATGAAGAAATAAGCGCCTTCAAAAAAGGCCATATACTTAAAGCTGTGGTAACAATACGAGCTAGCTCAATTGCGCAAATTAGTGGCCAAGCTAATTTTAGAGAACTCTACCGCTTAAAGGACGAGCGATTTATATATTCCATCCAAAATATTTTGGAGCTTACGCCGGGCTTTTGGATATTAGACGCTCGGATTATTGCTAGCCTTCTTTAGCAATAGATGTTGTGCAGGAGCCATTCTCATATCTATTGGAATGGCGGAATTAAACGGATATTTTATAGGGTATATTCAATATATGGGGCACTTTTCTTCGTTACAGGCTGCAATCTACAAGCTATTAGCGGAAGACACTGTTTTATCTTCCAAAGTTAATGGTGTGTTTAGTTATGTGCCTGAGGATACAAAGTGTCCATACATATACCTTGGCGAGATTTATATTGCTGATTTGGAACTTTTATCTTGTGAGGGATATAGTATTAAATTTGATATTTCTGTATTTTCAGATGCTGAAAGCAGCAGGCTTTGTTTAGATATTACTGATAGACTTAAAACGGTGCTTGAATCATATATGCCAAATTGCCCGCCTTGGAAGGTTTTTAATATAAAGGTGCTCTCTATAGCAATTAATAAGCTTAAGCAAAATCTTATGTGGCGAGGATGTGTGATATTTGAAATTCAAGTTATTAATAATCACAACCTAGACTAATGCTTTTTTTGAAAATGCAATTATAAGAGCATGATATGGAGAAAGGAATGAAGGTGCAAATTGTTGATTCTGACAATAATTCTTCCACGATTACCGGATTAAAACTTGTTTCTACTTTATTATGTAATGATTTCATCGAATCTGCTAACGTTGAATCTTTAGGACAACATCTTCATGTTAAGAAAGAAGATAAAAACTTTACTTTAACTTTAGAGGGTAGCGTTTATCCGGCTGCAGCAGAGTTGGCGTTATTACATCAAATCGCCTTTGAAGACATATTAAGGGAGTATGTTATTACATTTGGTAATAAGTTTATGGTGCGTGCAAATTTTTATATACGTAAGCTTATAGTTACTTTTGAGTCATATAAAAGGCAGAATTTTACTGTTACACTCAGTAGTGATGGAGGCATAAAGTACGAAGAGTTAACCTAACTACAGTGGTTGAAAATAATAAATGACGAAAAAAACACAATATTATAGAGCTTTTTGCACTGCCAATGATGGCATGCTGAGAATGAAATTATATTTTTTTTTAGAAACTTTTAAAAAAACGCCACAACAGTATGAACAAAATATCATGGAATATTTATCCTGCTATTTCAGGTATATTGATACACGGTTAACATCTGTATATGTAAAGATTTCGCATTGGTTATTAGCTATCATTATAATGCAGTTACTAGCGAATTTAGTAAATATAGCTTTGCTGTTTAGTAATGTACTCTACTACTGATTATGTTGGGTATATTATATAATTGGAGTTGAGTGTGTGGTTTTAAATAGGCGTTGTCACAATGATATCTACATTAATAAGACGTGGCTCGAAAGTTTATAGAGTGAGATGATATGTTATATAGTGAGTATATTTTTGATTGATTTATTAAAATTTGTGCTTGATCCTATAGGTATAGGAGTAGTCCGTTTCGCGAAAGTTAAACGAGGGGGAATGATGAGTGAGTTTCTAAAGAAAGGAGAAGAGCTAAAGCGATTGCCTCGTCGACAAGGGGATAATGCTATACACCAGGTTATGCAATGGATGAAGGTGGATACTACATTCAGGTATGCAGTACTTAAGATTGCAAAAGTAAATATGCCAAGTTTTGTTGCTAAAGATATGGCTCCTCAAATACATAGAAAGCAAGAAGTTGTAAAAGGGGCAGAAGATTTTTTTTCTGCAGGACCAGGGGATAGGCATGATAATACGGCGTTAAGTATTGGAGATTTAGAGCATATAAAAGCGATAGAGCAGGAGGCTGGATTATGGCATGCCTTTCTTGAAGAGTTAGATAAGGGGAGCTCCTCTCAGACATTTGATAAAATAATGGAGAAAGCGCCTCATAATAGGACTGTTGCTGAGCAAGCATTATATGAAGCTGTGCACAGTGTGCTGGGTGACGAAGGGACACAAAAGGCAGCACAAAACAAGCTTGGTATGCAAGGAGTTAAAGAAACAATTGAGGTTGCTGCCCATAATAGAGCGGTAGAATTACAGAGAGACATGGGTTTTTATATAAACAAGCAAGAAAATCTTCAAAAAGAAGAATCTTTACATAGAAGTGCCGAACAACGTGAAACGAAGCTTCATTCTCTTGGTGAAGACTTCGGTGTTTTAAAGAGTATTGCAGAGTCTATCAAAGAGAGGGAAGGAGAACGACATTTGGCGCAAGATCCAGATAGCAAACAGGAGAAAAGGAGTAGTACGAAAGAAGAAAAAGGGCAAGTAATAGACGTAAAGAAATTGCCTAATCATTCAAATGGGCGTGCTTCAGGATTATAAAGATACAGGTATATTTAGTATAATTGAAAATGGAGGATGAAATGTTACAGAATACCGAGACTAAGCAAAACGAATTTAACGGATATATAGATAAGGGAGATTATCATGGTTTAACCTCGTTTCTAGAGAAGAAGGATTCGTTGCCAGTAGATGCACAGATATTGCAAAAGGCTTATGCTAGAGTTTTAGCTTTGGGAGAAGTTGGGGACCCGACTTTTACTGAAGCATTTCAGTGTTTTGGATTATTATGTGAGCAATATCCTAAAGAACAGAGAAACGGCAGCATAAAAGAATTAGGTAATATAGAGATACCAAAGCTGCCACTTTTTACGTCTTTAGCTGAACTGAAGGATAAAAATGGAGATGACTTCTTTTCAGAATTGCAGAAGCTTCATAAGGCTGGTATTTCGCTTGATAAGGTTGATAATCATGAGATGGCTTTTTCCACGGAGTCTTTTAAAGACGATAAAGCATTCAACGGTGCATACAATGCTGTGCATAAAAATAGCGTTGTGTGGGATAGTAAAGAGAATGCAGAGAAGCATGTTACGCAGCTTATTCTTGCGAATTGTGGTGTAAAAAATCCAGATACAGTTGCTGGTAGTAATGAGGCGTCGAGCGTTAAGAAAATAGCACATCAAATATTAGATGGAGCGCTGCGAGATGGATTTCAATATGGGAAGCAGGCAATCACAGAAGATCAGTTAGGGAAAATAAATACCGCGGTTTCATCGAAGGTGCGTGAGCTAAGGACTCAGGCTGCATTACCTCCGAGCAGAATTCCATTTGTTGGTAAAATAACCGCGGCTAAGCTTCCACCTGATAAGCAAAGAGAATTGCTGAATAAGAGTGTGCAGCAAGAAAAGGGGGATGCTGCTGCATGGAAGAAAGCTGTATTAAAAGCTGCAGATCGTGAGCATGCTGGGCGTTTCAGCAAGATGGGGCAGGGTTTAAAGGATTATATAGCTAAGGGACCGATAGAAAAGGTTAAGAAGAACGAATCTAATGCAATGGCATGGGGTGGGGCTATGTTAATAGCAATGATGGTTTGTCCACTCTTGTCGTATTATTGTGCATTTAAATTTTTTCAAGAATTGTCTAAAACTTCAATCGGGAAGCTTGGTGGTGGTCTTGCTAAGAGAGCTGCTGTAGCTGGAGCAGCTTTGTGTACTGGTGTGGGTTTTGTAGCACATAAGGCTTTTAATAGAAAAAATGCTAAATCTTGGGAGGAGTTTAAGAAGGGCTCTCTTTTGGAATTAGTGAATAAAGAGCCGCCTAAGGGCTCTGAAAAGGCTGATAAAGTTGGGTATCAACCGCACAACCTTACGAGAGAGGAATTAAGCACTGGGCAGGTCACACAACCAAAAGAACCAATTATACCACCACAAAAGCTTCAGCCTAAAGAGCTGCGGCCTCAGCAAGATAAACAAGAGCGAATTAGCAAGTTGAAAGAGGACGTAGAGAAAATAGGAAAGATTATACAGAATAGCAAGAATATGGGAGATAATAAATACAAAGGGCAGGGTAAGGCGCAAGAATGGCCGCAATATAAGCCGCAGCAGAGAGGATCGCGCTCTTTGTAAGCGTGTGGTTACAGTCATTCCTTTAGCGCATATCTCGAGGCATATGCGCTATTTTATAAAGAAGTTTCGATGAATAAAGATCAGATTTTAACTTTGCTATCCGAGCATCAGGCTTTGATGCTCAAGTTACGCAAGGTATGCTCGTATATTTTAGATATTGTAGAATCTAATTTTAGCTATCTTGATATAGAGCTAATAAGTAATCACCGAAGCAAACGCGGGAAACAGCGCAATCACGTTGTTAAATCAGAAGACGAGATGGTTAAACGAAAAACAAGCAGTATTCTCAATGTTTTTCTTAAGATTAGCAGCCTTGTACTGAAGCTTATTCCATTAGAGCAACAGATATATGGAACTAAGATAGCTAAAAATATAAATTATGAAGAAATAACACCCTTCGTTAACAAGAGAGATGATGATTGTCCAATAACTGAACGAGATATAGACATTTTAGAGCGCTTTTTAGAATCGTATAAAAACCGGAATATAGAAAAATTAAGAAAAGGTGAAAATTCTGTATGAGCTTTTTAGATATTAGGTTTCCTACGGATATTGCTTTGGGTTCATCAGGTGGGCCTGAATATTTTACAGATATATTGTCTACAGCGGCTGGATATGAGCAACGCAACATTAATTGGCATTATCCGCGCATGCGCTATAACATTGCGTCAGGGATAAAAACAGCTGAACAGTGGCAGGAGTTACTTGCATTTTTTCGTAATTGTAGGGGCAAGGCGATGGGGTTTCGTTTCAAAGATTGGAATGATTATAATGCAGTGGGCGAAGAGTTAACAAACATTAGAAGCGACGAAAAATATAAATTTTACCAATTATCTAAGACATATCGAATCGCTTGGGAAGATAGCTCTATTATTGCACAAAGGATGATTACGAAGCCCGTCTTTAATACTGTGGTGATTTATAATGATGGCCAAAAATTAGAGGATGTAACTGATATTAACTGCTTTACTGGTATTATAAAGCTAGATAAAGAAGTATCTGGGCCGATTACTGCAGATTTCGAATTTGATGTGCCCGTACGTTTTGACATAGATTACTTGTCTTCTAGTGTAGAGAGTAGAAATCTTCATTTGTGCGATGATATACCGCTTATTGAAATCAAAGGTCGTTAATAAATATTTTTAGAATTTTTCCCCAAAAGATCAAATGTTATCCACATATCCGTGCAGCGTTGAGGATTACTTAGACACAGAAGTGACCACACTTTCACTTTGCTGGTATCTCAAAAGATATGACGGACAGGAGATGGGGTTTACAAATCATGATTGCGATATAGTGTTTGAGGGCATTAAATACATAGCTAAGAGTGGGTTCGCTGCTAGTGCGATTGTAAGTGATAGTAGTCTATCTGTGGATAATCTCGATATAAGCTGCGTTATAGATGATGATATAATTAAAGAAGGAGATATTTTATCTGGGTTATATGATCATGCAGAGATCAGAATCTTCCTTGTCAATTACATGAATTTAGAAGCTGGCGCTGTGAAGATGCGTAGAGGATGGTTGGGAGAAGTAAAGATAAGCCAAAATCACTTTGTTGTGGAGGTAAGAGGAATGTTACAGGCTTTCTCGACACAATTGGGCGAAATATATTCTCCTTGCTGTAGAGCTAATTTAGGAGATTGTAGATGTAAGATTGATCTAGAACAGTATAAAGTACGAAACCTCTCTGTTTACGAAATAATGCAGGACAGGGTGCATTTTCGTTTTGCGGGGTTTCCTGAAACTCCAGCAGCTGGAGAATTACTGAAATATTTAAGCTATGGAAAGGTAACTTTTACCACGGGTAATAACACGGGCATAAGTATGGAAATTAAGTCATGTGTAAACGACACAATACAACTAGTTCTTCCTATACCTTATACTATAGCACTAGATGATAAATTTGATGTCACAACTGGATGCGATAAGCACATCACTACATGCTGCAATTTTTTTAAAAATTCAGTCAATTTTCGAGGTGAGCCACACATTCCCCATCATAATATAAATCTCCAACGCTAGTATTTCCCTAGTTATATTTGATCATTCTGTTTCAAGCGCTTTAAGGATATCTCTTGGGACGTTGTGTCCTATTGGTATTAGGAAATCTCGTTGCTGGGCTAATATTTACGCGATTTTTTTTGGTATTTTGAAATACACTCATTATTACAATAAGCAGGAATCCCACAATGCCTAACGCCGTTGCTGCGATCATTTTGTCTTGTAAAATGAGATATGTAGTAGCACATATAACGGCTACTGCCGTAACCCCGCTTGACAAATACTTCATACAGAGGAAACAACCCGTCTCTCTATTTTTCTTTGTCAATAGCATATGCCTATGTTTCTGCTCTCGTTCTACTAATACAGCTAGCTTTTCCACTATACCTGGGCATATCTCTTCATAGCTTTCCAAAACAGCAGGAGGGGGAAAAATACGACTATTAGCGCCTCGTGAATATCTTGTAAATCCATCTCTTACCGGATTTTTGGTGTTTTCAACAGGCTCGGGATATCTAAACTTTTTCTTTTGTATTTTTATGTCCATGTTTTTCTTTTACTTTTTCTAAAACAGCTAGCATATCTGCGCCCACAGCTTTCCAACAGTTACGTACTGCTTCTTGTACTTCTGCTATCTCATTGTTTGCTTCTCTTGTGTGTGGGATGCGAACGGGAGAGACTATATGTAATTTACGCAGTTGTGTCATATATCATATAGGAATTCAATAGAACAGACAAATTAATAAAACATAATAGGTTGCGCTATAAAGCGGTTAACCTTTGCATTTTCAACCTACACTAAAATTTGACCTATATAAATAAATATTTCATATGAGTAGAATCTACTATTCATAGTAAGCTTCAGTTAACGGGAGCGTGCTTGACGGCTTTAGTAAAATACTGTAAAGTTACGCCCTTACTGCATGTGAAATGTCATGTATCCCCGTATGTTCCCGTAGCTCAGCAGGACAGAGCGTTGGATTCCTAATCCAAAGGTCACAGGTCCAAATCCTGTCGGGAACGTGCTCATGTGTGCTATATATAGCCGCTAGTTTAATAGCGTTTCAGCGAAATCTTCAGCGATAAATGGTATTAGATCGCCTATTTGTTCACCTGTACCAAGCGCATAGATAGGAGGGTAGTGTTGCAAAGCGATATTTAGCACGAGACCCCCTTTTGCGCCGCTATCTAGTTTTGTTATTATGATTCCACTAATTTTCAGAAATTTTTGGAATATTTCAATTTGTGAGCATGCGCTTTGCCCTGTTGTACCGTCTACTACAAGTATTGTTTCGTGTGGAGCGGCAGTATTAAGCTTTTGTAAAACACGAGGATATCTTGCTAGTTCTTCCATTAAGTTTATTTTGTTGTGTAACCTGCCCGCTGTATCAATTATTAGGTAGTCGAAATGATCTTGCTGTGCTTTTTGAAGAGCGGTATAAGCAACGCTAGCGGGATCCACGTTCTCTTTGCCAGCAATAAATTTACAATTTGGTATTTCTTCCGACAATATTTTCAGCTGCTCTACAGCGGCAGCTCTAAATGTATCGCAAGCGGCGAAAACGACACTTTGATTTTTATTGCTTAATGCAAAGCCTAATTTACCAGCAGTCGTTGTCTTTCCATTACCATTTACTCCGCATATTAACACTACTTGCGGCTTTTCTGTCTTAGTAGTAATTCCTAGGTGGTTATCTCGTCCTGCAGATTTAATGATCTCTATAATACTTCGCTTCAAGACTGCTTTTATTTCATTTTCGCTTATTTCTTGGAAGTTATGCTTACTTAATTCTGCTAGAATTATATTTGCTGCTTTTGTGCCCATATCGGTCGCAATCAGCAGATCTTCGAATTGTTCTAGTGTGTATTGATCCAACTTTTTATGAAGCGCCAACCTTGTGATACCAGTAGCGAATGAGTGAGCTGTTTTTTGTAATGTAGCCTTTAACTTATCTAATAACTTCATTATCTGAGCCCTTATGTTATTTGATGCTATACGAGACCATACTACTATAACGCAAAATATTCTTCATAAAAGAGCAGTAGTGCTGACGACAGCACGTAATTGGATAGGTACGCCGTTTCACTTACAGGGTAGACAGAAGGGCATTGGATGTGATTGTGTAGGATTGATTCTTGGAGTCGCACAAGAAATGGCGATAAGATCTAAGAAAGGCGGGTATATAAATGAGTATGATAAGCCTGATTATAGCCTTATGTCTGATATGAGTTGTCTCATTTCTGAATTATCAGAACATCTCCATGTGCCATATGATGGGACGGCTATAGTACCTGGTAAGATTGCACTATTGAAATTTAAGGATAGGTGGTGTCATGTCGGGATAATAACTGAAGCGTTATACAACCGACATGACGGAGACTTCCGTATCTTACACACATGCCTTAGTATCGGCAGGGTTACTGAGCACATAGCTCCAAGAAGCTGGCATAAAGCTTTAGTGCGTACCCTCTCTTTTTATGAAGAAAAGCTCTAAATCGTTTATTTAGCAATATTATAAGCAAAGTTGTATATCATGGCATCTATACTTTTAAGTGGGGTTGGCCTTGCTCTTGGAGGCACTATTGCTACAGGAGCGGTGGGGGCTACCGTTGGTAAGACTGCTGGAGTGATCCTCGGTAGTTTTATAGACCGAAAATTATTTGGCGGAGTATCTGCAGTATCGGAGGGACGCAGGTTACGTGATATCATGATTCAAAGCGCCAGTTATGGGCTGTTAATCCCTATATTATACGGCACTTCGCGTGTTGCTGGAAATATTATATGGGTTTCTAAGATTACGGAGCATGCTCATAGTACATCTCAATCCATTGGCTCTAAGTGGAAGAAGATTAAACACACACATATGGACTATACATATACGGTATCATTGGCGATTGCTGTATGTAAGGGACCTATTACTTCTATTGATAGGTTATGGGCTGATGATATCCCCATTAGCTTTTCTAATTATAACATACGTATATATCGGGGAGATGAAGAGCAAATGCCGGATCCGCTCATTGAGGGCACATGTGGTATAGGGAAAACACCCGCATATAGAGGGACGGCTTATATTGTGATAGAAAATTTTAATGTGACAGAATTTGGCAATAATCTGCCTCAGTTTTCTTTCGAGGTGAAAAAGGAACTCACTGGCCCTGATAGCGTAGAACACATGATAAAATCTATCGTTATGATCCCGGGTGGGGGAGAGTATGTGTATGATACATGTAAGCAATATAAAGAGATTGGATATTTTTCTACGGAGGGAGTGTTTGTTCGCCAAGGGGAATCACAATATGTTAATTATCACACGACTACAGATAAAGCTAATAGTCTCGTTTCTCTCGATCAGTTAAAGCAAACTTTGCCGAATGTGGAGTGGGTAGCTCCTGTAGTTACATGGTTTGGTAATAGCACTAATGCGGGCACGTGCCTTATAAGGCCTGGAGTGGAATTTAAAAATAGTCGGGTGTCTCCGGATGACTGGAAAGTAGCTGGATATGTACGTGCGAATGCGTATGAAATTACGATAGATAAAGGCCGTCCTATATATGGTGGCTCAGTTAATGATGCTAGTATTGTGCGGTATGTTGCTGAATTGAAGAGCAGAGGGTATAAAATACTGTTTTATCCGATGCTGCAATTGGATATGCCAGATAAGCCTTGGCGCGGGTACATTGCTGGTACCCCCGCAGAGATCAAGCGGTTTTTTAGACAACATAATGGATATAATGAGTTTATTTTACACTATGCTTCTTTGGTTAAGAGTTATGTTGATGCTTTCATTATTGGATCTGAATTGCAGGGCTTAACTAAGGTTCAAGGTAGCGACGGTAAATTTCCTGCAGTTGATGAATTAATAGCTTTAGCGATGACAGTGAAAGGCATATTAGGACCTAAAGTCAAAATTACTTATGCAGCTAATTGGGGGGAATATCATCATACGGATGGGGGATGGTATCATCTTGATCCATTATGGGCTTCAGATTTTATAGATTTTATTGGGATAGATGCGTATTTCCCACTTACGGAATTTAAGTCCTCTCAGTACGATTTATCGTCTATTATGCGTGGATGGTCTAGTGGAGAGGGCTTTGATTTTTATTATGTAGACGGTAAATCCAGAGAGAAAAAGCCTTTGGGTGAGGCTTATGCGTGGAAAAATATAGAGTGGTGGTGGAATAATAAACACTATAATCCAGATGGGCGAGTTACTCCATGGCAGCCACGATCTAAGAAAATCTGGTTTACAGAGTATGGGTTTCCTTCTGTAGATTGCGCTACGAACCAACCTTATGTATTTTATGATGCTACTGGCAGTAGTCGTGACGCTGGATATCCACTCTATTCTAGAGGAGAAACGGATTTCGCCATGCAAAGATTGGCAATTGAAGCGACAGAACGGAAATGGATTAATTCCGATATGGTAGAAAATAAGTTTTTATGGACATGGGATGCAAGACCTTATCCAATTTGGCCAGATAGGCAAGATATATGGGCTGATTATGGCGCTTGGGCAAAGGGCCACTGGGTACAGGGCAAGTTTGGTTCTGTTATGTTGTCGCAGCTTTTACGAGAATTATGTATCGAAGCAGGGTTTGCTGATTCTGATATAGATGTTTCGTCTATATCAGATGTTATAGACGGAGTTTTTATCAATCAGCAGATGAATATTCGAAGTATGATAGAAACCCTACAGGCAGCGTTTTTCTTTGATTGCATAGAATCGGATTTTAAGGTGAAATTCATATCGCGCAAGAACAAGAGTGCGAAAGTAGCCATAGATGATAGAGATTTGATAAATTTAGGAAAAAGCGCTTCTTGGAATTTAGGAGCTAGTCATGACTTATTAGCAATTACAAATCTTCAAGAAATGGATTTGCCTCAAAATATAAGTATTAACTTTTTGGATAGAATCAAAAATTATACTGTAAATAGTCAATATGCTTCTCGTATGCTTACAGTTAGTAAGCGTGGAGTAGCATTGGATATGCCGTTGGTTATGAGTGCGGCTAAAGCAAATGCTATAGCGAATACCATGTTATATAATGCTTGGATTGAAAGGCAGCGCTACAGCTTTGCCCTTAGTATGCGGTATATGTATTTGAATCCTGCGGATGTAATATATGTGAGAAGTGGTGGAGAAATTCATACAGTACGCATTACAAGCATGGAAATAGGCAAAAATCACTCCATATGCGTAACAGGAGTCGCTGAGGATACTTCTCTATACGATTATAGACGTACTGGAAAGGATATATATGAATTGGAACAAATGCGTAAATCTGAAGTGGTGCAGGAAGAGCCTAGTCGTAGTTATGTCGAAATATTAGACATTCCGCTTCTTCCCAATGAGACTAAAACTGATCTCAATAGATTATTGGTTGCTGCCACCGGCAGTAATAACAGTTGGCAAGGATGCAAGATATTTTATCGTATCAAGAAGGGGGGACAAATGGGGAAAAAGTCCTTCGGCGTTTTTGTAGAGAAGCAAAACGGTAAAAAAGCCATTATGGGGAAAACGCTCAATGCTCTAAGTAATAATGCATCTCCATATCTTGTGGATAGGAAAAGTTTTTTAAGGATTAATATATTCAGCGGCGAATTGTATGGAATCTCAGCGGAAGAAATGTTTAATAGAGCTAATATGGCGTTGATAGGAGATGAAATAGTACATTTTAAAAATGCTAGGTTGGTGGATAAAGCTGTATACGAACTAGATTACTTTTTAAGGGGACAATACGGTACTACTTCGCGAATACAGGGGCATCAAAATGAGGAAAGATTCATAATATTAAACGATACCTTAGAAGTATTGCGGATGCCTATCTCATATACAAATACAGATTTTATAGCGACAATAGAGTCTTGTCCTCAGTCCGAAGAAGATTCAAAAGAGTATACTTTACGATATAATGCTGTTTCTGCGCATCCATTAGCTCCGACACATGTGCGTTTTTCGTATAATGGAAAGAGAGAGCTTATATTAAATTGGTTTCTTCAAGTACCTTTTGCTTTAGGAAATGATGATTTGATTTCTAGGATTGTAATATACGATGGTGAGGACAATCTTCTAGTGGAAGATTATGTTATCGGATCTTCTACATATGCGATTCCTATAAATATTACCGAGAAAGTAGCTCGAGCAAAGATTATGCAAGTCAACAAAGATGGGATGGAAGGAGATGCGGTTACAATTACGAGATACTCTGTGGTGTAGTTATTTTGTAATATCATTCCAGAAGTTTTTAATTTTAGTAAAAAACCCCGTTGTTTGAGGGCTGGAAGAATCACTCAACTCCCGATCCAATTCTTCTAAGATAGCCTTTTGTTTTTCAGTAAGCTTTACTGGCGTTTCAACGTGAAGTTTTATAAGTAAATCTCCAAGATTATGAGATATACTGTTTTTTAAACTTGGCATGCCCTTGCCCCTTATTCTCAACTCCATCCCATTTTGAGCTCCCTGTGGTATTGTAACTCTAATCAATGTACTATCAATACCTGGAATCTCTAATTGACCACCTAATGCAGCAGTTGTCATTTTTACCGGTATAGTCGCATGCAAATTTGCTCCTTCTCTTGTGAAGAGTGGATGCGGTTTGATTTTGGTGAACACATAAAGATCTCCACTAGCGCCTCCTCTAATTCCCGCTTCTCCTTCTCCTGTTATTCTTACACGATTATTTGTGTCTATTCCTGCGGGTATATTCACAGATACAGTACGTACTTTGAGGATTCTTCCCTCTCCATAGCATGTTTCACACGGATCTTTTAATGTACTGCCTGATCCGCCACACATAGTGCAAGTAAGCTCTACAGCAAAAAATCCCTGCTGTTTCCGCATTCTACCAGTTCCTTTACATCCTGAACAAACAACTGTTCCTTTTCCACTTTTACTACCGCTTCCCTTACATGTTGTACATGTAGAGGCTGCTTTGTATTTTATATTCTGTTTTGTGCCTAAGAAGGCCTCTTCTAGTGTAATTTCCAACTCATAGCTTAAGTCGTTTCCCCTGAGATGCTCTTTTGTCGCAGTGTGAGAGGTTGTCGATCCAAATATACTACTAAAAATATCAGAAAAATCTGCGAAATCAGCGTTTGTATGAGTGCTTCTGCTGCTTTGTCCAGATCTGGCATCATTCATACCACCATGCTCGAAAGCACTATGACCATAACGATCATAAGCTGCTCTTTTCTGATCATCCTTGAGTATTTCGTAAGCTTCATTTAATTCCTTAAATTTAACTTCTGCGCTCTTATCACCTGAGTTCCGATCTGGATGATGCTGCATAGCCAATTTACGAAAAGCCTTCTTTATCTCTTCTGATGTGGCATTTTTTTGTATTCCAAGGATATTATAATAATCTTTTTTAGCCATACTTTATGCTATAAATCTCAGGTAAATTTATGTTGTTTATACTTAACTCATACACCCTGCCCCGGCTATAATAGTTAGGCGTGAATCTTATAATATCAAGTAGTTGATTAGAATAAGTAAGCTACGATTTTACTAAACTCTATGTAATCTTTTAATGAATCTCATATATAAATTTGTATTATAGGCTAGCTGATATGACTGTGAAGTATAACGCTTGTGTAACTACTTAGTGAGTTTCGAATGCATGGACATAGCTATGAGAAGGGGCGTGTTTCTAGCGCGATTGCTGACAAGATCAGAGATGCCATCCCAATATATGATTTTATATCTCGTTATGTAGCGTTGAGACAGCGTGCATCTGATGAGTTTGTAGGTCTATGCCCATTTCACCAAGAAAAAACACCTTCTTTTACCGTGAATACAACAAAACGGTTTTATCACTGTTTTGGATGTGGCGCTCATGGAGATGCTATCTCATTTATGATGGGCATTTCAGGGCTATCTTATGGGATCGTTGTAGAACAGTTAGCGAAGGAATATGGCGTGCCTTTTTCGCGCTCTTCTGCCTTTAAACAAGATCAAAAGCAAATTATATGTTACGAAATTTATGAGCAATTATGTGCTTTTTATACTGAAGAATTGAAAAAAAATGGTGAGCCTGAGGAGGCAAGAAGATATCTTGCAGGTCGTGGTATTACAAAGGAAACACTCGAAGCATATAGGTTAGGCTATGCTCCATCTGATACTACTAGACTGGCTTCGTTTTTGAAAGAGAGGTTTAGTGTAGATGATATTATATTTAGTAAAGCCTTAATATCTACCCAATCTAATAGGGGGCAGTTGTTCAATCCTTTCAGAGGAAGAGTAATCTTTCCTATACAGGATTCAAGAGGGCAAGTTGTTGCTTTTGGAGGCAGAATCATAGATCGTAACGATGGTGTGCAGAATTTTGCAGCAGCAAAATATCTGAATTCTAGTGAAAATCTGATTTTTCACAAAGGAAATATATTATATGGTTTGAATAGAGTGGATATCCGCGATATGGCAGAACATCCTATTATTTTAGTGGAAGGCTATATGGATGTTATCGCACTAGCGAATGCTGGAGTTAAAAATTCTGTAGCTTCTCTAGGTACTGGAGTGACAATGGAGCAAGTGAAACTAATGTGGAGGATTACGAATACTCCTATAGTGTATTTAGATAATGATGTGGCTGGGCAAAAAGCAATGTTGAGATTAGCGACAGAAGCATTGCGTTATATTACAGCTGATAAGTCGTTGAACTTTATGACGATAGATGGGGCTAAAGATGCTGATGAGGTGATTAATAAATATGGAGTACGCTTCTTTTCCGATGCAATCACTCATTCTACGCAAGGCCTTGCGGATTTCTTATTTACTGCAAGAACTATTGGGAGGGGTTTCGATACACCTGAGGCTAAAGTAAAATTAATGGCAACTTTGGATGCATTAGTTAATCTCATTCAAGATAAGCGCCTACGTTCTGAATATAAGGCACATTTTTTTAAACTTTATAGAGCTGCATTCCATACATTCCAGGTAGGTAAAAAAAAATCTACTATGCGTATAGAAGATAGTTCTAAGGGCACTTCTATGCTTACTGGTGCTAAAGTGATTTTATATGGGCCACTATTTACAATCCTTGCTATTGTGTCAGCAGATATCAGTGTACTTGATGATGAAAACATAAAGCATGACTTCGCAGCTTTAGTACTAGAGGAGAAGCCGCTGATAAAGTTGCATACTTTTCTTTTGCAATCTCATGATGCTCGTCTTTGTTGTGATGATACAATGCATAGCGATATAGAGAAAGATGCTATTGCTGAGATAGTGGGGCGAGATCTTGCAGTAGAACTTGATAGGGCATTGGAATCAGTGCGAAATGAGGCGCCGATCGCATTAGTACGTGCATTTAAGTTAAATTATCTTCATACTATTAAATATGAAATAGCAACCTTAGAAAAGGAGATATGCAATACTACAGGGACAAGCATCAATAATGATGTGAAGTTTATTGAAAGATTAAGGGAATTAAAAAAACACGAATTGGCAATAAGCACAGAATTAAATGTTATTTAATCGTTTGAAGATATATCGGATGCAATCCTTTTGTATTATGTTGTATGAGTTGATTTTCTTTGTATATTTGGAACTTATGGGTTATGAGAGAGGCTAGAGGTTGAGTGCCGTAATTTGTTAGCAGAGTTATTGAAATCTAATGGGAGAAGTTGTTTTAAATGGACCAGTAGGCAGGATTGAGGGAAAGCATTTTGCTTCTAGTGATGAAAGCGCTCCCGCTGTTTTAATATTACATCCACATCCACTGCATGGAGGTACTATGAATAATAAGGTGGTTTGTGCTATGTCTCGTTGTTTTAAAAAGCGGGGCTTTTCTGTGCTTCGATTTAATTTTAGAGGGGTAGGTAATTCTAAGGGCGTATTTGACCGAGGAATCGGTGAAATGTTAGATGCCACTGCTGCATTGGATTGGTTACAAAGAGAACACCCTTCAGCGACTGCTTTTTGGATAGCGGGGTTTTCTTTTGGAGCATG
The DNA here is from genome assembly GCA_034472185.1 of Candidatus Midichloriaceae bacterium IBS. Taxonomy (GTDB): domain Bacteria; phylum Pseudomonadota; class Alphaproteobacteria; order Rickettsiales; family Midichloriaceae; genus JARBAK01. Next base: position 599,078 of record JARBAK010000001.1, read on the forward strand.
GATAGCAATGCAATTATTGATGCGCCGTCCTGATGTTGGGTGCTTTATTGCTGTGGCGCCGCCAGTTGGTGTGTATAATTTTGATGATTTCCTTTCTCCGTGTCCGACTCATGGATTAATCGTTCATGGAGGCACAGATAATACCATTTTACAAACTAGTGCATGGGATTTGTGTGAGCGTTTAAATAAGCAGCCCGAATCAGAAGTGGAATATGCTGTGGTTGATGGTGCTGATCATTGCTTTACTGATAAATTAGCAAAATTTGAGATTATACTTAATGACTATTTAGAGGACAATGCTAACAGTGGCGCTCCCATTTCTAGGAGTAAGCAAGATAGAAGAAGAAAATGCAGTAGTGCAGAAAGGCTTGCTTGATAAGGCTTTTGTCGTTTAGAATATTAAAGAATAGTGGAAGGGTGGCCGAGTGGACTAAGGCGCATGCCTGGAAAGCATGTTTATTCATTATTGGATAACAAGGGTTCGAATCCCTTTCCTTCCGCCAATCGGTATAGTGTTACGTTTATTGCCATTAATTGGAGGGGGGAGTTATGGGTAGGGTTGTGGTTATAGAGAAACCAGGCGATCTTGCTTCTTTAATTGTGAAGGATTTTCCTAATGAAGTGCCGCAGGCAGGAGAGGTATTAATCAAGCAGCTTGCTATAGGATTGAATCACGCAGATATTATAGCGCTAAGAGAAGGAAGTGTCTTTATTGGCCATGAAGCTTGTGGCACAGTAGAGAGTATAGGAGAAGATGTCCGCGGTTTTAATATAGGGGATCGAGTAGCCTATATATCGCCTGTTCCAGGTGCGTATAGGGAGTATAGGTGTGTGCATACGCGATATGTTGTTAAAATTCCCCAGAATGTTAGCTATAGTGTTGTAGCAGCAACATTTTTTAAGTGCTATTTGGCGCATACTCTAACTGTAAGGGTTTTTGTTGTAAGAAGTGGTATGTGCGTGTTGGTACATGATATATTTGATTCAACAAATAGCGTGATAGCGCAATATGCGCATTTAAAAGGTGCGCAAGTTGTGGGTACTGTAAGTGCAGATGAGCAGAAAAAAGCTGTCGAACAGCTGGGATATTGTAGCCATATTATAAATTATAATTCTCCGACTTTTATTCAGGATGTATTAAAAGCTGCTGGTGGCAGAGGGATATATGCCGTATATGATGGCGTTGGTCTATCGCATCTATTGAATATTTCTATGAATTGCTTGGTAGATGCTGGAATTTATGTGGCATACGACTACACTGGGGCTAGCGCTTCTGATATCCCTACTTCTATTATCAGACAAAAGTCTTTATTTTTTACAATACCTGATATTTTTCTTTATAAATCTCAGAGAGAAGAAAACCTTCTCACTGGTATAGACGCACTTGAGTTAGTGTCGAAAGGGACGCTTAAGCTTTCGTATACGCATTATACACTTGCTCAAACTAAGGAAGCTATAGAGAAATTTAGTAGAAGGAGAGCCTCAAGCTCTTTCATTTTAATAAATGATTTTTAAAATCGGTTATTGATAGTTGAATATAGGGCCGTGTGCGCTCTATACGATTTGTTTTTTCTAAGAGAAAAAATATTAAAGGTAGAGTGTATTTTCAACAAAGAGTATAGCGATAGGAGAAAAAAAACTATGTCCCAGATTGTACATGTGCTATGCTGCTCAGAATAGCCCTACGTACTGATATTTCTTATACTGTAGGCTTGTTATATAATCGAATGCAGAGGGGTATGGGTGATTATGTCAAAATGGAAAAATATGAAAGAACTGCGTGTGGACTGCTTAGGTAAGGGCGCTTCTCGCGATTATGCTGTTTCTTCTCAAGGGGGAGGTATTGGATTAATGGCGGTACTATTCTTTATGGTGGTTGCATTTGCTGCGATTTCACATCATGCATTTGCTGATACTGTATCTACTACTGAAATACAGGTCGTTATGTGTGCGGTGATTAAGCAATTGACGGGGCCGATAGGTAAGGCAATCGCTATTATAATAGTTATTTCAATGGCTATAGCTCTATTCTTAGGCAAGGTTAATTGGGGTTTGGCTCTTGCTGTTTTTGTAGGTTTAGGTCTGCTATTTGGAGCGGAAAGTGTTGTCACTCTTGTTACAGGTGGAGGCGGTGATTTGTGTGCGGGAGTTAGTAGTTGATCTTGATGAGAATGGTTCTTCTATTCTATTATGCTTTATAGAGCAGGTAGGCTTCTTAGTTTATGCTTTTTCCAGTAGGTGAGGTTTGTGTTAAACAGAATAAAGGCATTGTGTGCAGAGTACGTTAATTTTCACTCGTTGAGTGTGCTATGGCATGATTTCATTTCTGAGTATAAACACACAATATGTAAATTAAGAGGCTTACCGCAAACGAATTTAGAGTTGGTGCGATTCCATTTTGCTAGAGGTTATCTGAATGATGTATTGTTTAGATGCTTCTTGCTTAGAACTTTTGCCCCTACTTTCTATGATGTGCGTTATTATATAGGTCGTTGCTATTTTGAAAAGTTGAATTGGTCGAAAGCAGCGCACTTTTTTCGTCAATATTTGGAAGTTGGAGGAGAGTTTAGAGAAGAAGCCGAGTATTGTCTTGCTGTTATAGATGGGAAGATTGATACAATTAGAGCTATTCCTTTAGGGGTTGTGGCGCATAATTTTGATGAAATAGCAGATGAATACAATGCAAAGTTTTTATATAAACAAGATGGGCAGCAAGTTGCACTCTTCCAAAAAATCTGCGATATTAGGGCTGATGTAAAGCCCTTTGGGAATAGTGTTTTGGATCTTGGATGTGGCACCGGATATATGGGGCAACTTCTCAAGGAGCAAAAGGTTGCAGAGCGTATAACCGGTGTGGATATTTCAGGAAGAATGTTACGATTCGCCAAAGAATTACAAATAAATGGCAGACCTGTATATGATATGACAGTACACCAGGATATGCTTACTTATCTTGGCAAAATTGGGCTAGAATATAGCAAGTATGATATTATTATTGCTTCCAATCTTATCACATATTGCACTGCAGTTCATGAATTATTCATTAAAGCCAGAGCTATATTGGCTGATTATGGTATAATTGCATTGCTTTTTAAGAAGAGTACAATAGAGGGCGAGTTCCATTTCTCTGATAAATTAGAACAGTTTTCCTATATGCCGGCTTCTCTTATAGAGAGGGCACGTGCCTGTAATTTGACATTGTTAGATGAAGCAGAAGTGAAATATGCTAATGGAGATGATGGATATATTACTATTTTCTCTAAAGATAGAGAAATATAGGGAGATCTGCTCTCGATAATATTAGAAGTTATAGTACATTTGTGAAGTACTTCTGCGCTATACAGTAAGTTATTTCTGTTGGTGTTCTTTGTTTTCTGAGGTTATATATTCTGCTTGTAATGTATTGTTTATAGGACTGCTATGAAAACTTTGATCAATAAATTTAAAAATTTAGCGGATTGGGAAGCTATCAAAAAGTTCTTTCACGACCTTAAATCTTTCTTATTCGCGGAAAGTATAGAAGGCGCTGAATACAGTATTAAAGAACTAATCCAGCTAGAAAATCAAGTAAGATCTCCTATAATATTTGGGTTCATTTCCATGGGCGTAGCTCTTGGCTTCTTTGTTGTTTGGGGGGGGTTAGCTCCTTTGGATAGTGCAGCGATTGCTGGAGGGTCGATTATGTTGAGCCAGGACAGAAAGATCATTCAACATTCTGGAGGGGGGATAGTTGATAAAATCTTAGTGAAAGAAGGGGAATTTGTTAATGAAGGGCAAGAATTAATGGTGCTTAATGCTTCTGAAGCTCGTGCTCATGTATACATCACTTTATCGGCGCTGCGTATGAATTTTGTGGTTGAGAAGCGCCTTATTGCCGAAATTTATGATCTGCACACTGTAGATTTTAATGATCCCTTACTAGATCCGGATAGTCTTGAGGTGCAGGCGCTTATTAAGAATCAGACAGCTCTTTTTGAAACTAGACGTCAAAGTCTCCAGGGAGCTATTGGTGTATTAAATCAGCAGCTTCAGCAGGAATTAGAGATGATCGGCGGGCAGGAGGTACAGTTGAAGTCTAAGGATGCGCAGTTAGTGCTTGCGAAGGATCAATTAGCGGCAGTTAAAGCGCTTTTAGATAAAGGATTAACGACTAAAAGTAGTTTACGAGATGCGCAAAATCGAGTTGAAGCTTTTAATGGAGAGATAGGCGCCTATAGGGCTGATGTTGCAGGACGTAAGCAAAAAATAGAAGAAATAAAATTAAAGATAGCGGATGTACGGAATAGATATCAAGTAGAGATAGCAGAGCAATATAGAGATATTCATGCGAAAGTTTTAGAGTTAGAAGAGCGCCATACTGCTGCGAAGGAAGTGTTAGATAGAACTATAATAAGGGCCCCTAAATCAGGTATTATTACAGGATTGAAAGTTCATACAATTGGCGCTGTGATTGGCTCCGGACAGCCAATTATGGATATTATTCCACAGGATGATGACTTAATCGTGGAAGCTATGATCGATCCTAAGGATATCGACAGTGTGAGGGTGGGTAATGAGGTTAAAGTTCAACTTGGAGCCTATAAGCAAAAATTGGTGCCTCGAATCTCGGGAGAAGTAATCTATGTGTCTGCAGATAAAATACTGCAGCAGCTTCCTGATGGCAGGCAAATGGGCTCTTATATGGCTAAAATTAAATTAGATCAAGCCGCATTAAATAGGTTGAATACAGACATACAGCTGCAACCCGGTATGCCTGCAACAGTGTTTATTGTAAAAGGAACGCGTACATTTTTACAATATCTAATGAGTCCGATCATAGATAGTTTTCATAGAGCTTTTAAAGAAGTATAATATTATAGTGTGAGGTACTATGTACTTGTTTGATTACATGGTCCCTCGCATATTTTCATCTCGTGATTGTTTCTACTTGCGCAATAACATCTTTTATTACATCCTATAAGTTAGTGAGATCAAGTCGGGGGATAGGAGGAAGTTAGTTTTTCATTTGTGATATAGCATACTCATTTAAGGATGAGAGGGGGCTAGGTATGTTAGTGCTTGTGCCTCGAGATTGAGCTGAAATCACGAGCGAAAAAGTTAGTACTCTTTTAATCGAAAAGTTAAACATACATGTGGAGGTAGGAGATGCAGAATAAGGATAGTAAAATTGCAGGCAATTTTGATCTGAGAGGACAGGATTATTATAAGAGGTTAGGTTTAGATCAAAAAACGCTGGCAGGCAAGAGTCAATCGGAGATTGTTCAGTTAGTCGCGACTGCTTATGCTGGCCGACTAACCGTTTTGACGGGAAGCGTTCCCAGCAGTATCAAAAATACAATCAAAACTCAAAATATTAAGCAGAGCGCAGTTGATCCTCTTGAGCAGGCCGTGAATGCTGAAAGATTAGCGCATGTTATCCTTGAACGGACTTCTAACGCATTAAAGCGTCCTCAATTTAATGCTTTGCAAAATGCTTATCTGTCTCTAGTCGATGAAAGCAAGAGAGTTGAATATGATAAGGCTCTTGCGTTACATGATGGTAATCATATAGAGGCCAAGAGGGCTATGGCAGCTGAAGCATCCAGGGTGCCACCACCAGAAATGCAGCAAGAAAGAGACGCCCTTCTTAATACCTTATTAGGGGGTCAACAGAAAACTAAGGATCAACAAAAGCAGATAGACGCATATACAAAGAAGTATGCAAAATATGAAAAGAATTTAACTCTAGGGACAGTTGCTAAGGATATAGTATCTTTGGCTTCCAGTAAGGAAGGCGAAAAGATGCTACGAAATGCTATGATAGCTCGTCTTAATGGCGCTAAGGCTCCTAAATTTGATATGGACGCTCTAGCAAAAGGTATGCCTTTAGCTTCTTTGTCTAAACTAATAGAATTAGGGAATAAGAGTGTAGCGGAAGCACAGAAGGAGACAGGAAAGCGTATGGTCTTTACAGCAGTGAAAGAAAAGTTAGCAATCTTTTTAGATTGTATTTGTCAATCTATATTAAAAGTTTTCGGGAAAAGTAGAGAAGAACGTGTGCAGAGAGTTGTTAATGCATTGATGAGCCATAAGATCGAGCAAAATCAGGAAGTAGAACAGACAAAAGATGGTAAAGCGTTCGGTAAATGGGCTGAGAAGTTCGCCAAAAATGTTCAAGAAGTTGGTACTCACGTAGCAAAGTCTAATACTCAGCGGGATATGTTAGAATTGGAACAGATATTAGGGATGCATGATAATAATACAAAGAGTTTGAACGCTAGATGGACGAATGCCCAGGATAGTGGAAGCCTTACAAAAACTGCAAAACAAAAGATCGAAACGTTGGACAAAGAAATCACTGAATTGAAGGACCCGCTAAAGGGTGTTACAGACGCTATTGCAGCAGTAGATAAAGCAGTAGCGGAACCAGCTAAGGACAAAAATCAGGAGAAGAGCGAGCAGAGTTATGCTGCAGTAACAGAAGCTGCTAAAACATACGTTAGTGCTTTTGTTAAAGTAGATAAGAATTTAACGGATGTAGCAAAGATTGAGGAGATAATGAAAGTTTTCCCATCAAAGGGCGCGAATATAGATAAGTTAACAGAAGCATTAAAGGATTATAAGGAAAATAAAGGTGAGAAGGGACAGACCTTGCAAACCGCTGTGAAAGAAGCTTTCGAAAAAGACGGAGTAATAGTAAATGCAGGCAATATTGATGTGTTTAAGCAGCATGTTGAAAATGCTTCAAAAGATTTACAAAAAGCAGAGGGTATGAAAACAAGGATAACGGAGTTAACGGGAAATCTTAAGCAGCACCAGGGTAATGGAATGCAGCTCTGATGAACAGAGATGAATGATTTAAAACTAGGGAGAGACATTATATCTCTCCCTAGATAATTACGTAAAGAGATATGTCGATATTAGGGGAGATAGCAAGAAGCATGATAAATACTACAAAAGTATTGCAGGTAACATTGCACAAACTGCTGCAAATATAACTGGCTTTGGAGGCTCTTCTAATACGCCTCAACATCCTGCTGTAGAGTCTGATGTAAAATAAGGAAACTGTACTAGTACCAGATAATAAACAGCAAGCAGAGACAACAGCGATGCAGCAGACGGCATTCGAACCTGCCTCGCGAAATAATAATATTGAACAACAAAACACAGAGGAGACTATGCAACAGAATTCAGAAAACCAAAAAGAGCAATTCCACGATGCATATGAATCAAAGGTAGAACTTGAGGGGGCACTCATTGCAGAGTGGCAACAGATAGATGCTTTATCGTATGAGGACAGAGCGCAAAAGAAAAGCGATATTGAGACAAAGATACAGGAATTTTCAGAAACGCATGAAACAGATAAAAAGGATGTCAGTGATAAGTTACTTGCTTTGATGAATGATCCAAAATGCAAGGAGGAATTTAGGAAGCAATTGGATGCTCATTTAAAGTCTGAAAATACTTCAGATAGTAAAAATATGATGGAGAACCTTTCTCTACATGCTTTGTATAAATTAGATGAGATAGCTCAAGAAGACGTAGCAGTGAAAAAAATGTCTCTTAAGGATCGATTAAGTCATGTCGTGGACTGTGTTTGGCAGACTATATTGAAGGTTTTCGGCAAAGATAGAGAGAAATCTACTAAAGATCTATTGGCACAGTTGACCAAAGAGCCAGAGATAATTACAGTAACGGAACAAGAAGAGCACCTTAAAACTGTAAAAGAACATCTTATATCATGGACTCAAAAAGTAACGGAGCAAAAGAACGCTAACTAATCGTTGCAAAAATAGCGTTGTAGGAGGGGAGTTAGCTTTGATAAAAGATTGGAGCTACTCTTCTTTCTCGATCTCTCCTTTAATATTTTAAGCTTTGCCGCAGGTTGCACACAATGACTTGGTAGCTCTTCTTCCTTTACAAGCTAGGGGATTGCGTAGACTCTTTTAATTAGAGGTGCTATGGATATGTGCTTTCTCCATCGTTTTTTCGCTCTTTTCTCTAATGATATTCTTTGTTTTAGTAGTCGAAGTATTGAGCTTATTCTTTAGTGTCATAGATGCGAAATCTAAGTTCTTTAACGTATTATTTTCTTTAAGAATTGTGAAAGTTGCTTTTATGGTTTCTGCTTCTACCTCTAAACTCCGACTCTGTGTCATAAGTAGATCAGAGCGAGCGCGCAGTAATTCAAAAGCACTCTTTGTTCCTGCGTTGAACTCCTCTTCTAAAGAATCCACTACAGTCTGTCTGTAGTACAGCTCTTTGGTAGTAGAATCGTTCAATGATTTCCTGATTATATGTTGATTCCAGGCATTAATGAAGATAGCTAACGCTCTAGCATTTACATCATCTAAAACATGTTGGCTTTCTCGAAGTTTATTAGTCGTTTTTTTAATAGACAGCATATCCAATCCACGGTTGAAGATTGGTATATATAGAGAGGCAGCATACGTTGTCCCTCTTAAAGAATTCGGATTGTTACCTACGCTGTGCCTAGCTTCAAAAGTAATCGAGGGCAGAAATGCAGCAGCGGCAGCACTTTTTTCGTAAGTTGCTGCCGTGACTTTTCTTTGAGCTACTTGTATTTCTGTATTCGCTATCTTAGCCTCTGACAGAAAGTCCTGTTTAGTTTGTGGGAGGATTAATGCTTTTATGTTGATAGGCTCCAACGAAGAGGTAGGTACTTCTCCTGTATAATATGTTAGAGATGCCTCTGCGTTTTGTATGCTTGTCGCTGCTGTTTCTTTAGAACTAATTGCCCTTGCTAGTTCTGCGTCGATAAACGCTAAATTCGTATTTGTATTTTCTCCGAGTTCAACTCCTGCAGCTGCTTTTTCACGTAAATTTAACAGCGTGTTTTCGTTTTCTATTGCGAAATCATACATGCGATGTGCAATTATTACTTGTTCATAGCTTTGAATCGTATTCAATACTAGAATATTGCGTTGTGTCTCAAAATCTGCTTCAGCAGCGCGCAGAATCTCTATACGGGATTTAACGATTGCGGTAGTTTTTCCAAAAGCGAAAAGTTCCCAGTCAACAGCGGTACTGCGAGAATGATAATCTGGTGTGTTTATAGGTATCCATTGAGCTGCCGCAGTACTCTTACTATAAGCTTCTGCATCGTTCCCCAATTGTGTGGAAGAGATTTGTGATGTAACCCTTGGCAAGAATCCTGCATATGCTTCTCTTTTTTCTAGTTTTGCTGTTTCAAGGCGTTTTTGAGCTGCTTTTAAACCCGCATTGTGGGCTAATGCACTCGTGATTGCGTCGTTTAATGTATAGGATTCACTTTTTTGTGGTGCTATAGCGCATAGCAATAACGAAAACACAACTATTGTAGTCGCGTTAATTGCTAAAATCTTTTTTTGTATAACTGAAGGCATGCAATGTGGGTTCTAATGTGGGATGGCTCAAACAGAGGATGAATTCTTGCACTCACGATGCAAATTCCCCCTCTTCGAGGTTATAACGGCATTAATGACACATGTTCTACCTCTTTTCCTAATGATATACAATGTTTTTCTATAAAGCGTTGATAGAGTCAGGTATTGACTGCATACTTAAGTTTCTATATAAGAAACTGCTAGTGCGTATGGCAATGTGTAAAGTAATTCATATTTTATAGTGTGCTGTTGCGTATTTCAGTTTTGATAAGAGTCGGTTCAGGATAGGAGCATGGCAGTACCTAAAAAGAGAACTTCCAAGTTGAAGCGCAATCAAAGGCGTTCCCATGATGCTTTGCAAAGGGTAAATATTGTTTTCGATAAAACAACAGGTGAGCCGAAGCTTCCACATCATGTTTCTTTGGTTGATGGCTATTATAATGGAGTTGTTGTAATGAAAAAAAAGCCGAAAGATTAATAGTTCGGCTGTTGAGCTTTTCATGTAACGGAGGGTATTTTTTTTATTCACTGTCCGTTTATGATTTAAATCTATATTGTGTGCAATAGGTGAAGAAGCTTTATACTAGCGCGGTAGGTGGTATTATGTCTTATAAAAGTTCTATACGAAGAGCTGCCCTGCGATTAGAGAAAAAAGGGGGCGTACAGTATCCAGATATTACCATAAGTATAGACGCTATGGGCGGAGAGTATGCACCTTATGCAGTAGTACATGCTATAAGTATTATATGCACTAAATACCATGGTGTGCGGTTTCTTATTTTTGGAGATAACGAAGACAGAGTACTTGGTTTAATCCGGAAGTTTAAGTTGCCGGAAAACAGGTATGAGATATTCACTACTTGCGAAGTGATCTTAGATGAAGATAGCCCTATTAATGCTTTACGCAGCAGTAAAGATTCTAGTATGCGACGGGCAGTGGAGGCTGTTAAAGCAAACTTAGCGCATGCGTGTGTTTCTTGTGGCAATACAGGCGCGCTAATGGTGATCGCGAAAACTGTTTTAGGAGGACTCAGCCACATAAAAAGGCCTGCTATAATAGGGTTCTTCCCGACTTTAAAGGGAAAGGCCATAATGTTGGATATGGGAGCGAATACTGATTGTAACGAAGTTCTACTATTTCAGTTCGCACTTATGGGAAATTGTTTCGCTAGAGCGGTCTTAGGGAAAAAGCAGCCTTCGATAGGATTGCTAAATGTGGGTGTTGAGCAGATTAAGGGCAGAGAAATAGAGAAAAAAACCTTCGACATGCTGGTTGAGTCGGGGTTAAATTTTGTAGGATATATCGAGGGACATGATATTACTCAAGGTAAAGTTGATGTTGTAGTGACTGACGGATTCTCGGGAAATTTGGTATTAAAGGCTTCTGAAGGAGCGGCTAATATGTGTCTAGAGCTTATACGAGCAGCTTGTACTAAGGATTTGCGCTCTAAGATAGGAGCCTTATTACTTAAACGCTCTTTTAAAGAAGGTTTTAAGATTATGGATCCTACTGTTAATAATGGCGCTATGTTTATAGGAGTGAATGGTATAGTAGTTAAAAGTCATGGCCGCTCTGATGCTTTAGGTATTTCTAGGGCTATAGAGGTAGCCATAAATTTAGCCAAAGACAAGATAAATGAAAAAATTTCGCACGAATTGCAAGTATTGGAAGAGCAAGGTGTAGGATTAAATTTGGTGGATAAAGTGAAGTACACCTCAGCTAAAATTTTAGGATTTGGAAATAAGCATGGGTGAATTACAAAATCATTTTTTGCATAGTAGCCATATATATGCTTCTGTTGTTGGCACTGGCGCTTATTTGCCTGTTAAGTGTTTAACAAATGAAGATCTGAGTAAGTTTTTAGACACTAGTGATGAGTGGATATTTTCTAGAACGGGTATCAGGAAGAGATATATAGCAGCAGAGGAAGAGGCTACCTCGGATTTAGCTACTAAGGCGCTGCAAAATGCGCTTGATAAAGCTGGTTTATCGGGAATGGATTTAGATGGTATTGTAGTTGCTACTACTACTCCAGACTTAATTTTTCCAGCCACCGCTATAAGAGTGCAGCGAAATATAGGCGCGCGTGCTTGTTTCGCGTTTGATATTCAAGCTGTATGTAGTGGGTTTATATATGGACTTTCAGTGGCAGAGGGGTTGATCATTTCTGGTCAGGCATCTAGGATAGCTATAGTAGGGGCTGATATAATGTCTAGAATCGTAAATTGGCAGGATAGAAGCACTTGTGTACTTTTTGGTGACGGCGCTGGAGCGATGATAATCGAAGCGAGGGAAGGTGTAGAAGAGCCATATGAAATAGGTACGGCTGCTGTCAAGAATTCTGGACGCTTATTGGGAAGCGTGTTATCATCAAAAGCGGAGTTGGAGGATATTTTAAAGGTTGAAGGTGGTGTATCTCGTGGTAATTGGGGTGCGAAGTTATCGATGCATGGCTCTGAGGTATTTAAGCATGGTGTAGTTGGTATGTGTGAGGTTACGGAGCGCTTATTAAAAAAAATCAATCTCAATGTTGAAAATATTGATTGGCTTGTGCCTCATCAAGCTAATGTGCGATTGATGAATGCTGTGGCAAAGAAAATTGGCGTGCAGGATTGCAAGGTAATCAATACGATAGGAGAACATGCTAACACGGGATCTGCCACTATTCCGTTAGCCTTAGACCGGTTTATAACAATGCAGTATGTGAAGCATGGGCATCTTATTGTAGCGACAGCAGCTGGCGGGGGAATGACCTTCGGTAGTTTTGCATTTAGAATGTGAAATTGTGTAATCTAAATCAAAGTTTCGGTGGAAGTGTGTATATATGCCTGAGTTTAAAAATGCTATGGAGATCCTGATAGGAGTAGTTGTTTTAGTGTTGAGCGGTATTTTCGTTTTTGTAGTATACAAAAGTGGAACATTGGGTGAAAGTGGTGATGGTCATTATAAATTGATTGCATTTTTTGATAGAGCTGATGGTATCACTGTAGGAAGCAATATTAGTGTTAGTGGCATTAAGGTGGGAAAGGTTCTAACACAGACCTTAGATACATCTAATTACACAGCTAAGATAGAATTTAGTGTTATAAACTCTGTGCAACTGCCACTTGATACTTCAGCTGAGATAGTAAGTGAAGGCTTTTTGGGTGCAAAGTACATAGCTTTAGTGCCGGGATCTGATTCTAATGTTTTGAAGGAAGGAGATCAGGTGGAATTTACACAATCTTCTATGAATATAGAGTCTTTAATCGGCAAAATGGTATTCGGTCTTGAGGGAGGAAACAAAGGAAGTGAATCTGCAGGGGAGGACCCCATTGATACTCATAGTACTGAAGATACTCCATCAGAAGATAGCGGTTCTGTATCTTTTTGGGGGCTGAAGCCGTCTCCTCTAATGAGCGTATCATACGTAAGAAAATAGTATAAGATAGAAGCCGCCTGATTTTGTTGGTTGTTTTGACTGCTATCGAATAGCGGTGCATATTCCTCTCCCAGTTGATTATGTATGGAATCTGTGCAAAACAGATATTTGTTTTATTTTCGATTAAGAGGTGGTTTATTTTGTGGAACTTTTTTTTGTTTGTCTACTGCTGAAGGTACTTCAGCTCCTGAGCGTTTTCTATTTTTTAAAAAAGAAACGCCTTTACCAATATTGCGCTGTGCAAAGTTTCCCCCTTGCATCGCTGCACTTGTCCCCGCTTTAAACATACTGTCTGCCGCACCTGCCGCTGCATCATCTGTATGCCTACCTGGTCGGAATGTTACCATCTTGTTCACCAATCTTGTCACGAAAGTGCAATAAAAATACATCGCATGCACTATTGTTAGATATATTAGAATATTAGTTAGTATGCCCATCGGCAAGTAAAATGCAGTGACAGATCCTGTGGGTGTATGCAGTATAGAGAGTTCCTGCCACCCGTGAAAAAGACAAATGCTGCCAAAGATTAGATTTAATTCCCACAAACAAACGGGGCATATTGTAAACGAGAAGGCAGCAAATATCATAGTAATAGCTAGGGCATTAAATAATCCTAGACCAGCGAATAGAAAAATTGGTTGCAAAGCATATGCAAATAAATTTTTCCACCATTGCGTATATATATCTGATGTTGTTTTAAATAACATTGCAGGGATAGCAATGGGGGCGAGTACAATTAATAGAGCTATAGTTATTATACAAAAGAGTAAAAGTAGAGCAGCTTTGATAGAAATCAATATGTAAACGATACTAGATGCTAAAACCATGAGAAATAGTAAAAATCCTAGTAACGATGTTATCCCTAAGGTGCACATTTTTTTAAAAATTACGCCGCTAAACAGAAAACTGATAGGCCAGTCAAACATGACAAAGATTTGCCACGGATCTGCTCTAATCTCTTCCGTAGAAGGCATAAATGGTATATTTCCGCCACTTGCAGTGAGTGCTATTAACTCTAAAGTGCCGTTTACAAAAAATTCTACTAATTTTGTGCCCCAAAGCGTCCAACTTTGTGGAGAAATTAGAGTGAGGATTACGCCTATTTTCAAAGCGAGAATAATAAATTGTCTCTGAGTTACTTCGGAAAGTCCGAGCATAAATGTAATCGCGAAAAAAATCACTGTTAGCACTAACAATAGACGTATTATGTCTGTATATCTTGTTTCAGCTACAAAGTTGCTGAATAATTTAGCTACTGGACTGGAGCTGCTTATACCGCCATCAGGCGTAGGAGCGCCGAAAAAGGTATTTTTTACTGTTTTTATTATATAGACAAATGGGCATTTTATATCGAAAGAAGATGTATTACATTGTGGGGGATGCGGATGATTTCCTAAATCTATTGTCAAAGCATAACTTCCTATTTGTTGATATGTAGGAGCTACACTGCTTATGCCCGCCTGTTTCGGATTGAATCTAAAAGCCAATCTATAATTACCTGTAAGGGGAAATTTGATATCTATAGAATCCCCTCCCTTCTGTGTGAATAATTTCTTCCAAGCCCAATCATCAGGGGAGTTATATAAGTTTTGTAGTGTTTGTTGGTCAGAGATTATGCTCAAGTCGTCATTTTCTACAGCTGTAATTATTGCATATTCTATACCTAGACCGTTAGAGATAGGAGAGCCTCCCCAATCTATAGCGATTTCATATCCTCCCACTATTTGATAGTTATTATCGGCGGCTAACTTTTGGATATCTTGTGGATAGGATAGGCGTAAAGTGCCTTCAATATCCTTATTCAGGATACCAGTGTATACATAACGAGCAACGCCTGGATCTGTTAAAGATTGACTAGAGCATTTAAGTTGTCCGGTACTAGTATTACTTGTATTTTGCAATTGTTGTTCAGCTGATTGGCCACTGCTATTCTGAGGAGTCGCCATGGCGATTCCAAAACTTATAGCTTGTCCTTGCAATCCATTCCATGTTCCTCCAGCTGTTCCTGTTGGTCTGCCGTGACATATGGAAGCGTTGTTAGCTCTTCCATTTTCTCCCCTGAGATTACCTAGTCCTTCTATATTTATCGCTGTAGCTCCCACCTGATCGACCACCCATCTACCGAAGGTTTGTTGCAAAGTTTGAAGGTAATGACTTAGGTAGTAATTATTTTCATCTCCTCCCGTTGCATATAGATAAGCTAGCATCGAAGTCCTGAAGTCAAGGTAAGATGGACTCTGAGTAGTGACTGTTGCGATTGTATCTTGGACATTATTATTGCTGATTATCTTTTTATTATATGTGTATTTGGTTTGCGTTTGTGTTTTTATGAAGAGATTACCGCCAAAGCTAATGGTTAATTCATCCCCCTTTTTTACGGGGAGACCAGTATCAATACTTTGGCAACTTGACGAAGGAATAAACAGCTTGCTCCAGTCGCTGAAGCAATCTACTGCGCAGCCGTTACTGTTGTTATTTTGAAATAAGCCACTGTCCTGAATATATTGTGTATTATATAGATTCTGTATACTAGAATTTCCCCACTCTATATCTGATATTTGGCTGAAGCATGCGTTGGAGCTCTTAGCTAAGGGTGGATTAGTAAGTGTTGTTGTGTTCGTGGTACTGTTAGTTGGATTGGCGTAATTATTGAACCATGGGTCAACAATGCTTTGTACTAACCACGGTTGTTGGGAGGAAATTGCTTCTTGCAAAGCCGCTTTATTATAGTTACTTACGGCTGTTGTTAACTGGCTTGTCTTACTTTTATCTCCAACATATGAGTTAATCTGTGCTTCAGCTGTTTCTTTAGCATTTGTAGCATCCGTTAACGCTTGAAGAGATGTGGCTGCATTAAAATATTTTATTTCATCTAGCTCTGGCATCATTGGAGACATATCTGGTGCCAATGGCTTGAGCTTGATGCTTCTTTTCCCGCGAGTATATATCGTATTTTCTATTGCTCCAATTAATTGTGGAGAAGCTAGACTTACTATTACGTCCTCTCCATTCTCAAAGGCATGTTGAGCAATATATACACTTTTATTGCTTTGGGTAAAAGCAGATTGTGTATTACAGCTGTTCACAACACTAGTTGTTAATATAGTGGAAGAGTATAGGAGTTCTGGAAAAGATATGCCCGTTTCAGAAAGGCTTATCCCTTCTTTACTAGGCGAGATGGAAGTAATACTGGTAACAAAAGCGGAAAAAGTTTCTCCCTTTTGACAAAGGGGCATACATGCCGTAATAGTGTCCTTATTATAATCTTCACTTTGGGAGCATTGACTGGATGCAGTCGAGGGACTACCAACTGAAAATTGGCTACATTGAGCTAAACAGCCGTTATAGCAATCAGTTCCGGACGGAGAAAGGGCGAATGTTTCTGATTCTGCCGCTTCACTCAGCACGTATCCCTTGATACATTGCCCATAAAAATAAGTCGCTTCGCTATTTTGGCTAGTAGCAAAAAACACAATTATTATACTTAGAGTTATGACTATAATATTAAGAAAACATCTCTTTCGTTGAGATAAAGAAGAACGTCTATTTTTCTCATTCTTAGATTTAAATATAAAAGACACGCCCATTTCCTCTCATATCTTATAGGTGGAAACAACAATTGAGCGAAAAGTGAACGATGAGTTTTGTTCTGTTCACTCATTGCTGCTATGAAGTTTGAGTATATCAAATATATACCCATTTCTATTGCAGATTCTATATTAGGTTGTGTCCTTTAAAGGAAAAGTAGTTGTTGTGTGCTACAATAATATGATCATGAACCTCAATATTGATTGTTTTAAGTGCGGCGAGTATTTTTTGCGTTACTTCGATATCTTCTTTGGAAGGGGAGCATTCTCCGCTAGGGTGATTATGTACTAATATAACTGCAGAAGCTCCATGGAGTAGTGCTTGTTGTGCAATTTCTCGTGGAAATACTACAATTCGATCGACGGTTCCGCGGCTTAATAATTCATCTCCTATTAAAACGTTCTTCTTGTTTACAAATAATATTCGGAAATATTCTTGTTTTTTAAACCCCATACTAAGCTGACAGTAGTTAACTACAGAGAGCCAACTGCTTAATACTACGATTTTGTGATTCCCATCTTTTTGTACGGGTACGTATAAACGAGAAAAGAAATCATTGAGTAATCTTATATAAAAAGAGACAGATTCTCCTACTCCTGTGATGCTTCTGATATCGTGTTCTTCTGAACCTACTATACCTTCTAAAGAACCGAATTTTTTTATGAGTGTTTTTGCTATTAACTTAGTGTCTTTACGAGGAAATATATAAAACAATAAAAGCTCTAATATTTCATAATCTGGTAGAGACCGTATAGGCAATTTATAGAATTTTTCCTTTAGTCTACTTCTATGCCCACAATAAGTCTTTTTTAGCTGAGGTTTTTCCATCTTGCTTAATATATATTAAACGCTTACATTTTTCTCGAGTTATGTCTTGCCAAAGTAATAGTTGCGAAACAAGAATCAAGCATTATTCAATAAGGGTCGCTGAGCTAGCGAGAGGTCATTTCACTAATAATGAACAAGAGAATATTATATGGCTATTAAGATACTGATGCCAGCTTTATCACCTACAATGATAGAGGGAACGTTGGTGCAGTGGATAAAACGAGAGGGGGATAGAGTAGTCCCCGGGGACGTTATATTTACTATAGAAACTGATAAAGCTGTTATGGAAGTGGAATCAGTAGATTCAGGAATATTAGGAAAAATACTATTATCTGACGGAAGTAGTAATGTAAAAGTAGGACAGCTGATTGGTTTGTTGTTGGAGCAAGGAGAAGACTTAGCGTCAGTGTCTTCTCATATAGAGTTAAAAGAGCATAGTGCTGTAGAAAAACCTATATGTGATTCTTTTGAAGAGCAGATATGTACGGCTAAGTCTGAATCGATAGGAGAACAGCTATGTAGCGAATCTCGTATATATGCGAGCCCCCTCGCCAAAAGAATAGCCAAAGAACGCAACATAGATTTGAGTTTATTGAATGGCAAAGGTACGGGACCTCATTATAGAATTATAGCATGCGATGTATACGCAATGGCAATGAATAATACTTCTGTTGAAACTTTCGATTCTCAACCTCTCCCTGCTTACAAGCATGTAGAGGGTATAAAAAATGAATCTTCTATGAGAAAGGTAATTGCTGAACGGCTTCTTTATTCTAAGCAAAATATTCCGCATTTTTATATATGGGGAGATTGTGATGTGACGGACTTGCTTGCGGTTAGGACGCAGGTTAATACTCAAGATTCTATTAATAGTAATAAAATATCTATAAACGATATGGTTGTTAGAGCCCTAGCGCTCGCTTTGCGCGATAATCCACGTGTAAATGTTTGGTGGTCCAATGATAAAGGGGGAGTTGTAGAGCATTCTGCAGTTGATATTGCAGTAGCAGTAGCGGTGAAAGGGGGTATTTATACTCCCATTGTTAGAGGAGCGGATAACAAGTCTATTTCGCAGCTTTCTGATGAGATAAAAAGTTTAGTCTTTAGAGCCAAGGAGGGCTCTTTAACTTCAAAGCAATTTCAAGGAGGAAGTTGTACTATCACAAATCTTGGAATGTATGATGTAGAGGCATTTTTACCTATAATAAACCCTCCTCAGGCACTTATTATCGCAGTGGGGAAAGTCATGGAAAAACCTATTGTCAAAGCAGGACAAATCGTTGCTCGCAATACGGTAAAAATTGCACTTGCGTGTGATCACAGAGCCGTGGATGGAGCACACTGCGCGCAGTTTTTACGCTCTTTGCGTAATTATCTCGAATCTCCATTCTTGATGTTTATCTGAATACTCCAAAAGAAAAGCACTGGCTTGGCCGCATAGTACGGTTTGGCAAGCTCCTTTCGTTTAGGTGGGCGCTATTTAATGAGGCCTCAGCCATATTAGTGACAGCTCCCATGTTCTTGCTTATCAGCTCTAAACAAATCCAGCACTACGCGAGCCAGCTAGCGCCTCCCAAGATTAAACCTTATCTAGTTTTATAGCAAGTTTTTCTATAGATTGAGTGATGTCCTTTATAAATTTTCTATAAGCTTGGCTGCCTTTATATTCGTCACTAGTAGATATATCATTGCGAGATTGTGGTTGTGTTATAGCTAATTCTGATGTCAAAGCATCAACTTTATGTTGCAAGGCTAACGCAGTTAATAATGATAATTTAATCATACTCGAATTTGGATGTGCTTCATGTAATGCAGAGAGTTGCTGATTTACCTTATTAGCCAAGGCCTTAATATTTGCTGAATCTTCGCATACAACATCAATATTATAGTTCCCTATACATAGTACTGCTTTTTCCATAATTACCTTTTTATATACCGCGTGACATTACTTCCTTTAAATATCTTCCTGTGCTGCTTTGAAGGTTTTCTATTATTTCTTCAGGAGTTCCTGTCGCCGTTACGAATCCTCCATCGTTTCCGCCACAAGGGCCCATATCCAATATATAGTCAGCTGTTTTTATAACGTCGAGATTATGCTCTATCACTAATACGGAATTTCCTTGATCTACTAGTTTATGTAAAACTGATAGTAATTTACTAATATCAGATGAGTGCAATCCTGTTGTGGGCTCATCTAATATATATAGTGTACGTCCTGTAGACTTTCTTGCTAACTCTTTGGCCAATTTTATTCTTTGTGCCTCTCCTCCAGATAATGTAGTTGCCGCTTGTCCCACAAGCATATAACCTAGCCCTACTTCTTGCAAAGTATGTAATTTCGCATATATTAGCGGCATGTTTTGGAAAAAAACTGTGGCTTCATCTACGGTCATTTTTAGCACATCTGCGATGGAGTATCCGTTATGGCGAATTTGCAGTATATCTTTGTCATATCTAGTGCCTCCGCACTCTTCGCATTCTACATATACATCAGGTAGAAAATGCATCTCAATCTTTTTTACTCCATCTCCTTCGCACGCCTCACATCTTCCTCCCCTTACATTGAATGAAAAATGGCTAGCGTTATATCCTAACGTTTGCGCTATTTTTAGCGAAGCAAAAAACTCTCGGATATAAGTAAAAGCTGCTGTATATGTAGCGGGATTCGATCTTGGAGTCCGCCCTATAGGAGATTGGTCTACTTCTACTACTTTATCAAGATACTCTAAGCCTAATATATCACTATGTTCCGCTGGTATGATCTTAGCTCCGTGTAGCCTCTTTATCGCTGCTGCGTACAGAGTTTTAATCATAAGAGTAGATTTCCCACTTCCTGAGACTCCTGTTATGCAAACAAATCTATTCAGAGGTATAGAGATGTTTATATTTTTTAAGTTATTAGCACGAGCGCCAATAATTTTTAGTTTAGGGAATTTTTCCTCATTTAGTGGTCTTCGTATTTGCGGGATAGGAATACCTAAGGAGCCACTCAAATACTGCCCAGTAATACTGGTTGTGCTTTGCATAATCTGCTTTAGAGTTCCCACAGCAATTATATGTCCTCCCTGCGTTCCTGCTCCAAGGCCTACATCTATTATATAGTCAGCTGCGCGCATTATATCTTCATCATGCTCAACAACAATTACCGTATTTCCTAGATCGCGAAGACGATATAAAGAAAGGAGTAAATTTTCAGTATCGCACTTATGTAGCCCCACTGTTGGTTCGTCTAGGACATATAATACTCCGCATAACTCTGATCCGATTTGTGATGCAAGCTTTATCCGCTGTCTTTCACCTCCTGATAGTGTAGAAGTACCACGGCTAAGCGCTAAATATCCCAATCCTATATCATTTAGTAAACTAAGCCTTTTTTCTATCTCTTTTATCAATACGTCTGCAACTGGGATTTGCCGCGCGGATGTCATATTTGACACGAGTTGCTTGAACCATGAGGCAACACTATTTATAGTCATAGCACACACTTCTCCTATGTGTAGGCCGCCCAGTTTTATTTGTAAAATCTCTGGTCTAAGCCTATGCCCATGGCATACATCACATTTTTTAAGACTTTGATAAGCTGAGAGCCCAGTCGAAACGGACTCTCCTGCAGTTTGCTGCGATAGCTTCTCTAATATTGGGACTACTCCCTCGAAGGGTTCCTGCATAACGCGATGCCGTATACCTTCCTCATACGTAAATTTAATGATCTCTTTACCTGAGCCATATAAAATTATGTTTTTTATAGCATCGTCTAAGGCTTCAAATGGCGTCTCTAAGCTGAAGTTGTAATGATTAGATAAAGAATCTAGTATTTGCCTATATATTTTAGCGGATCTTGAAGCTATTCCTCGTTGTTCTGTTTTATCGCTTCGCCATGGAGATATAGCGCCTTTCCCTAAGGGTAGAAAAGGATCAGGTATG
The DNA here is from genome assembly GCA_034472185.1 of Candidatus Midichloriaceae bacterium IBS. Classification (GTDB taxonomy): domain Bacteria; phylum Pseudomonadota; class Alphaproteobacteria; order Rickettsiales; family Midichloriaceae; genus JARBAK01. Next base: position 620,205 of record JARBAK010000001.1, read on the forward strand.
ATAAGTTTTGGATCCCAAACCGGTGAGGTCCCTAGGCCTTTACAGTGTGGACATGCGCCCTGCGGATTATTAAACGAGAACATTTTTGGTTCTACTTCTGAAAAATTGAATCCAGAAAGAGAGCATATTAATTTTTCTGAGAATTTTAACTTAGAACCTATTTCTAGGGGAGGTTTCTTTTCTTCTTGAGACGACTCACATTCAGGGTGATGATCGCTTTTACCTGAAGGTAGTGAAGTAATTTGCACAGAAATATGACCATTACTGAGACGCAAAGCTTCTGCTATCAGGCAAGATATTTCCTCTTTTTTATGCTCTTCTAGTATAACCTTGGCGATTATAACTTCTACTACGTGTTTTTTTTCTTTGTTTAATAAGTGTAAATCCTCAAATTTAAAGACTATTCCGTCTACTTTGATGTGAGTAAGTCCTTGTTGTTTTAGATATAGTAAACTGCTTTTATATCCCTTTTTATCAGAACTGACGGTTGCTAAAATTTCTACTTCTGTGCCAGAAGCTAAATTCATTACAGCATCTACTATTTCCTCCTTTGTTTGCTTCACTAATGGTTTATTTGTGATGGGAGAATACGGTTGGCCTAATCGTGCGAATAGCACACGCATAAAATCGTAAATTTCCGTCGCTGTTGCGATTGTAGATCTAGAGTTTTTGCCCCCTGTTTTTTGGTCTATAGCGATAGCTGGAGAAAGCCCTGTAATTGATTCTACATCAGGCTTTAGATGCTCTTCCCAAAACTGCTTAGAGTGGGACGATAGACTTTCCATATATCGCCTATGCCCCTCTGCATAGACTGTATCGAATGCTAGAGAGGATTTCCCAGAGCCACTAACTCCAGTGATGACGACAAATTTATATTTTGGAATGTCAACATCAACTCCCTTTAGATTATGTTCGCAAGCCTTACGAACTTTTATTACTTCAATGTTATGCATCGCTGTTTAGTTACATAAGTTAAATTGCAGCGGCATTATGCACAAAGCACTATATTTAGAGGATAAGAGCAGCACAATATACGTATATAAAATTTGATTAAACGTCTAAATACTCTACTTTTAGAGCATTTTGCTGAATAAAAGCTCTTCGTGGTTCTACTAGTTCTCCCATTAGCGTAGAAAACGCTTCTTCTGTTGCACCTATATCTCCAATTACTAGTTTTAATAAACGTCTTTTTATTGGATCTAATGTAGTTTCACCTAATTGATCGGCATTCATCTCACCCAATCCTTTGAATCTTTGAATATAAAGATCTTTCCTTGCAATACTGAATATATGCTCAATTACTTCGAGGCTAGTATAGCATATTTTCTTTACTTTCTTTACTGTAACTTCTAATCCATACTGAAGCTTAGGTTTTAGAACCGATATAGTTTGGCATATCTGCGGGTTTAATTTAGCAGAGATGAAATCAAGAGAAATAGCGTGAGAAGCCTCTGTATTACATTTATATCTTGTTACTTCTAAAGAATTATTTGTTTTGTTTAAAGATGCATTCCAAAATTCTAATTTGTCTGAGGAAGAAAGGCGCAATATACGCAGAACGAAATCTACCATTTCTGTAGAAAACTCCTGTTCTTCTCCTATATGAGCGAAGTATTCTGATAATAACAACGCTTCTAATGTTACCATATGGTTAGTTGTTGCTTTTAAAAAGCCATACAATCTATATCCATATGCAACAAAGTCTTTTATTTCAGAGGACGTGTATATGTATCCAGTTTCCAAGGATTTAATTTCTAAGAGTTCTAGTATACCATTTATTAAAAAATCCTCTAAGGCGTCATCATTATGTATATAGCATTCGTATTGCCCGCGTCTAATTTTATATAATGGAGGTTGTGCTATATATAAATACCCTCTTTCTATAAGTTGAGGCATATACCTATAGAAAAAAGTAAGTAGTAGGGTGCGTATATGTGCACCATCAACATCTGCATCAGTCATAATAATCACTTTATGATAGCGTAGCTTTGAAATATCGAAGTCTTCATCTCCGATACCTGTCCCAAGAGCGTTTATCAACATTGTAAGGTTGTCATAGCTTAGGATTTTACTAAAACGTGCTTTTTCTACATTTAAGACTTTACCACGTAGTGGTAATACCGCTTGTGTTTTACGATCTCTACCCTGTTTAGCAGGCCCTCCGGCTGAATCTCCCTCTACTATAAATAATTCGCACAACTCTGGTTTCTTTTCTTGGCAATGTGCAAGTTTTCCAAGCAAGTTTGCGAATTCAGGTCCGCCTTTTTTACGGCTTAAATCTCGAGCTTTTCTTGCTGCCTCTCTTGCGAGAGAAGATTCCATTATGCGGTTTGCAATCGTTTTAGCTTCTTGGGGATTTTCTTCAAACCATTTAGCTAATAGCTGTCCGGCAATAGACTCTACGGTATGCTTTACCGCTCCACTTACCAACTTATCTTTTGTTTGTGACGAGAACTGAGGCTCTGGCATCTTTATAGATAATATAGCTGTCAATCCTTCTCGGATATCTTCTGGCTCTATACTAGCAGCGTGCTTCTTTTTGTTATTAATGGTTGCACTGATATAATTATTTACAGCCCTAGTGACTGCGCCTCTAAATCCTGCCAAATGAGTGCCGCCATCTCTCTGTCTTATATTATTAGTAAAGCACAGTATATTTTCGTGATAGCTGTCATTCCATCTCATTGCTAACTCTAGGCTGATAGCGCCTAAATTACCGCGAATATATATAGTTTTATGTAAACTCTTCTTTGTTCTATCTGTATATTCTAGGAAGGCTTGTATGCCACCTTCGTAGAAGAGCTCTGATATCCGGGGTTGTAGTCCTCTTAAATCATGAAGAGTGATTTTTACTTTTGAATTAAGAAAAGCTAGCTCTCTTAAACGATGTTCTAAAGCGTCAAAGTCAAATGTAGTGACTGTGAATACTTCTGCTGATGGAAGGAACTTGATTTCTGTGCCTCGTTTTCCTTCTGTCTCTCCTAGCATTTCTAGTTTTTGAGTAACGGCTCCGTCTTCAAATCTTATATAGTATGCTTTATTATTCCGCCAGATTTTTACTTCGAGCCACGAAGACAATGCATTTACTACGGATATACCGACTCCATGTAGTCCTCCCGAGACTTTATATGAATTAGAGTCAAACTTTCCACCTGCGTGTAGTTGCGTCATAATAAGCTCTACAGCTGGTATACCCTCCTGTGGATGGATATCTACAGGGATTCCGCGCCCGTTATCTAACACACTCACAGACCCATCCGCGTGAAGTGTGACGGTGACAATATCACAAAAGCCTGCAAGAGCTTCATCCACGGCATTATCTACCGCTTCGTATACCATATGTACCAATCCCTGCATAGAGCTAGTATCACCTATATACATGCCCGGTCTTTTCCTAACTGCGGATAAGCCTTTGAATACTTGTATACTTTCTGCACTATACTCATGTGCAGCGACTTCAGGGGCCGCGATAAGCTCTCCATTTGTTGGATTATCTGTAATACTGAAAGAAGACATTTATATCCTGTGGATTTCGATAAAATTTATAACGAAAAACGATAATCACTCTTAATAACTTGCACCAACGCTATGGGTTTTAAACAAAGCATTACGTTTTAAACTTACACAAAAGCCCATATGACGTAGATGACTATCTTATCTGATAATATACCATTATTGATTGGTATCTTATCAAAATCATACAAATTTCCCCTTCTTCAAGAGAAAATTTCATTTAAAACTCCTTCACTGTAGCAGCTTTCGTACATATGGTCTATACTTTGCTATTTTGAAAACAAGGCCAAGGCCAGAATCGAACTGGCGTATAACGGATTTGCAATCCGTTGCATTACCACTTTGCTACTTGGCCACCTAGTGAACCTTTAGTTGAGAAATAGGCTGCTTCCCTACTTAATTTGGCGGTAAATTATCTCCCAACAATCGATTCATGCAAACTAGCTCATAAAGCTGCTTCTACGCACCTTCATTTTTCTCTTCAATGACTCTGCCTTCCTTCTTACTACTTTTTCTGAAGGCTTTTCATAAGCACGCTTTAAACGTGCAGTTTTAAAGAGACCCTCGCGCTGCAATTGCTTTTTTAAAATTTTCAAGGCAGATTCTATGTTGTTGTAACGAACGGAGACTTGTATCAACTTGGTAGCCTCATTTAATAATGTTTAATCTATAAACAGCACCCAAAGCCTGCCAGCTTGGTATGCACATATAATGGAAACGATAGTATAGCTAGAAACTATCACTAATCAATAAATAATTGCTTTCGTGCTCATGGGAAAGGGTGTATATCTAGGATTTAGACGCATGGCACAACATATTTGATGAAGAGGGGGGTATGCATTGCTTTCAGGAGGCGGCTTTGCTGCTTAAAGTGGACGAGTACTATTCGGAGGGATGGAAATGGTATACTAACAAGTATTGGTATCGGCACGCGCAAGTTGCGTGGACTGCTATCGCCTTCTTTATACTCTGTGTAGCGGCTTTTATATCTGGGCATTTATATATGATGCATCAGGTAGTACATAAGATACCCTTTGTTAGTTATATAAACGATCCAGTAGAGGATGTTTTGCGTATATCCCCCATATCTATGTTAGGGGACGAATCGGTCAACGTTTCTGTGGCACGCTATTTAGTGGAGTGGTATATCCATGCTAGGGAGGGATATAGCGAAGCACTGTCGGATGAATCTCGGTGGAAAGAGACATTGGAGGCGCTTTTGCGTATGTCGTCTCGTAAAGAATTCAGGGATTTCATATCTACAATGAATATAAAAACTAATCCTCGTAGTCCAGTGCTAAACTATTATCTAACCAGAAGGGATATAAGTGATATTGAAGTTATTTTTCCGGAGCATTTGCCACTTCCAACCGTTGCAGATGCCACGTTTAGATGTGTCGAGAGAGGAAACGCAGGAGAAATCGTGACTTTTTGGAAAGCAACTGTCAAGTTTGTTATGCCCTCCATGATTGAAGTGCAACGTAAAGAAGAAAAGAACTTTGAATTTAAAGTGATCGGATATAAACTCTCTCTGCTGGGCGGATAGTGGGTAGTAAATGTTTGGTGATACAACAGGATACTGAAAGTGCGAACAGATACAAAAATAGTAATGGGAGGTTGGAAAACGTGTGCACTTGCTTTAGGTGGAGCAATTGCTATTTTAATGGGCGCGAGCGCTCACTCTGTGCAGGTACCACGGCCAGTAGGTGGGGATAGCCGTATAAAAGTCATAAACTATATGCCTAATTCCGTATTCCGGTATATGGGTCATTTTACATACCATTCTATAATAGAATTTGCGCCTGAGGAGGACATTAAAACTATTACTATGGGCGTTCCTACTGCATGGCAAATTACTCCGGAGAAAAATAGAATTTTTTTGAAGCCAATTGCAGATGAGGCTACAACCAATATGACCGTCATTACAAATAAAAGAATGTATTTTTTTGAAATGCATGCAGAAGAGGCAGATGGTATTAACGACCGCAACCTCTCTTTTATGACGAAATTTATATATCCAGATAACGATGGTCAGAGCCTTGGAGCTGGTAATACGTCTGAATTTTTTCCTCCCCCTGATCTTCTTAAGCCAGAGTTATACAATTTTAAATACCAAATAAGTGGAAAGGCTTCTATTATAGAGCCGCTTTTGATCTTTGATGATGGTGCATTTACTTATTTTAGGTTTCGAAAAACGAATACAGAGCTTCCTGCGATATTTTCAGTGGATTCTTCTAATAAAGAGGCTCTTGTGAATTACAGAGTGCTATATGGCTACGTCATAGTAGAAAAGGTATGCGCTAAATTTACACTCAGACATGGTAAGGATATTATCTGTGTATACAATAACGCATTTAATAGTATCTCAGGTGGGACTTCTTAGCGCATCGTGAAAAGAGAGATTTGAAAATATTAGCAGAGAATTCCCTTTATCATTAATAGTATTTAAAATATGCGATAATATGGTAGCAAATCATGAAGTAAAAGGTCCAACTGTTGCAGTTCCTTTGACCTATGCATCCTTTCATAGACGTCTTTTTTCTATGACGATCGATATAGTCGCCATATATATTATTATGACTCCTGTATTAGGCTTGCTATATGCGATTAAGATAAAGGGGTTATCTTGGTATGACATAATAGGACATATACAGCAATATATGTCCGAAGATTCGCAGAAGAATTTTTCTGATTTACTGCAATATATTAAAGATAATAAACTAATATTTAGATATTTAATCATTCAGGTTATTAATGCAGTTGCTATCTCTCTAATGATTTTACCGCTTTGGCTTTTTAAGGGCATGACTCCCGGAAAATTTATAACTAATACTGTGTTAGTGAATCAAGCCGATCTTAAGTTGCCCAATTTAAAACAATGTTTAGTAAGAATGTTTGTTTTTATGCTTTCAATTATTCCCTTGGGATTGGGATTTATTGCAATTGCTCTGAATAGTAAAAGGCGTGCCTTATATGATATGGCAGCTGGAACGGTGGTTGTATTAAGAAGAGGAAGAAATTTTACTAAATAGTAGCGATGAGTGAGGGTTTCGGATTATTGCGATTTAGTGTCAAGAATCATCGTTTTTTTAACTTGTTTGTTATATAAATAGGAGCACGTTTAGATCTTATAAGTCAAGTTAGTTGAATTATAAGGTTACTTCAGTATAGGGTTCGTATGTCTCCTAAAATTTCATTTTTTCGCAGTTATAACAGCTTTTCTTTGAGTGAGCTTATACAACACTTTAGGTGTGAAGTGATTGGAGATGTACACAAAATTATAAACGGAGTTGCTACTCTTCAAAATGCTGGCCCTAGTGATTTGACATTTTTAGCAAATTATAAATATCGTAGTTATTTATCGAATAGCAGAGCCGGAGTATGTATCCTTAGAAGAGAAGATATTTCTGATGCTCCAGAGGGGATGACGTTACTCATTCATCAGAATCCACTTTTACTTTATGCAAAGGTTGTGAGTAAGCTTTATTCAGATATTAGCAGTACTGAGCCGCGCTCTTTTATTTCAGAAAGAGCGAATATTGATAAAAATGCAAATATTGGTGCTGATTGTTATATAGAAGCGGGAGTATTTGTTGGGGAGGGCGCCTCTATAGGAAATAGATGTAAAATACTCGGCAATACGTATATTGGTGCAGCTGTTTTTATCGGAGAGAACACATATATTGGGCCGAATTCTACGCTTATGTTTTGTAATATAGGAAAGAACGTGGTGCTACATAGTGGTGTATGTATAGGCCAAGATGGCTTCGGATTTGCTATGGGGGAAGACGAAATTGTAAAAGTGAAACAAATCGGCTCTGTAATCATCGAGGATGCAGTGGAGATTGGTGCCAATACATGTATAGATCGGGGGGCTATAGAAGATACAATAATTGGTCGTAATACCAAGATAGATAATCTAGTACAGATAGCTCATAATGTGATTATAGGCGAAAACTGCTTTATAGTAGCGCAATCTGGTGTGTCTGGTAGCGTTATAATGGAAGAGGGGGTGATGCTGGGAGGACAAGCAGGACTTGCGGGGCACTTGGTCATTGGCAAAGGCGCTCACATCGCAGCTCAAAGTCTTGTTATGCAAAATGTAGAATCTGGTGCAACTTTAGGTGGTTCTCCTGCTGTTCCTATTTCAAAATGGCATAGACAGACGGTGTTTCTACGAAATGCTACAGCGACACGCCAGAATGAAAGCTAATTGCTCTAAAGTTGCTAAACTACACAGAAAATATGCCTCACATTATCGCAGCAATATGCGATAAGCTTATTAAAGATATGAAAAACAGAATGGTCGGGGCAGAGAGATTCGAACTCCCGACCCTCTGGTCCCAAACCAGATGCGCTACCAGACTGCGCCATGCCCCGACACCGTATCAATACATACACGTGATACATAGAGAAGTCAAAAGACGCAACAATAATCTGATAGCAGATAAATATGTAGGGTGATTATATATTATTTTAACTTGACTGTCATCGTAAGAATGGTTACAAGGCAAATCACGTTATAATTTATTTAGGGTGTCTTCATGGTGGTATTGGATGTAAATATGTTCAAGGTGATGAAACCCATGCGTTTAGTGAGAGTAGCTGTTTTACTTGGGTTAAGTTTTTGTAGTAGCGTAGCTTTCTTATCCTATTCTGCATTTGCAGAAGGAAAGAGTGCTGTGACGTCTCTTTCTAAAGGAGATACAAAATTTAAAATAGGAGCAAAAATTGATTTGTATTTTGGAACTCTAAACCAAGAAGCAGCGATAGCAGATTTGAACCTTGGCTCTAGTTCTGGGCTTGTTGCTGATTCTAAGCTCAAGTTATCTTTCGATCGTTTGGGATCTGATGAATTAAAATATGGAGCGTACGTGGAGCTGTATGCAAATCCTTCTAAGAGTGAATATGGAGCAGATTATCCTGCTAATAATATGTATGTATATGTTGAAGGAAAGCAGGGTAAATTAGTGCTAGGGACCGAAGATGGTGCTGAGCAAGCGTTGAAGGTAGGGCCGGTTAAATTGGCTAGGGCTACTGGTGGCATAGATGGTAAGTGGGGTGCGTGGGTGCGGCCAGGTTGCTATAAGAATGGTACTAATAATCCTGTGATAAGTACCAATGAGTTGTTTATTACTGGTCCATGGTTGCCTGGATATACTAGTTTTGGAAAACATGCGAACAAAGTTACATACTATCCTAAGGAGTATAAAGGAATTAGAGTTGGTGTTTCTTATACGCCGATTTCTAATGTTTCTGGAACTGTATGGAGTGTACTAAATGGCAAAAATCAAAGATATAGAGACGTCTTAACTGGGGCTTTAAGCTATGGTGGGGGTGTGTCTGATGGGTTTAATTGGGCTACTTCTTTTACTGGACAAGTTGGAAGTTCTTCCAACGTCATATATGCTACTACTAATAGTGGTACTACTACTTCTACTGGCGTGACAAGAGAGCCGCTGCGTGCATATGAGATTGGTGGAAAAGTAGGATATAAAAATGTTGCTTTTGCGGCATCGTACGGCGATCAAGGGAAGTCTGGTACTTTAAGAAGTAGTAATAATCCTTCTGTTGTTTCAACTACCAATCTGATCCCTGATGGAATGAAGAGGGATGGGCATTATGTTACACTTGGTACGTCCTATGTATTTGGAAAGTGTGGTGCAAGTCTTAATTACTTGAATGGTAAAAGAGCTGGTGGAGTAGTTAAGGACAGTAGTGGAAGTTTCATTGGTTATGGCAGCAGTGCTAATAATGCATCAAAGGGAAAGGATAATTCATCAAAGCTCTTTGTAGTTGGGATTGACTATCAGTTAATACCTGGAGTATTACCTTACATAGAAGTGACAAGGTTTAGATTTAGTTCGCCAATATCAGACGTTCAAAGAAATAAGGGGACCTTGTTTTTAGCAGGAGCGAAGATAGAATTTTAAAGGAGAAAGGCGGTGAACCTCTATATGATAAGTAAAGTGGAGAAGGGATGTGTGACGAGATACTGGAGTTTAATTAGTGTGTTTGTTATAGCATATGCCTGCTCCTTCTCTTTGTGCGGTTGTCAGAAAATAACGAGTAATAGCAAAGAGTTTGTAAATGCTGATGGCTTTCCTAAGACTGAAGAAGAGATTCAGAGTGAGCGTATAGGTAAGTTGTTTGGTAAAAATATAGTATTGTGGAGTAGTAAATCGGATGATAATTTCCTTTCCTCTCTCGCATCTAAGAAGGATGTAAGCAATACAACTGAGAAAGATAAAGGTGTGAGGCGTTATTTATGGCCCGCTGTATTGCGTGCATTGGTATCTATGCCGCTTGCTGTTGTTGACCACAAAGGAGGTGTTGTGACGACGGATTGGTGCTTTATTGGGGGCAATAATAGTAGTCAGCGTTATAAATTTAATGTGCTTATTGGCACCGCTGAATCTCAAGAGATGCTTTTTGTTAATGTTTTTAAAGAAGAATTAGTAAAGGGGGGTTGGGTTCCAGTTCAGCCGTCTTCTGCTACTAGAAAGCTTAGCGAGGAGTTAAAGACCAGAATATTTAAAAATGTTGAAGAGATTAGGACAGCTGAAGGGTGATACGTTATTGAGGGTCCGCGTTTTTTCCTGGGTTTCAGTACTTTCTGTGATCTAGAGAGCTTAGCGAGGAGAGAGGCATTGAAGACAAAAGATTTAAGAGAAACGCTAAATGTAGGGGTGCATTCATAAAGAGAGACTTTCTGCAGGTTAGGTTGTTGTGTAGATGGTGTTTTGAATGGGTTTTTCTTTCTTTGTTGCTAAAAATAATTGAGCAGTAATATATAACGAAGAGTGAAGTTCAGGGGAGCAGTGGATCGATGTTGCGTTCGTATCCTAGTGTGAGTAAGTCATGTAAATGTACTATGCCTATGGGCTTTTCCTCTTTTACTACTATTAGATGCGCAATTTTTTTATTGTGCATGAGCGCTACCGCGTAAGACGCTAGAACATCTTCAGCTATGCATATTGGGTTATGGGTCATTAAATCACTTGCGGTACTTTTATTGAAGTTGAGGCCTATTTTCCTTCTTAAGTCTCCGTCAGTGATTATACCTACTACATATCCTTTAGAGCTCATCACAATGGTGCAACCTAGCCTTTTGGTTGTCATGGTAATAATAGCGTTCATAGCGGTGGTATGCGCTTCAATTACAGGTAATGCATCGCCCTTATGCATTATATCCTTCACTAATAGTAGTTTTAAACCTATTTGACCATTAGGATGATATAATCTGTAAAGGTCTTTGTTAAAATGTGTTCTTTCTTCTAATACAACAGCTAGAGCGTCGCTGAGAGCTGCCATTTGTATAGTGGAAGTGGTGGGAATGCCTATCTTGGATGCTTCAGGAGAGCGAGGCAATACTATTGCTAATGTACTAAGTTTATAAAGAGTGGAATGTTCTTCTCTTGTTATTCCTATTAAAGTTATATTGCGCTGCTGGCAATAATTTATTATTGTGGTGAGTTCGTTATTATTACCAGAATTTGAGAGCAAAATTACGATATCATTAACTGCGATGATACCTAAATCTCCATGTCCTGCCTCGCTAGGATGTAAGAAGCATGAAGCGAACCCTAACGAAGACATCGTAGCGGCTAATTTTCTAGCTACGTGTCCACTCTTACCTATCCCCCCTACTATTATTTTGCCATTTGCTGAGAGTATTTTTTCAACGAGTTCGTGAAACGCGCTTCCTATTGAGTGTAACAAAGCGGTCAGACCTTCGATTTCCACTTTTATTGCATTTTTAGCTACTTGAATATTTTGCTCAAGTGTCATATTCAATAAACGGGAAAATTTGCGCATAAAGTTTGCACGCGCTGTTGTGTTTTGGTATATAAGTCTGAATTTTTCTTCCAAAACTCTGATGACATCTCTTTTTCACCATATTGTTTTTGCTGCATGTCATCTAGTATATCCGCGATCATGTGAGAGATAACGGTAAACTCCTGCGTTCCGAAACCCCTACTAGTGCCACTAGGCGTGCCTAAGCGTATACCTGAAGTGATACTAGGTTTTGTTATATCAAACGGGATAGCGTTTTTATTACATATTAACCCAATCTCTGCGAGTACACTACTTACTATATTTCCTTTTAGATTATTAGGTCGTAAATCTACGATTAATAAGTGGGTATCTGTACCTCCCGTGAGGATTGTATATCCTCTTTCTATGAGGATAGAAGACATTAGCTGAGCATTAGCTACAACATTCTTCATATATTGTGTATAATTAGGTGTCATTGCTTCTTTTAATGCTACAGCTTTAGCGGCGATTACGTGCATAAGTGGTCCTCCTTGCATCCCTGGGAAGAGTGCGGAGCCTACTGCTTTTGCTATATCGGGGTCGTTCATTAAAATCATACCACCTCGCGGTCCGCGTAAAGTTTTATGAGTCGTAGTTGTAACAACATCGGCATATTTGAGGGGATTATCATAAATATTTGCTGCTACAAGGCCTGCGAAATGTGCCATATCTACCAGCAGATATGCTCCAACTTCGGTAGCAATATTTTTAAATTGCGCAAAATCTATATATCTTGGATATGCGGAACATCCGGCGATAATCAATTTGGGTTTATGCTTATGGGCTAAAGATCTTACTTCTTCGTAATCTATCAGCCCATTTTCACGCTGTACTTTGTAGTTAATCGCATTAAACCATTTGCCAGACTGATTTACCTTACTGCCATGTGTTAGGTGCCCCCCACAGTCTAATGATAAGCCGAGTATTACATCATTTGGTTTCAGCAGGGCAAAGTAAACTGCTTGGTTTGCTTGTGAGCCAGAATGAGGTTGGACATTAGCAAAATTGCAAGAGAATAACTTTTTAGCCCTGTCAATAGCAAGTGATTCCACAATATCTACGTAATGACACCCATCGTAATAGCGATGTCCTGGATATCCTTCTGCGTATTTATTTGTAAAAAGAGTGCCCTGCGCTTCTAAAACGGCACTACTAGCTATATTCTCTGATGCTATCAAGCTTATGGTAGTGCGCTGTCTATTTAATTCACCCTCTACAGCGTGCCATATTTCTGAATCAGATTTGGATAATAAACAGCTAAAAAATTCTGATGCCATCTAATAACTACATTAATAATTTATTATGGTGCCCACAGCCAGACTCGAACTGGCAAGGGAATACTCCCCACGGATTTTAAGTCCGTTATGTCTACCATTCCATCATGCGGGCCAATTATTAAATATTTAATTACTTTGCAGTATGCTAGAGTAATTGACTTTAGTTTTCAACAACTTCGTTGTGGTCTATAGTATTACACGCCTTTTGTTATTAGCGTTTAATTAGAGATACAATCTATGATTGGGAAATTGCGTGGTATTTTAGAAACAGTAACTACAGATTACCTATTAATCGATGTGGGAGGGATATGCTATATCGTGTATTGCTCTAGTGTAGTATTAAGTAAATTAAAACAGGGCGACGAAGTCGCTCTTTTCATTGAAATGTCCGTGAAAGAACAGGCTATAGTATTATATGGGTTTTTAACTATATCTGAGAAGGAGTGTTTTCAGCTCTTGGTATCTGTTCAAGGGATCGGAGGGAGGCTTGCACTTTCCATCTTAGGTGCTCTAACTCCGCATCTGATGATTAGCGCAATTCAGCAAAAAAATTGTAGTGTTTTTGAAGCGATTGCTGGTATAGGAAAGAAAATGGCCGCCAGAATTATTGGTGAACTTTCTTCTAAGAAACAAATTGCGCAGTGGCTTGTAGGTGAGGCAGTAAGTGCTCAGCAGCATAGTATAGCTGTTGAGCAAAATACAAAGATTCAGGATTCTATATCTGCTTTAGTAAATCTGGGATTCAATAAACCCCGTGTCATTGCTGTGGTAGAAAGCTTGATTGTTGCAGCACCAGATACGTTGCTAGAAGATTTAATTAAAAAATCACTTGCCATCTTAATGCATTAAGCACGCTTCTAGCATAGATAACTTTGCTTTTGGAGGGCATTTTTTTCAAAATATAGTATTTAATTTTAAATTGAGCGGTATTATCTGCTCTTCTTTAAGTTTTGATCTAATACATGGGAATGGTTTTAATGTGAAAGCGAATATCAAGGGGATCGCGTGGTTTATAGCTAGTCTTATTGTGAGTGTGACTAATGATTTTATAAGTAAGCACCTTACTATTTCTGGGATGACAGCTATGCAAATAACATTTTGGAGGTTTTTTTTAGGTACCTTAATATTACTGATTCCCTTTTGTTGTTTCTCTAAAATTAGAAAAGAAACTTTAAGAGGGCTTAATATTCAGGGTGTTATTATACATATTGCGCGAGGATTGTGTATATTCATAGCAATATACCTCTGGAATTTTGGTATTGGATTGGTGCCACTTGCCACAGTTACTACTATTGGGTTCGTTACTCCAATTTTTGCACTTATTTTAGCTCCATTGTTCTTAAAAGAGAGAGTATCTTTACGCATGTTTGTTTTGACGGTGGCTGGATTTATTGGAGTAATATTTATATTAGGGCCTTATCAAGCTCTTTATTTTCAGCCTTCATTGCTGATTTTTGTCTTCGCTACTTTGTTGTTTGCTATGCTTGATGTAGTCAATAAAAAACTTGTTATGCGTGGAGAGAACAATTTTCGAATGATTATTGGATCTACATTGGTAGGAGCGCTATGTGCCGTGTATCCAGGAGCGTATTTGCCTAATATCTATGAATTCTTAGCACTCATAGAGTTAGGAGTTGGCTGTAATGCAGTATTGTATTGTTTACTTAAATCTTTTTCTTATTTACCTCTTATTTCACTTGCTCCGTTGCGTTATATCGAATTGCTGCTTTCTATCACTTTGGGCTATTTTGTATTTGAGGAAGTTTTACAAATGCATTGGTATATTGGTTCTCTAATTATTGTTGTAAGTTCGTTTTGTGTAATTAAAGAAAATGCGGTAATTGATGCTAAATTTGAAGAAGCATAATCCTCCTCTTATACTGAGGGTATATGGGTTTATTTCTGCAATTATAGAGCCATTGTGCTGCTTAGTAATAGGTGGTGGTGCGCTTTGTTTTCGCGGACGAAAATCTAAACGTTGTAGGAATTTACTCGCCCTAACAAAGGCAGAACGGCCTGCAGGTACTTTGTTTTGGTTTCATGCTGAGAGTGTAGGAGAAGTAAATTCTATTTTACCTCTTATTGGCCTTTTAAAAAATACAACACAGGATGCATATTTTTTAGTTACTGTTTCGACAAAACTTGCAATGGCGGTTCTAAATAAAGCTAATTTACCGTATATAATATTGCAGTATTGCCCTCTGGATGTTCCTTTTGTAGTGGCACGATTTTTGGCATATTGGAAACCTAATATCGCATGTTTTGTAGATTCTGCTATTTTGCCGAATATAATATTGCAGATAAGAAAATATTGTAGATTAATTTTATTGAATGGGAGGTTATCAGATAGAACGTTTAGGCGCTGGAAGTGTTTTAGAGTTGTATTGAGGTATTTATTATCACAATATTATCATGTTATTGCAGGTAGTGAGACAGATCAGCAAAGATTTGCAGAATTTTACCAAGACAATTTATCTCATATTGGCAATCTTAAATATGTTAAAATGAGCATGTCTGATATTGAGGAAAATGCGTTAAAAATTTTGAGAGAAGAAGTAAAGGAGAGAAGTTTGTTTTTATGCGCTAGTCTTCATAAAGGCGAAGAACAAGTGGTAATTTCAATACACGCAGAGTTATCTAAGCGATATCCAAATTTATTAACTATAATTGTTCCACGTCATTTACCATTTGGAAAAGAAATTGTAGACTATGCTCAAAGGTATAGATTGAATGCTGTCTTAAAATCGTGTGAAAAAAATATACCTGCGAACTGTGATATATATGTTGCTGATACAGCAGGAGAACTTAAAATATTTTACTCATTAACGAAATTTGCTTTTGTAGGAGGGTCTTTTGTTCCCCGAGGCGGTCATAATGTAATAGAACCACTACAAGTAGGATGCATCCCAATTGTTGGGCAGTACACTGCTAATTTTACGGATATCGTTTCCCGAATGGAGCAAGCGTCTGTGCTGGTGGTGGCAAAAGGACAAGCTGAATTAGAAAATATTGTGGAGGGATTTTTAAAGGATACAAATACTATAAATAAATACAGAAGTAACCTATACAAGGTAATGCCTAACGGACAAGAAATACTTAACAAAACTGCAAGCTTAATTTCTGAAGCCTTGCTAGCAGCACCCTCTACTACTCCTAAGTAAGTGAACAGGCAGATCAAGACCCTAATACTGCTTTGCAATTATATCTAACTGTGCAGTAATTTCATGGAATACATCCTCGACTTTTTGGGCTCCATTGACTTCTATAAATTTATATTTGCTTTTGCAGCACTGTATTACTGGATTTGTCAATGTATGATAAGTATTTAGGCGTTCTTTCATAACCTCTGGAGTGTCATCCTCTCTTCGTATAAAATCTCTGCCTCCACATACATCACATACTCCCTCTTGTTTTGGGGGCAATAAATGTATATTATAAATGGTTCCGCATTGCTTGCATGTTATACGAGCGCTTATTCTTTCGTTTAAAATGTTATTATTTATAGTAATATATAGCACTGTTGGTGTAACGCCTAATTCTTGCATCATTTCTTCAAGTAATTCCGCTTGTTTTACCGTTCTTGGGAATCCATCTAAAACGAATCCATTATCATATTCTGCTTGCTGCAACCTGTGTTTTACAACTTGGGATATGAAATCATCGTTCACTAACTTGCCTTTATCTATTATAGCTGTAATACTCTTACTAAGAGAGGTAGGCGCTTCCTTGTTATCGATTACTAATTGCCGTAATACTGCGCCTGTAGACAAGGTGGGGATGAGGTATCTGTGGCTCAATAAAGCAGCCTGGGTACCCTTACCAACGCCTGGCAAACCCAATAAAATCAAGCCAATTTTTTGATCTGCAGACATACCACTCATTATATTTTAACAAAGATGATTTCCGAGCGTATACGATATTAATTCTTTCCTAAAGCGCTGTACTTTTTCATGTAATTTCCATACCTGTCGCTTAGCAAATTTGTTTGTATTTGTTGAAACAGGTCTATTACAACGCTTACTATAATAAGCAAACTTGTACCCCCAAGGTAAAATGGTACGGCGTATTTAGAAATCAATATCTCAGGTATAACACATATAGCTGCTACGTATAAAGCGCCCACAGTTGTTATCCGAATTAATACATAATTTATATAATCTGCTGTATTAGCTCCTGGCCTTCTCCCAGTTACTACTGCTCCTGCTTTCCTCAAATTCTCGGCTGTTTCTTCTGGATTGAAAACAACGGCAGTATAAAAGAAGCTAAAGAAGATAATAAGAGAAACATAAAGTGTGAGATATAGTATCTTACCGTGACCTAAGTTTGTCATGACTATATATTGCCATGAATCTACTTTCTCAACTCCGCCCATAAAGCCTATCAGAGTACTTGGAAACAACAACAATGAGCTTGCGAAGATGGGTCCTATAACTCCAGCTGTATTTAATTTTAGAGGCATATGAGTTGAATCACCTCCATAAATCTTCCGCCCTATCTGACGTTTGGGATAGTTAATAAGAAGCTTTCTTTGCGCCATCTCCATAAAAACTACAAAACATACCATGACAACGCAGATCATTAGCATAATAAACATAAAACCTCCGGAAACCGCCCCCGATCTTCCAAGATCGAATAACGCAGCTAAAGCTGATGGCAAGCCGGCTACTATACCTGAAAATATTATCATAGAGCTCCCATTTCCTATTCCCTTAGCTGTTATCTGTTCTGCGAGCCACATAATAAGTACAGTGCCGCCCATTAAGCACATAGTTGCAGTTAAGCGAAATATCCAACCTGGAGAGGATACTACATGCAAAGACCCACTTACTGTCATATTTTCGAGCCCAACAGCCAACCCATATCCTTGAAACAAAGCAAGGAATATCGTAAGATAGCGCGTATACTGACCCATTTTTTGTCTTCCCAAATCTCCTTCCTTTTTTAAAAGTGCAAGTTGTGGGGAAAGCACAGTAAACAACTGTATGACAATAGATGAAGTGATATAGGGCATAATATTCAGTGCAAAAATCGACATTCTGCCGAGAGCTCCGCCTGTAAACATATTAAACATACCCAATATGCTTGCGCCCTTCTCTTTTACAAGCTGAGAGAGTAATTCAGAATCGATACCAGGCAATGGGATATAAGTACCCACTCTGTACACTATCAGTATTAGTATCAAAAAATAAAATCTCCTGAGTAGGCTTTTCATGTATAACCCACCTACTTATTATTCTATTACTTGCTGTGACTGTAGTGCTTGATCTTTAGATCTTCTACTAGTGGCCTTCGTTAATATGACTCCACCACCACTATCTGTTAGCATTGCACACGCCTTTTTAGAAGCTGCATGTACCATTACTGTGCATGCTTTAGTAATAGCACCCTTAGCTAACAATTTTAACTTGCCCCCTTTGTATAAGTTAAGATCTTTGAGGATAGCGAGGGTAACGGGCTGGGCACAATCAAGCTTTCCACTTTCTATAAGCCGATTTAAACTACCTGTGTTAATAACTTCATACTTTAAAGGAAATAAGCTTTTAAATCCCCTTTTAGGTAACCGTCTAAATAAAGGAGTTTGTCCTCCTTCGAAACCATTTAGAGCTACTCCCGTTCTTGCGGTTTGTCCCTTTCCTCCACGGCAAGAGGTCTTACCATGGCCAGAACCGATACCTCTCCCGACTACTTTTCTTCTGTGCCTGGCTCCTGCGTTATCATGTAGTGTATTCAACAACATATTAGCTCCTGAAATAAATTTCGCCTCCAGCGTTTGGCTCACTAACTAAGTGACCTCGTATGCTTATATATTATGGAATAGATCGTGTAAAAGGAATTTTTATGAGTTAGCAAATCAACTACATAAAATCCCACTACCTATTATATTAGAAGTTTACTGGAATAATATACTTGATTGTGTTAATGGAACGGGACAGAGAGTATGTCTCTAGGAGGCCTCTAGAAGCTAGATATGGGGGACATTGATTATGAGTTCTGGTAGGCCAATATGACTTTACTAAATAAATTACCAAAAGTTAGAGGAGAATATCGGGAAAATGCTGCACTGTCACAGTTGTGTTGGTTGGGCATTGGAGGTTTAGCAGAGATTCTTTACACACCCGTAGATTCTGATGATTTAGCTAATTTTTTTGCTAATAAATTACCTGATATACCAGTGTTTATACTGGGCATAGGCTCTAATGTGTTGGTACGTGATGGTGGTATAGATGGAGTAATTATAAAGCTGGGCACTGCTTTCTCGAATATAGAATTCTCTAAATCAGAAGATGGAGCTTATGGATATATTATAGCTGGCGCTGCAGCATTGGACAAAAAAGTTTCTATATTTGCCTTACAGCATTCTTTAAGCGGATTAGAATTTATGATGGGCATTCCCGGTACTATAGGTGGGGCTATAGCAATGAATGCGGGTTGCTATAAGGATGATGTATCGAAAGTTATTGAAAAAGTTACGGCTATAAGCAGCCTTACGGGAGAGATTAGGAACTTTTCTCGTGACGAGATCAGTTTTATTTATAGGGGAAATAACCTAAGTAAGGAGTGGGTTTTTATAGATGCTCATTTTAAATGTTGTAGTAGAGCGCTGTCTAGAATTGTAAGCAAAATGAATCGTATACAGGAACAACGTATTCAAACGCAACCTGCGGGGGTGCGTACCTGTGGTTCAACATTTAAAAATCCGAATGGGCATAAAGCTTGGGAACTGATTAAAGATGCGGGATGTTCTGGTATGCGTATAGGAGGTGCAGAGTTTTCTCAAATGCATTGTAACTTCATAGTAAATGTTGACAATGCTATTTCTTCTGATGTGGAGAGATTAATAGATATTGCAATCGAAAAGGTAAAGGAGCACTGCGGAATTGTGCTATGTAGGGAATTAATTGTAATAGGCAAAAACAAAGGAGAATACAGCGATGTATAGCTATTTATGTACCGTGCATTTTATGCAGAACACTTACGCTCCTACTTATAAGAGTATGTGATGAGTAATGGCAAATTTAAGACACGCACGATATTTCGATCGACATTAGTTTTGAGCAGCGTTCTTTTAATTTCAAGAGTTTTAGGCTATGTGCGTGATGTGATAGTTGCAGCTCGCCTGGGAACTGGGGTTATGAACGATACCTTCATTGCTGCATTTAAAATTGCGAACTTATTTAGGTCAATTTTTGGTGAAGGCGCTTTTAATTCAGCTTTTGTGCCACTTTTTTCACGTCTTTTACATTCTAGAGGGCCTAAATACGCTAGAGCTGTATGTTGTCGTACTCAAGCTGTGCTCGCTTTAGCACTTCTAGTGGTTTCTCTTTTAGTTATTATGGGAATGAAGTTTGTAATAGAACTTACTACGCCAGGATTTAAAGTTGATAGTGATGCTTTTGTGTTAACTGTGAGATTGGGAAGGATTACTTTTCCGTATTTGTTCTTTGTTTCTCTGGCAGCTTTTTATGGGGCCATTATGAGTGGCTACGGTAGTTTTGTTCCTTATGCTTTTACCTCTATAATCCTGAATATTACGCTCATAGTTTCTACTTTTTTCATGAATCATACTGCTACGCCCGCACATTCCCTTGCTTATGGTGTAGTGGTAGCTGGTATGCTCGAGATTACCCTTATGCTTTTTTGCATATATAAAAGAGGGATCTTGCTTCCCCTTGTTATGCCAAAAGTTACCAAATATGTGCGACTGATTATAAAAAGAATGCTCCCATCTATCTTAAGCTCAGGAATGATGCAAATTAATGTATGGGTCAATATGCTTTTTCTGTCTTTTATACCGGGTGGTATGTCATATATATATTTTGCTGATAGACTGATTCAGTTACCCCTTGCCCTCATCAGCACAGCTATGAGTATCACATTACTTCCAGCGTTGTCAGCTGCGATTAAAGACGTGAACAAAAATGCCTCATTAATTTTGATTAATAAAAGCATTAAGTTTATTGCATTTTTTGCGGTGCCTTCTGCTGTGGGATTATTTCTTTTATCTACTAGTATAGTTAGCATATTATTTATGCGTGGTAATTTTTCTTCTGAATCTGTAGTAAATACCGCTTCTGCGTTGCAGGCATTCGCCATTGGCCTTCCTGCTTATATGTTACTGAAGCCTTTAAATATAGTATTTTATGCATATGAAGATACTAAAAACCCAATGATTGTTGCAGTATTTTCCATGTTTATCAATGTTATGCTGAGCATATTTCTTTTAAAAAAATATGGTCATACGGGGATAGCATGTTCTTCTGCCGTATCAGCATGGATTAACGCTGTAATTCTTGTGGTGTTTTTATGTAAATTAAAAAGGCTGTATTTGCCGAAGTCTCTGTTGATGGATTTAGGGAAATTTGTAACCGCTGCTTTTGGTATGGGCGTAGCCTTGTACTATGTAACTAAATTATATAATTCTTTTAATATACTTATTCCATTTATTATTCTTATTATTAGTACAATTGTTTTGTATTTGGGACTTTGTTCCCTTTTAAGATTTAATTTAGGGCAATTACTGAGAAGCGTATTAAGAAATGAGGATACTTCAATATAAATTAGGCTTTATATTCTTGTTAATGGTTGTGATGATTGCGGAATATTCTTACGGGTATGCCTCTCCTCATTTGTTAGAAGTTATTGATAAGACAGCTTCAATGAAGGGTAATATTTTTGTGAGCATCAAATCCAAGGATGCAAATATGAGATCTGGTCCTGGTATGCGCTATCCATTACGCGCTGTATATCACTGCTCTGGGTATCCTGTATTGATCTTAGATGAATTTGAATATTGGCGTAAGATTAGGGATAGTAGCGGGAATGAGGGTTGGATGCAAAGCGCATTACTTTCCAACATACGCACAGCTCTAACGATAGTGCCATGGAGTTTACTGATGCAGCTTCCTCATGAAAATGCAAGGCCATTAGCCCGTATTGAAAAGGATGTTATTGTGAATTTAAAAGAATGTAAGGGAGAATGGTGTGAAGTTTCGGTAAGAAGTTATGGACTGTTTAACAAATGCAAGGGGTGGCTAAAAAGACAAGATCTTTGGGGGGTGGAGTGATATTATCACATACTCTACTTCTGCAGTTTGCTATAGTCCTGTTCCTGATTAGCGACCGCCTCTATTGTCTGTTTTTTTAGCATCTGTAGCAATTCCGCTTCGCTTAACATATGTATGCCGAGTTTTTTTGCTTTTTCTACCTTTTCTCCTGGTCCAGTACCTACTACAATATAGTCCACTTTATGAGAAATATTGCTGGAGACACTACCTTGCATTTCTTCTATATACTCTTTAGCTTTTTCTCGTGTTAGTGTATCTAAAGTACCTGAAAAGACAAAAAGTTTGCCGCTTATTGCAGTAGTTGATATGTATTTTGATGTTGCTTGTGACAGATCCTCATAATCTAAAATTTTTAGCTGTGTTTTTATCGTGTTGATAAAACGAAGATTATCTGCATCTTTAAGATATATTTCCACCTCTTTTGTTATCGTCTCTCCTATACCTTCTATTTGTTGAAGAGTCTTTAGAAGATCTGTTTGTAATAGATTCTGGAAATTATCGATAGTTTTACAAAATTTCGCGATTAATTTAGCTATCTCGACTCCTATATGACGTATACCAAGCGCATAGATGAACCTTTCCAATTTTATAATCTTAGCCTTCTCTATAGCTTCTAACAAGTTTTGTACGGCCTTATCTTTCCATCTAGGACGTTTTTCAAGTCGCGCTTCCTCTTCTTTAGAGTTGTTAATTTCACGTAATATAAAAAGGTCTTCTATGCATCGCACATATCCCCATGCCAAAAGGTCTTTTAATTGCATAGCGGCTAGACCTGCTATATTAGCTCCTTGTTTCGAAATAAAATGCAATATTTTACCGAGCACTTGAGGGGGGCATTGCTTATTTCCTGTGCATATTCTAATTGTGTTGCTTTTTCCATCTAAAACAACGAGACTTCCGCATTCAGGGCATACAGTGGGAAAAACATAGGGTGTGCTATCGGCTAATCTCATTTTAGTTAGAACTGAGACGATCTTTGGAATAACATCTCCTGCGCGTTCTATTTTTACCGTATCACCAACTCTAAAATCCTTCCTTCCTATTTCTTGAGCATTATGAAGTGTAGCTCTAGATACAAGTACTCCGCCAATATTTACTGGGTTTAATTTTGCGACAGGTGTTAGGATCCCATTTCTACTAATCTGTAGCTTTATATCTAAAATTTGTGTAATAGCGGTTTGTCCAGGAAATTTATGTGCTATAGAGTGGCGTGGTGCTCTGCTAGTATGGCCAAGTTGATTTTGTATTGTAAGCGAATTTATTTTATATACGACTCCATCTGTATCGTACTCAAGAGTGGCTCTCTTCTTTTCTATTTCTGTATAATATGCCCACATTTCGTTTAAGGAATGTGCTACCGTTACGAGATTACTTACATTGAACCCTAGAGTTTTTAAAAATTGCAATGTTTCATAATGAGTATTGATTTCTTCTTCTTCCAAAAAACCACTCCATACCAAATAATGTAATTTACGTGCTTTAGTTATAAGAGGATCTAGTTGTCTTAGTGATCCACCTGTAGCATTGCGAGGGTTGGCGAAGGCGTTTTTATTTTCTTCGAATTTATTGAGTGATAAAAAATCTTCTTTTTTCATATAGATTTCTCCTCTGATTTCGAAGTTTCTTTTATAAGGTATATTTATTAATATTCCGCGAACTTGTTTATAATTTTCCGTTATATCCTCACCATCCTTACCATCGCCACGTGTTGTTGCATAAAGTAAATCACCGTTTGTATATATCGCAGAGAAAGAAATACCGTCTATTTTAGGTTCACAAACTAGAGGAAAGGGGGGGGCGCCATGCAATTTTTCGACTCTATTTATGAATGCGTGTACATCTTCTCGAGAAAAAGCATTATCAAGAGAGAGCATTGGTCTTTTATGCGAAATCTTACGGAACCGCTCGTCGAGAGCAGCGCCTACAGTGGTTGAGGGAGTAGATTCTTGTTGTGCAATTTTCCCGCCTGAAAACTGTAATAGCTCATTTTCGAGTTTTAATAACTTCAGTTTCAACTGGTCATATGCGTAATCTGTAATAATGGGGGCATTTCTAGTGTAGTAGAGGTCGTCATGCATTTTGATCTCTTGCCTCAACGCCTTTATTTCATGCATAAGCCTTAATAATTGCATCTCTAATTTTTGCCATTTTTATGGTGTTTGATCCTTTGATGAGAATTAAAGAATCAGATTCTATATATGACGCTATATTTGTTGCTAATTCATCAGATTTAGCTGTAGCAACACCCCTTATTTTATGATCAAGCTTATTAAAAATCTCACTCATTAGAGGTCCTACGGTGAATACCTTTTGTACTTCGTATTTATTTAGCTCTATAAGGAGGGCTATATGTAACTCAGGAGCCGCTTCTCCAAGCTCACACATATCTCCCAATATGACTACTAGTTTTTTCTTTTCTTTCTTGTTATACGACACTAATCGCAATATTGCCGCTCTCATAGATTCAGGATTTGCGTTATAACTTTCATCTATTACTATTATACCATGGTTTAATCTATGTATTTTCCCTCGCCCCTCTAAAGCTTCATAGGAACCCATTTGTTCCATGCATTTTTGTGCGTCTAAACCTAGTATAGTAGTTGTAGCTGCAACTGCGAGGCTATTGTAGATATAGTGCTTGCTTGTATCATTTATTTGATAATGGATTTTTCTTCCTAAGCAATCTACTTCGAGCGAAAAGCCAGCATGCATTTCATCGTATTTTATTAGTCTAACATCACTTTTGGTGTTTTTGCCGAAATAAATTACGCTTATATCCCCTCTTTTCTGAAATTGCTTAGCTATAACGTTATTATAAGGGGCGTCTGCGTTTAATAGTAAGCATCCATTTTTTTCCATACCTTCGCTTATTTCCGCTTTGGCAAGGGCGATGTTTCTTATAGAACCTAGAGGTCCTATATGTGCATGTCCTATAGTTGTGACGATTGAGATATAAGGGCATAATATTGAAGATAAACGTGATATCTCCCCTTTTCTATTCATACCCAATTCAAAAATACCGAACTTATGCTCTGGATGCAGCTGACATAGTGAAAGTGGTAGGCCCAATAAATTATTTTTGTTTCCAGGACTAGCGAATATATTACTACAGTCTGTATTAAGGGCAATTCGTAACATTTCTTTAGTTGTTGTTTTCCCTGTGCTGCCGGTTATACCTATAATTTTTCCTGTAAAGCGCTCTCTTGCATATTTAGCCATTTGTAAAAGCGCATTGTAGACGCTCTCTACTAAAATCAGGGATTCATTTGCGTTTTGCATCTTGGCGTCGACAATACAAAGTCTTGCCCCCCTTTTTATAGCTTCGTTAGCAAATATACTACCATTACAATTATTTCCTGTAAGCCCTAAGAAGAGATCTCCAGGGTTTATGGTTCTGCTATCGTATGAGATGTCAGTAATTTGAAGAGGAGTTTTAATATGCACACCTAGTGCTTCTGATAGGGTATTATTATCCCAGATAATCTTTTCTTTCATTTAATATTATGGCAAATTCTATAAACAGCATGGAAGTCTGAGAGGTCCCGCGATTGGAAGCTATACGTATATGCAAAGAGCGTTTGTTGCATCTAAAATTTTAATAGATGTAATTATTTCGCTATAAAAGCGAGCACTATTCCCGCTAAGAGAAGGCCGTCTATTCTATCTAATATACCTCCATGTCCTGGTAGTAAATTACCGCTATTCTTTACTTGAAATTTACGCTTGAATATTGATTCGAGAAAGTCTCCTATTTGAGCTACCACAGAAATTAATAATGTTAGCAGTGGATAGCAACCTAATTCGCTGTTTTTTACATACTGTATATGTAAAACAATATATTGAAAGATTATACTAAATAAGAGTGCAAGCAATATCCCGCCGATACAACCGCTCCACGTTTTATTGGGGCTGATTGTGGGTATAATTTTGGGTCCTCCTACTGCGATACCCACTACATAAGCTCCTATATCTGTAAGAGAGACAGTAAAGAGAAGCCACAGTGTCTGTGCAAAACCATAGTTTATTTCACGAATTTTGATGAAAGAGAAAAAGGCCCACACTATGTAGCATATGCTACATAACATCCACACTATCCTAGATTGAATCGAATGCTGGGTCTTTTTTGTGCATGCAATTGCTATGGTTTCTCTGATGCTTAGAGCAACTATTATGCCAAGGAAAATCTTATATGTTTCTTCACCTTTATAAATACAATAAATGACAATTGGGAATAGTATAACAGACGACAAAGACCTTTTTATAACCTCTGTAGCATGAAATTTTGTCTTGCTATTTGTTATGGATGTTCTTTGATTTCTCATTTCTTTCTCTTAGACTGAAGGCTGCGAGCGCAGATGCAAAACTTTCTTCATCAAAATCAGGCCAAAATTTTTCGCTAAAATATAATTCGCTATACGCTAATTGCCATAGCAAAAAATTACTGAGTCTCAATCTATTCCCTGTTCTGATGAGCAAATCTGGATCTGGTACGTTATGTGAGTTTATGAACTTATCAAAGGTCTCTGGAGCTAGCTCAGCTATCTCTCTGATCTTAACATCGGAAGAGAGGAAGAATTTGGTCATTTCTAGTGCGGCTTGACGTATCTCATCTCTTCCACTGTAGCTAAAAGCTATTGTTACTATGAATAAATTGTGTTTAGATTTTTCTTCTATATTTCTGATAAGTTTTAAGATTTGTGGTGATAACTTTGTTAATTTTCCTATAAAGATGACGCGTATACCCTCTGATACAATATTTTCAATTTTTTCACTTAAGTAATGGTAAAGTAGATGCATTAAACAATCTACTTCAATACTTGGTCGATTCCAATTTTCTAGAGAGAAGGCGTATAAAGTTAGATATTTTATCCCTATAGACTTAGCTCTCTTGGCAATCCGTAATGCAGTTTGTGCGCCTTGTACATAGCCTTCGTTTATAGGCAAAGATTCTTTTTGGGCCCATCTGCGATTTCCATCCATGATAATGGCGACATGCTGAGGAATGATGCTGTGCTTCATGGGATCAACTGACATGCTATTATTTTACAATAGTGATACTAAGGTATGTAATATGGCAGAAACATCTGGTTGTGAGATTGCAGAGATCGCAAATACAGGTTTATCGGAAAGTTTAGACAAGATTTTTATTTTTTGTAAAACTTTTGATGGTGGTAGTAAATCGGTTTTAGTTAGTAGGATTACTTCATGTTTTTCTAGTATAGTTCCCCTATATGAACCTAGTTCATTCCGAATTATTTTGTACGTCTCGACTATATTGACATTAGTTGCATCTATTAGATGTAATAAAATCTTGCAACGTTCGATATGACGTAGGAAACGATCTCCTAGGCCATGGCCCAAATGAGCACCCTCTATAAGGCCTGGGATATCGGCAATGACAAGATTCTTTACGCTTCCGGGAACGCGCACAACTCCTAATTGTGGCTTAAGCGTTGTGAATGGGTAATCTCCTATTTTGGGCTTTGCTGCGCTTACAACCGATAAGAATGTGGATTTACCAGCATTAGGCAATCCTACCAATCCTACGTCTGAAATGAGTTTCAGTTCGAGCCATATCTCTAGTTCTTCTCCTGGTTGCCCGGGCGTTGCAAATTTTGGTGTTTGATTAATTGAATTCTTGAAACTAGAGTTACCCACTCCCCCACGTCCTCCGTATGCTATGATAAATTCATGGCAATCCGAAGTCATATCGGCGAGCAATACAGTTCTATCGGCGTTATACACCTGAGTACCCGCTGGTACGTTCAATATTATATCGTCAGCACTCTGTCCGGTGCATCTCTTACCACCACCACTTTTCCCATTGGATGCTTTGAAATGCTGTCTATAGCGAAAATCTAATAGAGTGCTAATGTTAGTGCGTGTTCTTATTTTTATATCTCCGCCTTTTCCCCCATTGCCTCCATCAGGACCACCGAATTCTAAAAATTTTTCTCTGCGAAAGCTTACAGTACCGTTCCCTCCCGAACCAGCTTGTAGATATATTTTTGCTTCGTCTATAAAATACATTTATGCACAAAATAATCGCTATTATTGCTAATAGTCATTTGAGCGTATTACTTATCGCCCCTGAACCTAACGACGCAAAAAAATTATCTTGTCGTATAAGCTTTCTTCTGTTAGCCTCCCGCAGAGGTTTTGTCAATTTTTACTAGTTATAAGTGATATGAGTTTATTTCTTCGCAAAAATGTAAAGGATTTAGTTGAAGAAGCCAAGTCAAATACTGATTTGCACAGATCTCTAGGCGTTTTCCAGCTTGTATTATTGGGATTAGGCGCCATCATTGGTGCGGGGATATTTGTTGTTACGGGTGTAGCAGCTAGCCAGCATGCAGGTCCAGCTGTAGTACTTTCTTTTGTGCTTGGAGGCCTGGCCTCGGTGTGTGTAGCTTTATGTTATGCGGAGCTTGCTTCAGCGATTCCTGCTGCTGGTAGTGTATATACGTATATGCATGTGATTTGGGGAGAATTAATAGCTTGGATTGTTGGAGTATTATGGGTTGTTTCTGCTTTTTTGGTTGTTAGCTCTGTCGCAAGTGGGTGGAGTGGGTATTTTGTGAGCTTTTTAAGTAGTTGGGGAATACATGTGCCTGCGCAAATTGCAAGCACAACTGGTGCGATAGTAACTCTTCCGGATGGTAGTGCTTCTATTGCATTTTTTAATCTTCCTGCTTTTTTGGCTGTGATTGTAGCGACTGTTGTCTTGTTGCGTGGAATCCATACTTCATCGTTTGTGAATGGTGTGATTGTTTTTATTAAAATTGCCGTATTGTTAGCCTTTGTAATAGTAGGTGCCTTATATGTAGATACGCAAAACTGGATACCTTTTATTCCTGAGAACACGGGTGTCTTTGGAGAATTTGGTATTTCTGGAATAGTTGGAGGTGCTGCAATAGTAGTTTTTGCGTTTAATGGTTTTGATGCTGTTGCAACCGCTGCTCAGGAAGCTAAAAATCCACAAAGAGACGTACCCATCGGAATTTTAGTATCTTTAGGGATTTGTACTCTGGCTTATGTTTTAGTAGCTGGTGTGTTAACAGGTGTGGTCAAATACACAGAGCTTGGAGGAGCGCAGCCGTTAGCTGTCGCAGTTGATAAAATTGGGTTACCATGGCTTGCTGTATTAGTGAAATTAGGCGCTATAGCGGGGTTATCTTCCGTAATATTAATAATGTTATATGCCACGGTAAGAATGATATTTACGATATCGTGTGATGGCTTATTGCCTACTTTTCTGTCTCAGTGTAGTGAAAAGACTAAGACACCTATCAAAGCCACCATTTGTATTGGAGTATTTGTGGCTATCTTAGGTGGTATGGTGCCTCTTCACGATTTGATAGAGTTATGTAATTTCTGTTTCATGCTTATTTTTTGTTTAGTTTGTATTGGTACGATTTACTTAAGGTACTCTCAACCTAATATTAAAAGAAGGTTCTGCGTTCCCTTTATGCCGTGGGTTCCTATTGTGGGGACGGTATTATTCTCGCAGCTATTGTTGGGCTTTTCGTGTAAGACCTGTATTTGTGTCTTGAGTCTTATTCTCGCTGCTATAGTATTTTACTTTATATATGGTAAGAAGCGTAGTGTATTACGTAATAAACTTCAGAATTAGGTGAACGATAGGGACCCTACTTTCGAGGCGCGTAAAAAGTATATAGTGCAGTGCGTCTGAGGGAAAGTTTAGCGTGGAAAAGGGGGCCATGTCTTTTATGATGCCGTTATAGCACAGTGGTAGTGCACTTCATTGGTAATGAAGAGGTCGTGAGTTCGATTCCCACTAGCGGCACACTGTTACATTTCAAGATTATTAGCAAATAGTGAACGAGCTTTTGAAGATTTTACAACAGCTTATTTCTTATCCTAGCGTTACACCTAGAGATGAGGGTGTAATGCAATTCTTAGCGTCTGTACTTGATTCTATGGGATTTGAATGTCAGATAGTAGATTTTGGAGAGGGGGAATCGAAAGCAGAGGTTAGAGTAAAAAACTTATATGCTAAGATAGGAACTGGAGATTTTAATTTATGTTTTGCGGGACATGTAGATGTTGTTCCAGCGGGTGATATTGATGACTGGACGCATCATCCTTTTAGTGGAGATATAGAGAAAGGAGTTATATATGGGCGAGG
Organism: Candidatus Midichloriaceae bacterium IBS; assembly: GCA_034472185.1. Classification (GTDB taxonomy): domain Bacteria; phylum Pseudomonadota; class Alphaproteobacteria; order Rickettsiales; family Midichloriaceae; genus JARBAK01. The sequence goes on from JARBAK010000001.1 coordinate 650,027, forward strand.
CGCTGTGGATATGAAGGGCGCTATTGCTGCTTATATTATAGCTGTAGATAAATTTCTAAAAGAGCTTTCATCAGATAAATTAGGAGAAGGGGAATTTTGGCGGAATACTACCCTTAGTTTTCTTATTACTGGTGATGAAGAGGGGTTAGCTAGGAATGGTACGGCTAAAATGCTAAGGTGGTTATATGAGAGAGGAGAAAGATTAGGTGCTTGTATTATAGGAGAACCTGTAAGTAATAAAAATGTGGGAGATAGGATCAAGATAGGAGCACGTGGGAGTATTACAATGTTTTTAGAAGTGAAAGGTACACAAGGGCACGTTGCTGATAGACTATCTGATAATCCTATCACGAAACTTATAAAGGTAATGCAGCAGATAAATCTTTATGAATTTGATGCAGGAAGTGATTTTTTCGAACATACAAATTTAGAATTTACAAATCTAGAGGTAGGAAATATAGCTGAGAATGTTATACCAGGAAAGGCGAGGGCACAGTTAAATGTGAGATTTAATGATACTTACACAGCAGTTGATATATGCCATATAGTGGATGAGATAATGGCTAGTGTATTAAGGAGGGATGAATATACTTTAACTTACCAAACAAGTGGAGAAGCGTTCCGTATGGAAGAAGGTAATATTTTTTTGAGACGGTTAAAAATATCTATACAATCTGTGACGCAAATAACACCGATTATGAATACATATGGGGCCACTTCTGATGCGAGATTTATAAAAGATTATTGCCCCGTTGCCGAGATAGGACTATTGAGTGAGATGGCTCATAAAGTTAATGAATGCTGCTGTATAAATGATTTGAATATATTGTCTGGGATTTATCAAGTTATCCTTCGTTCACTTATTACAGTACGTGATATTATTGTGATACAATGAGATATTGGAGAATAGTTTAATATATGGATGTATTCTACTATGCTGAAATATATTGCTTACATTCAAGATCCTAAAATCGCACTTAACGTAGTGCCTTTGCGTGCTAAAAGGTGTGGATTTATTACCCAATACAGATTGATAAAAGCACTTGTTTTTTCTGTATTATTTTTGTCAGTTTACTTCATTATTTTTGATAAGCTGCTGCCAGCGTTGGAGTACTGTAAAATCTCGCAAGTTATAGTAACTGGTGCAGGCTATATATCTGAAGCGGAAGTTAAAAACCAGAGTAATATAAGGCTTAATACGTATATTTGGCAGCTTCAGCTTTATGGTATAAAGCAAATCTTAGAAAGTAATCCATGCATTGAGCGAGCTTCTATAAGAGTGGTACTACCTAATATTGTTTTTATTAACATAGTAGAACGAGTATCGATTGCTTTATGGTACAACAAAGGAAAATTTCATTTGATTGATAAGAATGGAGCTATCATGAAATCTAATATTCAAGATGTGAGAAATACTATCTATAAGGACTATATGTTTATTTTTGGTGATGGTGCCAATCTTGAAATTGGTAACATATTGGATAGCCTCAATGATGTTATGTCTCGTGAACAACTTATGTCGCTCTGGTTTGTAGGGCATAGACGCTGGAATATCATCATGGCTGATGGTACTACGATAAAACTACCTGAAAAAAATGCCAGGGAAGCAATGGTATTGCTTAATAAGATAAGAGTACATGACCCCAATATTTTTAAGGGAAAGGGGATGATTGACTTACGCTTGGCACCCAATAAAGTGTATATTGCTGATTCTGTTAATTAAGGAAGAACAAGTGTTCTGTTTACTCTGCAAGCGTGGCAGCCTTATCTTCTACTGCTTTTTTTAAAAGCAATTTTCTCAATTTCATCATTTCTCCGGATAACTCAGTGGTTGGAGTAGAAATAAGATACCCATCTAATCCCTCACGGTGCTCTATCGTTCGCATACCACTGGTAGATAAACGCATTTTTATGGATAGCCCCAATATATCACTCTTTAGAGAAAATCTCTTCATGTTAGGCAAGAATCTATGCCTAGTTTTAATATTAGAGTGAGATACTCTGTTTCCATACATTACTCCTTTTGAAGAGACACTGCATCTTCTAGCCATGTTTTTACCATCTATTTCTTCATTGACACTCACAGACATATAGACGTACACCGAATACGTCTAAGAGTCGATATATTTTATATGATCATTTATTTATAGAGAGAACTAGTACTCAAAATTATATAGGGGAGAGTTTTTTATGTAGTAAATTATTTACTAATTCTGGGTTTGCTTTTCCCTTGCTTTGAGACATCACTTGACCCACAAAAAAGCTAAGTAGTTTTGATTTTCCAGCCCTATAGAGTTGCACTTCTTTTGTATATTGTTGCAATACATTCTCTACTATTCCTTCAACTGCTTTAGTATCTACAACCTGTTTTAGGTCATGTGTTTCTACTATCGTATTTGGATGTTCTCCAGTCTCAAACATGATATCGAATACCTGCTTAGCAATTTTACCAGATATTACACCTTTAATAATTAGCATAATTAATGCGGCTAATTGCTCTGCAGTAATCTTACATAATTCAAGGTGGATTCCTGCTTTTTTAAGCCGACCAAATAACTCTACTGTTACCCAATTAGCTGCTAATTTAGGATCAGTTAACTTTGCTATATGCTCGAAATAATCAGCGACGTGCCTGTCTGCAACAAGAACACGTGCATCATATTCTGATAAACCAAATTCTTGCACATACCTCAAATGTTTGGAGTCTGGAAGCTCAGGTAAAGTATTTCTTATATCATCTACATACTTTTGGCTTAGAACCAAAGGTAACAAGTCTGGATCGGGGAAATACCTATATTGAACGGCATCTTCTTTAGATCTCATAGATCTAGTAATGCCTAGATCAGCATCAAATAGTCGAGTTTCCTGTACGATTTCTCCTCCGCTTTCTAAAATTTCAGTTTGACGTTTCTGCTCTGCACTTATTGCTGCTATGATGTTTTTTATAGAATTTAAGTTTTTTACTTCTACTCTAGTACCCAGCTTATCTGAGCCAATTTTTTTAAGTGATATATTTATATCACACCTTAAAGAACCGTTTTCCATATCACCATCACAAGTACCCAAATAGCGTAATATGGTTTGAAGCTTCTTGACAAAAGCTGCTGCTTGCTCGGCACTTTTTATATCTGGTTCTGTTACAATTTCCATTAATGCTATGCCGCATCTATTAAAATCAAGGAGTGTTTCACCTGGAAATTGATCATGTATGCTTTTGCCTGCGTCTTGTTCTAAATGTATGCGAGTTATGCCGACAAAGGAATGTGTTCCATTTGGTAGATCGACTTTTACAACTCCTTTGCCTACTATAGGAAAAGAAAATTGTGATATTTGGTAGCCTTGTGGTAAATCAGGATAAAAATAGCTTTTGCGATCAAATACTGAGAACAAATTTATCTCTGCATTTAGGCCCAAACCTGTTTTTACGGCCTGTTCTACACATTTACGATTTAAAACTGGTAATGTGCCAGGCATTGCAACATCTAGAAAAGAAACTTGCGTGTTTGGCTCTGCTCCAAACGATGCTGCACTTTCTGAAAAAAGCTTTGTATTCGATGTTACTTGAGCGTGTATCTCAAGCCCTATTACTACTTCTAATGTATTAAACATGTACTTTAGCGTGAATATCTTTATAAATGGCCTCGACATCCATAACCTACTGTAGCATCTACGTCCACAGATATTATTGGCGAGTCAAGATTTTATGGTTCGTTTAGCTAATTTTATTATAGATTAAGCAAGGAGATTTAACTGGGTTAGGATCTGCCTTAGTATTGCCTTTTCTATCATAATTAGTTAACAAATTAGTTTGTTTTTTCATAACAGATGAAACTACCGCAACTATACAATCATTTGTAAATTTTCGCCGTGAAATTTGCTGTATATTTTCATTTAGCGCTGCATACATGAGTTTTAATAAATCCCGAATTTTTATTCTATCTGGTAGCGACGTGGTTTCTTTTGCTATGACGTTTTTACATGTATTATTAGCGCTTGTGTTATCAGGAGTCTTCCTATTATCTGCTAAGTAAGATATAATTGCCTCTCGTTGCCATTCTATAAACTGGATCAAATCGCATTTCTCATCGTAATATTGCATTATATCTGCGGATGAATCCTTCAGCAACTGCGTTTCTGCTTCTAGTATATCAATTAGGCGCTTTAAGGCCTTTTCCAGCAAATTTAAATCTAACTCCCCTACGCTTTGAGTGCTGGTCATGCTTAAAATATTTTCAGATTGCCTGAGAGTAGTGCTACTCATAGAGTGAGCGCTTAAAGTTACAACAAATAATATATTACGAATTACCTCACAGTTATGTTATACCAGAGGTTTTGCTTGCTCATCAAGTTATTTAAGATAATCAATACTGCATTTTTGGCGAGGAGTCCATTTATGTCATTTATGAAAAAATTAGGTAAAAAAACCAAGATGTTTATCCCTGCGATAGATTGAGAGATATCGTTGAGTGTAACGGAGGGATTGAATATCCTTATTTCTTTGCCTTCAATATTTAACATTGAAAAACTCAGTGTTTCTTTGATGAGATTATTAATAGACAGCAGTTTCTCATTGTTTTGATAAGTGAAGCGAAGGTCGAATGTTAGCTGACTGTTATAAGCGCGACTTAAGTTTTTGACGGATACTAGAGAAAACACAGCATTTACGATATATGTGACACTAGTATCAAAATTGCGAATCTTGGAGATTCGCCACCCAATTTTTTCTACTATACCTTCAGTTTCTCCTCTATCTGTCTTTATATTTACCACATCGCCGATTGTAAAAGGTCTATCCATATATATAGCCAATGTTGTGAACATTGAAGCGATCAGATCTCTTGTACTATATGCTATGGCTACTCCACTTATTCCTGTAAATGCTAAGAGAGCTCCTATATTGAGACCTAAGCTTTGCATAACTACTAGAGCTGAAATTGTGAATATGCTTACCAAAAGCAATTTCGTAGTTATACTAGCGGTTGCTTTATCTATACCTCCTCTGCCATGAATTTCCTTATTAGTACCGAAGTGTACGAAATAGTGTTCTCCTTTCTTCACTATTTTGAGCAAGAACCAACACACGGAACTTACAACGCCCGCTATTTGCAGATGCCTAGAGATATACAATGCTTTTGTAGCAGTAATCGGAAAAGTAAGCTCTGGAATGGTTGTTAGCGCTAATATCACCAATAGGAGCTTTGCGGGTCCATCCAAAGCGTCAGCTACTGCGCTGCGTAAATAGTGCTTTACACGATCTCCACTTTCTAGATATTTATCTGCTTTTTGCCGTTGATGTGCTAGAAACTTACGGAGGCCATATAACCCAACGAGAAGGAGCAAAAACACAGAGGCAAGTGGTAATACTATATGTAATACCGCGACAAATCTTGATTCATTAAGGATTGAGCTTAAGTTAAACATCATTTCTTGGTAAGTGTGATCCTCAATATACTGAAAACAGTCACTTCTGCTTTTACTTGCTTTCTTTCGTACAAAGAAAGCACTTTATGCGTGCATAACGCTATTGGGCAATTCTAACATAATTTTTAAGGAATTATACAGTTATATAGAAACAATATGGTTCGTCTTTTGAATATACCCTTAAGTGCTCACTTAATACCCACTCTGTATCATCACTTAAAAATACATTTAAATAATACAGACCAAAATGAAGTGCAGCTTATATTACCGAATCGCAATTTGCTTGAAGCATGGATGAAACTTCCGTTATTGCCATCTATAAGGCCAATGACATGTTTCGAGTTTATTCACAAACTAGCGCCCACTACAGAAACTCCTTTATATTTAAATGAATATGAGCTGTCATGCTTGATAGAAAAAATTATTAGCGCTTCTTCTAGCACTGATACTCATCATTCTACTGGTTACATTTGTGAAGCATTAAAGGAATACTATTATAGCAATTATTGCGGTCAGTTTGAAAATAAACTGGAGGGAAGTAAGAAAGAACAGTTGTTATATAAAGTTTTAAAATACATAGAAGAATATGCCTCTATTACTGGCAAAGAACATAAATGGAAATATCTTCGACGTCTCATTAAGCAATTGGCTGATTCTATTACATTACATGGATTGGATGCGCCCGTATATATAGTTACTTCTCATGATTTATTGCTATATGCGGAAGAGTTGATTGTGTCTTTATATAACAGAGGAGCGATACTGTTTTTTCAAGGATTAGATACATATTCTTCTTATACAATTTGGGATACTATCGATGTAAAATGCGAAAAAGGAACGCATTGGCAATATGCGATTAAGGGGGCGTTAGAGAAAATCGGTCTTTCTCGTTCTGATGTCATTAATGTAGTGCCTCAAACAAACGAGGATAACATGATGTCAATGTTGTTATATCCTTTTAGATATTGGCCACTTTGGCATGAAGAGAGCTCTATATGTGGTTCTGTGCTATTAGATCATATCAGCACGTTGTTTAATAAGAGCCGGGTAGATGAATTAGAGCGTATTTTACAATTAGTGAAATATCATACAACCACCAATCCGAAGGAGAGCATTGCCATTATTGTTCCTAACAATTATCCTATGACTTCTTATATTGCAGCAGAGGTGGCCAAATATGCCAGTTGTGACAATTTTGTGCCTGTAGCGTTATCTCATAGAGGAGAGGTGCAACTACTAATGTTGATTTTAGACTATGTTATGTCTACACGCGAAAATATCGTGCTGTTGTTTGAAATTTTAAAACACACTTGTAGTCGTTTCTCATCGGATCCAAATATGGTTTGGAGATTAGAAATAAAAATCAGACAGGAAAACTTTCATATAAGTGATACGCAATCGGCAAAGCCAGAAGAACTGCCAGTAGAATTGATAAAGGTTTTGCATGCTTTAGCTAATTTGAGGCATCTTGTATCGATAAAAGATGTGGATGTTGGGTGCTTTTATTTGAAACATTGGGAAGTGCATGAAGCTATTATTAATACGCCATTAAGTAGCGATATACAAAAATTGAAGCAAGCTTTGGTATTTTATAGCGTGGCAGATGCGTCTAGAACTTATAGTTCCGTTTCTGGATATAGAGCTTTGCTTCAGCAGATTGTGTCTAGCCCTTCTAATTCATTATTATTCGATAATATATACAGTATTACTAATCCCGCTAAATCGAGCAATTGCTCAGTACTTATAACAACGTTAAATGAAGAAGCGAGGCATAGCCATATAATTTCCCATATTTGTGCAGCACGATTGCTAATCTTTATGGGTTTTGAGGAATATAATTACATTCCAACTATTTCAGAGATTTCTTATATAAAATCGAAAGAAGGTTATATTGCTCCTCATAACTTAGAAAGAGGTGCTATTACTGCAACTTTTATCGGATTATTAAGTCTTTCTGTAGCTTCTAAAGTTGTTTTAAGTTCTGCTGTAGATAGCCAGCCAACATGGCTTGCTATGCTCTCTAGCTATAAGAAAGTTGTGTGTGGAGCAGATTTAGCTGAGGAGAAGCAATCATATGATTGGCTTCTAAGAAGATCTTTACATACGTTTCAACCACGCTCTGCAGCAGAGTTTCAATGGCCGTGTCCTGACGAAAAGTTAAGACCTATTCACTATACTAGAATTGCTTTGGAAAAGTTGATATGCAATCCTTATGCATACTATGTGGATGAAGTCTTAAATCTAAAACCACTTAAGAAATTACGAAGCGATCAGGAGGTTTTAGAGCATAAATCAGGATTAGTTATGAGACGCACTATTGCGAGCTTATTGCCTATATTAGATAGGCATCAAGATGAATGCTGTATCAAAGGCGCATTGCAGAGTACTTTCGATAAGTATATACATCGGTTCGATTTAAAAAATGAAGGAGAGATTATATACCTTGGAGGTCTGTTATTTGCTAATTTATCCGATGATTTACTTCGTTTTTGGCATGATTTGTCTACGTCTAAAGAGGCGATAAATAATACGATGATAGGCGCTCTTCATAATTGTCAATTTCTAGCAAAGGGCGGCAAGTGTATGAGTATTACGGGATATATAGATAGAGTTAGTTTTATGAAGGATAACAGTATAATAGCTGATGTTTATGTGAGATATGCTGTACGTAAGGATCTGAAATATATTACTCAACTACCATTTTTAGCTCTTTTATTAGGGGGGGGAAAAGACAATAAAATACTTCTTAGAGAGCATGAAATAACTTTTTCTGGAGAAAATAGGATTGAAGTGCTGGAAGTCGAAAATAAGCAAATAGCACGAGATGTTTTAGATATTTTAGAATACTTCCGTACAGCTCCATATGCGCTTACGAGCACACACTGTAGTGCATTGCTAAAACATTTATCAAGGTCTGTAGAAATACTTGAATAAGCAAGCTATACTGCTTAGGACTTCAAGAAAAATAGTAGAGTTACAAATTCTAAAACAAGAAGAGAATAATAGAGTATCTCTTCTTGTTTTGTTAATTTACTTTTTACGATGCTGGAGGAGCGGCCTTTTCTGGGGATACAGGAACAGAAGAAGCCTTTGTTGCTGTACGTACGTTGTTATTAGTAGAGAGACGCTCTCCGCTAGCGGCTGTAGAAGCGCTGTCAGCTCCCTTATTAGCAGCTATTTCAGCACGCACCCTCGCTATAGTTTGAAGCAAGGCTTGTCTTGAAACTCTCTGCCCATTCACCACATAAGTAGGTACACTGTGTATTCCGAGAGAAGTAGCGAGCATAATGTTGTCCTGCAGCACATCTGCTACCTTCTTGCTGTTCAATGCTTCTGTAAATTTAGCGAGATTAACACCTAATTTCTCTGCCATTCCAGCCAATACTCCCTCTGTTTTAGACTGTCCTGCGCTATCAAACAAAATCTTTTGATATGCAATGTATTTTTGTGTCCCTGCTACTGAGTAAACAGCCAAAGCTGCTTTACATGCCATTATGGCATCGCTACCAAGAACTGGAAATTCACGGAATACAAGCTGTACGTCCTTCTCATTTTCTATTATCTTAGCATTTACAGGAGCTGCTTGGCCACAATGTGAACAATTGTAATCAAAAAACTCCACTACCTTAATAGGAGCTGCATGCAGACCCACACGTGGGTTATTAGGATTTCCTACCAGTTTATCGACAGAGTTTGCTACCTTGACATCTACATCCTTCTCTTGAGCTTCCATTTTTTGTGTCTGAAGCTTTGTCACTGAATCTATGATTAACTGAGGGTTATTTTCAATAACCTTCTTCGCTATTGTTTCAATTTGCTCTGGTACGATGCCTATATTACTATATTGCTTATCTGATGATTGCGCGACCGCCTCATTACCCTGTAATTTCTTAGCAATACTATCCATTGCCTTTTCTAAACGAACAAGTCTTGGCTCTATTTCTTCTCCAATTTGTTTTTTTATTTCTCGAGCATTAGTGCCTTTAAGTGCCTCTATCTCTTGCAGTGCTACCTTATTTTCTCCCTCATAATTAACATATGCATAAACCAAAAAACCGAAGAACCCTGCTACCAGGGCGTACGATAAAACCACTCTGTGGTTGATGTTCATAACTGTAACCTGTATTCCTATTACACAAATAACACTCCCTACTATCTTTTTACCTACATAGTGTAGCGATTTGCAATTATCAACTAATCTTTTTGTTTATGCACACTTAGTATAAGGAAACATGACATCAGTAATTGAAAGTAAGCAGCTGCTCGCTTCAGATCCTAGAGTATGTGCTTATGTTAGTGCTTCTGCTGGAAGTGGAAAGACTACATTATTAGTTAGGCGATTCCTTAGGTTAATATTGAGCGGTGAGAATATGGGGAGCATTCTATGTGTTACCTTTACAAATGTTGCTGCTGCTGAAATATTAAGGAGGTTAGAGCGATCACTATATGCATGGTTTATTTTAAATAATGAGGATTTAGCAGCACAAATCATTCAGTTGACTGGAGAAACGCGCCTTATAGATGAAAGATTGAAAGTTGCGAGGAGCTTATATGGCGAATTTTGTGCCATTAAGCCAAAGTTAAAGGTGCAAACAATTCATAGTTTTGCTTTTGATGTGTTGCAGCGTGCCAATTTGCTGCCATCTGCGCATCGCTCTCATACAAGTGATAGTATTTTAAATCCGTATACAAGACGAGGCCTTATACTTAGGGCTTTTAAGGATATTATTCAAGACGTTGAAACATCCTTACGTTCACAGGTTGATATATTAGCTAAGACATATAACTATGCATATTGGGTTAGTTTAATTGAAGAACTTTTTGTGCAGAATGCGAAAACAAAATATTACTTTAAGTCTATTAAAGATTTAAATGATGAAGCATTAATTCATATCACTTATCTTAAGCATGGTGTGAAATATAAGGATACTGCGTCAGGTATTATAGGACGCTTTATAGAGAGTGCACGTTGTTCTGGACATATTAAATACATTGCAGAGTTTCTTCAAGAGGAAGCGGAGAAAGCTAGTGATGATATGCGTAATAAGGTGTTGGATATTATAGAGAATATGTTTTGTTTATTGGATAATACCGATCATCAAATCAGGTCCTTTGAGAAAATTGCGAAACTTTTTATTACATCTTCTGGCACTCCGTGTAAAAACATAAAAGTTATAGGCAATATAGCCTCTAAAAATCCAGTTCTTGCGGTTCAGATTAAGCAACTGCAAGAAGCTTTATGCAGAGCGATTAAAGATCTTAGAAATCAAAAATATGCATCTATTTTATCTGCATTTATTAATGTGGCACGGTCCATATACAATAGATATGAACACTTTAAAAGTGAGTTAGGATGTCTGGAATATGATGATATTTTACTAAGCATACTGCAATTATTGCAAGATTCAGAAATCGGATGCGATGTGCTATATAAATTAAACGAAGAAATTAGCCATATATTAATTGATGAAGCACAAGATTTAAGCAATCTGCAATGGCAAATTATAAAGAATTTGACGGCTGAATTTTACACACAATTGCCTGCGGAAGGTAAGCGTACAATCCTCATTGTTGGGGATTATAAACAATCTGTGTTTAGTTTCCAGGGGGCGAATCCGGAGTCTTTTAAGGGAATATATTCGTATTATAAAGAGCAATTAAAGATCGTTAATCGGCCGCTGCATTTCATTGAGCTTAACTATTCATTTCGCTCTGCACAAATAATTTTGGATTATATAGATGGTATATGTGATACGAAGCATATTGCATATGATAAAGAAGCGTTGGGATTAGTAAAAAAACATATCGTCATATTGCAAAAAAAGGAATGTGTAGATACTGATGAGTTAAATATAAAAATTGATAATCAATTTTCTTCTTCAATTGTAAAGAAACTCGCAAAGTTACAATGGCATGAGAGACAAGAGCCGTTGGATCCAGTAATTAAGCTGATTGTTGGCAATATTGTTGATTGGTTAGCGCAGCGAAGATGTGTTCATGGCACTAATAAGCCACTTACAGCAAACGACATAATGATATTGGTTAGGAAGCGTTCAATACGCTTGTATGGTTTGGTGCAAGAATTAAAAAAGCGTAATATCGAGGTTGCAGATTATACCCATAATACTGATATTTATTCGCATATTATAATGCGAGATTTGATTGCGATCGCAAAATTTTCGCTGTTACCTTACGATGATTTGAATCTCGCTATTCTTTTAAAGTCTCCATTTATTGGATTAAGTGATGAAGATCTTTTAGACCTTGTACATAGTAGGGAAGACTATATATGGAATATACTTCGAAATAAATCTCTGCCTTGCGCTATACATCTTTTTCAATATTTGAGCTTTGCGCAACATGCAACTTCTGTATATGAGTTTTATTCTATGATTCTGAACAACTCCCATGAGATTGTGGAGAAGTATACTAAGCTTTATGGAGTTAATAGCGGTGACATTATAAAATTATTTCTTGAAAAAGCTTTCAGCTTTGACGAAGAGCACATGTTGTATCTGCAAAGTTTTATTGAATGGTTTGAAACACAAGGATCGTTTGCTAATCAGTTAGGTAAAGTATGCTCGTGCTCTGAAAAAGAAACGGGAGTAAAGATTATGACGATACATGGAGCTAAAGGTCTCGAGTCTCCGGTTGTAATATTAGCAGATGATTTAATGAAAAAAGAGAAGCCTTTAGGCCGGCATACAATGGTTTTGTGGCAAGAAGAAGATGATAGTAGGCCAGATTTTATCATCAATATGTCTAAGTGCAGCGAATATGCAGATCATTTAAAGGAATTATATAAGGGAAAAAACTCGCGAGAGGAAGCAAGGCTATTGTACGTAGCTTTAACTCGCGCCCGGAATGAATTACACTTTATTAAGGAATGTAACGAATAGCTAGCCTTAGTAATGATTTTATGTTAACGGCCTTTTTAAGTATAAGAAGGGGGGATTTTGTTTATAGCTATAGTGGGTTATTTGTATGACAGATACTTCAAACGATTTATGTAAGGGATCAGCGAAACAGAACGCTATTTTCCTTATGTGTTCTAACTATTTATTTGTGATAGAATCGAACTTACAACAATTACTGCATAAATGTAATCTTATTGAATCTAGAGATGGATTGATTCTGGAATCTTTAGTAAATAGCTATGTTCAAGGTCGCGGTGTGGATTATGATGTCTGCGCTTCTGATATCCTACAAAATATGAGAGAGATGAATGCCGCGAAAAGAAGATCTTTGCAAAGATACCTACAAAGAGTGCAGAGGATGCGCAAAAGGGAGTTATTGCGGTGGCAATGCAATCCTGTTTTAAGTACATTATATGTCCCCATGCTTTGTATAAACTAACATTTGATACTGTTAATATGTATTTTCAGGACGATGCTGATGTAAGCGACAATGCTTGTCTTTGTTCTAAGTATTTGGGTAGTGCTGCGTTTTCGAGTAATCATGAATATTACTGTGATTTTATCCTTAATGATGAGCGGCGGGAGATATTGTTGGGAATATGTGATGTTCGTGATGATTTTACTGCATCTGGCTGGGCTTCAGGAGGAGAGTAATGTGTGCTGCTCCTAGGTTCATTTTTTGTAGCTGAGCTGTTATTTTGTAGGCCTTTTTAGGCCCATTATGTAATGTCTGATCGTGTCTGTTGACATTACATTTTCATATAAAATTAGTTTGTATAGTTGAGGACTGCTTCAGCTATTCTTTGTATTTGTAGGGATATACTTTCTTGTGTATCTTTTGGCTTGATATGTTATAATATGCAAAATTATTAAGGAATTAACTTAATTTCTTAAATTTAACATTTTTAATATATGAAAAAAATATAACACATATCTATAATATGCCCTCTCCTTTAGAAGAGCAAAGTATACGTACAAGCGTTGCTTTTTAGGGATGATACATTCTTTTAAGCCGGGTACTTCAACCTATCGAGTTGCTTCATTCTATAATTTTTATATTAAAAATTGCCCATTCGAGCAAATTCTACCTTTAGATAAATCTTGTTTTAGTTCGCAAGTTGCAGACTTAATAGACTCCGGTATTAATACTTTATGGACCCTAAGGCAGTAGACAAATTTTTAGAACACGATGCGTTTAAAACTTCGATCATAGTAGAAGATAGTGATGATGACAGCTATAGTAGTACTATGCTAGAATGTGATATAGAGGAGTTATAGCTATTTTAAAGACAGGGATTGCCTAATGATAAGCATTAGCTTGAGTATTATAACGTTTAAATCAGGGAGCTAATTTTCCAGTTGCAGAGAGATAGCAAAAAAGTGCTAATTATAATAAACTAGTTGCTTCTAGATTATGGTGGGAGAGAAATGGAGAAACTCGGTGCTCTTACTGGACTGTATTCAGTCTATCTTTTTCTCTCCTAAAGTTTCAAGTATTTGTTGTGCACGATCTGTTATTGATTCAGGCATTCCTGCTAGAGCAGCTACGTGTATACCGTATGATTTGCTAGCTTTTCCTGCCTTGACTTCATGTAAAAATACAATTTTACCCTCCCATTCTTGTACTTTGATCGTATAGCACCTCAATTTGCTTAATTGCTGTTCTAAAGTAGTTAGTTCATGATAATGCGTAGCAAACATTGTTCGGGCAGAGATATCATTGTGTATGGCTTCTATTACTGCCCATGCGATAGCTAATCCATCATACGTTGCGGTTCCACGTCCTATCTCGTCTAATATGATGAGCGATTGACTAGTTGCATTATTCATGATGTATGCCGTTTCCAACATCTCGATCATAAAGGTAGATTGTCCCTGCGCTATGTTATCAGAAGCTCCTATCCGGCTATATAATCTATCTATTATCCCTATATGTGCGCTTTTAGCTGGAACAAAACTACCGATTTGTGCCATAATACAAATTAACGCATTTTGACGCAAAAACGTACTTTTCCCGGCCATATTAGGCCCTGTTATAAGCCATAAATTTGAATTTTTATCCATTTCGCAGGAATTGGGCACGTAGGAATTTTTTACTTTTCTCTCTACTACTGGATGTCTGCCATCAATTATCTTTAAGTTATTACTACGATCAACAACTGGTCGCACATAATTATATGTTGTGGCTATATGTGCGAATGCGCATATGACATCTATTGCCGCTATACTTTGGGATGTTAACGCTATTTGATCAGCGCTTTCTAGTACTTTTTGGCATAAATGTTTAAATATTATGTCCAATAGTTGTATAATTCTGTCGTTACTAACCAATATCTCTATTTCTAATTGTCGTAATTCGCTAGTGCTATATCTGATAGCGCTCCCCAATGATTGTCTATGTATAAATGCTTCGTTTTGCATTTTATTTGAATTGGTAGGTGTGACTTCGATAAAATATCCAAGGATATTGTTTTTAGAAATTTTTAGATTAGTAACACCGGTAATTTGTTTATACTTATCCTTTAATTCTTGAATATGATCTTCAAAATTTGATTTTAAATCATGTAATCTATCTAATTCGGGGCTATAGCCTCTTTTAAAGAAATATTGCAGCTCAGTTTCAACTCCTATATGTGGATTTAGTGCCATTTTAAGCTCTTCCATTAGGCCATCGAAGCTATTAATTTGCTTTGCTATGCTTAATAAACCAAGAGAGATCTTGTGGGATGCAGAATGCATAATCTTAGCTATTTGCATAGACAAGCGTAGTCCATTAGATATGATGCACAAATCGAAAGGTTTGCCTCTAGAAGCTCCTATTCTGGATGATGCTCTCTCTATATCCGTAAACTGTTTTAGCAAATTTCGAATTTCTTTACACAATTCTGGTTCCTTATATAGACTTGCTACATTATCTAAACGTTTATTTATAGCTAAGGGATCTGTAAGTGGTGAGGAGATATACGAGTGGAATAACCTTCCGCCAGCTGCAGTTAATGTACAATCTAGCACGCTGGATAGGGAATATGCTCCTTTATCGATCTCAAGATTTATCCTAGTGGATTTGTCTATAGCTACAAAACATGTATGATTTAATTTATTTAGCTTTCTAAATTTTGGCATGGCATTTTTTTGTGTATACTCTATGTATTCAACAAGCGCTCCTGCTGCGATAGTTTCCACTTCGTTTAAATCATTAATCCCTGCTAAGAATTTTACCTGGAAAAATTGCTTAAGTTTGTTTTCGCACCTTGTTGTATCAAACATACTATCTGCTCTAATAGTGAAGAGAACAGAGTCTTTAGAAATTTTATTACTGAAGAGGGGATCTTTAATCAGTTGATCAGAGATTAAAAGCTCTTTGGGTGCGAGCCTTGCTAATTCCCACTCAAGTGCTTTTAAAGAAACAGTTTCTATGCAAAACTCCCCCAGTGATATTTCGACCCAACACAACGCCACTTGGTCGCGTAACTTTGCAATACAACACAAATAATTTTGCTCTTTGGCTTCTAATAAACTATCTTCGAGCAATGTACCTGGAGTGATTATTCTTACCACTTCCCTTTTAACTACTGCCTTGCTACCTCTTTTTTTTGCTTCTTCTGGAGATTCTAATTGCTCGCATATTGCTACGCTATATCCTTTTTTGATTAATCTATGCAAATATACTTCACTAGAGTGAACGGGTACTCCGCACATTGGGATATCCTGGTTATTGTGCTTGCCTCTTTTAGTGAGCGCAATATCAAGTTCTTTTGCTGCTAAGATAGCGTCTTCGAAAAACAATTCGAAAAAATCACCCATACGGTAAAAAAGCAAATAATCTCTATGTGCCTCTTTTATAGAGAGATACTGCCTCATTACAGGAGTTGTTAAATCATTTCGCATAAACAAACCAATCGCAAAATACTTAACGCATATGAAAATTCACATCATATAATAGCTTAGAATCGAATATATAGAAGTACCGCGTCTAGATCGTGCGCCTAAAAACAGCGGCATCGATTCTAGTGCGTTATAGACCTATTATACTAAGGATTATATAACTAATAATCCTTCTCCATGGCTAAGTGGAGATAGCACCATAAAAATCTGCCTTCCTTCCATTCGTACTGATGCTTCTATTTTCGCCCGTTCTTCTAACGATTTTTGGAATTTACGCATGATCTCGAATCCTATCTCTTTATGAGTAATTTCTCTTCCTCGGAATTGCAAAGAGACCTTAACCTTATTTCCCTCCGATAAAAAACGGATAGCGTTGCGTATTTTTATGTTATAATCACCTTCTGCAATATTAGGTCTTAGCTTGATCTCTTTAACTTCGGTTACTTTTTGTTTTTTCTTTATTTCATGTGCTTTCTTTTGCTGTGAGTACCTAAACTTACCGTAATCCATTATTCTACATACGGGTGGCTGGGCATTGGGTGATATTTCCACCAAATCCAATCCCTCACCCTTAGCTAAACTCAACCCTTCTTCGGGGCTAACTACACCGATCATTTGTCCTTCCGAACCTATTAATCTTACTTCACGACATATGATCCTTTCATTAACTCTTGTCGTAGGCATGCTTGCATGTTTGCTAAAGTCTTTTATAAACACCTCTTATTAAAATAATTATTAATATTATACTCAATCTTCCTTAGAAAACTATCTGTTCAAGAACGTTATTTCTGCTTTCTATATGAGTTTCAAGCACTTCTTTGAATTGCTTAAGCGAAACTTTCTTCTGTTCATTGCTTCCAAGTTTTCTTACAGTAATTTCATGAGATTTACTTTCTTTTTCTCCGATGATAGCAATTATAGGTACTTTGGATGTAGAATGTTGTCTAATTTTGTAATTCAGAGTTTCATTGCTTATATCTAGAACCGCACGAATATTTCCTGAGGTTAGTTCATCTAAAGTCTCTTGCGCATATTGTATCACATGATCGTTGATTGTTACTATAGCTACCTGCACAGGAGCTAACCATAACGGGAGTTTGCTACCATAGTGCTCCAGTAATATACCCAAAAATCGCTCTATAGAACCAAGACATGCTAAGTGCAGCATAACAGGGGTGTGTTTTCCTCCATCTTCCCCTGTATAAGAGACTCCTAAGCGATTTGGTAGATTAAAATCTACTTGAACTGTACCTAACTGCCAGTCGCGCCCTAATGCATCTACAGATATAAATTCAAGTTTTGGGCCGTAAAAAGCACCTTCCCCTGCATTTATAGCATATTGTAGTTCTGAGGATTTCATAGCTCTTAGAAGAGCGTCCTCTGCTTTATCCCACATTTCGTCGCTTCCTATCCGCTTTTCGGGTCTTGTAGCGAGCTTTATCTTCATTTTTTCGAAACCAAAGCCTTTATGGACATCTACCGTAAAACGAGACAATCTAGCAGCTTCTTCTATAATCTGGCTTTCTGTACAAAAGACGTGTGCATCATCCTGAGTGAAAGCGCGCAGTCGCATTAACCCCTGTAGTGCTCCTGATGATTCAAATCTGTGTACTTTTCCGAATTCAGATACCCGAAGAGGGAGATCTCTATAACTAATGACTCTTTTATTCAGTACTTGTGTACATCCTGGACAATTCATTGGCTTCATCACGTACACACGTTCTTCTTCGCCTGCTGTTGCGATGTACATCATTTCTCTGAATTTTTCCCAATGTCCTGACATTTTCCATAATGTGCTATCCATAACTTCTGGTGTATTAATCTCTACAAAAGACAATTCATGTTGTTTTTGTCGCATGTAATCGATTAATTGTCGAAAAAGAAGCCATCCCTTAGGATGCCAAAATACCGCTCCAGGTGCATCATCTTGAAAATGGAATAAGTCCATTTGTGCTCCGATTTTCTTGTGGTTTCTTTTTTCTGCATCCTGTAGAGCCAATAAATGCTTTTCTAAATCCTCTTCACTTGTCCAAGCTGTACCATATATACGCTGTAGCATTGTATTACTGCTATTTCCGTGCCAATATGCACCAGCTAGTTTTGTTAATTTAAAGGCTTTCACAAATTTTGTGGATGGTGCGTGCGGTCCTTTACATAAATCAATAAATGATGAGCCTTGTAAGTAAATGGTAATATCGCTGTCGCTTGGCAGGTTTTGGACTATCTCCACCTTATATGGTTCTTGCCGTTGCTGAAAAAGCGCTATAGCTTCGTTTTTAGTTATCTGTTTGCGCGCAAAAGCATCACCTCTATGAATAATCTCTTGCATCTTGGTTTGGATTTTTTCTAAATCGTCCATTGAGAATGGCGTTTCTCTTGCGAAATCGTAATAGAATCCGTCTTGGATTGAAGGACCTATAGCAACTTGCGTTTTTGGATACAGTTCCTTCACTGCTTGTGCTAAAATATGAGCAGCATCATGACGTATTATATCCAACGCTTCTTGGTTTTTTAGGGTAATAATTTCAACAGCAGCGTTATGGACCAATATATAACTGAGATCCTTTAACTCACCGTCCACTTTTATAGCAATTGCTTGTTGTGCTAAGGAATGACTTATAGTCTCTGCAATTTGAATTCCACTGACACTGGGGCTATTAAAAGTCTTTACACTGCCATCTAAAAGTACAACTTCAATCATAAACTCTATATTATCTTTCTGCATTAGCGCTTATTTCCGTTGGTTGGAGGAATCTTGCTAATAAAATGCTTCCTTATAGATCTGCTTTTTTACAATGTTGCGTTAAGACCACACAATTTGTTCCATCTGTTCTAGCTGTACCAGGTCCTATATTGTATCTTGTTATTGTAACTTCTTCACTATCTTTCATTTCCAACATTCCTTCCTGTAGGTCAAAAATCATTTTTTCATGTCCTTCTAAAATTCCTAGCCGTCCCTTATGACCTGGTAAAATAACAGAGGCTGCGACCTGAGTTACTACGACATTCATAGGTGTAGCTATTTGCACTTTTAGCTCGCTTTTAATAGACACCCAGTTACCTATTGATACTTTTTATTCATCCTAATGGTTGATCATAAATATCTATAAGTCTCTTGGCAATATTTTTTGATACGAGATTGCGTACATCACCGCCCAATCTAGCGATTTCTTTAACAAAAGTTGAAGAGATAAAATGACTATTTTCAGTACCAGGCAGGAATATCGTATCTATTTTCTTACTTAACTGACGATTTATATGTGCGAATTGAAACTCAAATTCAAAGTCTGAAACTGCGCGTAATCCTCTGATTATGAAAGTGGCCTTATGTTGTAGTGCAAAGTTCACTAAAAGACCTTCGAATATATAAGGGATAACATTATGAGCTTTTATGGGTCTTAATTCTTCCATCACCATTGACAATCTTTCTTCACCTGAAAATAATGTTGTTTTTGCAGTATCAAGAGCGACTGCTACAATTAATTTTTCAAACAGTGGCATAGCACGCTTAATAATATTCATATGACCTAGTGTGACAGGATCAAAAGTTCCTGGGTATACGGCTATCCTATTCATAATAGTTATATTATATCATGTTGGTATATGATGATGTTATATCAAAAGTGCTAAAATATTGGTGTAGAGTTTGTTGGAAATACAGGGGTGGTGGAGCTTTCACTTGTATACGTTTGCCTTGTATATCAAACGTTATTTGCCATGCATGCAGGTGCAGGTGTTTAGAGTTTTGGTGCTGTAGTATTGAAGTTTTATCCTTACACTTTATAGTAGGAATACAGTATTTACTGTCACCTATTATAGCACATCCTATGTGTGTGCAATGGATTCTTAGTTGGTGTGTACGGCCCGTGATAGGAGACATCTTCAGAAGTGTCATATTAGGTACGGAGCTCAATACTGCATAATCTGTTATTGCAGATATACTCTGCTGCTTCGAGATTTGGATTGCATGAGAATTTTGATTACTACATTTTAGAGGTATATCAGATTCTATGCGTCCGGCGCTAAGGCTGGGTGTTCCATATACAATGGCTAAGTAGTCTTTTTGAATTTGCTTCTCGCGCAATAGCTTACTGAGTGCAGCGGCCGCTCCAACTGTGCGAGCTAGCAATAAGACGCCGCTAGTATCTTTATCCAGCCTATGTACTATCAGTGGTTTGGTCTCGAGCCCAAATTTCAGAGTTTCAGAAATATCATCTATGCAACAATTTATTTTAGTACCTCCCTGTACAGCTAAACCTGGTGGTTTATTTATAACCAGTAAGTCATTGTCTTTATATAATACAGAAGCGACAAGAACTTTACTAAGACGCTTTTGTAACGGATTCAAACTAATTTTAGGACGCGTTATTTTTGACATGACGCGTATAAATGGCGGGAATTCTATCTGTTGATTAACGCGCAGTCGTGCATTAAGAGAAGTGCTTTTACTATCCAAGGTGATAGCTGATTTTCTCACTAAATTGGCTATATGCACAAATGGCACATCAGGAAAGTTTCGTTTAAACCATCTGTCTACACGTAATCCTTCATCATCTTGCTTCACATACTCTTTTATATTAGACATATATCATCTTTCCATTTCTATTTTACGATTTGAGTATTGCGTTATAAATTTTAATGCGCATTCTTTTAACTTTGCTCTATTTGCTTCAGTGGTTTCAAGAGGAGTTGCAGTATTTGCTATTTTGTAGAAGGTTCCCATTAGAGTGTCATCTTTTCCTTTTTTGCCGATTAGGCCTCCTAGCATATTTACGTTTGCTGTTTTAATGTCTATTTGATGTTCTCTTAAGGATGCTAAAAGTTCTTCTTCAATGATAGCGGCGATCTTTGTCCTTTCTGTCTGATTCTTACCGCCAAGTGCTTGTATCACCTGGGGCTCTAATATCTCAGATTGTTTTTGGGATGCTATTTTTTTTAATTCTTGTGCTAGTATCTTTATGGAATTTATACTGTTGGACGAAATAACTCCTTTTAGGTACGCAAGGGGTTTTATTTGAGCTATATATAGAAGCCTAAGCGGTTCGAATAATTGTTTTATTTCTTCACATGTACATTCTTTTAGAGCATTTAATAGCGAGGCTGTAATTTTCGCCTTATCTCTCTGATTCTGAGCTCCAATTGATACGGCTATTAAATCTGTTATGTCTTGTAAATTTTTTATCTTGTCAGACCCAACTTTTTTTAAACCCTCAAGTGCTCTTGATATGTAGTTTGCCAATTCTTGATCTTGTTTTAAGGATTCGGGATTTTTGAATTGTATGCCGCCCGAGGCAATTCCCATAAACGTATA
The DNA here is from genome assembly GCA_034472185.1 of Candidatus Midichloriaceae bacterium IBS. Taxonomy (GTDB): domain Bacteria; phylum Pseudomonadota; class Alphaproteobacteria; order Rickettsiales; family Midichloriaceae; genus JARBAK01. Next base: position 671,561 of record JARBAK010000001.1, read on the forward strand.
GCTAGTTCTATCATAATATGCTGTTTCTAGTATATCTGACAATAAATCTAGTTGTGTTGCATCTATTTCAGTGCTCTTTACACATTGTGCTAGATGCTCTCTTATCGCTAAGAAATCCTGTGCTCTATTATTTTCCTGACCGAAAAGTTTGATACCTATTTTATCAGATAAATAATCTGTTTGGAGCGATTCATATAAGTGCTGAACACCTTGAGCTACGTTATTCGGGTTTTCTTTTATTTTATCACTGAATTGTTTCAGGGCGTATATTGGCTCTTTCAAATCTAGGTAGTTTTTAAAGTATTTATTTTGTATATTTGATAGTTTTAGTGCATCAGCTTTGTTAAGGAGGAGTAGATTTCCTAAATATTTTTTAATTGTTTCTGTTTGTTTAGTGATAAAAAAAACAGATTTTAAAGAGCTTTTCAGCGTCTCTATATCAAACTCATTATTTACTGCAGTTTTTACAACTTCTACAATATGATCTAAGATCAAGTCTTGATTGTTTAATACTATATTTGATGAATTATTTTTTTCTATATTAGAGTTATTTGATGTAGACTGCAGTACTATATAATTTTGGAGATCTGCTGTAAAAAGATCTATTTTTTCGAAATTCCCTTGAAGCTTTATGTCTGCTAGGGATAGCCTTATCCCTAGTGATTGTGCATATGACAGAAGTGATTGAAAAGTTTGGACGTCTATTGTTGCTCCCTTAAAAGCATTTTTTATATTTTTTCTGATATTTGTTTTGTGATCTCCGATCTGTGTCTTTTTATTAAAAACAACGCCTTCTAAAATACTATTGCGAAAAGATACCCCACCTTTAAAGTGGGTGTTTCTAAGGTCCCACTCTTTTATGGTAGTATTTTGGAAATTTACAAAAGCATCAAAAGTTGCATTGGCCAGTGTTTTTCTTTGCAGGAAATGCTTCGGCAGATTTTGATGCTTTTGCTTATATCCCTCTTCGAATATAGCTTCCAGTGTTTTTACGGTGTTTTTATCACGATGCTCCAGTATAGAAATTACTTCTTCTGGTTTCATGATGGAGGGGCTTCCCGTGATTTTTTGAGCAGCAATATTAGCAATAACTTTAAAAGTGGCTTTAAGATCAGAGGAGGCAATTTTCAGTATTGCTTGTACTCTGTCTACTTTAGAATCAGTTGTTAATTCGTTTATTATTGTTTCTATTTCGATTGGTTTCTTTTGTAAGAAATTTTCTATAATGTTAGCGATTGTATCTGAAGAAATACTCGAAAGATTCTCATCTTTTTTTGCATCTGGTATATTTGTATATATTATGGAAGCAATAATGCCTAATGCGTGGGCATGTCCTTGTATTACTGTAGTTGCGGGAATTGCAGATAAATCTTGTGATTGCCTGGAAATTGTTTCTTTCATGTTAAGTTGGTCCCATAGATTAAAGCAATCTATACCTAATTTAATGTATTCTTTTTGTACTATATCATCCTTAATAACTTCCAAGAAATTTGAAGGGATTTGTGCTAGCAGAGGCAGAATAGGAGATAGTGTTACGAGTTGAGTTTCAATGGTTTTTCTCTCATTTTCTGAGAATGGTAGTAAGCTTGCTAGGCTTGGCAAGATATTTTGTTGAGTACCTAGCCATATAAGCATTTCTTGAGAGGTAAATAATTTGATGGCTGAGGTTGTTAATAGAGCGCTATTTACGGCCTCATAGTTTTGCATAATCTCTGTAAGCAATTGGGTATTATTTATTATCACATCAGAGAGAAAGCTTGGAACAATATTAACAAGATTTTTAATCAATAGATGATTAGAGAAGAGTTCAGTTGGCAAGGGAGGATACTTCTCTAGCATTTTCTGGAGAAGATCTTTTCCTTGCTCGCTATTCATTATTTCATTGATCCATATATTTATAGAAGCTTTAAGCTTTATGCCAACCGTGCTATCATTCAATAAATTTAAAAAGCTTAATGCAACTTTTGTAGGTTTAATGTTAATATTTGTTAAAATAGATTGGAGAATATCCTTAATCTTAGGAAAATTTTGGCTAATTAGCTGTATGGTTTTTTCTAATTCATTTTTACTCAAATCAGATTTTAGCAGCGTTTGCATTATTAGCGTAACAGTTGGTTGAGTGCTTGATTTCTGTGTTATGATGATATCATGAATTAACTGAAGCACATTTTTTGTTCTCTTCGGATCGGCTATAGATTGTAAAATTGGTTTTAGCAATTTAGTGGATGCTAGTATTTTATTACTCTTTTTATATAAGAGACGCCAATCACTAAATGTGGGGCTTCTTTCTATGCCTATTAAAGTCGCTATAGAATTTTGGAGTGTTTTCAAGAAGACCACGCATGTTATGAACCAAAGGCGTGGCTCTCGAATTAGAGCGCTAGCTCCTCCATTAATGAATACAGCAATGCTCTTTAGTGCATGCTTATTTTCTATATATTTTGCTATAATTTCTGTTGTATGCTTAACGGCTTTGTATAGTCTATCTGACTCTCCTTGCGTATCTTTCATAAATACTATCTCCTCGTTTGTTATTGACATATGTGCTCTCCTTATGTCAAATGTCTCTGCGAACTACTGTATTTAAAGCATATCATTATTGAAATAAAAAAGCTTGCAGTAGCTATCTCTTACTGTGCAATAGCTTATAGGATTATATCCATGTGTCATACAAAGATTGTAACTTGTAGTGGTATTACTCCCAATGCTTTTATTTTAAAAAATGGCGTTACACTGGTTGTAGATCATGTGCCCACAGTTGAAACTGCGAGTGTGCGTGTTTTATTTAAAGTGGGTGGCAGAGATGAAGTTATCCAGCATAGTGGAATATCTCATTTTTTAGAGCATGTGAATTTCAAAGGTACACAAAAGCGCACGGCTAAAGAGATAGCGGAGGAATTTGATATGGTAGGTGGATTTCTTAACGCATATACTGGGTATGAGCGCACTGTCTATCAAGCTAAAGTTCTAAAGGGAGACTTGGAACTTGGGATAGATATGTTGTCTGACCTTGTACAGCATTCTGTCTATGATCCTAACGAGCTCGATAAAGAGAAAAAGGTTGTGTTACAGGAAATTGCTGATTATGAGGATTCTCCTGAAGATAAGGCTTTTGATTTATTTCAGAAACAGGTTTTTCAGCATCACCAATTAGGATGGAGTATTCTGGGTACAGCGGAGTCGTTGAATTCTATCAGTAGAGAAGATGTGCAAGAATACGTGCGTCACCACTATACTGCTAATAACACAATTATTGGTGTATCCGGTAATATTGATATATTGCAGGTAGGCGAATGCGTTGAGAGGTATTTTAATAACTTATTACCTAATACGACTAAGGGACTTTATCAAAAGCCTGAGTATTATGGAGGAGAAGTTTGTTTCGAGAAAGACATAGAGCAGGTACATATAGTACTTGGCTTTATAGGTATTGCCTATAAAGATCCACAGTATTACCATTATCAGCTATTATCTGTGATAGCTGGAGGTGGTATGTCTTCCCGTTTATTTCAGGAAATAAGAGAAAAACGTGGGCTAGCATATAGTGTTTCTGCCTTTTCATCTCATAACAGTGATAGTGGAATATTTGGCACATATGCAGCAACAGATGCTAGTGCAGCTAATGAGGTAGCTGATGTCACTATACAGCAATTCCATGAGATGGCCTCTTCCATTACTGAAGCGGAATTGAAAAGGGCGAAAGCGCAAGTAAAGTCCTCTTTATTAATGGCATGTGAAAGTACATCTAGCCGTGCTGAAAAAATTATAAGCGATTATGCTATTTTTGGTCGTTTTATTTCTCTAGAAGAAATCATGAAGCAAATTGATGCGATTAGCGCAATTGATCTTCAGGTAATAGTTCGGCAATTATTAGATAGCACAAAGGTATATAAACCAACGGTTGCAATTGTGGGGAGAGTTAAAGGATTGCAAGTATACGATACAGTATTGAAAAGAATCGCCGGTGGTTAGTAGACTTGTGTTGGCTACTCTCATGTTAAAGTTGTAGTACGCACTGTCCTGTTATTTATTTAAGTGGCTTGATTTGTTATGGTCGCCCATAAGATGTATCCTGTTCCACGAATGGTTTGTAGATATTCAGCTTTCTTAGAATCCTTTTCAATTTTATTGCGTAATCTTGCGATCTGTGTATCTACGGTTCTAAGGCTTACAACGTCACTTAGCGCTTCTGCTACAGCGTTGCGTGTAACAATTTGCCCAGATTGAGCTGCTAATATGGAAAGTAATCTACTTTCACTGGTAGTGAGGTAGATTCGGTTGTTCTCACGCTTTAAGAGCCCCTTTTCGATATCGTATGTAAATTGTCCGAACTTTGCAATACTGCGAGAGCTTATAGCGTTATCGACCATCTCGTTGGGAGATTTAAGAGATATAAATGTATTGCCGATTCTTCTTCTTATTATTTTTTGTAATCTTAGCAAAAGCTCTCGTGGCTCGAATGGTTTTGCTATATAATCCTCCGCTCCACTTTCGAGGCCTAATATACGGTCATCTATACCGCTTAATGCAGTTAACATAAGCACTGGAGCCTCTACAGTTACACGCTTAAGAAAATCTAGCCCCCCTTCTCCAGGCATAAGCAGATCTATAATTAGGGCATCAAAACTAAATTCTTTGAGTAATTCTTCTGCTTCAGTAGTATTTGTTGCTGCGCTTACGGCATATCCATTTAAAGTTAAAAACTTTGCAAGTAGATCTCTTATGCCATCATCATCATCTATTATCAGGATATGATGTAACACCTTCCATCTTCCATTTTGCTGCATGTAATATAAGCTCTGATTATGGTGCTCAGTCTAATGCCTTAGGTGTCACGAAGTATCCACATTTGAAAGATGGGGCAGTTTTAGCGATACTATCTCTAACTGAATAGCTTGATGCGATATCATCCCGTAATCTGATATTAGCTGAGTCGTCTTCTACTATACTGTATACTGGAGCAATTCCTTCGGTATTGACGCTTTCTAAGATAGTTAACCATTTAAGAATGCTATTCACTTCTTTTATATATACTTCTACTTCCTCCTCTGACATATCAATGCAGGATAACATCTCAAGTCTCTCCATGTCTTTTTTATTTACACGCATTCTTTCGTACCATTTTACAAATTGCTTTTTTTATTTTTTTCTCTCCACCCACCTTTTCTTCCTTCATCATATATCAAGTACATACCGCCTAATATAATAAGTATATATCCAATAAAAGAAGTAGGATTAGGAATCTCTGATAAGAACAGATATGCAAAAATGCTTATAAAAATCAAGCGCATATAGTCAAGCGGCATTACTACAGACATATCTGCGAACTTAAAAGCTTTAAAGAATGCTATAACTTGAATCCAATGGAATATTCCTAGCATAACGATGAGTCCTAAGTGGATAGCTTTTAGAGAGGGCCAGCTATGCTGTATTGCGATTGGAAAGGAAATGATTGAACCGAAGAATGTTGCATAAAACAGCTGCGTTCTACTTCTTTCTGTTTGTCCTAGCACCTTTATACTTATGTTATTTAAGGCCCAAAATCCCAAAGCTGCAAATAAATAAAGATAGTATGCGTTAAATGTACTAAAACCAGGTCTTATTATAAAAAGACTGCCTGTAATCCCGCATACTATAAGTATTATCTTGGCTTTGTTGATTTTTTCTTTAAAATAAAAAATGCTTACGCATAAAACTATTATTTGTTCTAAGTACGTTATAGCTGTGGCATCTGCGGCATTCACGCGCATAAGTGCGAAACAAAAGCATAAAGAGGCAGCTGTACTGAATACGCTGCGTGCTATATGTAGAGAAATCCTAGATGTTTTAAGATTACGTATGCCGCCATTTGTGAAGCACCATGGTAATGCGCCTAATAATACGCTTAATTTATAAAAAAATGTGAGTTGAGCGGGATGTAGAACATGCAGCAGTTTCTTTTGTATTACGTACAATGCGGACATTGCGATAGCATGTACAACCATTAATATGATGCCCGATAAAGAGCGACTGGGGCGGAAATTAAAATTCAGAGACTTAAACATTGCTTACCAGTCCTGTGTTGAATAAGTAAAGTATATCTTCACTAGCTGTCCATTAATATATAGCGCTATAAAAAAATCCGTATAATTCATCAGCGCTTTAGTCCTTACAAGAGTATACTGTACTACTCATTTCAATACTGAGCTGGATGAATATATGAATTTTTTTTGTTTAGTCTCTCAATAAACATTAACATAATCCCTCTTTATAAAAAAGGAATGCTGAATATATATTGATTTGGAGAGATTCCTTACGTTACGCATGTACATTTGGAATACTCAACTTTAAATCGAACTCAACGGTTGTCCCATTCTCATCACTACTTAGAAGGAGTTTGCTTCCATGCTCCTCTACTATCTTTTTCACTATAGAGAGTCCTAGTCCTGTACCAGTAGACTTAGTTGTTGCATAAGGTTCGCATATTACATCAAGTAGGGCAGGTGGTATGCCAGGACCATTATCCTGTACCATAACGCACACTACCCCATTCTCTGGCTTTTCAACCAACATTACTGTAACCACTCCTTGTTTTTGTGCTTGATTATCTGAATTTTCCTCAGATCTGATCGCTTCGGCAGCATTTTTAAGCAAGTTTACTAATACCTGCATAATCTGCGTCCTGTCACAGTCCGTATAACAAACTTTGCTTACTGGGTCAAACTCATATTTATAGTGTATGTTAGAATGAGCATTTTGTTGTAAAAAAATTGCTTCTTTGATTATACTTATAATGTTATGTGCTTTTATATTTGGGATAGCAGTTGCTGCGAAATTCACGAAACCCGATACTATACTTTGGATGTCTACGATACGATCATTGATTAGGCTTAAATATCTATCGAATAGTTCTTTTCTTTCTGTTATTTGGGACGAGAATTTTTTTTGTAATTGCTCTACGGAAAGTTGCATCGGTGTAAGTGGGTTGCGTATCTCGTGAGCCATGCGTCTTGCTATATCTGCCCAGGCTTTAAAGCGTTGAGCTGCTATAAGTTCGGTAGTATCGTCGAAGGTTATAATACTGCTGGTTAGTTTACGTTCTGCATTATAAATACGCTTATATCGTAAGAAAAGATGCAAAATTTGGTTTTTACGTTGTATTTCTATATGTTTGGGAGCAGCGGGAGTATCGTTAGCAGTTATATATTGATCTAATACAGGCGCTAGCTCTGGAAATATTGTGTGTAGATCTTCATGTATTATTTCAGTGGCGGATATATATCTCATATTAGGATTTGCGAGCATCTTATGAGCTGCGCTATTACATAGCATTATTTTTGCTTTTCTATCTAAAGCTAACACGCCGGACGAAAGCTCTGATAATATTGTTTCAAAAAACTTACGCTTATCATCAATTGTCTTATTAACTTTCACGAGTTTGCAGTGCTGACTGTGTATTCTATGTGTCATATTGTTAAATGCTTTTGCAAGTATGGAGATTTCATCTTTATTATTGCCCTCTGGCACATGCACACCGAATTCCCCTCCCTTAATTAGCATTGTTGCATCTATCAATTGTTTGATGGGTTTGGTAACGAAATTAGCAATTTTATTGGCTCCAATTATTGATAATATCAAAAGCAATGAAGAAAGTGCTATGAATATGCTTATGACTTTATATCTTATGTTAGTTACTTTTTGTCTGAGCTGAGCATATGTGTAAGCAGACATTTCAGCTTTGAGTATGTATTCTGCAATTTCTGGGGATATGTATTTTCCTACTAATAAATATGCTCCTCCAGGAACAAACGAAGAAATAACATTATTAAGCTTAATTATAGCCCTTACTTTCGTATTGTCCTTATTTCTTATGACATAGATTTGCTTTCTGGATGCTTGTTCTAGCTCGATTAAAGGCACTCCTTCAAAATGCAATGAGAAACTGAAAGAAGTGCGTGCTATGATAATATCTTTATTTAAAAGAATAATTTCCGATAATCCCAATAAATCTGCTTGTTTGTTTAGAAACGCATTGAAAGCTTCTTTCTTATTGGCGAATTTATGATATTCTTTATCGATTTGATTGGAGAGAGATAAAAGATCTGTTCTAATACTATTGGTATATTCTTCGAGATAGAGTTTTGACATTTCAACAGTATTTTGTAATACCGTACTCACTTGTGCATTAAACAGAGACTCTATGCCCAGATAATAGTAGATAGATGCCAATAATCCTACTAATATTATGGGGACAGTTGCTGCAATAATACCTGTAAGCAAAATGATCTTTTGCTTTAGCGTTAATGGCATTTTTTTATATGTAAAATACTTACTCAAAGTAGTACCTTCCTTGAAAAGGGGCGTTTCTTTCTTTTTTGAAAAATGATTATGTTGGGCAGAGGACATCGTTTTTTACTGTAACTCTTTTTTTATTCGTTTTAATAATATGGGATCTTTTCAAGGCAAGTTAAAGCGTTGGCTATGGCAAAAATACGAAAAACGTATTACGCTAGGGTTATGGAATAAGAGGGGTATTGCCAATTTTTTATTATTACCGCTTAGCAAGCTATATTACGCACTGTACAAGCTTCATTTGGTTTTTAAAAAAGTTCCTTATAAAAGGAAAGATATTTTTGTTATTTGTGTTGGAAACGTTACAGTGGGAGGTAGTGGTAAAACTCCTATAGTTCTGGAATTGATGTCATATTTACTAAAATATAATATTCAGGCTGCATTCGTTACCACAGGATACGGTGCAAGTCTTCTTAGAGAAGGCAATTTTCCGGTTGTAAAGGTTAATAGCTCAAAACACTCTCATAGAGAAGTAGGAGACGAGGCATTGTTGCTGGCTCGCATTGCACCTACTTATATTAGTAGATCAAGAAGTTTAGGGATTTCACATGCAGCTGATGATGGGGCTACTGTTGTTATTCTCGATGATGGATTACAAGATAATATAGTAAAGGACTATACAATTCTTGTAATTAACGCTGATGTAGGTTTCGGGAACGGTCTTTTACTACCCGCAGGCCCGCTTAGAGAGCCTCTTGAACGAGGTGTAGCGAAAGCTGATATAGTTATAATCTTGAATGGAAGTATCCCAAGCGCCTTGGAAGGACTTCATTCTCTTATACAACAAGTAAGGGCCACTTCTAATGATATAGAAATCATCTCTGCTAGAATAAAACCTAAAGAAATTACAAAAACTCAATTCAAAAAATCCTATATAGGACTAGCTGGCATTGCTTATCCAAAGAGGTTTTTTAGCTTAGCACGTATAGCGTGTTTTGATATAGCAGAAGAATATATATTCCCTGATCATCATCAATATACTATCAGCGAATTGAACGAAATATATAGCATTGCTACGCATAAAAAATGCGCTGTGCTTACCACTACTAAAGATTTCGCACGAATCCCCTCTGCGTACCATACAATGACTGAGGTATTTGAGATAGAAACTGATTTAGACTTCTCTCGACTAGGGATTAACGTTTTGCTCCAAAGCTGCAAGCAAGCTTAATACCTTTTTACGCAAATCAGCCTTCTTAATACCAGCGAAAGCCGAAACTATAGTTTTGACGTCTTCTTCGACAATTGAATGTGTGCTCCCGTCTACATAGCCATCCGGTGCTGCTACATAACTATTAGCGGCTGAATCAGCTGCTATACCTACATCATCATTTGCTATATAAGAATAGAATGGTTCTCTTCTATATATTCTATCCAAACCTTTAAAGAAATAGCCTATATCTGTACCTAAAAATTGTGCAAAATCATATAATTTGCTACAACTAATTCTATTCAATCCTTTTTCGTACTTCTGTATTTGCTGAAAAGTAAGCGACACACTGTTTGCTAATTGCTCTTGGCTTACTTTTAGTTCTGCACGCCTATTCCTTAGCTGCTGACCTACAAACTCATCCACTGGATGACACTTTTTACTACTCATAGTTCACTAATACTTTTCAAAACCTTTCACACACCTAGAGTATATATCAGTACTAGCGAAAATGCATGCATAAATTTAGTACAAAGAAGAATAAAAATCTTCTTTTTAAAATAGAAATGCTCAAATATCGTTAAAGTTGCACTAAAGATATGCCGATTCACCAAATATAAACTATGGCAATTAGTATTTTAAATTATGTCTCTGAATAATAAACTTGACCTATGTGAAATCATATAGGTTGTGCTTGTTATCTATACTATTCTCGAATTTATCTTTATTTTAAGAATGTTATTATTCCCGTAAATCTGATATTCACATATGTTGGGTTAATTTGAATTATGAGATATATAATAAAGTAAAGGAGGTATGATTATGAATAGGTCTGATAAATGGCTACTACTATAACGCGAATATATGTATGTCAAAAATGTGGAGCGCAGTACAAAAAATGGCAGGGAAGATGTGACGAATGTGGTGCTTGGGGATCATTGACTGAGGAGACTACTCGTGGTTCTGAGCCTTCATGTGTTGCAAAAAAAATACGCCCTGCAGTGCAAGCGGTAGATTTAGCTTCTAATGAAGAGGAAATCTCCGTCCTTCGCTATACTAGTGGCATAGGAGAGTTTGATAGAGTCCTAGGAGGAGGTATGGTAGGCGGATCAGCGGTGCTGATATCTGGAGAACCTGGCATCGGTAAATCTACATTGTTGCTACAGATTTGTGGGAGTATAGGGAAGTTGGGATTACCGTGTTTTTACATTAGTGGCGAAGAATCTGTAATGCAAATAAAAATGAGAGCTTGGAGATTAGGTATAACCGCCCCTCAAAACGTCAAACTTTTTACTACTAGCGCACTCAGTGATATTTGCGCCATTTTAGAGGGGCTTACATCTTTAGCTGTGATTGTGGTGGATTCCGTTCAGACTCTATACTCAGAGGAATTAGAGTCCGCTTCTGGAACTGTAGGGCAAGTACGTACATGTTCTTTGAGGTTGATTAAATTAGCAAAGATTAAAAATCTTGTACTAATCCTTGTTGGTCAAGTAACAAAAGAAGGCCAAATAGCTGGCCCTAAAATTCTAGAACATATGGTAGATACTGTATTGTATTTTGAAGGAGAAAGTTCTCGACAATACAGAATTATTAGGACTGTGAAGAATAGGTTCGGTTCTACAAATGAGATTGGTGTTTTTGAAATGTCTGATAAAGGCTTGCTAGAGGTATCAACTCCTTCAAGTGTTTTTGTTTCTACTGGTGGCGCTCAAGTAAGTGGATCATGTATATTCGCTGGCATGGAGGGTACTAGGAGTATTTTAACAGAAGTGCAAGCTTTAGTAGTATCGTCTTTTATCCCTATGCCCCGTAGAGCCGCAATTGGTTCGGATATAACACGTCTTTCTATGCTGATAGCGATCTTAAATGCGAGACTGAATATAGACCTCAGCAACAAAGAAATATATCTTAATATTGTAGGTGGATTAAAGATAGATGAGCCTGCTTTAGATATAGCTGTTATTGTGGCACTTTTATCTGCTGCTCGTAATATTCCTATCAGACGCGATACAGTATATTTTGGTGAGGTAGGGTTATCAGGTGAATTAAGGCAGGTTGCTCAAGTGGAAAGCAGAGTAAAAGAGGCAGAAAAACTTGGTATTAAAAGAGTGATAATGCCCTCAAGTACTAAAAAGAATAATAAAATTAGCGAGAATATTGAAATAGTATGTGTGAAGCATATAACGAATTTATTAAAAATAAATATGTGAAAGAGAGTATAAACTTTACTATCTAAATGATTATGTCTGTTACTTGGACTGGATTGGATGTCTTTTGTGGGATAACAATCCTATTATCTACTCTGTTCGCGTTAAATCGAGGTCTAATCGCTTCTGTTTTAAGCTTAATTGGTTGGATTCTATCTATAGCTATAACACACTATTCTTTTCCATATATGGAGCCATTCTTGGAAGCAAAAATGGGACCTTTTTTAGCCGTAGCTGTTGGATATGCAACTATTTTGCTAATAATGCTGATTGTATTTGCGATTATGAATCACATGATTGCTGGTGTATTTGGCAAATTTAGATGTGGCACTTTAGATCGTATATTGGGAATGTTTTTTGGAATTTTTCGAGGCGTTATCGTAAGTGTATTGTTTTTTTTATGTTTTATGTCTTTATTTAATTTTATAGAAGGAAATGGAGAAACCGATCCATCATTTAAAAATGAGAAGAAATTGCCAAATTTCATTAAAAACGCTGCTTCTTATGGATTTTTACAGAAAGGACGAAGTGTGTTATTAGGATATTTATCGGACGATTTATATAAGAGATTCGATAATTTAGATAATATAGAGAGCTCGGATATTTCCTCAGGAAAAGACACAAATGTTGTAATCGCAATACGTAAATTAACAAATTATGTTACACCTGACGATTTAAAGGGAGTTGAGTCTAAGACTCGATCTTTTGGAGCTACACATTCAGATTATGATGTTGCGATGTATGCTCTAAAGTTACTTTTGATTGATTACAGGAATAATCAAGAAACGGGGAAAATAAGCCGAGGGCTTTCATCTGATGAGTTAAGAGAGATAGAGCTAATTCTATCAAAGTGGCATCCTACAGAAAATACATCTGAAACGAAAGTAAAGTAATATGGAAGAGCGGAGTGATCACGTTGTAATGCGTAAAGTGCGCAGTAGTGTAAAAGACGTTATAAGCAATGATGCATGGGTAATGTTAGATATATTGTGTGGATATACACACAATAATAATACAAGATTTGTTGGGGGTAGCGTACGGGATTTGTTGTTATATGAGAATATGCAGCAAAATGGCCATACTCGTACGGATATTCCTATCGCTGTAAAAGAGATTGATATGGCTACTACTATGCTTCCTGATGAAGTAACGGACTATCTTATCAGGTATGGTATACGCACTATTCCTACGGGATTGAAGCATGGCACTGTAAGCGCATTATTCAAAAAGCAATTATTTGAAATTACTACTTTGCGTCGGGATGTTTTATGCGATGGGCGTTATGCACAGGTGGAATTTAGTAGTGATTGGAGGGATGATGCTGCTAGACGGGATTTTACTATTAATGCTCTATCAATGGATAGAGATGGCGATATATACGATTATTTTAAAGGATATAAAGACCTAAAAGCTGGAGTCATCCGTTTTATAGGAAATCCAGAAGAGAGAATCAATGAAGATTATTTGAGGATATTACGCTATTTTCGCTTTAATGCATATATAGGCGCTTCGTTTAAAGAGGAGGATTTAAATATTATATCGAAGCTCTCTCCCAATATGTCTAAATTATCAAGGGAACGCATAAAAATAGAAATGTTTAAGATACTGACAATGCCTCATGTTGCTAAGGCTTTGCACGTTATGTATTCGAGAAATATATTTAACTATATGCACCTATCATGCATAGATTTATGCGATATGAGCGCTGATAATTTTTTAAATTTACACTTTAGTAAAGTAGATCCCTTAGCGAATCTTGCTGCTATACTTAGACTTTCTAAAATAAGCAAATCAGCTCTTATTGAACTTGCTAACAATTTAAAATTTAGCAATAAAGAAGCAAAAATTTTGATGACTTTATGTATTGACAATAATGGCATCAGTGATGCTTTAGCGCTCGGAGCTCCTACTGTAGTGCATGAACAATACATATATTTGTTGGGGTATGAGACATACATACATTATATTACCATGCTTAATGTTTTTGATATGTATGGTCAATTGGGGAAATTGGTAAGTAATGCACAAAAATATATAAAACGCACTATGCCGCTTAATGGAAGAGATTTACTTGCACTAGGCTTACGAGAAGGTAGTCATGTAGGAAAATACCTTAAGATTGCTGAGGAACAGTGGATCGCGAGTGGGTTTCAATTAACAAAATCTCAATTGCTTAAAGAAATTGTTCATATAATGGCGTCTTCTTAAGTATAAGAGAAAGTTTCTTTGAATTTATTTATAAATATTCTATCGAATTCTACTAAGGAGATTTCAAATCCTAATTGAGCGACTGACGTCATTATTGAGGCAGCAGGAATGTTGCATGGAGAGATATTATCAAAATAAGATAGATCTGTAGCTATGTTTATAGCTAGTCCATGATAAATGATATTATGATGTATCTTTAGTCCTATTGAAGCGATTTTCTTATCACCTACCCATACTCCAACATTATGAGAGGGAATTTTTTGTATATGTGCAGTTATACCAAAGTAGGCTAGTGTATCCACTATACAGGAATTAAGTGCTAATACGATATTATTGCTTATATCCAAAGTTCTTTTATAAATCTTTTTAAGATTTAGTAAAAAATAGACAATTCTTTGTCCTGGGCCATGGTAAGTCCAAAAACCACCGCGATTTGTATATATCACTGGTACGGCGCTACCATCAATATGCTCTATACTTTCAACTTTTTCATATCGTATTCCTGATTTGTACGACATTTTATTTACTTGTACTAGCATTCCTGCTGTATATACATGCTTGTGCTCTAAGAGCCAAATGGCTTCTTTGGTATCTGGGTGAGTTATTAATTGCTGAACATATGATTTCATACACGAATTAATGTATTTGTATTCTGTAAGGCTTTGGTGGTGCACTATATCTAATATCGGAGAGTTTTCTAGAAACATCACTAATAATGAATCGTTATGAAGATTAAAGAGCGTGAACAAGAACTAAGACATGTAGCGTCTATAGTTGTTGATTAACAACGCAATATAAGTAATATGGCGACTTACTTTTTATTGCGACGCAAAAATGCTGGCGTCTCTAGGATATTGTACGATTCTTGTTCTTTTACATTAGCTTCGCTAACCCTTATCTTGCCTAAGTTTGCCACTACTTTGTTAAAGGTTTTAGAAGCGTCATACTTTAGCGGAGAAGGTTTTATAGTATAGTGGCGAGGCTCTTCTTGTACAGAAGATATACATTGCTTATCATCTGAAATAGACTCAATTTCAGAGCCTATTTGTGTAGTTTCGGGTACTGCTTGGTTCACAAATTTTAAAGAAACAAAGCAATCTGAGGCTTGCTGGTCTGAGTTTCTATCACTAGTTTCTGTTGCTAAATTTTGTACTTGTTTAGATATACCAGTGTAAGGATCGTTTGTAAGCGGATGTTGAGCGACACGATCTGATTCACTAGAGCGTTGTTGAGAGACTGAAGTATGTAATGAGTGCAAGTTCTCAGAACCCTCTACTGCGTATCGTTTTGTCCTGTCTTCTACACCTGTAGCTACTACGGATATTTTTATGCCTTGTAAATTCTCATCGAATGCGGATCCAAAAATTACGTTTGCATGTGCATCAACTTCTTCTTTGATTCTTTGTACAGCACTCTCTATTTCGAAGAGCGTGATATCATATCCTCCCGTTATATTAATTAAGACTCCTTTTGCTCCTTTTATTGATAAATCATCTAATAATGGGTTAAATACAGCTTTTTCTGCTGCAACTATAGCACGATCTTCGTCATCGTTGCTACCATATCCAGTTCCCATCATAGCTGTCCCCATTTTTTCCATAACAGCTTTAATATCTGCAAAATCCAGATTTATTAGTCCAGGAATAGTAATCAAATTTGTAACACTTTCTACACCTGAGCGGAGAACATCATCTGCTATTTTAAACGCTTCTGCAAAAGTAGTTTTTTCATTAGCGATTCTAAACAAATTTTGATTTGGTATAACTATGAGTGTATCAACGCACTTGTATAGTTCTTCTAGTCCTAATTCTGCTATTTTGAGGCGTCTTTCTCCTTCAAAATGAAACGGTTTAGTAACAACACATACAGTCAGTATCCCTTGTTCGCTGGCTATTTTCGCTATCACCGGGGCTGCACCTGTGCCTGTACCGCCACCCATACCCGCTGTGATAAAGAGCATATTGCAATCTTCTAGTGCTGCTTTCAATTCTTCCATAGATTCTTCAGCGGCCATCTTGCCGATTTCCGGATTAGAACCAGCACCGAGACCTTTGGTTAAGTTCATACCAAGCTGAATTTTGTTTGGAGCAAGTGATCCACGCAATGCCTGAGCATCAGTATTTGCGGCCCAGAATTCGATTCCTATGTTCCCTGGATTAGCATTTATCATATTATTCACTGCATTTCCGCCTGCTCCTCCTACGCCTAGGACGAGCAACTTTGGCTTTAATTCGGGTGTTTCGGAAAGACTAAGATTTAATGTCATGGTGTACAGAAAACATCGTTAATTGGGTCGCTCAGGAATTGCAATCCTAAAAATATACTTGCTCGCTCCTTACTGTACTCTTTCTCTATATATTATGATACGGGCAATTTGCATGTAAACGCATATAAACCACATAAATGATATCATATTAAAATCACAATGTCTGCTTGAACTTATATAATGGAGTTAGATTAGAGCATATATGAATCGATTTAAATATTGATATGAAATAGTGCCAAAACTTTAATTTTATTAAAGCGGGCTGACTTGCGGGCATGCAGATTGTTAGATATGATTCTGCACAAATGGAGTTTCAATGATTTGCTTGTGTTGCACAATAGGGCTGAAGGATAGAAGAATGAAGGGGGTCGGAACTAACTTTTAAAAATACGGTGACCGCGATATGGTAACGGATATGATTTTTAGTGCTACTACTGCTGATCTTGATGCAGTATCGGTGACACAAGACTGTTGTTCAGAAATAGATAAAATTCAAGGTATATGGCGTAGCGTTATTACTCAAGCTCTTATGGACGCGGCTAGCAATTCCCATAAAAAAAGTGCCAAAGCTGCAAAAATTAGAGCTTTAGAATGGCTTCAAGGAGAGAGTGATGATTTTACCGAAGTATGTCTTTTAGCTGATATGGACCCACAGTGGGTTAGAGAACAAGCTGCAGGTGCGCTACGTAGAGGATGTAAATGGCGTAATGATTTGCGGCAGACAGTTAACCATTGGCATAATAAAATAGATCTTAACTTTTCTCGGTCTGCATTATAGTTTTTAGATATTGGATAATTGTGTATTACAACCTCGTGCACCCCATTGCGTTGTATTTTCTAATATTTACGGAAGGGGGAGATAGCTTAGTTTATAGAGTTATATCCCCTCTTTGCAAATATTCTGATACTACATCATCCATTGAATATAATTTGCCCATAGGGTGAGAAAGGAGGAATGTTGCGGCTCTTAAAGCGCCGATAACAAATAAGATGCGATTTAGTGCTGAGTGCTCAAGAGAGATCGTTTCGTATTCTCCGGCAAATAATATCTCATGAGTACCGAACAAACCACCACCACGTAGTGCTGAAATGCCGATTTCCTCGGTGTTTCTCTTATTAGATCTAGAAAACACAATAGGAATAGGATTAGTATGACTGGTAATTTGCTTCTCACGATCTTTTTGTGGGGAAGCTGTTTTGACTTTTGCTATCGCTTCTGCTAGCATAAGTGCTGTGCCAGAGGGGCAATCTATTTTATTTCTATGATGTTTCTCTAAAATCTCTATATCAAAATCATTTCGCAAAAGCATGGCTGCGCGCTCACATAAAAACTTTAGTACTCCTATTCCCCAGCTCATATTAGGAGACCAAAATATTCTAATGCTATGTGAAAGATTGGCCATATATGTTATATCTGCCTTCTCTAGTCCTGTTGTGCCGGATACTAGAGCCTTTTTATATTTTATACATTCTATAAGAATAGATTTAAGGAGTATAGGTGAACTAAAATCTATCACTATGTCTGCTAGCTTTATACATTCTGCAAGATTATTTGAATAGAATATGTCCGCCCTCTCTATATCAAATTGAGACGTATAGCTTATATCTCTTCTATAACCGGAAACAACCCGCCCTACTGATGTATTATGATTTATGTAATCTAGGAGAGCTCTACCCATCTTTCCGGTGCAACCCGTTATGCATATTTTCATTCTGGTACCACGATAAGCTAGATACTTGCTGACTGCTGAAATTTAAAGAAGTTCTCCCATTGCTTCTATATTGTTAATTACAGTATATCCATTGCTATACTGTGCATTGGCGAATTTAGTTGCAAAAATCTTGTCAATCATTTCCAGGATAGGATCCCAGAACCCCTCAAAGTTTACCACTATCAATTTCTTTTTATGTTGTTCCAGATTTCTAAGTGTTAAAACTTCAAAAAATTCATCTAAAGTACCGAATCCTCCGGGCAAAGTGACGAATATATCCGACCTTTCTATCATTATCTCTTTCCTTTGGTACATAGACTCTACAAGTATGCTTTCATCTAATAAAGGGCTTAATATCTCTTTTTGATTAAGTACATTAAGTGGGAAAACACCTACTACTTTAGAGCCATGTACTTGTGCTGCTCTTGCAACTGTACCCATAAGCCCTCCTGTACTACCGCCGTAAAGTAAGGTATGCTGATGCTGCCCTATAATCTCTCCACACCGCTCAGCAAGAGCGATATACTTGGACTCAACATTTTGGCTAGCTCCACAAAAGACACATATAGTCTTCATATTTATTGATACAAAATGTAATTTCTAATTGAAAAATATACATCTATAGTTATAAAACTACTAGGTGTAATTATGCGGTGCACGTGATACTAGAGAAGACGCGACGAAAAGACGCACCAACTGCACAGCAAAAACTATCACTGTAACGCAAACCACCGCAACTATATCAGAAAAGTCTATGTTACGAAACATTAAAGATCAAATTCCTTGGATATGTAAAGAAGGATATGTGCCAATATCTATTGCTGTTGCGTGTACATTTATATTCTTTTCCATATCGATGACCTTAGGATGGTTGGGTGTTATATGCACCATTTTCTGTGTTTCTTTTTTTCGCGATCCTGATAGAGTCACTCCTGTTGGTGATGAACTAGTTGTAAGCCCTGCTGATGGAGTTGTTTTACAAATTGTAAACTCGCCTTTGCCGCATGAACTCAGAGAGACCGGTAAATATGGAGAAGAAGTCGAAAAAGAGGATAAAGAGGAATTTACGCGTGTTAGTATATTTTTAAGTGTTTTTGATGTGCATGTAAACCGCATCCCTGTCAGTGGAGTCGTAAAGGCTTCTTGTTATAATGCTGGAAGATTTTTCAATGCCTCATTAGATAAGGCAAGCGAACATAACGAACGTTGCTCAACTTGGATTATAAGTACGTACAACGCAGAAAACGTTGCGGTTGTACAGATTGCTGGACTTATTGCTAGGCGTATAGTTTGTAAAGTGCGCTCAGGCCAAGAAGTTATAGCGGGACGGCGGTTAGGAATGATAAAGTTTGGAAGTAGAGTAGATTTATACTTGCCTTCTTATATTATTCCTCAAGTACTGCCAGGTCAGAGAGTAATAGGAGGTGAAACTATTATTGCTGATTTGAGTTCGGTAGTTGCAGTGAATCGCGAAGGGGAGATAAGATAGGTGGTAATATACAGAAGTACACTACAGATGTTTATTAAGCGAAAAATGTGATGTGAGGGGTGGTTTATATATCCCAAGGTGATGGACGGCGTTGGTAGTAATGATTGTCGCAGATTTGGAGGGAGAGTGTTAAGCAACTCGATAGTTTATTCGGCAAGTAGTGGTCTGTTCTGATGAATTGGGACAAACTTACTATGAGTTATTTAAAACAAATCACAACGGCAGCAATAGCAAAGCTTGCGCCAAGTGAAGCTCAGGTTTTGCGTATGCGCTTCGGTATAGATGGATTTTCCGTATATTCTATTCGAGAAATAGCTGCGCATATGGGGCTTACAGAAAGCGAGGTTGAGGAAATAGAAATAAATGCCCTACGTAAACTTAGGCATATTAAAAGTTTGAGCTCTGATCCTGTTTAGCACGATATAGTAAAAAACTATCATCTTTATAATGTAGCAGACCATATCTGATATTACCCAGCGTCATCAAAAATGAGTGGGCGTTTTGGTTATCAATGTGTTTGATTATGTGGCGTAAATAGGAGTATAGAGCAAAGAATTTCAAAAGTTGCTAATTTTGATAGTCTATACGTTTCCTACATAATGTACATAATGATTATTACTGGTAAGGCCAATTGATTCCATAAGTCCCTTCCAATTATTATGACGTTTTGTTTTTGAAGGAAAAATTAGGTCAACTGATGGTTCGAATAAGAACCATTTATTTTCTGCGATTTCTTCTTCCAATTGTCCCGCTTCCCAAGTACTTATACCCTTTATAAGTACTAATTTGCTAGGCACTTCCCCGTGCATAATGTCTTTTAAGAATCGATCCATATCTGTGCGTATGTTTAGTCCACAATAGCTGTTTTTAACACTATTATGCTGCTCTCTGCTACTAATGGCCATTATCGTTTCGGTATTTATTGGCCCACCAAAGAGCATAGGATAGCGTTTTTGTGTCTTAGGTGATTTTTTGTTAATAGAGGGGGTATTTAACTCTAGAAATACTGCATAATGCTTAAGTAACTGTGGAATCGTTATACTACAAATGCATTGATTAAGCATTACACCAATGGTTCCATTCTCATTATGAGAGCAGATATATATTATCGCGTGTTCAAAATATAGGTCACTTATATGGGGTGGGGCTATAAGAACTTTACCCTCTAAAGAGTTAAGGTCTAGCATATTAGCATATATTATAATTCCAATTACTGTTGAAGAGCATAGATCTCTAATCAGCTACATTACTACTTCATAATGTGTTAATCATGTGATATGTCAAGATTGCTGAGATATTTTTCAGCTGCTAAAGCAGCCATACATCCCGTTCCTGCTGCTGTAACTGCTTGTTTATAGATTTTATCTTGTACATCACCTGCAGCGAAGACTCCCTTAATATTAGTCTCTATTCCCGTCGGTGATGTTACTATATATCCCTCATTATCTAGCTCTAATTGTCTTTTAAAGACTGTAGTATTTGGTTGATGACCGATTGCTATGAAAATTCCCGATATATCTATTTTCCTCATTTCATTGTTTTGAGTACTGCGTAATACAGCGCCTGTTACTTCTTTCGGATTATCGCTTCCTATTACTTCTGCCAATTCGGTATTCCAGAGTATTTCTATTTTAGAATTTTTTAGCAGTTTATTGCTCATTATTTTTTCTGCTCGCAATGTATTTCTTCTGTGTACTAAAAGAACTTTTTCAGCATATATGGCTAAATATAGAGCTTCTTCTACTGCAACATTGCCACCTCCCACTACAATTACTTTTTTATTACGATAGAAAGGTGCATCGCAGACTGCACATCCAGAAACACCAAAACCCCTATACTTTTGCTCACTTGCGAGCCCTAGCCATTTTGCATCTGCACCTGAGCATATTATTATACTGAGTGCTTTAAAATCTCCTGCTGCTTCTGTACTAACCGTGAGTGGATATGATGAAAAATCAGCATTGATCACAGAGTCATTTACTATATGTGTGCCGAATTTTATTGCCTGTTGTTTCATTCGTTCCATTAAATCAGGACCGGAGACAGAATCTATAAATCCTGGATAATTCTCTATGTATGAAGTAGTGATAAGCTGTCCTCCTTGTTGGGGGCCTGAGATAAGCATGGGTGCAAGATCAGCACGTGCTGCATATATGGCGGCAGTATAACCTGCTGGTCCAGAACCGATTATAAGTAGCTTAGTTTTTGTGGTATTTGTAGTAGTATTAAGAGACATAAGAGAGTGGGATTATTACGATCAGTAAATAAAGATAAGATGATAAAAACGAAAACGACGTTTTACATATGTCTTTAGTCTACATAGATATTTTATATGCAAAGCCATTTTAGAGATATATCATTTTGAAGTGTATATTGTGTATTGCAAATGTCACTTTTGATTTGATCTTTTAGTATGGACAACTCAGAAAATTTTTTCTCGGGACGAATAAATTTTAAAAACTCTATTAAGACATGTGCACCGCATATGTCTTGGTTAAAATCTAGGATATGTACTTCAAGTACTGGTATTATTGGATTATTATGTAGTGTTGGTCTAGAGCCTAAGTATGCAATTCCGTAATATTTAAAAGTTGCATGCAACACTCTCACGGCATAGACGCCGTAGGCTGGATATTGTTTAGAAGCAAATTCATGTATTTTTTGTGTAGGGGGGAGAATATTGTTTTCTAGATCAGCCAAATTAATATTGGCAGTGTGCAATCCTAGTTTTGTATATGCTATTCCCTGTCCTTTAGTTACTATTCCTTCAATAGAATAGGCTCTTCCTAAAAATAGTGCAGTTAATCCTACTGCCCCTGCATTTAATGTTTCTCGAATTCTAGAAGAAGAAATAGCCATTCCTTCCCTGTAAATTGTGTTTATTGCTTGAAACTGAAAAGAATGTTTTTTTGCTAATTCATTTATAAGCTGCACATTTCCTTTACCCTTTCTTCCAAATAGGAAGTTACGTCCGGCAATTAGATATTGTATATTAATATGTGGTAGTAGTAATTTCTCGATAAAATCAATACTTTGAATATTGGCGATTTGGTCATTAAAATTAATAATTAATGTTGCATATAGACCTAGTTCTTTGAGTGCTTGGAGTTTTTGCTGTGTTGTAGCAAGAAAGCGATGCATTGCTCCTTTATAGCTGTTCAATACAGTAGCCGGATGTGGTTCAAATATAATAGCTAGACTTTTAGATGCTGTGGAGATTGCTGTATTTATACAAGTTTTAATGATTTCTTGATGTCCTAAATGCAATCCATCAAAATTACCGATAGTAACGCAATAGGGGATATAAGAATCTATGAGATCTATATTGCGAAATACATACATAGTAAATTATGTATTTATATTATTGATTCGCTTTTTTAGATATAAAGGTATGTTTGAACCCCTGTTGTACAATTGCTGCCATCTCGTCTAAGGTGACAATATTGTTATCCAATAGCATTGCTAACTCCTGTTTAATAGTAGTTTGAAGCAACTCTGGACCATCAGTGTTTATAGTAAAGTGTACACCTCTATCAATAAATGTACGAACAATATATCGTAACTCATTTATATCTCTAATTATGCCCAACATAATATTGGAAGTGGGACATATTTCTAAACATATACCTGAGCTTGCTAATTTATCCATAAGCCTCGGATTAGAGTGTGCTTTAATACCATGTCCTATTCTATTAAGAGGAAATAGATCTACCACTTCTTCCATTTCTTCTGATGATCCCTCTTCTCCAAGGTGGATAGTAGTTTTCAACCCTTGCCTATTAGCTTCTTTATATAAACTAGCGTAATCGTGATAACGGAAGCTCTCCCCCCTAGGACCAGCTATATCAATCCCAACAATTCCGCGGCTTTTATACTTTATAGCTTTTTCAAGAATGATGGAATTTTCTTTAAGAGAAAGCCTTCGATCGAACTCTAAAATAAGTCCAGCGCTTACCTCAGGAAAAGCGATCATACTTCGCTCTAATGCGTAAATAGTTGCAATAATAATCTGATCTAAGTCATGAGCGCCTTTGTTGTTTCTTAACATTGGGCAGAATCTCAATTCTAAGCACGCGATATTATTACGTCTATAAGCTCCACTTACAGCGTCATATACTACCCTGTCCATAGCATATGGGCTGGATTGAATTTTCTCTGCTAGATCAAAGAACTTCAAATACTTGTTAAGTCTAACAGTTTCATCATTACCTGAAATTTTTTCTTTTACTACAAGCATTCTTTCAAAATCCCAGTAATTTTTTACGGGCATAGCCAAACCACACTCATGAGCTATATCCCAAAGCAATGCCGGATTAGTTACGCTTCCTATATGTACATGAAGATCCGTAAGATTAGGATTCGAAGAGAAAAACTCACTACTTTTAGAAGCTGTCATATTGTCTTATTTTTTAAACACAAATTCAAATCAACAGTCGTAATTATTTTCATTTTGGTAATCAAACAGATTATGTGGGTGGCTTTCCTTAACGCCTGCGGGACTGACTTCTATGAATTGCGCTCTTTCCCACATTTCCTGTATATTTCTAGCACCTATAAGTCCCATGGCTGCTTTAAGCCCCCCTACAAGTTGATGGATTTGTGAACATAGAGACCCCTTATAATGTACTACACCAGACACTCCCATAGAAATTTTTTCACGTAGTTTTTCTTGTTCATATCTATCTGCGACAACATTTGAATCTAATACATCGGTTGAGCCCATACCCCTGTATTTTTTAAATTTCTCTCCCCTGATCTCGATAACTTCTCCTGGCGTTTCGTCTGTTCCTGATAACAGATTACCAAGCATAACACAGCTACTTCCCGCTGCTATTGCTTTTGCTATATCACCAGAGTTTCTGATCCCTCCATCTGCTGTGATTGGTATCTTTTTGGCATGTGTTATCTCTACTACTTGTTGTATAGCAGAAAACTGAGGCACGCCCACACCAGTTATAACGCGCATTGTACAAATAGAGCCAGGTCCTACTCCAACTCGCAATCCGTCTGCAAAATCTGCGTAAATTTCGGCTGCTTCCTTGGTGCCAATACTGCCGCATATTAGGTCACCACGTATCATTCCTTTGATTTTCATGGCGCTATCTACAATATCGGTTTTTATCCCATGTGAAACATCTATCAAAATTACATCAGCTCCTTCTGCGTCTAGAGCCTTAACTCTTTCGTGATCGAATGGACCTACAGCAGCACCGACTAACAGATTTAAGGCTTTTACTTGTTTTACCACCTGTGCCTGTTCTGCGATCGACATATTGCGGTGGACAATACCTATGCCACCGAGTTTTGCTAAAGCAATAGCCATAGCACCACCTGTAACAGTGTCCATGGGAGACGCTACAATAGGCAAGTCTATCGCAACACGCTTAGAAACTTTAGTCCGTGCATCTCCTTCGAAAGGTCCTATAGAAGAAACCCTTGGTAAAAGCATAACATCATCAAATGTCAGATATCTTTTCATTACTTGTCATCTGAACTACACGTTACAATGGGCATAGTCGCAAGATGCCCATTGTATACGATCAATTTCTTCCAAAGCATTAGCGCTCTCGCGACTATGCAAATTCGATACTGCCCATATCTGTGGAATTATCAAAAAGAGCAAGAGACGTATTATCTATGGTGTCTATACTAATTTGCGGGACTGCTAATAAAGCATCATCTTCTGTCTTCTCAGTGATGTCCCACATCTGTAGAAAAGATGCCTCAGTACTATTAGTATTGTTGCCTTCAGATGAACCGCCATTTGTCTCTATATTATAATTGCTTCCTTCGCCGAACATCTCTGCTACTGATTCTCCATATGTTGCGAAAGCGGGTATCAAAAAACAAAGAGCAGCTCCTCCAAAGAAGATCGATATTTTTTTACAGTCGTTAGCATGTACGGTGTGTCTATTTCCCGTTTCATGCTCTACTCCGTCTATTATCCTTACTTCTACTGATTCTCCTACTGCTTCGCCTTCAGGAACATACCATTGTGTAATCTGAGTAGCTACAAAACAGCCGCTCCAAATTCCCCACCAGCCTCCTGTACCTATATGCATAATCCGACCTTTTACGAATTTTATTAACAATTATCTATACACAAGCATGCTTTTAAAAAGCACTGCATATAAAAAAAATAGTAAAGACGTCCTTTAACTATTTCGCTAAGTATATGCGTACCTCCTTAAGAGTCAACACTAATGACGCTGATGCCCTTAAGTAATTCGCATTATACTGCCATTATTTCCCACAATGTAGACATATTTTCCTATAAATATAGGCTGTATATTTGTTTTTATTTTCAAGTTGAATTGATAGTTAAGCTTTCCTGTTAAGGCATCGAAACACAGCAGAGTACCCCCTGATCCTAGAGTTACTATATTGTTCCCCGCAACAATAGGTGAAGTATATTCTCTATCAGGGTTTCGTGTTACATTCTTTAAATCTGCTATCCATTTAATTCCTCCTGTATGACTGTAAATAGCGATAAGTTTACGACCCTCATTGAGGGCATATACGAAATCTCCACTGCCCCAGAATGGTGCCGTCACGTTGAATTTCTTTTGCCATATAAAATTTTGCTGAGTGAGAGAAAGGGCGGTTATCCCTTCTAAACTGTTTAGGGAAAAAAGCCTATTTTGCTTTGTATCAAATACGGGTTGGCAAGACACTATATCTAAAGTTGCTTGTATAAAATTTGTGGATAGGGTTTTCTTTTCGAAAGGAGGGATTTTAATCATTTTTTCAATATCTATAATACTAAGCATTCCTTTTGTATCTTGTATGCCGACCAAACCATTTTCCAATTCTACTGGAGCTGCACTTACTATAGATTTTTCTATCTTAAGGCCTCTAGGCCCTGGAAATGATGCCAATACATCACCATGAGTTGCATTTAGTATAAAGGCTATCCCGTCATTCCCCTGAAGTATCAATTTATTATTTACTATCAGTGGTACTGATTTTATTGGACTTGAAAGTTTACGGGACCATAGAAGCTTTCCAGTATTAGTATTGAAAGCTGCCACCTCATTTATACCTGCAGTGACGAATATTTTATCTTCCCATGACAACAGCCCCCCCCCTGAAATCTGGATATTTTTATGCTTAACATTAAAAGATTTAAAAAATGTATTTTCCCATAAAGTTGTTGTCTTTATAAGATCAATGGCACTTAATCTTCCATTTTGCTCCAATATCACCATCCTGTCACGTAGGATTAGAGGGAGAGTAACCGGTGGTTTAGAATTACCCTTTATTGAAAATTTTGTATCTATACGGCCTGAAAACCTTTCAAAGTCCATTAAAATATTGCCGAAACCACTATATGTGCTGCGGTTAAAGCAGGGCCTAGGATATTGAGGTCCTATTGATAAATTTTTACTAGAGAGATCTGTATTAACAATTAATTCATCAATTGCATTACTAATGATTGAGATTCTTGTTCCTGGGACGGGCTCTTTTTTTTCATTAGCACAGCTTGAGAGTAGGATTATTGTGGCGAGCAAGATATAAGGATACATCCAAATTTTGAGCGGCTTTCCAATAAATTTTAACGAATAAGCAAGTTGAAACATAGAAATAAAATTTGACAATATATTTATATTAAGATCAAAGACTTTGTTGCTATCAACAACAAAATTTAATTGCATGAAGTGAAAAACGGTGCCGAAGAGAGGATTTGAACCCCCGACCTACTGATTACGAATCAGTTGCACTACCACTGTGCTACTTCGGCCCTTTGTTATTTCCCCGGAAGTGAGCGTTAGTCTTATGCGATACCATAATCAATCTTATTGGAGGAGGCTCCAGACCTCATGCTACCGCTTGGTGATTCAAGCATAACATAGGTAAAACTGCTAGTCTTTATTTGATACTCTATTAAATTTTTCACCTTATAACGCGTGGTATTTATTACTTCGTGCTGCAACTAAGGGCGCGCATGTTATCCACCCTCCGCCAAGTACTGTGTTTCCTAAGTATAGCACGCAAGCTTGCCCCCTTGTGATAGTTGTTGGGTTTGTAAGTAATTCGACTTCAGCGATTTGTTCATTGAGAAATTTTACAATTGCTCTACTACCTGTATGCGTAGAACGCAGTTTAACTGTACATTCTAACGTTTTTCCTGCCTTGCAATTGATATTGTAGAGCCAATTTAAGTCCCGGATCCATAAATTTCGTGTTTCTAAAAAACTTTGAGGCCCAACTACAACTTCATTTTTTTGAGCATCCAGTTCTAATACATATAGTGCCTCACTATAAGCGATTCCGAGTCCTTTTCTTTGTCCAACTGTGTAGTTTATAATACCATTGTGTTTACCGATTATTTTTGTTGAGGTATCATTTATTGTATTGCGGAGTACTATGTTTCCTTCACTGGGGAGTATACCGCCGTATTGTATAATATATTTTTTTATAAATTCTTTGTAATCTCCATTCTGTATAAAACAAATATCGCGACTTTCATCTTTTTTCGAGATGTGCAGTCCGTAATTTAACGCCATCTTCCGTACATCTGATTTATTAAACATTCCTAGAGGAAATATTGCGCTTTTTAGCTGATTTATTGTTATATTAAATAAAAAATAGCTTTGGTCCTTAATTGGGTCTACTGCTTTATGAAGCGAAACACTTCCGTCTTTTGCGATAAATTTTTGTGCGTAATGACCTGTAGCTAATACATCAGCTCCCATTTTTTTACTAAAATCTAAGAGTGCACCAAATTTTACTGTTTTGTTACACATAGCGCATGGTATTGGAGTTTCGCCACTTGTATAACTTCTTACAAATATTTCTATTACCTCTTTGCGGAATATTTCCTCACAGTTTACGATGTAATGTGGAATCCCTATTTTGTCTGCAACAGCTTTGGCATCCAATATAGGTTGACTGACCTCAGAACATGGTAATGTGGCTGTAGGATGCAGTGTGTATAGCTGCATCGTCACTCCTATCACGTCATATCCTTGCTCATGTAGCATAGCAGCTGTAACAGAGCTATCGACCCCGCCCGACATTGCTACAACAACTTTAGTAGAAGATTTATACAATGACATTTTGTGTACTAAAAGCCCTAAAATGTATGATTAATTATTGTTCTTATTTTATTCTATGCACAATTTGTGATTCCCACAATGTGTACTAGAACATTTGGTTGATCCGTATTAGAATAAAGGATAGTGTATAGAGGGCAGGTTGACATACACTGCTATCTAAAGGCAACTTCTTACTAGGGTGGGTTATATGGGTTCATTTAAAAACGGATGGTCTTCTAGTACGAAGGAGGCATGGCGATTGCTTCAGGGGGTAGATGAGTGTGGCAAAAAATTTACGCAAGAATGTAAGACGCGCTTATCTGAGCATGAGATATCTAAATGGAGAGGTACGTTTGATGCAATGTGCACGAAATTAGAGAATCTTTTAGATGAAGTGACTGATTTAATAGATCAGGGGGTACCACCTGAAACAACGCTTCCACGATGGGGATTAAATGTAGTGGTTGAAAGCGAGAAGTGTATACATCAGTTAGCAAATTTAGAAGAGCGTGGTATGTATAGTGATACTGTTGTGCAGGATACTATAGAAAAGACAGTAGTACCTACCGTAGATGCTCTTATTGATTTTGGAAAAGACCTTGTGAAATCGCATGTTGACGTGAAAGAAGTTATACAAGAAGATGAAGAAGATAGTGATGCTGAGTCCTCTGATTTCAAGCTAAACGAGGCACAGAAAAGCAAAGCAGAGGAATAGATTGTTATGTAAATCTAATTAAATAAGGAGTAAAGGGGGTGTTTTAAATATGCTTGCTATGGCATACGCTGACTTTGAATGTGAACCATAAGGTAAGCTAGTAGTGGCATGAGTAGTAAAAAAAGAAGTATCGAAAGGAATATCATAGCACATAACAAAAGGGCGGCTTTTGATTATTTCGTAAATGAATCATATGAGGCTGGGCTAGTATTACTGGGCTCAGAGGTGAAGTCTTTGCGAAATAATGGGGCCAGCATTGGTGATGCTTATGCTAACACTGAGGGGGATACGCTTTATTTATATAATGCTCATATAGCTGAGTATAAAGAAGCAGGACAGTTTAATCATGCGCCGAAAAGACCCCGTAAATTGCTGCTACATAAGAGGGAAATAAAGCGTTTGATAGGCCTTGTACAGAGAAAGGGGGCTACTCTGGTGCCATTAAGTATGTATTTTAACGCTAAAAATATAGTAAAAATACAGCTGGGAGTGGTTACGGGAAAAAAGCAATACGATAAACGTAATTCCATTAAAGAAAGAGAATGGCAACGGAATAAGGCAAGAATACTGAAGGGCGCCCTATCGTGATAAACTGAGATTAATCTCTTGATTTACTTTGCTCTAGGGCTTTGCGAACAAGAGCGGTAAATAAAGGATGTGGTATAAAAGGTCTAGACTTCATCTCGGGATGGAACTGTACTCCCACGTACCATACATGTTGCGGGAGTTCTACACACTCTATTAGCTCACCATCTGGTGAGACCCCATTGCAACACATTCCATGACGCTCAAATAAATCCTTAAACGTTGCGTTAAATTCGAATCTATGGCGATGCCGTTCGTATATATGTAATGGCTCATTTGTATCTTTTACAAAATCAGAAAGATCATTTATATATTCTTGCTTGTTATAAGCTTGATACAGATGGTTTTGATTATGTATTATGCATGGATATGATCCTAATCGCATTGTTCCTCCATATACATCATTTCCAGAGCGGTCTATAATTACTTTTCCTTTTGTCCACTTTTTCATAATATCTATTATGAAAGTTCCGGGATTACCTAACTCTGCTGAAGTTGCATCTTTAATGCCTATCACATTTTGTGCGTACTCTATAACAGCGAGCTGCATACCAAAACATATTCCTAAGAATGGAATATTGTGCTCTCTTGCATAGCGGATAGCAGTGAGTTTTCCTGATATTCCACGATTTCCGAATCCTCCTGGTACGATAATAGCGTGTATATCGCGAAACAATGATATTGCTTGAGTAGGTAATTGTAATTCCTCACTGTCTATCCAAGTGAGTGATACATTGCAGTTATGATATACCCCAGCATGTGTAAGAGCTTCTACTAGAGACATATACGCATCTTTGACTCTATTATACTTACCTACAATAGCTATATTAACATTTTTAGTAATGTTTTTTATTTGTGCAGCAAGGCTGTACCACTTTTCTAAGTGTGCTGAAGAAACTCTTTCTTGTAAATTAAAAAACTTTTGTATTATCGTGTCCAGTCCTGCCTCATGATAGGCGACCGGTATATAATAAATGGAGCTTTGATCTAGCGCCTCTATTACACGTTCTTTTTGAACGTTACAAAACAGTCCTATCTTTTCTCTCTCTTGAAGGGGTATTTTTCTATCAGCACGGCATAATAGAACATCTGGTTGTATTCCTATGGAGCGTAGTTCTTTTACAGAATGTTGCGTTGGTTTAGTTTTTAATTCTTGTGCAGATGATATATATGGCAGTAAAGTGAGATGCACATACATTACTCTGCTAGTACCTAGGTCATATCCAAGTTGTCGGATAGTTTCGAAATACGGCAATCCCTCTATATCACCTACTGTTCCACCTATTTCGCATAGTAGAAAGTCTATTCCCTCCAAATTGGCAACGATAAACTCTCTAATAAGGTTGGTGATGTGTGGAATAACTTGTATGGTTTGTCCAAGATAAAGACCCTGCCTTTCTTGTGTTAATAACTTGGAGTATATTTGCCCTGTGGTAATACTGTCTTCTTTTTGAGCGCAAACACCTGTGAAACGCTCATAATGCCCCAAATCTAAGTCTGTTTCTGCGCCATCATCGGTTATGTATACTTCTCCATGTTGATAAGGGCTCATTGTCCCTGGATCAATATTTAAATAGGGATCTAGCTTACGTATTTTTACTTTGTAATTACGAGCTTGTAGCAGTGCTCCAAGAGAAGCGGCGGCTATACCCTTGCCTAACGATGAAACTACACCTCCCGTGATAAAAATGAAGCGAGTGGTGCTATTAACCTCATGCGCATGCGTTAAATTTTCCTGCATATCCAATAATTCATGTATAAAAATGTGGAAACCACTTTTCAATCTTGTTTTTGGGTGGCTTTCTTTCGTTTATTATGTAAGGCATATACTGCTATAAGAAGCATAACGCCTAATATGGCTGCGATATTTACTCTTTTTATGTAGAATTTCACTGTTTCTTCGTTATTTCCTATAAAATAACCCAGTAATACTAAAATGCATATCCACAGAGTTCCTCCTATAAAAGTGTAAATACTAAATAATTTCAGATCCATTTTTGCTAATCCAGCTGGGAATGCTATAAAATGTTTTATACCTGGCATTATACGACCGATAAAGGCCGAAATTGGTCCGTGATCTCTAAAAAAATCTTCCATACGCTGCAATTTTTCTTTCGAGAAAAGGACATAAATGCCGTATTTCTTAACTAGCGGCCGTCCAAAACGACGCGCAATACCATAGCTTAGTAAAGCTCCTGTTATCGTACCCACTATGCCACTTGTTAACACTATCCATAGATTCATCTCCCCCTTTGCAATAAGATAGCCCGCTGGCACTAAAACTATTTCACAAGGCAGCGGTATGAAAGTACTTTCAACAACTGCCATGATAAATAACCCCCAATATCCCAGGAAGGCGACGAACTCTACACCTTTTAGAAAAAGTTCATACATCTCAAAGAAGAGAACATAAGACAGTAAAATAGAGCAACTCCTCGGCGCATAACTAAATATATGCGAGCGAATCGATGCTATGCCTAACCTACACTTCTGTGCTTTAAAAGGCAAGTTTGTTATGCATATGCTATAATTATTTCGCTTTTCATAATATTTCTAAGGGCCTTAAAGCAAAGAAATCTGGACCAAAGAATATATTCTTTTTTAAAAAATGTGGAAAAGAAATAAAGAGTTGGTTATGCTGCTAACTTGAGCTGGTATAACTGTATATAGTTATATGCCGCTTTCTAGTGTTTGGAGTTGTAAATGTTGGTTTATGGCAAAAGTTAGTGTTGTTCAGAGGAATTTAAGAAGGCAGAGATTAGTAAAAAAATATGCTGCTAAGCGTGCTATCTTAAAGGTTAAAGTTTGTGATGCGAAATTACCTATTGAAGAGAGGTTCACTGCTCAATTGGAGTTAAGTGCTTTACCACGCGATAGTAGTATTACTAGAGTAAGAAATAGATGCGCTTTAACTGGAAGGGGACGGGGGTACTATAGAAAATTTGGCATATCCAGAATTTGTTTACGGACTTTAGCGTCTTGTGGTGAATTACCTGGCGTGACGAAAGCAAGTTGGTAATTGTAGTAGGGGATGTTTACCATATCCCCGTATTATAGCCTGAGAGGTAGCGAAAAGTTTCTTATGGCATATAAGCTGAAGAGGTGTCTTGCATCTTTTGTGGTGATGCAGTTAATTGTTGTATGCTTAGTGAGTTTTTTATACAGAAATACTGCATATTGTGGTGTTGCATGTAAAGAATGGACTACTGTCGTTGCTCCTGTACGCGATATAAAGGAGGGAGAGCAATTAAGAGCAGAAGATTTTACTTTATTGACGTTTTGTAAGCGTGGGGGATATATGAGCCACTACGTAGCTGAAATATCTGATATGTTTGCAAAAAGACATGGTATTGTTGTTGCCAGACGTAAACTTATTGCGAATAGACCAGTAAAGAAAGCTGATATAGCAAATCAAATAGTTGTAAAAAAGGGGCAGCGGGTTACTCTTGTATTTCGTAAATACAATCTAGTTTTAGAGACAATGGGTATATGTATGATGGGAGGTGCGATTGGAGATATGATTCGCGTAAAGGCTGTGGATACCAATAAGATTTTGCTTGGTGAAGTAGTTGATGCTAATGTTATTGCTATTATAGCTAAGTAGCCTTAGGGTTGAGTTGGATGCTTTGTATTGAAATATAAAGGTAGAGTGGGTATTGCTAGGAACTAAATCTATGGGATTAGGGAGTTTATATTTTAAAAAGAGTTTAAATAGGATGGTATTTCTTGTCGTTCTATTGTTGCTATTTACAGGATGTGATTCTATCTCGCATAAACTATCTCGTGTAGGTAAAGCTCCTGAACTTGATAAAGTAAATATGTATGAAGGAGATTACGTCAGAAGGGATATATACCCAGAGCTTTACTCTAAACGCCGTAAGTCACGAGAAGACATTATAACTCCGCATACTGCAAATAGTCTTTGGCTTCCTAGCTCGAGAACTCTCTTTCGTGCCGGAAGTATAGGAGATATTATCTCTGTTAAAATTTCTGTACAAGATAAGGCTCAGCTGGATAATAAAACTGAAAAAGGTAGAAATACTACAGGAGGATTAAGTATTAATAATCTCTTTGGATTGGAGAAGACAATAGATAGGGCGTTGCCTAGTACTTCTCAATCCAGTGATTTAGTTGATACTTCTAGTAAAGATAAATCTGTTGGCAGTGGAAAAATAGACAGGCAGGAGACTATTAATACCGTAGTAGCTGCAACAGTAGTGGATGTATTACCTAGCGGTAACTTGTTTATAAGTGGATCACAAGAAGTACGTGTAAATTTTGAGCTTCGGGAAATAACTGTGAGGGGTATTATTAGACCGGAAGACATAGCAAACGATAATTCAGTAATGCTTTCCCAGATCGCGGAAGCTAGAGTGTCATACGGAGGGCGTGGTACTATTATGGAGTATCAACAAGATAGATATGGAAAACAAATAGTAGATGCCATTTCTCCATTTTGATACTTGCAGCAATACAAAACATTTCCAATCTAGATAAAGCTTCAGCACATCAATATTTTTTCTTAGTGCTTTTCTAAGTTTAGGAACCATTGGAGCTTGTATTTAAGTGAGAACTTATAGAAACCAATTTTTCAGATGATCTTGAAAGCGAAAAGACATGCTGGATTCAGCGTGAAAATGCGTCAAGATATAGGAAGAGCTGCGCAGCTGTTTATATGGTATTGGGCATATGATGCTTTCTTGCATTATTGCAGCTATTTTCATTAGATAATTGCTAATGGCTGCTATTATAGCATATTTTACTTCTTTTCGAAAGTTGAATTAGATGTTTCTATCTGTCACACTATTAAAAGTGGATAGAGTTACTTTCTAAAATTTTTTAAGTCAAAACAAGCGTTTCGCGCGTCTTGTAGTCATTTGTTAAGAACAGAAGGTAAAAAATAGAAGGTGTAAATAGCTATGGACAAAGTGAGGATGGGTTTAGCCCAAAGAGTGGGCGCTGCTATAGTGCGTATGGAAATAGAAAAATATAAATCAAGAGTAAACGAGACATCAAGCCCTTTCACAAAGGTTGTGCCTGAAGTGAAAGAGCAGGTAGAGGAGCATATAAAATTTAACGATAATATAAATAACGGCACTTTTTCTACAGTAGAACTTACAAAATTTCTAACTGAGGAAGTATCTGTAGAGTTTATACATGATGCTAAGTGTAAAGACATCTTTAGTATGGCATCTAGGATAAGGGGGGATTTTGATTCCCCTTTTTATAAGCAAAAGGCATATAATTTTCTTAGTCAGAAATGTGAGAGCAATAACTTATGGGTTCTTTGGCAAGAAGTTTTTAATGTATTATTAAAGGATGGCAGTCCTTTTTCTGCGATTGTTGCTCCGCTGGATTTACAGGTATTAGCTGATTTTACAATAGAAGAGGGTGTAATATCCTTACATACATTAATTGGTAGTCCCCTTATATGCGTTGCTAAACGGTTCCTTAAAATTACGCATGAAACCGTTGTTTGTTTTGCGGGTGAAGGGGTTTTAAAAATAGGATTTACTGCGCTACATCCTTGGACATGTATAACGTCTACGAGTGATGATATTATAATCAATAGTACTGCATTATCATGTGATGAGGGGCATGTATTCCTCAATCCAGGAAGTTATACAATTATTGCTGGCGGATTGCGCATTGTAAGCAGCGGGATAGGCTCGGTATTTCCCATTGGTACTCAAGAGGATACTGCGCGATTATTGACGCCTGCATCCTTTTCATTTGGAAGTGATTTTTTCACAATAATGGAGATTATTTGCGGAGAAACATCACATCCACTTTGCTGTGATGTATTGAAAAGCGCTTATAGTGGTAATGATATAACGCCTTTCGGGGACCCAATTTGCAGTAATGTAAACAATACTAGTGGAGTATTAAGTATTGATGAGAGTGCAATTTATTGCACCTAATTATGTATAGGAAAATAAAAGATTAGGTACGTGTAAAGTTAAACTAGAACATACTAAAAGGGGGGAGGGGTATGAGTAAGGGTAAATTTATAGTTGTGCTTGTTAGCACAGTAGGGATCATGTTTTTTATGGCAAAAGAGAATGTTTCCTGCGCTAATTCGCATGATGCTGTTGTACAGAGAATTGTAAAAAAAGATTTAAAACAGCGGACGCAAGGGGCGCTTCGTTATTCGAATATGTATATTCGTGGGGAAATCTCTAGAGTTATGCCTCTAAGCTTTACCAATGATGATTATTATAGGGGTGGTAGACTACAGAGCAGTATAATGCCTAGTATTGGTGTCGGTTATAAATTCAACACTTATTTCGGCGCTGAGTTATCTATTGCAAGATTGCCGAATATTACATTCCATCGTACATGGACTGACAATATTTCTTTGACGAATATTCTTTCAGAGGAAGAGATGCAACTTGCAGAGAATGCAGGAATTATATCGAGTGGAGTAATGCCCATATCTATAAGGCATAAGCAGTCTTTTAATAGTACTTTGGGGATGTTGCATGGAATCGCATATATTGGCTCATATGATAAAGTCTTACCGTATGTGAAGATGGGATTGGGATATGCTAAAACTAAAGTGGGTTCGTATAAAATGTATTATGCTGCCACAAATAATACCATAACTAGAAACGGGAGGATGAATGGAAAAGTGATATGGGATGTGGGGCTAGGGCTAGAATATAATATATCAACAGCAACTACAGTTGATTTTAGTTGCCGATATATAAACTTGGGTAAAGTTCGATCTGGTAACGTGGATACTGAGATCAATAATGGTATAGAAACATCACAATCTTCTCCAAGTATAGTGGCGCGTTTGGGAATATATGCAATAGGTATTGGATTAAGATATAGTTTTTAAAGAAACAGATGTTAAATAAGAAGAATTATATCTTGTCTCGACATATATACTGTTAATAGCTAAAACCTACGTAGTTTTGTAAACCGCGGTATGAAGCCATTATGCGTAATGTGTTGAACATACGCGATGATTTTTTTGCATTAAAAGTAAATGTACAATGAAAAAAGAACAAACCTTACATTATTGCTCCTCTGACTTTGAGGGAAAGAAAGTGCCTATGGCGCAAGTTGCGGTTGTAAATTGTTATTTAGATGAAATGCAAAATTGGTTAAATGACCTTGATTCTGGTCATATAGATTATGCGGTAGACTTTGCTGATCTGCAAACTACTCTAAACAATGAGGTAAAAATCTTGAGGGATTTACATGCATTCTTCATTGAGAAAAGAGCAACATGTGAGCAAAAAATAATAGAAATAGTTAATATAGATGATTTGCGCTCTGTATTGACTGATATTATGGTTGTAGGAAATGGTACAGATGGTTGTATTAGTAAATGTATGAATCATGAACTGATTCTAAAGGAATGTGTATTATACGATGACCTAATGTGTGCGACGAATGAAATGGTTATTAAATACGATATTTTAAAATAGCATAAAGAATGCTCTTGATTATGCGTATAGTGTTAAGCTACATGCAGAAGATACAAAGCAACTTTTCACAGCTTGTCATTATAAGCATCAAGCTTATATGATTGCTGAAGAAAATAAAGTTAATTGTAAAACAGCACTACAACCGCATTTAGAGAAATCATTTTCATCTGAGATCATAAGTTGTGAAGTGATGCATTGCTGGTGCATAGAGTGAAGTTTCGCTTAGTTCAGTTTTGAGAGGAGGAGATTTTATTTTAGAAGAAGTGCGCGTACACGCGCTTCTTCTAATTCCTTTCCAGTGGAAGCAACTCTAATTAGATAAGAGCTGCGTAAATATTTGTTAGTTATTACATATGTGGGAGGCAAGCTTTCTCACTAAAATACACACGTTCTTGGTGTTCTCCCTTCTTGCCCAAATTGAAACTATTTACAGGCCTATAATAGCCCATAACTCTAGTCCATACGGTCGTTTCTCTCTTGCAAATCGGGCATACAGCGTGTTCTCCTGTTATGTAACCATGATTTAAGCAAATTGAAAATACTGGTGTAATAGTAATATACGGTAATCTATATTTTTCTAGGATTGTACGTATAAGTTTTTTACAAAGTGCAA
The DNA here is from genome assembly GCA_034472185.1 of Candidatus Midichloriaceae bacterium IBS. Taxonomy (GTDB): domain Bacteria; phylum Pseudomonadota; class Alphaproteobacteria; order Rickettsiales; family Midichloriaceae; genus JARBAK01. The sequence goes on from JARBAK010000001.1 coordinate 709,317, forward strand.
CGGACGTTATTTTTTCACTTACATATAAGTGTAAAACAGTTCCACCAGTATATTTGCATTGCAATTGATCCTGTAGCTCAAGTACAGAGAAAGGATCCTCACTATAACCCACTGGTACATGGCTACTGTTTGTATAAAACATCTGTCCTTTTTGTGCATCTCCTGCTTGAATAATGCCTGGACAATGTATTAAGTCTTCTTTAGCAAAACGATATGTAGCTCCCTCTGCAGGAGTACCCTCCAAGTTGTACATGTGGCCCGTTTCTTCTTGGAACTCCTTTAGTTTTTGACGCATATATTCCAGGATATCTGCGCACATCTCGCTGCCACGTTTGTCTGTGATATCGTAATCACCCTTTGTGAAATTCCTGACCATTTCGTTCATACCATTGACTCCAATAGTACTAAAGTGGTTACGATAACGTTGCGGCAAATAACGCTGTGTATAGGGATATAGGCCCTGTTCGTACATTTTTTCTATAAACTGTCGTTTTTTTTCTAAGGTTGATTTTGCTAATCTCATTAGTTTATCAAGCTCTTTGAGCAAGTTATGCACATCACCCTTAAAACGATATCCTAAGCGAGCCATATTGATCGTGACTACTCCTATAGATCCGGTCATCTCTGCTGAACCAAACAAACCATTTCCACGCTTTAGTAGTTCTCTAAGATCAAGCTGCAGCCTGCAGCACATACTTCTAACGGCATGTGGTTGATAAGCGTCTGGATTTAAAACCCTTTCTTTCTCGTCATTTAGTATATACTGGCTACCTATGAAATTTTGGAAATAAGAACTTCCTACTTTAGCTGTATTTTCGAATAAAGCATGTGCTACCTTGCTGTCCCAATCAAAATTCTCTAATATATTAACCGTTGGTATTGGAAAGGTAAATGGCTGTTGATTGCTGTCTCCTTCGGTCATTACCTCATAATATGCTACGCCTATCATCTCCATTTCGTGAGTGAATTGGGCATATGTCATTTCTTCTAAAGAATCTACTCCACGTTCTTTTGCTTTTAGCAGCAGCTCTGCATCATCTAGGCTCTTGAACAGATGAAGGGCATTTGCGGTAGGAATTTGGCTTGCAAGATCTGGAGGAGGTGTAATATCAAGCGTAATATTGGTAAAAGGAGTTTGCCCCCAGCGAGCGGGAACATTCAAATTATATATAAACTGTTTGATAGCCTTTTTAACGTTTTTAAAATCTAATTTATCTCTAAAAACATAAGGAGCAAGATATGTATCAAATGAACTAAATGCCTGTGCTCCCGCCCATTCTGACTGTAAAATTCCTAAAAAGTTTGCGATTTGTCCCAATGCTTCCCTGAAGTGGTGCGGTGGATTACTGGAAACTTTGCCGTGCACACCGTTGAATCCTTCATCAAGTAACGCTCTCAAGCTCCATCCTGCACAGTAACCTCCTAGACAATCAAGGTCATGGATATGCATATCACCAGCTCTATGCGCTTCTCCTTCTTTTTTAGAATAGACTTGATCCAACCAAAAATTGGCAATAACTTTTCCTGCTGTATTATTTATTAAGCCTGGAAGGCTGTAGTCAGCATTAGCATTAGCATTGATACGCCAATCTGTTTTATATATATACTCCTCCGTTGCGTTTCTACAGCTTACTCCTGTGTCTCGTGCCATAAAATCGAGTACAAGTTGTTTAGGGGCACGACTCTCGTTTATCACATAGTCTCTTAATATTATTAGACTATTATCTTTCTTCATTTTCATACTTTTCCGGAAACAGAACTACTGATAAGATCTACAAGCCCATGCTGTGATGGGACGGTATTATACTATCTGAAGGGAACGAAATCAAGCTTAGTAAATAGTTTAAATAATACCCAAAGTTGTGATATTAAGGCTGTAACTTCTCAGTTCCTAGTATTTGCCCGTTTTTTTGTACTATAAGCTCAATTTTTAATTGAGCTTGCTCTAATTTTTGCTGGCAATATGTTTGTAATTGACATGCTATGTCATAATAGGTAATTGCTGATTCTAGGTCTATCTTTTCTGCTTCTAAAAGAGAAACAATATGTTCAAGTTTTGATAATGCTGTCTCTAGCGAATCACCCTCTATAACTTCGTATAAAGCTTTATTTGCTGTAGTTTGGTTGTTGGGTGTATCTGTTGACATATCAATACCTGTTTTTAGTAATTTGCTATAAGATTGACAAAGAGATCTTGTAATAGAATGTACTTTATGTTTTCATTTTGCAGATTAACAAGTGCGATTTGCTGGAGAAGCATCAACTTTAACTTCTTAAAATTTACTAGTGTGTAAGCTTCTACTCTCGCCATTAAACACTCTTCAGTACCGGAGGAGCGCAACATCCACCATTCAGAAGAACCACGGATGGGATAACATCTTATGCCGTCAAGATCAAGGAACGGAACGCCCGTATATCTTAAATTAGCTCTAATGCTGCCTATAACATGTTTTTGTATAGATGATTTACAATTAACTTTGACCAAAGGTGTAAGATAGGTTTTTTTAAAAGAGTTTAAGGTGGCCTCTAGGCTAGCACTATTCTGTATATAGATTGCAAGCAACTTGCATGCTGCCATGATCGCATCGTCAAATCCATAATGCTCATAATATTGAGAGGAAAAAAAGATATGATTACTATATTCCCCTGCTAATAAAGCATTTTTTTCGGCCATTTCTAACTTGATTCGAGAATGCCCAGAACCACAGAGTATAGTTCTTCCTCCGTGATTCTGTAATTTTTCGATGATTGCTTGGCTGCTTTTTATATCCAATAAAATCAATGCTTCTTTCTGGTGTTTTAATAGATCTAATCCGAATATCAAGAGAAGGTCATCACCCCGAAGAGTTTTTCCACTTGGTAGCACGACGAGCAACCTATCGGCATCTGCATCAAAAGCGAAACCTAAATCACAGTGATATTTATGTACTGTTTGTTTTAATTCTTTTAAATTTTTTTCCTCATCATAATTTTTACTAAATTTAGTAGCGTTATAATTAAGTATTATACTTTCAATGCCAACCGTATTAAGAGTTTGTACTAAAAGTGGGGCTATGGAACACGCTGTGCCGTTATTCAGGTCCCATACTACTCTAGTAATGCATTTTTTCTTTGGTATATTTTCGAGTGTTATGGAAAATATTTTTTGTATATACGCTTCGATTATACAATTTTTTTGCGTACTATGACTGGTCTGGTTATATGGTATTTGTTTTGCAGTAAGGCAAATGGATTTAAGTAAACTGCCACATACTGCTCTTTTTCTAAAAGAAAGTTTGAATCCTACGCACGCTTCATCGTTGTGAGATCCTGTGACAGCAATACATGCGAGTGCTTTTTCAATATGATGCTCAGCGAAATAAACAACTGGTGTAGGCACTATGCCTAGCTCTACAACATTTAAGCCACAAGCCAAGATTCCCTTCACAAAGGCATCTTTAACCGATTGTGAAGCTGGTCTTGCGTCCCAACCTATAACGCATGATTGTAGGTTGGCTATTTCAAGGTTGCGCTCCTCTATAAGGGCGAAATTTGCGAATCTACACCCTAAATCGTATGCTATATCTTTATCTAGGGTCTGGTGATTATATCTGATATCGTATTTAGATAGCATTCTATAATTCTAGCTGCGAAGTTTAATTAGTAGTTTTATTTGAACATTTAGAGTGCATTTTATTTTTCGTATCCGCTAGATCGTGCTCGATCAAGAATATTTTGTCTTCATATGGTAAATATTCAATATCTAGATCTCCAGTCATAATACCGGCATATACCAATTCTCTACGATATCTGACTGTCTGTATAATATTCGCTATATCCTGATATTCCGCTCTTTGTGCTAATTCTAAGGCTTTTTTATCTTCAGCACCGTTTTTTAGTAAAAAAGATATCATCGCCAAATCGTGCCTTTTTACCGCAATAATTAGGGGAGTGTCACCAAATTCATCTAACTGATTAATATTTGCACAATTGGCTAAAGCATACTGTACCGCTGCAATTGAACCAACTCGAGTAAAGTCTGTAATTGCCTGGTCCATATTTTTATATACTTTAACGAGCTCTAATATTAGTCCTGTTTCATTACTAGGTAAGTAATCGAGCACATTTTTACCATACCTATCTATTTTCCTGGTATTACCGCCTCCTGCTATTAGTTCTCGTAATATATCGTAATTAGTATGTATTGCTGCAATATGTAAAGCAGTTCTTCCATCAAAATTTTCGATATTTAGGTTTGCACCTTTGACTATAAGATACTGTATAATTGATAGCTTTTTATTCTTTGCTGCATACATAAGAGGTGTGAAACCATCATCAGACTTTCTAGCATTTATGTTTGCACCGTTCTCTAATAGCGCTTGCACATTTCCGATATCATCTTTTTCTCCCCCTATTGCTGCAAAAAGAAGAGAGGAGTATTCTGATCTATAAAAGGGCTTAGGTAGATGCTGATTGTTTATGCTATATGGTTGTTTGGTTATATGTGGACTAGGTGTATGAGAGTCATAATCATATGGCTTCCTTGTTACAATGTGTCCAAGTTCTATAGTCCTTATTTCATTTTTATCTGGGAGCGCAAATTCCTTTTCATGAGATGGTGGTTCGTTATTTAGCTTTTTAGTATGTTCCTCAGTTTCTTTTTTGACCTTTAGGGGCGGTATTTTAATTGTAGTATCAGATGTATTCGCAGAGTCTAATTTCTTGATTGGTGCGGACGGTAACGATATTTGAGGTACGATTGGTGCTATAGATTGTGCGTGTTTTACATGCGGGATTTGTTTAGTATTTTTACTATCATTATCCACGACTTTGCCGATGTTATTGACTTGAGCAATTCTTGATACTTCGTTATATGGGATTAATATTTCACCTGCTGGCTTTTCAGTTTGATCGGCCTTAGTATGACTTGGAGGAAATAAAATTGATTGGTGAAAATTATTACTGTCATGTGCTTGCGTGATATGATCAGTCTGATTTTGCTGTTGACTATCTAGCTTTATATGCGCTGCTGATATTTTGTCACTCTGTAGTACTACAGAAGGTTCTCCAGATTGAGATAATTCATGTACACTAGTTGTTTCTTCTATACTATTGCTATGTTCAATATTTGTTGGTTTTGGTGGTGTTTGCTCTGATGGTTTTAATTCGGGCTTTAACAGTAATGCAAAAGCAGATTGTTGAGATTGTTGAAGCTGTGGTGGAGAAGGTAGTGCTACTTCTTCTGGTATAGAATGAGGAGCGGCGGTAGATTGATTAGGGGGAGTAGTAATAAGCGTATCAGCAAAACACCACTGCATTCCTAGGACAAAAAACAACCCTAATACTACTAACTTGTTTAAGTGTGCTAAACGGACACTTGACAAAACAGATATGACCCTCCAATTAATCCATCTTTCATGCGCACTTATCATGCTAAGTAACTTCCTTATATGCTGCATATGCACCATTTCAGAAATATCCATTATTGCTGTTTTCATCCCTCATACTCTTTTACTCTATAACACATTTATAATTTGTCTTCTGAAGAAAACAAAGGTGCTTTCATATTAACCTTTTTTATCATCATCATTTAGTTTTGCTGAGGTTTTGTGTGTATGCCATTGCTCTGTGCCAAGATGGTAACATCTATTGATAGCGGTTAATAACATACTCATGAAATGCATATTTTGGTGATTAAATGCAGCCAAACCATTTTTCCACCACACTGTGGGCGTTATGCTTACATTGTTTCGCATAGCATCTAGCAGATTTTGCACATATATATCATTTTTACTTAAAAAGTCTATAGAGAGGGTTAGATATTCTGAAAGAACTTTACCGAAATGATGATTATGAGCTTTAATTATTTGTTTTAATAGACTTAAGGGTAGTAAGTCGTGACCTTTATTTTGTAGTTCTAAGACAATTTGTATCAGTATTGCTTTTGTGATATCATGCCCGCTCTTGGCATCAGTTACTATGATGTTGTGGTTAGTTTTTATTAAATTTGCTAAATCTTCTAAGGTGATATAGCTACCACTTGCGGTATTATAGAGGCGTCGATTTGGATATTTTTTGATTTTGATAATTTTATTCATTTGATGGCAAAGAGCTTACTACCTATAAGGTTACAATAATAAAAACTCACTATCAATCTACATCCCCATTACACATTCACTGCACATGTCAACCATAGCGGCTTTAGTAAAGAAAGCAAAATTATATTTGAGAGATTGTGGCGTTGCGTCGTATGTTTTGGATAGTGAATTGCTTGTACTAAGGGCTTTAAGAAAAGAGGATAGGGCGTTTTTGTTTCTGAATGCGGAAGCTCAATGTAGTTTTCAAGAGGTAGAAGAATTACAACTTATGTTAGAGCAGAGGGCTAGTGGCATGCCAGTTTCACGTATTTTAGGATATAAAAATTTTTGGAAAGAAACGTTTCATATAGAGCAATATGCATTCAGTCCTAGGCCCGAGACTGAGATTATAGTTGAGTCCTGTTTAAAATACATAAATCGTGATCAAAGCTATCCCAATAGCAAAGAAGACAAAATTAATCTGCTTGATTTGGGTACTGGTAGTGGATGTATTTTACTTTCATTGCTTTTAGAGCACTCCGGAGCATATGGAATAGGTATTGATATTGATGAAAGAGCGCTAATTGTGGCAAGAAAAAATGCAAACTGTCTCGAGCTATCGCATAGGGTACATTTTATGGTGAGTGATTGGTTTACATCGTTACCACAAATGTGCTTTGACATCATAGTTTGCAATCCTCCATATATCTCTCTAGACGATTTAGAATCTCTTCCTCTTGAAGTTAAAGACCACGACCCTAAAATTGCCTTAACAGACTTTGCTGATGGTTTAACCTATTACAGATGTATTGCGGAGAGGTTGCCATTTTTTTTAAAGAATACAGGTATTGCTGTTTTCGAGATAGGTATAGGACAATCAGTTGATGTGACAAATATTTTAGAGACTAACGGAGTAAACGTCATTGCGGTCGAGAAAGATCTCGCGGGTATAGATAGAGTGATTATAGCAACTAAAGTATAGCAACGAAACTCTCTCTGCTACCAAACAACGCCCATGATACTTCTTTCACTTCTGTATATAGATTACCACAGGGAACACCACTCTTTAAATAGCAGCTCTCTTTTTTAAAAGCCTCTCAACGACTGTTGTTGGTTTTGCTCCAACTGAGATCCAGAAGTCTAATTTTTCCTTATCTATCGTAAAATAAAATGGCGAGTTCTTGGGAAGTAGTGGGTTATAATTACCTAGCTTATCACAAAACTTACCATCCCTCGGAGCGCGCGCATCTGCAGCTACTACAAAATAGCTTGGTAAATTCTTCCTACCGCCTCGAGCTAATCTAATTCTCACAGCCATAACTCTGTTGCCCCACAGACCATATATTTAATAACCACACAGACTCTTTTGCTATGCGCACCTCAAGAGCCCGCGACTCTACAGGGAGCGCTTTTCTTTGTCAAGTCATTTGGAGAAATGCAACTATGAATTGTATAGAGCATATAAGGCCACAGCAGCAGATGATGATACGTTTAAGCTTGGCATGCTATCCTCTTCCTCCAATTGATGCATTGGGATCTTTAATAAAATATGGCAGTTTTGTTCAACTAGCCTTCTGATTCCAGTTTCTTCTGCTCCTAAAACTAATGCAATTTTCTCGTATTGATGTAGTGGTAGCGTTCCAACAACGCCTTTGCTGGGCATATTTAATGTTAGTTGCCCGTTTAAAGAAAGACCTATTACCCAGTATTCATGTTTTTTTAAGAAATTGATTACGGTGACAAGATTAGTAGCGGTGACAATTGGTACCATTTCTAAAGCTCCACAAGCAGCTCTTGCTATTTTACCATTTTCTTTTGGAGCATTATCTTTTGTTTTTACAATAAACTTAACACCGAAGGCGGCAGACGATCTAATAATAGCTCCTATATTATGGGAGTCAGTGATGTGATCCATTATTACTATCAAATCGAATTGTTTCTGCACTCCCGAGGAATTGGTTAATTTGATAGGTGTAGTTGCTACTAAATCACTTAAATTAGATTCAGGAAGGATTGATACACATAATGCAATACCTTGATGCTGCATTTTTGTATCGCAGTTCTTGTGTTCTTTAAATAAATGAGCAAATTGCTGTCTGCTTTCGACTATAGTATATGGAAAAGGTAATTTATTGATATCAATACCTGCTTTTTTCAGAGCGATCATACTATTAGTAGTTCCTAAGAGTTTATGGCATTGACGCTTCGGGTTCTTAAGGGCGTGAAGTATGCTATGATGGCTATACATCCAATAATTATCGGTGTTATGCATGTTAACTTGTATTATAAGTGCATGATTTTGGTGTTTATGATACGTAACGTTTCTTTTATTGGCAAGAAAAGAGGAATATTTATAAGCAACGACTGTGCGATTGTTCGTATATAATCAATACGCAACGTATTTGTGTTGTGCAAATAAGTATTCAATTGTATTTAATTTAACACAAATTTGGTTGATTCTTATTCATGTTTAGTGTTTACTGCCACGGGCGGACGGGCGATTAGCTCAGTTGGTAGAGCATCTCGTTTACACCGAGAGGGTCGGCAGTTCGAGTCTGTCATCGCCCACCATTAAGTATGTGGTGGGTGAGCGTGTGTAAATCTTTTTTGAGAGACGGGTCTGTCAGCGCGGCCCTGTATTTAGGGGGTGTAGCTCAGTTGGTTAGAGCGCCAGCTTGTCACGCTGGAGGTCGCAAGTTCGAGCCTTGTCATCCTCGCCATCTTTGTCTAAGTATAGAGGGCTTTTATATTGGATTTGAATAGATATCAATTTGATATAAAGGCGATATATAGTATAGGTGTGTTTGGTATGGCTAATAAAAGTATAGAAGATCCACAAGTTTTTATGGATGTTATTGCGTCTAAACTTGAGGAGAAGATGAGTAATTCTCTCGTTTCTCTTAAACATCATTTATCTGGGTTGAGGACGGGTAGGGCGTCAGTATCGCTACTAGAACCTGTGAGGATAGAAGCGCATGGAGTTATGCTACCGCTTAACCAGGTCGCAACTGTTAGTGCGCCAGAGGCCAGGATGTTGGTTATACAAGTTTGGGAAAAGGGATTAGTGAAGAGTGTCGAGAAAGCTGTCCTTGATTCAGGATTGGGTTTAAATCCCGTTACAGAAGGACAAGTAGTGCGTATTCATATACCTAATCTGAGCGAAGAGAGAAGGAGGGAACTAGTGAAAAAAGCTCATGAGTATTGTGAGGATGCTAAGGTTTCTATAAGGAATACGCGGCGTGAAGCTAATGAGAGTATCAAGGAGTTAGGAAAAGAGAAAAAGTTATCAGAGGATATTTTGAAAGTTCGTAATGCGGAAGTGCAGAAAGCAACAGATCTTTATATCCATAAGATAGATCAGTTACTTGTTGAGAGAACAAAAGAGCTTATGATTGTCTAGGAGGCTTAGCGGCGAGCTATACGATAAAGGTAGAGGGATAAAATTTTTGATACAAGGGTGAGGTTGCATGCAACAACGTTACGTTATTGCATATAATATATAGTATAATGCTTTACACGCCTATTTGCTTCTTTCAATTTTTATCTGAATCGAATTTTATTATGCAACTTGAGAACGCCAATTAGATTTAATATCATCAAACAACCTCCGGATGCTGTCATAATAAGAATAACTGTTTCTTGTGAAAAAAAAGCAAAGATAGGCAAAATCATACTCGCATATGCTATGTACAGCTTTTTACCGAATTTTCTGTTTAAAAATTTGGCACACTTTTGACCTACAACTAGGTATCCCGCGACTGTTGTAAATCCCGCTATGAAAAACAGTACTACTATATATATATCTGTAAACGGTATATAAGAGGCTAGCGCTTTTGCTACATATTGGGATGGTTTCAAATCTGCAGTCCATACATTTGTAAGGAGTACAATTAACACACTAATTGTGCATATAAGAACATCAGATACGACTGTAAAGACAGCAATCTTGGCTTGTTTTTCAGGATAAGTAGTACGAGTTTCGCTTTGTGTGATAGAGTCATAGCCTATTCCTATATCTGCTGAATACACACTTCTAGAAGCTCCTTGTTGTGCTGTTAATAGCATTCCTCCCGCTAAACCACTGCCAGCAGGAGTGAATCCTTTAAAAGCTGAAGAAAAGATTTCTATTATTATGCTGAGCATATCGGAACTGTGATCTACTATAATATATAACCCTATACATATATAAGAGAGCATTAATGGGGGTATAAGTACGGTACATAATTTGCTTAACCTCTTTACTCCCCCTACTGCGCTTATAAGAAGTAGGATTAGTACTACTGCGACTACCGCAAATTTATTAATATTGAGGATATCTGAGATAGTATCTGCAATTATTGTAAATTGTGAAACTTCTACTCCATAGATACATAACAGTATACAGCTTATTATGGCTAATACCTTACCAGATTTAGGAAACGCTTCTTGTAAATAATACATTGGGCCTCCGTCATAGTTACCCTCTGGAGTTTTAACCCTATAAGTAATTCCTAGGAATACTTCCGAGTACTTTACTATCATTCCAAGAAAGCTTGTCACCCATAGCCAAAATAAACTTCCTGGTCCTCCGATACTTAACATGGTTACAACTGTGACGATATTACCTAAACCTATCATTCCTCCTACTGAAGTGAAATATAACATCAGCGGATGTACGCCAGATGCATTTTCTAAATTCTTTGCAGAAGCAGCAAGCAAATCGCACACGTGTTTACGTGGATGACATAACACACAAAATTGGAAAAATTTAGACTTTAATGTAAGGAATATGCCAATTAGCAGTACTACAAAAAAGCCAATGCGCCATATAAAGGCATCGAATAAAGAGAGGATATCAAAAACTTGCATTTAGTTCTAACTTGCAATCGTAAAATCTCCCGACTATGTGTGAGAATTTTTTCTATATAAAGCAAATATATAAATATTACGATATAATACTTTAGGGGGTACGATATTAAATCGTAATATTGTACCCATTTCATTACTCAACAAAAGATTGTACTATTTATGGTGCAGCACTTAAAAAGAGGTTATATTATCCAGGGATATGTTATTATATATATCTATTAGAGTTTCGACATCCCATCCAATAGATTCAGCATATTCTTTTATGACATCCTCTTTAGGAAGATTGGATATGTTTTCTGGAAAGTGATTTGAATCTGCTATTTGAGTGATATTATGTGGCAGTTCATCACTTTGTTTTATATCAATAGAAGGCTTATTATTATATGAGGATATCATGTTCAATATGATTGGTAATGTTAATATTCCGCCTACTACTAATGCCATCTCAGGCATCATTGTCATTGCAGCATATCCTAACGCTGCAGTACCTATGCCAGCAGCTGCTGCTATATATATATGATAATCAGAGGACAACCCATATTGTTCATGTATAGATTCGACTGTGTTATATACTAGAAATCCAGAATTTATAACTATCGATAAAGTGTTGCCTCTTAATAAAGTAAATAAATCGAGCATCTTAGCTGGATCGATACCTATTTTTGAAACAGCGGTATCAACAATTAAATTAGATGCAAAACTATAGCAAATTTTAGAAGATATGCCGTCTCTTAGTACTGCTTCTATAGTTTCTATAGTCGTTATTTGTCCGAACTTTATCGAAGATACGTTTGCAAACATGGTATATAATCCACCATTTATTATGCCATAACCTAGTTCTAATTTTATAGAGGTAGAGGAAGATGAAAATATAAGGGCATTGACGATATATTTTATTCCTCCAGCAAGCGCGCCAATAGCCGGTTTATTAATTATTTCCTGCGCATCGTTGAATAATACATACTCTTTGACTATACGTTCCGCAAATTGAGCAGTGAGACTTCCAGCTATTCTGGAGAGTATATATCTTGGGTCAATATCTGTTGGCTGCCTCAACATAAGTTTTTCTAATGTAGAAGCTGCAATACATATGCCTGCATACTTAAGACTATTAAGAAGGAAATTTGGCATTGAAGTATAGAGATTAGTATTATTCACAAAGAGCTCATGGTGTTATAAATTAACAAAACTCGAGTAAAATACATTTAAAAATTCATTTTTCAACTGATTTATTTAATAACTAAACTAATAGTTACTTATTAAATTTTAGAGATAAATTCTTATTTATACAAAGATATGCTTTGAAAAACAGCGGTAAATACGCATTCAAAGTTACTATGAGCAATCTTAAAAATTTAAACAACGTTTGAACATTGTTTTTTGCCTTTTACTATAATCTTTAACAGATATACGCTAACAGCAAGATCCTCTCTGATAAATTTGTTGAAGATCAGTGCTTAATATGAGAGCCATCACCTATAATATACTTTAAGAAATCATTATGCGGAGCTGTTAAAATAAACATAGAAGAATTATCTTTAAAAGCTATTTTGTAAGCTTCCATAGATTTGTAAAAAGAAAAAAATCCCGGATCTTTATTAAAAGCTTCGGCGAATATTCTAGCAGCTTCGGCCTCTCCCTCTCCTTTTAATATACTTGATTGTTGTTCTGCTTCTGCGAGTAGAATGGTTTGTTCTTTGTCTGCTTCTGCCGTAATAATACGAGCTTTTTCAGCACCAGAAGCACGAATTTCCATAGCTTCTTTCTCTCTATCTGTTTGCATTCTTGCATATACAGCACTTTGTGTTTTGGTAGGAAGATTTAGAGTGACAATTCGAACATCAATTATTTCCACACCGAACCCTTTAGTCTGTTCTCTTAGTATAGTTGTAATTTTTTCTGAATATTCCCTTCTTTTACTCCCTAAAAAATCAGTAAATGGAATACTCCCTATTACTTCACGTATTGCAGATTCCATAATTGAAACAGCTCTGCGTTGGAATATAGCATCTTTTTGTACGGTTTGATAAAATCTTAAGGAATCGGTAATCTTATACTTAGCAAAAGCACTTAATTTCATAGTTTTTTGATCATAAGCCATAACCTCACTATTAGTTCCATACGGATCAAATATAATGTCTTTTATTTGCTTATCAAAAAAAATTACTTGCTGGATAAAGGGTACTTTAAACTTGAGTCCTGGATCAACTTCTTGCGCTACGGGTTCGCCGAATTGAAGAACTAAAGCACATTGTCTTTGGTCTAACATATATATTGAATTAAGGGCTAAAAACAAAATAGTAGAAAGGATTACAACAAATGCTAAGCTCCCAAATGTATTCTTCATAAAGATGCCAATGAAATTATGTTAAAACAAAGTAAAATCAAAAATTAATTATTAAATTAATGTAACGGCCTTCCATCTACAGAGGTTTCTGATAATAGAGCCCCATTTTCTGATATGATAAAATGTTCATTCGAGGGTAATACTATGTGTTCTACCCGTAGCTTATTATACGTCAGTGTACCAGTTTTATCAGATGCAATCAGTGTGCAAGATCCCAATGCCTCTAAAGAGGCCATCTTTCGTATAATAACATTACGCTTAGCCATACGGCGCATGCCGATCGCTAATGCAATAGTAAGGGTTACTGGAAGACCTTCGGGAATTCCTGCGACCGCTAGGCCTATAGCGGTGAGTAATATATCTACATAATACACACCCTGTATGTAAAGAACTATGGAGGTTATTAAAACTAGCAGACCCATAAAAAGAGCTATTTGTACAGTGAAGTACTCCATTCTGATTAGAAGGGGCGATTTTGTTTCTTCTTCTTGTGCAAGATATGCTGCGACCTTTCCCATCTCAGTATCTGAACCTATAGCGACTACTACGCCCGTTGCTCTACCGCTTGTGACAATCGTTCCAGCAAAAGCCATATTTAGTCTATCGGCTACTATTGTCTCCTCAGTGAGTATGATATTCACGTCTTTGTATACACTGTCTGTTTCTCCTGTGAGAAGAGATTCGTCTATTTTTAAATCGCTCTCTATCTTAATCAAGCGAATATCTGCAGGTACCCTATTACCACTCTCTAGCATAATAATATCACCTAATACTAGCTGTACAGGATTTATCTCTTGGACTATATCGTCACGTCTTACTTTAACAGAAGAAGTGGTCATTTTTTTCAATGCTAGTGCCGTGCGATTTGCAGAGTACTCCTGTGCGGTGCCAACAATAGCATTCACAAATAAAACTACAAGAATAAAAGAAGCTCCCCCGTATTGCTTGAGGCAAAGAGTGATAAATGATGCGCATAGTAAGACATAAATCAGCGGATCCGCAAACTGCCGAAAAAAAAGCGCTATAAGTGCAGGAGATTTAACATGTGGTAAAACATTTGTGCCGAACTTTTCCAATCTAGAATGCACAGCGATTGCATTTAAACCAGATCTTTTAGTTCTTAAGGCATTCAAGGAAGCATCCACGCTCTGCATATATGGCTTTTCTGCAAAGGCAATCGCTTCTAAATCCTCCATAACAACTCTTATTCAGAAATCAATAAATCTGATACTGTTATACCTAGAAACAGGATCTACGTAATAAAACACCTGCCCTCAGTACAGAAGGCGATAGAAAGCAGTGGCTTTCTTTTATGCAAGTAATTTTTATTTTCTATGTGTTTACCATATGTATGTAGAACTATACGTGTGCAGGATAAGAGGTCAATACATAGAAACCCCTTCCATTCTTCTCTTTTTTTAGTACTACAACGGCCTTTCTACATGCAGACGGAACTTCGCTACCCCTTACAACTGAAATTCCTATATCTTCATTAAAGTCAGAAACTAAACGTAAGATTGCTACTTTAGAGTCATTAAGCCAGTGCTCAATCCTAGTGAAATTATCATTCATCACCTTGATTATTATACGATTTGTTTGCGTTACATTTGCGTAGCTACTAGCAACCTTTTGTCCTGTAATCGCTAGCAATGCTCGTAACTCGTGGCTATCTTTTCCTATGTGCTTGGTGACCGTAAAAGCACGATCTTCATGGTCTGCATCGGACTCTTTAATACTAAACTCTTTGATGTATTTTCGAATTTCATCTGAAGAATAGGAGTGGCTCCCATGAGGACGTACACTATCGCTTTTTTCTTTCGAAATAAGCGCAGGGCCACCCTCACTATCACCGTCAACAGCAACGGCCAGTTGAATAGTACTCGCTGCTATAAACGTTGCTAAAATTCCCACTACGTACCAACAAAGTACTT
This sequence comes from Candidatus Midichloriaceae bacterium IBS, assembly GCA_034472185.1. GTDB lineage: Bacteria > Pseudomonadota > Alphaproteobacteria > Rickettsiales > Midichloriaceae > JARBAK01. The sequence goes on from JARBAK010000001.1 coordinate 724,499, forward strand.
GCCTTATATGATCACCAAACCCTTTCATAATTACAAGATTTTATCTAAACGAGTTCATTTACTTATCTTGTTTGTCTGAAGCTGCAGTATCTGTAGTTGCTGCAGTATCTGTAGTTGCTGCTGCATCATGCGCTTTTTCGCCTGTTGTAGCAGTTGTCACAACAGTTTTATCTTTGTCTGCTTCCTTTTTGGCAGCAGCATTGCCTTGGGCAATCCCCAAAGCGCTTGCTCCCATAACGGTCAGCGCTAACGCAATACTTCCACAAAGCATGCCAAGTTTACACTTTTTCATAAACACCTATTTTATTTATATAACACAATTTGATAATATTAAGATCAATACTTAATTTTGCTTACTTGAGGTAGGCGATTCAGTATTCACAGCTGCATCCTGAGGAGCATTTTCCTCTGTTACCACTACTGCTGCGTTCTTACTCTTATCTTTATCTGCTTTAACAGAGCTGTCTTGAGCTATACCTAATGCACCTGCACCCATTATACTCAATGCTAATGCCACACTTCCACAAAGTGTGCTTAACTTAACTTTTTCCATAACATAACCTAATTAAATAATATAAGTTATTGCTTAGACAGAAGCTTTATCTCTTTTTTCCTAAATTGTTCCGAGCAAGCCACCAATTAAAAGCATGCCTCTCAGCATTACTTGGTTTTGATATAACTCCGAGCATATTCAGTTATGCAATGGAGAACATTCCTTGAAACGATTCCTTGGAACGCTCAACACCAGCGAGTTTCTGATTTCTGTTCAAGCCAACTTTTTCTTCTAAATTAATTCAAAACATTACCCCTTGTAAACTACCCCCATCGAACAGGCTCGTCTTTAGACAATAACTCTCCGATAATAGGCTGTTTCAACGAAGTACAAAACACCTTACGCCTGCTAAGAAACCGGGGTTTTTACGTACCAGCACTAGCGTGAGCGCAAAGGTGCTTATACACCGTTGAAAAAGCGTTGCAAGTAATTTTCTAAAAGATATCTTCTTTTAAACCAATCATTTTTTTTATGTGTGTAATACGCTACATGATCGTTAATTTCTTTAAAAGTCTCTACCTAGAATATCTCTTTTATAGTGCTTCGTCAATCTAGCATTGTGCATAATAACCTATGTTCTCTAATATTATGATCTGCACTAGTATTAGAAGGTAGGAGGTGTGTTTTGTATCTTCTATTTTAAACAAAAGAACGTTTTCTTTTTATATGATCGTGGTAAAATCATTGCGCTTGTTGCATGCGCAATGCATAGGACTATGCGATATATGCGTTGCTGTTGGGTTCTTTCAAGTATTATGAAAAAAATTATTACCGTCTTCAGTCTGTGTGGCGTTTTAGCTATAGTGCTCGTGCTTTGCATTACGTATACGTTTGCGTGGTTTTTGTCTGATTTACCAAATTATGAACAATTAGCTCGTTACACTCCTCCTACTATTACGCGGCTTTATTCAACTGACATGAATATTGTTGCTGAATATGCTCAAGAGAGACGTATATTTGTGCCTTATGAAAAGATTCCACCCATGGTAATATCTGCTTTTTTAGCTTCTGAGGATAAAAATTTTTTCGACCACCAGGGGATAGATTTTTTCAGTATATTCAGGGCTATGCTCCAGAATGCCTTTAACTTTCTTGACCTTCAAGGTAAAAATGGGCACCTTATAGGTGGGTCTACCATTACACAACAGGTTGTAAAGGTATTTTTGCTTTCAAACGAAAAGAGTTTTGTCAGGAAACTGCAAGAAGCTGTACTTGCTTATAGACTGAGTAAAGCATACTCGAAAGAGAAGATTTTAGAGTTATATCTCAATCAAATTTTTTTAGGACACAATTCTTATGGTATTGCTGCTGCTGCTCAGGATTATTTCGACAAGGAGTTAGATGATTTAGATGTTGCAGAAGTTGCATTGCTTGCGTCTTTGCCTAAGTCACCTTCTTCATTAAATCCCTTTGCTCACTATGCGAAAGCGATTGGAAGAAGGAATTGGGTTATAGAGCGTATGGCGAAGGAGGGGTTTATAACACAAGAAGAGGCCCTGAAATATATTAGTACTCCTATTAATTTGCGTTTAAGGGAGGAAGATAATGATACTGGCGAGAAGTTTTATACTGAAACTGTAAAGCAATGGTTATGTAAATGGTGCGGAGAAAAATCCATTTATGCAGATGGATTAAGCGTTAACACGAATTTGAATGATAAGTTACAGCGAATAGCTGATTCCACTCTGAAAAGTGGGTTAATCGCTTATGATAGGGCACATGGCTGGCGTGGTCCTCTAGGCACTATACAAGTAACATCCAATTGGGAAATAGACTTGAGACAATTTCTTGCTCGAAATGATAAATTATATACTGGAGATTATAGGGCGGCAGTTGTTTTGAATATAAAGCGTGCAGAAGCTATTATAGGCCTTCAAAATGGTACACGTGGCGTGATTAAGCTTGATAAATTAAGTTGGGCACGACGAGAAACGCCCAAGGGGCTTAGTTCTGTTGTTAAAAGTGTAGAGTCAGTATTAAAAGTAGGAGATATTGTGTTAGTTAGATCAGTCCCGCCGTCTTCAGGTAAGGCTGCTAACATTTCTGATATGAAGAATATGATTCAATATTCGTTAGAACAAATTCCTGAAGTGAATGGAGCTATGGTAGTATTAGAACCATATTCTGGAAAAGTGCTTGCGTTAGTAGGGGGATACAGCTTTCATTCTACATATTTTAATAGAGCAACGCAGGCGAAAAGACAACCTGGGTCCGCTTTTAAGACTTTTATTTACTTATCTGCATTAGAAAATGGATATACATCAGAAGATATATTGATAGATGAACCTATAACTTTAAAGCGTGGACGTCGCTCGCAGCTGTGGCAGCCGCAAAATTTCACCCGTGATTTTATTGGGCCTATGTCTTTGAGGGCAGCTTTTGCTCAGTCTAGAAATATTCCAGCCATTAAATTAGCTATATCTCTTGGACTAGAGCGCGTTTTGGGTACAGCTACTAGGTTGGGCGTATATAGTCAAGTGCCGCATACAAATTATGCGATGGCATTAGGTACTTTCGAAACTACTCTATTAGATATTACTAATGCTTATAATGTATTTGCGAGTGGAGGATTGAAGACTACTCCTAAATTTGTGGATAGCGTTTATGATAGGGACGGAAATTTACTCTATTCTGATTCCAATATAACTTGTTTCAATTGCGAATCAACGGATAGCGATAGTGCACCAGAGGTGGTTTATTTTATGGAAAGAGTAGTGGCGGAAGATGATAATCGAGGGATAGTCTCTTTATTAGAAGAGGTTGTAAATCATGGAACCGCAAGAAGAGCGTTATCTTTAGGCAAGAGCATTGCAGGCAAAACGGGTACGACAAATGGCAGCAATGATGTGTGGTTTCTCGGGTTCTCTTCTACACTTACAGTAGGACTTTATATAGGGTTTGATACTCCTAAAGGTCTAGGTACTAAAGAAAGTGGAGCGCATACTGCTTTACCTATCTTCGTTGATTTTATGAAACAAGTATTGCGTGATAAACCTAATGAGGTTTTAGGGGCAAAGCCTAGGGGAATCCGAATCGCAGAATTTGGATATATGTCATCAAAAAGCATAGAATCGGACAATCACTCCGAAAAATTACTATGGAATGAACCTGGAAGTATAGATGATACGGGAGAAGATGACTTTGCTATAAGCGAATCGACATCTGAAGTAGTTGAGGGTGAATCAAAGCAATCTAAGGATAATGTCTTTTCATCACTTATGTCATCTGATGGAGATTAATTATGAGCGCTTAATTAATAAATTTATTATCATGGCTAATTACTTTGAAAGAACTTTTAATACTTGGATCAACCGGTTCTGTTGGTAGCAGCACTATTGAAATAGTGGCTGCAAATCCCTTAAAATATAAAGCTAAAACTTTAGTGGGTGGGAGTAATGTTAAAAAATTAGCTATGCAAGCTATTCGCTGTAACGCTGCAAACGTTGTAATTGCAGATGAGGCTAGCTACCATATATTGGTTGATTTACTGTCTGCATATCCCCACATCAATGTATCGGCTGGTAGCAACGCTGTGTTGGATTTAGCTGCTGAGAATTACGATATTAGTGTAGCTTGTATTTCTGGCATAGCTGGATTAGCGCCGATTATGCGGGCTATGCCAAATTCTCATATATTAGCCCTTGCTAATAAAGAGAGTTTAATCTGCGCTGGTAATCTCTTATTATCTGCTGCTCATAAGTATAATACGCATATTATTCCTGTAGATTCGGAGCATAATGCAATTTTTCGTATACTAAATGATAGCGAAATAAAATTAGGAGGAGAGAGGGGGGTCGAAAAAATTACTTTAACCGCGTCGGGAGGACCTTTTTGGAACAAAAGTTTAGGGGAGATGGCGTCTACTACTCCTGAAGCAGCTGTAGCTCATAAAATTTGGGATATGGGAGCTAAAATTTCTGTTGATTCTGCGACAATGATGAATAAGGGATTAGAGATAATAGAAGCTTCTTACTTATTTTCTTTGCCTATTAGCGCTATAGAAGTGGTGGTGCATCCCGAAGGTATAATGCACGGTGCAGTACATTATATAGACGGGGCAGCGGTATGTTGTTTAGCATATCCAGATATGAAGTTGCCTATTTCTTATGCTCTTGCTTATCCATGCAATGATTCTGCAATTAGAACTTTGAATTTTACGGAAATCTCCTCGTTATCTTTCTATGAGCCGAATCATTTAAAATTTCCATTGTTAAATGTTGCAAGGAAAGCTGCAGAAAGTGGTCAGGAAGCCATCATTGTAATGAATGCAGCCAATGAAGTTGCGGTAAATGCATTTTTGGAAAACAGGATTAGCTTCATGATGATACAGCAAATAGTGCTTGCAGCGCTTGATAAGCTTGCAGCTTACAAAGCATGCAGCAACCGTATGGAAAGCTTAGAGGATATTCTCAACTTACATAAAAATGTACAACGCGATGTAGAGCGTGTTCTCACTGTACAGAAGGACTAAATCCTGCAATAGGAAGGGGGGGCAAATAAAATAAAAAAGGGGACATTCTATGAGGTTTATGCCCAAAACAATCCTCTCAAATTACCCCCCTTTTAATCGATCCCTATAAAATAAACTGCTATTAAGAGAACTGTAATCTCCGTGATAACTCTGCTCTATATAATTCTATGTCTTCTATTTTTTTATTTGCTATATTTGTTTTCATTGCCGCTAAAACTACAGCTGTAGAAACTTCTGTTAACAATCTTATATCCAGTGGTACTGGCAGTATGTAATTCGGCCCATAATTAAAATCCTTGTTAGGATAGGCAGTACTAATCGCGTTTGTTGGTCCTGCTTTAGCAAGTTTCGCGATAGCCTGTGCTGCGGCTACTTTCATCTCTTCGTTAATAGTACTAGCTTGAGTATCTAGCGCACCTCTAAATATATGTGGGAAAGCCATGACATTATTTATCTGATTATTAAAGTCCGACCTTCCAGTAGCAATAATTACATCGCTTCTTACGCTTATAGCTCTTTGTGGTAGTATTTCTGGTTCTGGATTTGCCAAAGCAAAAACTATAGGATTTCGTGCCATTGATAGTAGCATTTTATCTGTAAGCACTTCTTTGCGCGATACACCGAAGAATACATCCGCTCCTGCTATAGCTTCTTCTAATGTTCTAGTATTAGTATCATTTGCGTACTTTACTTTCCACGGGTTTATACCCTGTTCTCTACCCTTGTAGATTACGCCTTTAGTATCGCATAAAATAAGGTTTTCTGATGCGATTCCAAGAGATAAAAACATCTTGGCACATGCGATTCCTGCTGCTCCTGCTCCGTTTATAATTATCCTGGTATTTTGGATCTGTTTATTCGTGATTTCTAATGCATTAGTAAGAGCTGCTGCTGCTACAATAGCGGTACCGTGTTGATCGTCATGAAATACTGGTATATCCAGTAGTTCTTTCAATTTTTCTTCTATTATAAAGCATTCGGGAGCCTTTATATCTTCAAGATTTATACCTCCCCATGTTTTGCCTATACGTTGTACGATATTTATAAATTCAGCTACATCTTCTGTTTCAACTTCTATATCTACGGCATCTACTCCTGCAAATCTCTTAAATAATGCGGCTTTTCCTTCCATTACAGGTTTAGAGGCCATAGCTCCTATATTACCTAATCCTAAAACAGCTGTGCCATTTGTAATTATTGCAACAAAATTGCCTTTAGAAGTACACTCCCAAACCTTCATAGGATCACGTGCTATTTCCATACAAGGTCCAGCTATTCCTGGAGTGTAAGCAAGAGATAAATCCCGTTGTGTTTCTAGAGATTTATTTAAACGCAAACTTAAGTGTCCTCTCGGTTGTTTGCTCATGAATTCGAATGAATCGGCATATATCTTTTGAGTCGACATAACTACATACCAATATACAATTTATAAGGGAACATACTCTCCTTTGTATAAAACCACCTCTGTATACGATACTATGGTAAATATATATGAAATGCAAGGAGCACTCTCCTGTTTGCATGCATAGCGACCTGTGGTATGGTCATACAACTTATTATATATATTTATAGCTATGAAGCTGGTCTTTTATTTGAGTCACTTAATAAAGTGCGTTTGTGTTATAGGGGGCATAATGTCGTATGCATTTGCTGATGATAAATCTTCTAAGATACTAACACAGACACAGAAAATAGAAGCACTAAATGCTATTACGGAGCAGTTTGCTAAAAGAAACGAGCTGCACTTAAACGAGTCTGGGCAAAGCGATTTTAAAAAATCATCGATAACTAGAGAGGAGGTAGAAACGTATCTGGAAAAGTGCTCTAATGGATTTGGAGGATACAACTTAGTGGAGGATTTAGGTATTAATCTTTCAGGGCTAGATCTTTCGGAGTTGAATTTTAGTAATTTAATAATGGGAGGGGTTAAGTTAGTAAATTGCAATCTATCTAATACATATTTTGTTAATACGTATCTTGAAAATGCAGATTTTTATGGAGCTAATTTAGGGGGTGCAACACTTAAGGGTGCTGATATTGCTGGTGCAGATTTCTCTAATGCTACTTTGACTGATACAAATTTTAGTATGGTTTATGCAGATAATGCTAGTTTTATTAAATCTAATTTGCAAAAAGCTAATTTTGATCGAGCTATACTGACAAATAGTGCATTTAATGCAGCTATATTGAGAAATGCAAACTTTGATAAAGCCAATCTAGAGAGTGCAAGTTTACAAAATTGTGATGCTAAGTATGGTTCATTTAGAGGTAGTTTGTTTAAATATGCTAATATGAAAATGAGCGATTTTTCATATACTATTATGAATAACGTAGATGCACGATTCGCAAATATGCAGCGTGCGAACTTTAGCAATGCCGCATTATTTAATGCAGCGTTGCAGCGTGCCGATATGAGAGGCGCTATTTTACATCATACATATGCAGAGGCTGCAAACCTTGATCATGTTTTTATGTCTGGTACAGTAGTGGAAAACACTACTTTTGTGGGTGCTTTTCTAAGGGAGATTGATTTACGTGGATCTACTTTGAGGTTATGTTTATTTAAAGAGGTAGATTTGTATAATGGCGATTTAAGCGATACGATTATAGAGGGCTCTATCATCACTAACAGTATTTTAACTCAGGTTAAGCTAATAGGTGCAAGTTTTGGAAGAGTTTTTATTAAAAATTCAGATTTTACTAACGCTAATCTCACTAACGCAACATTTATAAATAGCAATGTATATGGAAATATTTTGCTTAATACAACTTTGAGTGGCGTGAAGGGATATAATGACGCTATGCAACCTCTTAATTCTAATAACCAATAGTAGTGTGCGAAGTTTATATTAAAGCACTAAGTTGGGATACTTAACTTCTTAAACAACTTTCTAGAATAAGTGAGGCATTGGTCTTATTGTCTCTATATTTGGTGATTATTGCGCATCCCATGCTTATTTCCTGTTCATGTGCCCATTGACTATTTTTGACTTTTCTCGTTCCTGGTATCACGACTGCTCCGCTTGGTATTTCTCCTATGTATATGACTTCATTAACTATATCGTAAACAGGAATTGCAGCTGATAAAACTACTCCCGGTGCGATTACAGCATTGCCGCATATCAAAATGCCCTCTGTAATTATAACTCCGGCCCCAATGAAACAATTATCCTCTATAATTACTGGTTTTTGTCCGATTGGTTCTAAAACGCCCCCTATTTGTACTCCTGCTGAAAGGTGGACATTTTTCCCTATTTGAGCGCAAGATCCAACTAATACATGGCTATCAACCATAGTATAGTCACCGACATACGCCCCTATGTTGATATAAGATGGCGGCATGATAACGACATGCTTTCCTATAAAGGCTCCAGATCGTATACATGTGCCTCCTGGGACTATACGCACCTTATCTTTTATATTGAAGAAACGCGGAAGCATCGGCTCTTTATCAAAAAAGCCTCCAGGCATTGCAACGGTAGCGGATTGACGGAAAATATCCAAAATACGCTGCTTTATTTCAGTGCATACTACCCATCCGCTATCATGCTTTTCTGCGACTCTAATGACACCAGTTTCTAGTGATGTGAGAAATTCTTTGTGGTTCATATCTAGCTTAATAAAGGTTTGATTAGTGAGCAGAAATATAGCGTTTATGTACAGTATGTACTGCGTGTACTGCAATATCTTCAGGTAATAGAATGCTAATGCTTGATTGATCAGCACCGTAACACACAGTTCTTATATTGTAGGGTTGAAGCAAAGCTAAAATCTCTTGTATAGTACCTTGAACGCTTAACTTTCCGATGATTGTTATAAGGGTTAAATTTTCTTCTATTGTAATGACCGCAAACTGCTGCAATTTTGAGAGCAAGATTTGCCACTCTGTGTGTGAAATATGATTATTCGGCGTGCAGTGTATCTTATTGATAATTAAAGCTACACTTACTGCGCTTGTGACAATTAAGTCTATAGGTGTTTTATGTTGAGTAATGATTTTTAAAATATTAGCTAAGAAAGAGCATGTATTGAGAGAATTAAGACTTTTTATTACTATTAGTGACTGATCTTCCCGCATAGTAATTGCTTTTACAGGTTCAGTATTGGTATCAACTTCTTGTTTATTTATATTAATGATTGTACCTCTCTTTTTAGGTAAAAAAGTAGACAGAATGTGTACGGGGATTTGTGCTCTTATACAGGGTTCTAAAGTTGCGGGATGGAGTATTTTAGCTCCATAATTTGCCATAGTAGCCATTTCATGTAAATCCAATTTTGGTATGGGTAAAGCTTCAGGCAAAATATGTGGATCCATAGTATGTACTCCCGGGGTATCCGTATAAATCAACAACTTCTTAGCTCCTATGGCTTCTGCGATAAGAGCGGCACTATAGTCGCTTCCACCGCGTCCCAGAGTGGTCGTATTTCCCTCCGAAGAAAGCCCTATAAAGCCTTGAGTTACAAAAAGAGAACTGGGAAACTTATACTGCTGAATTTGTTCAAGATTAGGCAGTGCTTTTCCATGATGATTATCGGTAGCGAGAAATGTTCTTGCATCTATATGTAGTACTCTAATGCCTTGGCTATTCAAGTACTCTGCAATAATTAAAGACGATAAATCCTCTCCTAGGGCAATTATATGATCAATTGTTTGTTCATTTAAAATGCCTACTACACCATTTAGCCGTTTGGCCATTGCTATTGCTAGAGGTTTTATTTTGAGTTGTAATGTTTCAATAAGCTCTAAGTGAATTCGCAGGATTCTATCTGCTAACAGTGCTCTATGTATGTCATATGCTTTACAGAAATCAAGCAGCAAATCTGTTATACCCCCTATGGCACTTACTACTATTCCTCGTGCATTGCGATTAGCAGCTATAATAGATGTAGCGCTATGTATAATTGATGCTGTTTGTAAGCTAGTGCCACCGAATTTTATGACATCCATGTTTTTCCCCTCTGAAAATTTAGAAATGCCTCCATATTTGCTATTACGGCGCCAGCAGCCCCTCTAACAAGGTTATGCGTGAGCAGTACTAATCCCAATATATTAGGCATATCTCCTCTACAAATATGCCCGATATGAACGCGCATATCGTTGTGACGCAAATCTTTGATACATTGTGGTCTACCCTCTTTATTATAGAGTATGAAAAGATCTGGATAACGACTATTCCATTCAGAGTACACATATTGAGCCCACTCTGGTCGTATATCGTGTGTGAAAGTAATGTGTAGTGTTACGGTATGGCCATAAGTAACGGGGACACGGTGCACATGCGTGGTTACTGCGAATGAGGCTGGTTCGTCTGGAGAGCCCAAGATTTTTTTTATCTCTTCATTAATCTTTTTAGCTTCATGTGGGATATGTGGTATCGTGTTGCACAGTATATCCAAAGAAGGCACCCCTGGATATCCAGCACCGCTTATAGATTGCATAGTCACTGCGCTTATATGTTGTATTGTTCCTAATTTCATGAGAGGTGCAACTCCTAATGCGATTCCCGTAGCAGCACAATTTGGATTTGTAATAATTTTGCCAGTTGTATGCTGCGCGTTCATTAAAGATAAATGCGATAGATTAATTTCTGGGATAAGCAATGGAACGTTAGAGTGCATTCTAAAAGCCGAAGCATTAGAAAAGACAAACCTGCCTTGCTTGGCCAAACAAGGTTCTATTTTATCAGCTATATCAGGAGGCAAGCAAGATATGACCAAATCTGTACTTACGTTATTTATATCAATAAGCTTTATTGATGCAACGTCAGTGGATAAGGGCATTAGTTGCTCGCGCCACTCGCATACTTCACCAAAAGTACTACCTACGCGTTGATTGGATGCAACCAACTCGGTAATTTTAAAATGCTGATTCTGTGATAGGAGAGCAATAACCTTCTGGCCTACTACGCCCGTTGCTCCTAAAATTGCTACAGGAATCGTCATGCATTCTTTTATGAACAATAAACAGGTACGAAAAGCAGATACTTGAACTTAGCGACGTGCTATTCTTATATGAAAGCATCAAATTGCATGAAGAAAAGAGAATTTTCACTCATTGAATGCTTCTCATGACAACTCTTAAAGATAACAATATACCCGTTAGGCTGATAGCACCACGCAAGTTACAAGGCCGCGCCACGGTAACACTGGTCGGTGCTCTTGTAAAGGGTTTTTCTGCCTTCATTATTAGCTATTAACGTAAAATAGTAAATTTTCTCTCGATATTATACTGGATTAAAACTTTAGTTAATGAGGGTAAATGATTCGTATGCTTCTTTATTATTCAGATAAGACTGCTTCTGATTTTTTATGGCTTATTTATACTATTAAGTTAGAACATGATGTACCTAATAGGTTTGTAAGAATTTGAAGCAAATAAAATGGCGAGTAAAGAAAACATCCAAGAGTCGTTGTATCAACCACTTGCTGCGCGGATGCGGCCAAGGAACATTGATGAGTTTATTGGCCAAACACATTTATTAGGTCCGGGGAAACCATTGCGGCGGGCTATTGAAAATAAAATACTGCATTCAATGATTTTGTGGGGGCAGCCAGGTAGTGGTAAAACTACACTAGCAAAATTATTAGCAGCTAGTCTTAACGCTCATGTCGAAAATACTTCTGCGGTGCTAGCGGGTGTTAAAGATATTAGAGAGGTGGTGGCACGAGCTGAAAAATTTCAACATGAACTTCTTATAACAAGACAGCCAACGATTCTATTTGTTGATGAAATACATCGGTTTAATAAAGCACAGCAAGATGCTTTTTTGCCATATGTAGAAGAAGGAATTCTAACGCTTATTGGTGCTACTACTGAAAATCCATCATTTAATCTCAATAGCGCATTGCTTTCACGGACTAGAGTATACGTACTGAAAAGGATGTCTGAGGATGAGATTGACCAAATTATTACTCAAGCATTAAAAGATCCAGAGCGAGGACTTGGTAGCAAAAAAATAGATTTTCCAGAAAGTCTAAAAAAGAAAATAGCCCATATTGCTGATGGCGATGCACGACAGGCACTTAATCTTTTAGAAATTTGTGTTGATTTTGCTGGGACAGAAGACGCTTCTGAAGAGGCGTTGCAAGAGCTTTTATTTGAAGGTATACGTCGTTTCGATAAGAAGGGAGAGGCTTTCTATGATCAAATTTCCGCACTACATAAAGCAGTGCGCGGTTCATCGCCTGATGCTGCTTTATATTGGTTTTGTCGGATGATTGATGGTGGCTGTGATCCACTATATATTGCTCGACGTATAATACGGATGGCTTCTGAAGATATTGGTAATGCAGATTTGCGTGCTTTAACTTTAGCTCTTGAAGCAACACAAATTTATGAGCGTTTGGGAAGTCCGGAAGGAGAATTAGCTCTGGCTCAAGCTGTTATTTATTTAGCTGTAGCTCCTAAAAGTAATGCTGTCTATGTGGCTTTTAATGAAGCAATGAGTGACGTTAAAGAGTATGGATCGCTTGGAGTCCCACTTCATATTTGTAATGCTCCTACTAAACTAATGAAGCAACTTGAGTATGGTAAAAATTATCGTTACGCTCACGATGAGGAAGGTGGTTACGCTGCGGGTGAGAACTATTTGCCGGAAGGATTACCTAAGAAACAATATTATCGTCCAGTAAGCAGGGGACTGGAAATCAAGATAAATGAAAAACTAGAGTATTTGCGTAAGTTAGACAAAAAGGCTAAGCTATGAACCCTCATATACTTAGTTTGTATAGAAAATTTCTCTTACCATTATTATATTAAGAGTGAATAGATATGAATATATAAGAGGCAACTGTAGAATTTATGGGTTTAGCAATTCAAAGATATTGCTCTCATGGTGAGATGATGCAGGTTGTTGCTTTTCTGAAGGCCAACTACTATCATGTTGGCTCATTTCTTTTTTCTCTTTAATTATCTCTTGTTTTTTTTGATATTTTTGTTTTTCCTCTAATATTTGTAGTATCTCGGTTTGTAAAGTTTTCTCGTTACCATGAGATGTAGTTATATTGGATGATTGAATAGAAGAGACGGTATCAGTAATGTTATTAGAATTACCCGATATACGAACATCTTCTGTAGTTATATCGGATTTTTTGCTTTGAGATATAGCTTTATCTCGAGGTGTATTAGAGTTTAAAGTACTTGCTTGATTATTATCTCCTAGTTTTCTATATACGTTTGGACATTGCAGTCTTGAGTCATTGTTGTTTATAGAAACTTCACTCTCTGAGCGCTTTTGGATACTTACTATGCACTTCTGTGCTGTAATTATAGGTAATTTATTTATATCTATAGGTTTGATGGTAACATTATATGCATGCCAAATAATCCAACTTAAAAAAAGAATAAAAAAAATAAATGTTATATTACATAGAAAAAATTTACGCATAGGAGCGTCACTCAATAGTCTTCTACTTTAAAAATATCTAAATGCTAATACTCATCCCATGATAAAGCTTTTTTAACAAAACAAAAGGATACTGTACAAAAAAATCTTACGGCGTATACTAATTTGGGAGAAGGAGAGAAGTTAAAGAAGATGAAATTTTAAGATGTCTGGTAGATTTGCTGAGCTTTTGCTTATATTACTTATAGTATTTGTTCTTTTTGGTGCGGGAAAATTACCCCAGGTAATAAAGGAAATGAGTCAGATATTTAAGCCTTCTAAATCTTCTAACAAAAAAGCACTCGACGAAGAGGGAGGTGGTAATGTGTAAAGCTTATAGACCTTTTCACGCATTATTAAGAGTAGTTTTATATACATGCGCCCTTGCATGCCACCAGGTTTTTGTATCAGATACCTCTATAAGTTAAAAGAGTCAACTCTCTTAACTTATGTGAAATAGACACTATATTACTATATAAATTAGCACATTTTCTGATGGTGAGGACTGTCATATTTTTGAATGTTTTAAGCTTTCTGTATTCTAGCTGGGGCGCGTGTGTAACCCTCTCAGTGACGTGTTACTATCCTACAGCATATGGCACTTGAGACAACGTACGTTTTGTAGCGTATGCTGCCATACATAGGTTAACGAATATGATAACAGATACAGCGCATAAAACATTAATAGTAGGTAATCGCCCATATAACACGTATGTGCCGAATGCTGTAAAAGCTAATCGTAGATAAGAAAATGGTTGTAGTATATTTAGCGGTGCATACTTATATGCTAGAAGTAAAACCACAGTATTTAAGCTCCTAAATAAACCTATCGCCCACAAAATTAGTATGGTGAAGGGTGATATATTGGTTGTTATTTGATCAAAATTTAGCAAGAAGAAAGGTATTCCTACTGCGCTTGTGACTAACAATACAAAAAAAGTTTGTTCCCATTGATTAGCGACAGTTTGTTGTTTGCATAGTATTTCATAAAAACTATAGAGAAAAATTGAGACAGCAATAGTTATAATTCCCGATTTAGGAAATCCATGAAATTCAGGCATGAATATGAATAATGCGCATAAGAGTCCTATTGTAGTTGCTGCGATACACTTTAATTGCCAAGGCTCTTTGTTAATGATAGATGCAAGTATTGTAGTGAGAATGGGCCCTATATAAGCTAAAGCTGTAGCATCATTTATTCCAATTTCCCGCATTGCTTGAATCCAAGTTATATATGCAAAGAAGATTATTGTTCCTCTATAGATATAATTCCGCAGATATATACCACTTGGCATTTTCATATGTTTTTTGCGGGTTAATATAATGAAGGGGAATAATGTAAGCAGGGTCAATAAATTTGCGATGGACCATTCTTGAGCTGCGCTAAGTCCTGTTTTTAGGGAAGCTAAAACCAAATTTGAAGAGCAGTACATCGAGATATTTAATATCTTCCATAAAATGCCTTTGAGCACAGGAATCGTGCGCAAATTCTTACCGGTGTTCATAATAGGGAAAGAAATTACAATTAATTAACCATGTAAAAACAGTATTTAATTACAAATCCATATATTTTCGACTATGTTTATAAAAACATTACTGTATTCTTTAAAAGTTTGCTATTAACCGAAAGAAGCACAAGGCGAAGGTATTATTCCTGATTATATCTCAAATATGATTTTTTTTACTATGTAGATTAGCGTATTTTCTAATTTTAAGTTGTTTGATTTTCTTCTTCGTATTGTCGAGCCAATTCTTCAACCTCTAAAGGCGGCCAACCTTGAACTTCCATTCCGAGTTTTAAACCCATCTTAGAGAGCAATCCCCTTATTTCACTGAGTGATTTCTTCCCAAAGTTTGGAGTTTGAAGCATTTGAGATTCTGCCCTAGTTACTAAATCTCCTATATACACTACATTTTCATTCTTCAAACAGTTCTGTGATCTGACAGACAATTCTAGATTCTCCACGCGCATCAGCAAAATACGATCAAATGGCAATGCGTGTTCATCTTCTTTTTTCTCTTGTTCAACCTCTACAAAATTTGTGAAAACTTGAAGTTGATTCAACATAATTTTTGCAGATAAAGCAAGGGCTGTCTCTGGTATAATAGAACCGTTAGTCTCTACTGTTATGGCAAGTTTATCAAACTCTGTATCCGCTCCTACCCTTGTACTTTCTACTTTATATGCCACTCTAACCACAGGAGAAAAAATAGCATCCATAGGCATTGTAGTGATGTCTGTATCGGAGACTCTATTTGTTTCGGCTGAGGAGTATCCCTTATCTGTGGCGATGATAAGACTTGCATTTAATTTTGCTTTTTTATCAAGTGTACATATAACGGTCTCGGGATTTACAATTTCTATGCCGTTTGGTACCTCTATCATACCAGCATTTACAACACAGGGACCGACTGCTTTTAATTTTAAACTCTTCCTTCCTTCTATGACGGCTTCACTTGACACTACTACTGCTTTAAGGTTTAGTAGTATGCCTTGCACGTCTTCTCTTATTCCTTCGATTGCGGAATATGGATGCTCTACACCCTCTATGCGTACCGCTACAATAGCAGTTCCCTGTAACGAAGAAAGCATAATTCTACGTAAGGCATTACCCAACGTTACTCCGAAACCTCTTTCTAAAGGCTGAACTTCAAAGGTTGCTACATTACCTACCGTTTCAACCAAGGAATATTCTGCGGGTCTTTTTAGTGAAAGCCAGTTCTTGGCCCAATATTTCCCAACCTTCATAGTATTATTATTCATAAGTTCCTCTCTTTTAATTTCACATTATTTCTTTAGGTTTCAAATTTCAGACGCTCTTGAGTATATAGAATATACTCAGAACCCCTTTTGATATGACAATACCACTAACGCGGAAGAGCTGCTCAAATACTCGATCTAAACAGCATTTTTAACGACTCTTTAATGCCTAACCCACTATATCTTTTTATACAATACTGTCCATTACAGACTGCTCTAACGTAACTACGACAATATTAAAAGAGAGTGCACAGTGTACAAAAAGAGCCATTGCTCTTTAGACTCTCCGTCTCTTAGGCGCACGACATCCATTGTGCGCGACTATCATAACATTAGCAATAGACATGACGTTTAAGCCTGCATTTACGAGACCACGAATAGCGGCTTCCCGTCCGGCACCCGCTCCCTGCAGCTTCACGCATACAGAACGTAAACCCATGCCCATAGCTTTAGTTGCAGCCTTTTCTGCAGCCATCTGAGCAGCATATGGTGTAGATTTTTTTGATCCCTTAAATCCATTCGCTCCAGCAGAAGACCACACAATCACATCACCTTGAGGGTCAGAGATTGTCACTATAGTATTATTAAATGTAGCAGTAACATTTACATTTCCTGCTAGTATAGTCCTCTTTTTTTTCACTACCATAAGACACTCTTATATAAACACTACGTACTTTGACGACAACTCTCGAGAAGAGCATTTGACGAATACATTTTAAAACAAATAACAACAAAACAATAAATTTTACTTTTTCCCCGGCGCCTTTTTCTTTCCTGCGATTGCTAGTGCGCGTCCCCTTCTTGTTCTTGCATTAGTGTGTGTGCGCTGCCCTCTTACCGGTAATCTTCTTATATGTCTCATGCCACGGTATGACTTCATGTCTACCAGTGTTTTTATATCCATAGCTACTTTTTTACGTAGGTCTCCCTCTACCATATAATCGGTATTTATCACTTCTCGTAGCTGACTAATTTCAGCTTCAGCAAGATCGAAAACCCTCTTACCGGGATCAACTTTTGCTTTCTTGCAAATTTTGCAAGATGAAGAGGGACCAATCCCATAGATATAAGTCAAAGCTATACTTAGCTTTTTATTAGAGGGTATATTAATACCAGCAATACGCGCCACCTTTGTAACCCTATAACTTTCCGTTATTTAAAAAATCAAAACGCGCTTCCAAACAAAATAACGCAGAGATGCAAGGATACATAATACAAAATTATTAATCTCCGTCAACTTTTTCAGGCATATTAAGCAGATAATTTTACAATTATCTCTTCACAGATCTGCTGACATGTTTGTTTTTGGTATGAAAAGCTTTGCTATTGCAAGTTGGTAGGAGAATTTGCTGCATTTTTGAAATAGATGTTTGATACAAAACGCTTCCCTTTATTGCCTCGTTTCAGTTGCACTATCACATCTATAACAGCCAAAATGTAGCTTTTTATTTGGTCTGGTGGCATACCAAGATTTGCTTGCATGACCATGAGCTTTAGTTGTTCTACTGCCATGATCGGTGTATCAGCGTGCAGTGTTGATATAGAGCCTGGATGCCCAGTATTTACCGCGCGTAAGAAACTGAACGCTTCGGCTCCACGGAGTTCTCCCACTATTATTCTATCAGGTCTAAGTCGCAAACATGCTTCAATAAGGCTTTGTATAGAGACGTGTGCAAGGCCCTGCCCTCCTTTTGAAGCGAGTAAATGAAGCTTATTAGGATGTTCGGGTAAATCTATTTCTCTTGAGTCTTCACACGTAATAATTCTTTCATCTATTGGTATTTCTTTGAGCAATGCGTTAGTAAAAGTTGTTTTTCCAGTAGAAGTTCCTCCACTGACTATGATGTTTTTTTTAAATTTTACAGCTTGGCTGAAAAAGGTCTTTATTTCTTTAGCCTTTAATAGCGCTAATAGCTCTTTTATTTGTGAATCTTCTACTTCTTCGTTTGCGACACTATCAAAGGCGCCCATTTTTTCGTATGCACTAAGATCTAATTGTATAGAGGAAGGCTTTCTTATAGACATGCCAACAAGTTTTGATTCTGTAGCAGGTGGTATCACGACTTGTATACGACATCCATTAGGCAAAGTTGCTGATAATAATGGATTTTCTTGACTGATTTTTTGGTCAGTGAATCGAGCTATGAGCGATGCTAAGCCTTGCAATCTTTCTAAGTCTAATTGGGGTATTTCCTCTCTATGCATATCACCAGATTGTTCTATCCAAGCTTCTCCTGGGCGATTTATAGACAATTCATTTACTCCCTCTCGTGCTAATATAGCATTTATAGGCCCTAAATAGGCTTCTAACGCAACAATGCCCGCGCTATTAGAATTTTGAGAAGATTCGGTCATGGTTTATAATATATTGTTTATGGCGATACGGCTAACTCTTGATTTCCCGACTGTATTATAGCTACGGCTTCAGACGGAAAGACAAGATCCTTTTGAGCGAATATTGTTATACGGGTACCTTGATTAATTGTAACAATAGGTGTTTGTGGGATTTCTTGTTGCACCATATCTGAAGCTCGTGAAACAAATTCCTGTGTACCACTAGCCAATGCCATGCTTTTAGCAGTTCCTGTAGTTGTTGTAGAGGTGTTATTATTAGTAGTAGTAGATGTGTTGGTACCAGTAGTTGTCCCGGTGGTTCCACTTGTAGTAGTGGTTCCCGCTGGTGTAACAGTCTGTGTGACGGTACTATTAGGATCGGAGACTTCTGCCGCTATTAATGGCACTATATAAGACACAAGAATAGCAGCGCCAAGTTGTTCAAGTATTCTACTATGCAAATCTCCTGCTACTCCGGCACGTCCCAAGGCATCTGTCCCAGGCATGCTGTCTAATTGCATATCTATACCATAGGGAGTTATTAACCGTGACCATATTATAGCAATCCTTGCTTGTCCGGGTTTTATAGTTGCATTACCATATGATCCTATTAAACGTGAGCCCTTAGGGATTAAAATATTTTTACCGTATTCTGCGAACACATCGCGAGTCACTAATGCTCTAAGTGAGCCAGGAAGTGCTGTATTAATAGCAGTTTCAAGTACTGCTTCTATGATTTTTCCTTGTAGTATGGTATATGGTAGGTTAGTTACCCTTGTGGCGATATTTGAAACTGCGCTGCTTTTACTAAGCGTAACTTTATCTATAGCCCCACCATCGAAGCCAAGATAATCACTACCGTTATTGTTGATGCTTTTAGTTTCATCATCACCGCTACCACCACCAAAGATCATACTTGCTATTGATCTTCTTGCTGCTATTTTTTTTGCAGCGTCTGTTCCATTTTGTTGATTTGGTGTAGCTAGATTAGAGGCTACAGATTGTGAGTTGGAATCGGAGGGAAGAGATATAACTGTTGATGTGTGTGATGAAGGTTGAACAACTGGCGCTTCAGGTATTGTCGGCATTACCGGAGTTGTTGGCAGTGAAGGCATTGGAGGTGGCGCTGCAGATGGTGTAGGCTGTTCTAGTGCGGGTGGTATTAATTTGGTTGTAGCAAGATTGGAGTTATTTTGTGTAGTAAAGGGTTGTATAGGCGCCATTTCACTTTGAGGTAACATCTTAGTCGATAACAATTCTCCTACTTTTGCTGTGTGTGACTTTGTAAGTGTAGTTCTAAAAAACGAAAAATAAATCACAAATCCAACGGCGACAAGCATAGCGATTATTATAGCTACTATACGACGTTTTGAGTTATAGGTGGTTACTTGCTTTGGTGGCGAGGGGGCGCCTTCTTTTATATTTTCTTCTTCTACTTCGGGCTCTAATGGGTCCTGTGTATCATAAGAAGAGTCTGGTGTACTATCAACTACTTGCGTGTCATGTTCTATATATGCATTATCATCATCTTCATTATTTTTATTCGACTCCTCATTAGACGGTGTATCCTGTGCGTTCGTTACTTCTGAATTATCAACATTTGTTATTTCTGGGCCCTCAACAATGGTCTTTGGTATTTCAGAGTCCTCTAATTGTCCCGGAACCTCCTCTACTGATTGTGGAACTGCTTCTTTACCGGATGAATTGTTAAGCATTTGTATTTTTTCATTTGGTTCTGCTATTTCAACAATAGATTGTTGACCGTTCTCTGCATTGCCCTCCCCATCATCTGTTTTAGATGATGGGTTAGCTAGTATTTGTGTATCCAAGTTATCTTTCATTAGCTATTCACCGTTACTTAGACTTGTTTTCTCTTGTTACAGTGTGAACTTCGACTTTTTGCTCTCCTACTTTCAGTGTAAATTGAGTCTTTAAAGCGTTAACTACTAAATAATTACCTACTTTGCGTGGTATAAACTGCATATCTCCTTGTTCAGTCATGCTTATAATTGTTAAAGAAGCGTTAGGGAGAGAGTCAAACTTAAAGAAAGTATTTATGCCGTCATCAAATACAACGATTGGAGCAATTTTTGTAGGTCCGGAAATTGTATAATTAAAATTATACGGTCTAACTAGTGTAGCACTATCTATAGTAGGGCTTATAGGCTCTTCGGCGGTGATAATTCCTGGGCTTACAAAGTTTTCTACTTCTTCTGGATAAAAAAAGCGGATTACATATGCGAATTCTTCATCTAGTACGTTTTCTGATACCATCCTTGACTTAAGATCAAAATAATACCGATGTTTGTTTGTTATGATCAGTAAATTTGTTTCTATATATTCTTCGAAAGGCTTAATGAAAAGAGTTCTGCCATTCGGTGTAAATTGGAATGCGTAATTATGTCCTGCGGAGTAAGTTTGTATTACCTCTCCTACAGCAAATTCTATAGCTGTTTGATAGCCATAATGTAATATTAATGGGAATATGTCATTCTCGCTGTATATAAGGGTTTTTATTCTACTATCAGTAGAGATTGGCTTGCCATGTTCTTGTCCTATACATATCTTGTGTACAAGTGGAGTTATACATAGCAAAAGCACTATTACGGCCAAGAATGCTATTTTTGTATTATTGTGTTGATATTTATAACGATAACGCATTTTCATACCTTGAGTCATAATGTGTTTATCTAGTTATCCTGCTGTTTCATTGGCTATTGAATATGAAAGGATTACAAAACCTAAGGGGTTTATACGTCTATCAGACTCGTTCATTTCCATATTTTGAAAAGCGTATTTCAGGTATATTATCTTATCCTGTGTTCCATTTGTGCCTGTAAGAGTGATACGTATCTGTGCTTGTTCTTGGGGTAATAGTAAAATAGATCTCCATCCTACATTGGTAATTCCCGTATTGCCAAGTATGCTAGCTGGGCTTTGTGGATTATTAGGTGAGAAATCATTCGCATATTGAGCGTAGACCTCTGATGAGGATAAAACACGTACAACAGAATTATAGTCGTATGGAAAAGTAGTGGCGCTATATTCTTCTCGAGATCGCACATAAAGAGTGATAAAATACCTCACTATAGCTTCATTACTTGAATATATTTTGATAGTTTCAGGTTTTACTACTGTGGGAATCCCACTCTTTTTTTCTACTTCTATAACGAAGGGTTCTATAGATTTTTCATTCTTTACATATCTTAATACGGCAAGTACTCCAACTACTAATAATGTACTTATAAAACATCCTAATAATAAAAAATTACGCTGTACTATCACTATTTCATGAGATTCTTGCTTCCAAGTTTTAGGTTCTAGAATTGTGGAGTTATTAGCTGATTTAATATTCAGATTTGCGTTTTGCAGTTCTTTTTTTGCAGTAGAATTAGTATTAATTTGATCATGATGTTGAGAATCGAACACCTTGTTAGCTTTTTGCGTACCAACGTGTTCTTCTTGAGTACTTTTGACTAGTACTGTTGATTTTTTAAAAAACTTTAACATGAACGTTCCTCGTTTATTTCCTCGCGTTCAATTCATTCAAGAGAGATTAAATTTAGGCATCAACATCTTTTTACTTCTTTAATTTTTTGAATAAAATTCACGTTTTTCTTAAGTAACTTAGCGATTAAAGCAACTTCTTTCAGGCTACCTAATTGATGGCTTTTAAAGCTTAGAGCTGTCTCAACAATCAACTTATTGTTGAGTTGTGTCAATATTTTTTTCTTTTAGATATCGAATAACTCCAATATGAAAAGGTGCAATCTGACCCTTTCTAAACATATTATCTAAGGTTAAAGTGTAGAAAGCAGGATGTATATCTCTAAAACTATTAAAGCGCGTTAAGAGTAGCTTTGTAAGCAAATATGTTGTACTGGGTGACTCTTCTTCTGATGTTACTAGAGACATATTTACACCTATAGTTTGTGTATCATGTGGTGTATCTAGATATGTTCCTCCGGGAATGATTGTTGGAGTATATCCATTCGCCTTTGATAACACACTAAGCACCTGAGAATCATTAGGTTGCAAAATGCGTATGTCACATAATCGGGTTATGTCTTTTATAAGCTTACTTGGATGAGATACTAGCAATGCTGCTACATCTATCTGTTTACCGCATAAGGCCGCTCCTATATTTTCATCAGGAAGATGCATTACTCCCTTAAATTGTGAAATTTGCCAATTTTTAGCTAGGAATACATCATCCATCATAAACTTTGTATAGCCTTTAGAGTCACCTACATTGATTACCTTACCGATTACGTCATCTAGAGAATATATAGACGAATCTCCTCTGACTAAAATAGTAAGCGCGCTCTCGTATAGAGAAGCTATAAAACGAAGATTTTTATAAGGAAGTGTGCCACTGCCTGTTAATACATCTTTTTGTATATTTGAGGGCATTAACATTATGTCTATTCTTGCTTCCTTTAGCTTTTTTAAAGTATCTTCAAAATCACCTATATCGATAAAGTCACAGCGCAGATTAAATATGGGGCGCTCATGGTTTATAAAGAGGCAAAGAGCTGCATCACTTGGATAGGTTGAGGCATCTTCGTTATAAGATCCAAGTTTTATGCTATTCTTGACTTTAACTAGTGTATTCCAGCTTTTTTCTACTTCTGTAAATGGGGCGTTAGTAGTGCTAGAATCTTGAGGTATTTGTATCTCGTTTACTCCTGGAGGAGGGGGGCTTGTTTGTATATCTTCTGCAAGGGTTTGATGGCTAGATACTAAAATGGTGGTGCAGATACATATAGAGCTTAGATACCACAATGATAGAAAAGTAAACTTAGCTCTTGCAGATAACATTAGTTTTTTAATGTTGCCAAGAGGAGCCAAATTGGCTGCTATAGTCTGACTTAAATACGAACGAAAGGACGCATCGCAAAATGATTTCAAAGTCATATACCGATAACGCTATTAAAAGTATCTCACTTATGAATGGGAACACTGTATTCAGGAGTTTTTACAACTCTAGTTTGCATTCTGTATATCACTAGAAGAGTAAAAACTAAACCATTAGTAGAAAAATAATCTTCCTCAAGACACTAAAGTGCTACTGTATAATATTATTTCGTAGTTGCTTTTTTGTTAATTCATCAAGTTCTTTTAATTGGTATAGCATTTGTTCTAAATCCTCTAGCTTTACCATACAGGGGCCATCACATGGAGCTTTATCTGGATTTTCATGAGTTTCTAAAAACAGCCCGGCTATTCCAATGGATATAGCTGCTCTTGCTAAAGTTAATACAAATGCCCTCTGTCCTCCGCTGCTATTTTTTAAACCTCCTGGTTGTTGTACTGAATGCGTTGCATCAAAAACAATTGGATAGCCATATTTTGCCATTATAGGAATACTGCGCATATCATTTATTAGTGTGTTGTAGCCGAAACAAGTGCCCCTTTCTATTAATAAAATATTAGTATTACCGGTTGTTTCTACTTTTTCTATAATTGGGCGCATATCCCATGGTGCGAGAAATTGCCCCTTTTTTATACTTAGAATTTTTTTAGTTTTAGCAGCTGCAATCAGTAAGTCAGTTTGTCTGCATAGTAGTGCTGGTATTTGAATTACATCTACTACCTCGCTTAATAAAGCTGCTTGATGAGGTTCATGTATATCTGTAAGAATAGGACACTTTACGTCTGCTTTTATTTCTGTGAAAATAGAAATAGCCTCTTTTAATCCAATACCCCTTTTACTGTGTAAGGAAGTCCTATTCGCTTTATCAAAAGAGGTTTTATATATGTAGTTTAACCCTACTTTTGTTGTAATCTCTTGAAGTGCTCTTGCAGTATATAGAGCATGTTCTCTGGATTCCATTTGGCATGGACCTGCAATAAGAACTAACTCGGCTGAGTTATTTAGCACTACGCCATTTGGAAATTTCACATCAAAATATGATCTTACAGACATTTCATTATCACTGATTGTATATAAGGACGCATTACCTTCAATTATAAAAAGATTTTACTTAGAAATTACTGAGTAGAGTAAATTCTAGTGAAACGAGGAGATACTCTATTCGCTGTCTACAACCTCTTCTAAAGTATTACACATAATGGTTTTTTTATCTTGGTCTACAAATGAAATACATTCTTTTATAAAGGGGTAATATACAGCTTTTTCTGCTGTACGATCATATACTTCTAGTACGTCCGATGCTCCAAAATTTAATATGTTTTTCACTATTCCCAGATTTTGTCCTGTAGTTGCTAATCTTACGACACTTCCGAGTAAATCTGCATGATAAAATTCACCAGCGTTTGTAGCTGGTAAAGTAGATCTTTTTATTTTTAGTTGTTTATTGATAAACTTTTGTGCCTCTTCTCTGCGAGTAACGCCTAATATACTCGCTATAACACATTCACCCTTTGTACTAGCAACTTTAATCTTGTATATACGCCCTTCATCATCAAATATTTCATCAAATCCCTCTAAATCTTGTGGTTGCTGTACAAAATGACGAATCTTAACTAATCCCTTAACTCCAAAAACTGATACGATTACTCCTACAACTATATTGAAATTTTCCATATACATACCTCACAAAGACTAGCTAAATTTTTTTAAAATGCCTTCATATATACGAATGCTATATACTTGTAGCAAAGCTGGTTATCAAACTTGATGCAAGTAATAAGTGTGGATTTTTAAAAAGAAAAACAGCAATGTTGCAGAAACATACATATGTACATCTGTATGCCTTAAAAAGATGTGAAATGAGAAAGGTAATTTTAGGAACTAGTCTTAGACTAATACTGGATTAGCTGATTGATGGATAATGTATCCAGTTGTGCTGTGTTTTACATATGTGATCTCTAAAAAACTCACGTCGTGTAACATTGAAATATATTCCCATTGCTAGGGCAAAAGATAGCATTGAAGATCCTCCATAACTCACGAATGGCAAGGTCATACCCTTTGTAGGGAATAAATGTACGGTTACTCCAATATTAAAAATTGATTGAAATGCAAAGTAAGAGAGCATTCCTCCTGCCATATAAACTTTATGCATATCTTGCATTTTAGTGATATTGAGTATGCCGCATATAACTATAAAAGATATGAGGAGAACAATAGACAAACAAAAAATTGTGCCGAATTCCTCTGCAGCTACGGCAAATATGAAATCTGCGTGCGAATCTGGGAGGATATATTTTACAGTTCCCTCTCCGGGTCCACATCCCCAAAGACCGCCCTTTATATATGATTCAAGAGATTTATGTATTTGATACGCATTTCCTATTTCTGGATGAAAAAACAAATCCAGTCTTTTTGCCACATGGGGAAGCATCATGTAAGCGGTGATACCTAAGATACATAATATACATGCGATACAAATAATCCAACGTCTTCGCAGTCCTGCTAAAAAAAATTGCGTACATAGTGCTACTGAAACTGTTACAGCCATACCGAAATCTGGTTGAAGTAGCAAAAGTCCTACTACTATTGCATGCAATAAACCGCATACAATAAAGCGCGATGGGAGATTTTCTTGTACTAATATGTTGGCAGTGAGTATTGTATAGAACGGTTTTAATATCTCTGATGGTTGTAGAGAAAAGCCTAGTACGGTAAGCCAACGTTTTGCTCCCTTTGTTTCGTCTCCTATAAATAATACCAGCATCATTAGTACAATTGTGATTGTAAATCCTAATGCTCCAACTCTTGGGATATATTTACTATTTATGAGCGATACAAAAAATAACAACGGGATTCCAAGCGCAATATACTCTAGCTGCTTATAAACGAAATAAAAATGAGAAACTTTTATACGTTCAGCTACCGCGGGACTTGCGGTTGTGATCAATACTATGCCCACAAACATAAGCCCCAAAAGAGCAATTATAGATTTGCTATCAACGCTAAACCACCATTGCGACCAAAATTTCTTATACATTGCATCACCAAGAGTTACAAAAGAGAATTCTCCGAGATGAAGAGGTGTGAACGCATATTTCTCGCTTTTATGCCTTTCTTCCCGCTAGATGCTTTCGTATGCTTGAGCGTATTGTTTTTTTAACTTGCACTGGATTACTACCACCAAAACTTCTTCTAGAAATCACTGCTCTTGATGCTATGAACACACTTCGTATTCCTTCGGTTATTTGCGGTTCTATTGCCTGTAATTCAGAAAGCTCTAATAGCGAAAGCTTTTTCTTATGAGCAATCGCAAAATTTATGATGTTATTCGTAGTAACTACTGCATTGTTGTAATTCAAGGTGGTATTTTTCAATAACCAGTTGAGGATATCTGGAGACAAACTCAAAGGACTTTGAGCTTCTTCTCTCATCTTTCTAGCGTTAGGAATAATATGGGGAACTATGGCTGATACAACGTTAATACAATTAAACAATATATCGTAAGTAGAAATCATAGGACCAACAACCTCTTGATAATCTCGAGCGAGTATATCAGATGTGCCACTTAACGTTACAATCACATTAGTGAGATGCCCTAATATATTACCGTTTTGAGCGCGGATACATTCTAATATTTCTGGATATCTTTTTCTTTGCAATATGTGATCGTAGGATAGGAAATCTTCGGCAATTGAGATGAAGTTTATATCAGCATGCTGCCAACTTATCAGATCTCTTACAAATTTAGTCAGATGTGTTGAGCATATTGTAGAAGCAGCGATGAATTCTGCTACAAAGTCTCTATCCATAATGCCATCTATACTATTTAATATAGGACTTTCGAAGTCGAGCATTTTTGCTGTCATCTTTCTGCTTATATCTAAACTACTGCCAGCGCCCATATATATACCCAATGGTGATTGTATGGTACGGCCTCTTATATCGGAAATCCTGCTTCTATCTCTCCCTAACATTTCCACATACGCCATAAGGTAATGCGCTAGCGAAACTGGTTGGCCATATTGACTATGTAACCGAGTAGGTAAAATAATCTTTACATTAGCCTCCGCTTTATCTATCAATGCAGCCTGTAGATTTTGGAGAGCAGAGTCTAGAGCATCTAATGCGTCCCTTATCCATAATCTCATGCTAGCTACGTAGTGCTCCGCTTTGGATAGAGCGATATCTGAGACTTCTGCAACATTACCTATCTCTTTTTGCAATAAATTTTTTAGTGCATCCTGAATATTATTAGTAGAAAAGTCTTCGAGATTTATATTTCCATTAGCTATTTCTCTTTTTATTTTATCAAGAGCTGCAAGAATCTGCTTGCAGTGTGTTTCTGTGATAATGGCTCGCTTCATGCACATACGCGCTTGTACTTTCGACACGTCTATTGCTGCTGAATAAAGTCTTTTGTCATAACTTAAAGATTGCAGCATTTGAGCACTCAAGTTATTTATATTTCCTGTACAATACCCACCCCAAAGTGGTTGGAATATACCCTCTACTTTTGCAAGAGATGATATAGGTTGTTTATTGTTTTTAGATTCTTCTTTGGTTTCTTCGGTTTTCTTGATGGTCATATATATGTAATTGTTCTTAATAGTTTTAAAAATGGATAAAATTAGCACACAACAGACACAGGAGAGCCTAATACTAATCGAATATTGTTGTAAACAAAAAAGTACGAATGAATTGATATTCAATAGTATAATAATACTAAGTATTTTGCTTTTGGTCACAATAGCTCCTGTTTATGGAGCAATTCAGACAACATATTGTCCCTCAACATATAAAGAGAATATTTACATAAATATAAATAAGGACGTAAATGGTATGCCGTTTTTGAGAATTCATTCTGATTCGGACATTAACGAGGGAAATTTGAAAAAGAATAAAAAAAGGGGGGCTTCAATTGTTAGGTATACTTCTGGTCGCGTTAATAAGCTTTCCTTTACTGGTGAAAAAGGAGAAGCGCATAGTTTTCGAGAATTTCATGGAAAATTTCTTATAGTATATTTTTGGGCTCCCTGGTGTTTAGATTGCATAAGTGCACTGCAGCAACTTAATCAACTTAAGCTTGAGCTAATAGACGAAGGTATCAATGATATTGAAATTATACCGATTGCTATGAATTCAGGGCCTGGGATAGCAATAAGACAGATTTACTTAAAGAGAGGATGGGCGGCATTGCCAATATATGTAGATAAAGAGAGTAAATTATCGGAAGGTTTATTAGTACAGTCGTTGCCAACTACGCTTTTTGTTAATAAGAATGCATATATTATGGCAAGGATAGATGGCATAGTATCTTTTGGAGGGCAGGGAGTGTACGATAAAATTCTGCAAATGAGTCGTAAAGAAGAAATATTTTTGAGAAATTTTGAAAAAACTGAAGAAGATTGTGGGCCCTTTATAAACAAAGACGAACGCGATGCTATTTTGGTGCCAGTCCCTATATTATGATGGAAAATATAGAGTCCTTATTCTTCACCTATAAGGTTTGAGAGAAATTTCCTTATTCTACCAAATATGCCCGCTACAAGCCCACTTTCTGTTGTTATAGCGGTCTCACGTCGTTCTCGTGCATAGTGTTCGTTGACATGTAATAGCATTCCTATTGCAGTATTAAATGTAGTGAAATTTACATCTTGTATGCTGTATTTTGCTACAAGTTCTTTGACAGTTTTAGGAAATGCAAGCCTAACTTTGGTGGAAAAAAGATGTCCTAACAATTCTCTCATTCCTGAGATTTGTGCGATACATCCAGCTATCACTATCTTATAGTGAAATTCCATGCCATCATCTTTAAGTCTTTGTTTCACAAGTTCTATAATTTCTTCAACTCTTGCTCTTATAATTTCGATTAACAACATCCTATTCACTATAGTAACATCGCTTTCATTATCAGCGGGCACCTCAATCTCTTCATGATCATCAAGCGATGTAGAAATAACGGAGCCGTAGAGTGTTTTAATACGCTCTGCTTGTTCAAAGCTTATGCCTGTGCACTTTGCAATATCATTGGTGAGATTTACACCACCCAATGGTATACCCCTGAGGTAAATTAGCTGACTATTTTCGAATATAGCTACTGAAGTTGTTCCACCACCGAACTCAAGTAACATAACTCCCATTGCCATTTCGTCAGGCATAAGGCATGCTAATCCGGTAGCATAAGAAGAAGATATATAGCTCTCTATCTCTAAATTGCACCTAGCTAAACATCTAGAAGTGTTTAGCAACACATTCTCTGAAGTAGAAAGTATATGGATTTCAGCTGCTAGCTCACTACCGTACATGCCCACCGGATTTTTAATTCCATGATCGCTATCTAAAGCGTAATCGCATATGAAAGTATGTAAAATTTCAGCTCCATGTTTTCCATAGTAGTTCACTGCTTCGGCGAGCAGTTTATTCAAATCTTTGTTTGAAACTTCTTTTCCGGTTACATCAACTTCAGATGTTAATTTTTGTGACAATAAACGGTTAGTTGCCATACTGACATAAACCTTTTGAATTTTCTCTCCGCTTGCAATTTCTGCCATATCAATTACCTTCGATATGGCTTGTTCTGCTGAGGTTGCATCGATTATCATTCCTGCTTTTATTCCCTCTGCCGCACCAAAACCTATTCCCAGTATATAGGGGTTACCGGAAGAAGATAATTTGGCTACTAAGCACACGATTTTTGTACTTCCAATATCCAACAAGACTGCAGTATTGCTGCGTTGCTTTATCATGCATTTTTACCTATCGATGGCTAAGAACCGTAGATTCGATTTTTTTTTACAAAAATCAAACCTACATTGTATAATATTATTTTTATCGCAATATGCATCAATAAAATCGGTAGCGATTTGAGGCCATTCTATTATTGTGACCCCGTGGGTGAATGCTTCTTCTAATCCCAGATCGTATAACTCATCTACTCGTGTAATACGATATAGGTCGAAATGCCATATGGTAAATCTGTCTGTTCGATATTGATTTATTATGGGAAAAGTGGGACTTACGATATTCAAATTTTGTACTCCTAACGCATTGATTAAAAATTTTGCGAATGTTGTTTTACCCGTACCAAGTTGCCCAGTTAACAGGATTACATTCTCTACAGTGATTTCAGGTGCGAGTATTTCTGTACATAATTTTACAATCTTTATGTTAGCAATAACTCCACGTTTTAGTGTTTCCCAAAATTCTGCATGCATAACAAGGTAATTGATGCGACTTTCTATTAATGATTATTTGAACGCGGTTGTATTTGTGGGAGGAAGCGGCATGATATATGATATGTAATCCCAGAAATGGCAAACGCGAGTAGTCCTGCGAATATTATATCACTCAAAAAATGCTTTCCTGCCATAATTCTGAGCTGTCCAAACCCTAATCCCATTAGGGTTGCAAACATGAACAAGAGCGTGAATTTTTTTGCATCTTTATTAAAAAGAAAGGCCACTGAATAAAGGGTAAAGCCTATCATAGCATGATTCGATACGAAAGAGCAGTTGCATGTGCATTGCCCAATTTCAAAGATAGGGGAGAAATCATCGTTTCCTCCAAAGCACACGATATTAAAAGGTCTTGCTCGTTGGAAGATATGCTTTAGACATATAGCGGCGCTAAAATTACAAATTGAAGCTATGGCGACATATAAAGTTTTCTCATAAAGTGCATGCATTTGCTCCGTTCTATGCTTGCATATATATGCGTATGCTAGCCAGCAAACCATAGCTGTTGTTAATCCCTTCGCGCTGTATGAGATAATCTTAAATGCCAAATACATCCATGGCGAATCTGCGTATGCAAACTTTCTTTGTATACAGTCGAAAAAAAGCTTTGAATATCCAATATCTATTACGGGTGCTAGTAAGAATCCAGAAGTAATAATGATAGACAGAAAGATAAAATCTCCCCATATTTTGTGATTATTTTTCATAAAGTATATGGGTCTAATAATTGCTAATAATATAAGCGCATCTGATAGGACTCGAACCTATAACCTCTGCCTCCGGAGGGCAACGCTCTATCCAATTGAGCTACAGATGCATAACAAAATCAGGGGTTTCACCGTCCCAGAAAAGGCATATTAATCTGGGAAGGGTAGCGTTTCCATCTCTATACTAATCATGCATTGTGGGATGATACAACTCGCTTTTCTAAACGTCAACGCTACATTGTCCATCAATTAGTACTTTGAGGGCTAATGAAACCGTTATTCCTATTTAATAATTTGAGCGCTTATGTAAAGTAATTATTGAAGAAGAGTATTGTTATATTAATTAATAATTATACAAAACTGATATTATCAAACATAATTTAAAATTTATTACAGACTATGTGTCCTGGCGTTTTCTATAGTTTTTGGGTCAATTCTTTATGATTAGCTTTTCTTCCAGACTCACTTGGCTACATCTAGCAAAGATTTGTATCACCTTTATAGTTGTTATTATGATGAGTGCATGTGGATTCCGACCCTTATGGGGCGTGAGGGATCCATTCGCGAGAAAGGAAAAATTCGATGTGAATAAGGATTCTGCAATAAAAAATTGCTATAGTGTTATTCGAATAGGCGATATAACAACAACGGGCTTTTCGAAGGTAGATTATTCGTATGCAAAAAGTAACTTTGTATTGTTCGAGTATAGTTTGAAGAATGCGTTGGACACTCTACTTAAACAAAGATTTCAGCTGGCATCTGAGAGGGAGTTAACGGCTTATATATTGGATATACAGTATGCTTATGATATCAATCCATTCTTTGTTAGACGAAATGCTAGCGCCCAAAGGGCTAAAATTAAGTTGCAGCTTAATTATAGATTAAAGGCAGAAAAATCTGATGAGGTCTTGCTTAAAAAGACTATTATCTTGATAGATTCATTTAGCATATCAGATGCTTCATATGAATATATGGTGCTTTCAGAAGATATTGTGTTAAGTTTAGCAAACTATGCAGCTAATAGAATAGTTAACGAACTAGTCATTTATACTAAAAATAAATTGTATGATACGGATAAGCATATTGTGGATTAGGAGTTTGCTTTTTTATGCTTTTTTATGGTTATGGACTGCTATTTGGGGCATGGGGGCCGCGCCGTTTTTTTTCTTTTTCCGGCGATTTAGAAAATATTTTCTTCCCATTTGGAGCAAAGTGCTTTTGGTGGCTTTAGAATATATATGTGCCATTAAAGTGCGAGTATTAGGCAAAGAAAATATTCCAATGGATGGCCCCTTCTTATTAGCTGCAAAGCACCAGTCAACGCTAGAAACGATCTTTTTCCCCTCTATAGTTCCTAGGATTTCCTTCATAATTAAACGAGAACTCACTCGAATACCTATATTTGGTTGGTATTTACGTTATTTGCACTTTATTATCATTAACCGTACAGCGTCATATACAGCTTTACGTCAAGTTATTGACGGAGTGGGAGATTGCATAAAAAACAAAAGAACGATTATAATCTTTCCTGAGGGTACAAGAGTCTCTCCTGAGAAGAGGGTAGCTTGTAAATCTGGAGTTTTTGCGATAAAGAAGACGTATCCGGATATTAAGGTTATTCCAGTAACTCTGGATTCAGGTTGTTTTTGGAATAACGAATCGTTATTGAAAATTCCCGGTACTGTTACTGTTAGGTTCCTAAGCCCTTTAATAGACATAAAACACGATAAAAATACTTTTCTGACACAGCTGGGAAATGCTATAAATTTTTCTACGGGAATAAGATCTTAAGTAAATGCACGATTCTCTGATATCGGACTGTGCGTTGCTTTATGTTTTTTAGTCCATGCGGCTGTGTGTAATATATTGATCAATACGATGATGGATACAGCTCCTAAAGTATAAAATGTAGGTAATTGTCCGTATAACATATATGTTCCAAATGCTGTAAAAGGTAATTTCAGATAAGAGAATGGCTGGAGCATATTCAAGGATGCATATTTATATGACAGGAATAAAGCCATGGTATTTACTGCTCTAAGTAAGCCTACCCCCCATAAAGTTAATATAGTAGAAAACGATATATTCGCAACTATGTGCAATACGTCTGCCAATAGGAATGGTAGGCCTACTATGGTTGTGACAAATAACACAAAAAAAGTTTGTTCTAATTGATTAGCGGCTGTTTGTTGTTTGCATAGGATTTCATAAAGACTATAGAGAACAACAGATAGCGCTATTGTTGCGAAACTTGATGCAGAGAAGGCGCAAAGATCTGGCATTAGAATAAATAATGCACATAAAAGCCCTATTATAGTTGCAGTGATGCTTCTAATTTGCCATGGTTCTTTATTGACGATAGAAGCGAGAATTGCAGTGAGAATTGGCCCCGTATATCCTAAAGCCGTTGCGGTATGTATTCCAATTTCTCGCATTGCTTTGATCCAAGTTATATATGCAATAAAAACTATTACGCCTCTGTAAATATAATTCTGTAGATATGGCCCCCTAGGAATTTTGATATGTTTTTTGCGGATTAATATAATAAAGGGAAATAATGTAAGAAGAGTCAATAAATTTGAGATGGACCATTCCTGCATTATGTTAATTTCCGTTTTTAGCGAGATAAAAATCAAATTTGTGCAAGTGTATATCATTATATTGACAATCTTCCATAAAACGCCTTTAAAAAGAGAGGTGTGATGTGATTTTTGATTAATACTTACAGGAGATGGGATGGTGACCATATATAAAGTAACTTTTTAAAAAATATTTAGGATCAAAATTATATTCAATATAGTAAATTAGCCGCGAATCCACATATTTTCGACTATTTTTATGAAAGCATTGCCGCGTTCTTCAAAATTTTGCCATTGATCGAAAGAAGCGCAAGCTGGAGATAAAAGCACTGTGCCTGGTATATCTCCAAATGCAACATTTTTTGCTATGGAAATTAGTGCATTTTCTAATGTATGAGTTATTTCAAATGAAACATTATATTTTTTGAGTGTTTTAGCGAAATTTTCTGCTGCCTCTCCTATGAGATAAGCGCGCCTTACCTTATAAAAAAGGGGTGCGAGTGCTTCTATACCTTGATCTTTAGAGATGCCCCCCGCTATCCAGTATATGCCATTAAAGGAATCTAAAGCATATTTAGTTGATGCTACATTAGTCGCTTTACTGTCATTGATAAATATAAATTTTTTATACTGCGATACTCTTTGCATCCTATGGGGTAGTCCTTGAAAAGTACTCACAGCGTTAAAGATTTGTTTTATTAGACCTTTGTCTGGATTACTGTGTATTTGTTCACTGCAACATGTTATGCATGCAGCAATGGCAGCACATAAGTTTTGAGCATTGTGCAGTCCTATAAGAGAAGGTGATACTATATCTGCGAGTTGTTGCTTTATGTATAATCCAAAGCAATTTTCAATTATCAGATTATCATCTACTATACATACTCCTCCTTGGAATATTCTATTGCACTCGACAGAAATGGGGATAACTGTACACTGCGTTTCTTTATTATGCTGTAGCAGAAGTTTATAAAAAATTTTTTGGTTTGGACAGTTATCTACAGAGATAATAGAAGCATGACATCTACGGTTATTCTTTACATAAGGTCTTTGTTTAGTAAATATTTGCTCTTTTGATTCCTCGTATGCTTTTAGATTTCCGTATCTGTTTAAATGATCAGGAGTGATATTTAAACATATAGATATATCGAAAAGTGCAGTACTTATTAAGTCTAATTGGAAAGAAGAAGATTCGATCACGTAAAAATGTGAGGATTTATTGATGTGTGGAAGATTAAGTACTGGGATCCCTATATTACCTCCAACACTCACGTTCTCTCTTCCTCTTAAGTACGTTAATATATGCCCAATTAGTGCAGTTGTGGTAGACTTACCGTTTGTGCCGGTAATACCTATATATGTTGCATCTGGGCATAGGCTATGAAGCAGATCCAAATCTGAACTTATCTTTATCCCGAGCGATTCAGCTTGTCTTAATAGTTGATGTCGGGAGGGCGCTTGAAATGGGATTCCCGGACTCACCACAATAGATTTTAGATTTTTTAGATTTAAATTTTCCAGATCTAAGTTAGTACTATCAGTACACAGTATACGTGCATCTTGCTTTCGTTCGTTCAGAATTTCTAATAAACGCAGCTTATCGTCCTCTACTATAATAACCTTATCTGCTCCTTTTTTTAAAAGAAAATCTACTGTAGCTTTTCCAGTTCTACCATACCCAAATACTATAAAATCACTATTTTTAACTAGCACGAGGAAGCTCTATAATAATGCTGTTGTAGGTAGAAACACCTTCTCCTAAAATTGTTTTTGCGAACTAGTACCAACCAAGGGCTTTCCACCATATTAATCCGACGCTAACCCAGATTAATAAGTTTGATAGAGTTACGAGAAACGATTTTTTCCACCAATTTAAAGTGGTAGATTGAGTCATGCCAAAAAATATAGGCGCTACACTGATTCCATAGTGAGTCAAACCACTTGATAACACTGCTAAATAAGCCAATCCGAGCGCTGAAGGTAATGGAGGAAGGCCTAAATTTACAAAAAGGCCTAAGAACGTTCCATACATTACAGTTACATGAGCCGCAACACTTGCAAACATATAGTGTATGTAGAAAAAGAATATACATGCAGCAGCTACTATGAATAGCATATTGCCAGCATTAGATACCATTTCGTGTATTCTGAAGTCTAGCCACTTAGTTATCCCTACTTGAGCCAATGCATCTGCCAGCATAACTAAAATAGCAAACCATACTAGAATATTCCATGCGCCTTTTTCTTTTAAAATGTCATCCCACGTTAAAGTTCCTGTTAAAAGTAAAAGTACTACACCCATAGCTGCTGTGGTGGTAGAGGGTATTTTTAGATAGGGTTCCATTCCCCATAACGAGAGTAAAAATCCGAACATTAATAGTACAACTACTTCTTGCGGTCTCATTTTACCCATTTTATGTAGGGCTTCTTTTGCCAGACGCGGGGCTATATTCCTCTCACTTCCGACTCCTATAAATTTTGGCTGACACAAAAACTGGAGCATTATAGGAAGAAGTATTAAAGTTAAAATCCCCGGTATAAAGGCACCTAATGCCCATGTACTCCAGTTAATATTGATTCCATATGTTGCAGCTAACTTTACAGTTATTGGATTAGCGGCCATTGCCGTGATGAACATCGTGCTTGTAATAACATTTACGTGGAAGCACAATAGACCCAAAAATTCCCTAATACGCTTTTTATATTGTTCTTTCTGCTGTTCTGGGCATTGTTCACCATATTTTTCGCTCAAAGATTCAATGATAGGCAGCAAAACCCCTCCTCCTCGTGCACTGGAACTCGGAATCGCTGGTGCTAAGATTAATTCGGTAAGCACCAAAGCATACGATAGTCCTAAGGTACTATGACCAAATCTATGCATAAAGATATATGCTAATCTGGATCCTAAGCCTGTTTTAATAACACCTCTTGCAATAAAAAAAGCAAATACTACAAGCCATACTATATGAGAACCAAAGCCACTAAGTGCTTTATTTAGTGGTATGAGGCCTAGAGCAGTACTAAGCGTCATACTTAGAAGCGTTAACGCGCCCATGGGCATAATGTTGAGCATGATACCTAGTATGGTCGCAATAAACATTATCAATAAATGCCATGCTCCTGCTGTTAATCCCAAAGGATGGGGCATGAACCAAAATACCGATCCTGATAAAATCAGCAATATCAATGCAATATGTTTTTTATTTATAACTTCTAAAAGCATATTTTAGTATATATTTAAAAAAGCAAAAAAGGTTGCCGACTATCACACATAAAGCTATAAAATTCAAGTAGGTTGTTGTGATATTAGAGCTTTAATTATGCTGAGATATAAATTCTATAAAATGCAAGGACTAGGAAATGATTTTCTAATCTTTGATTATCGAGCTCAGATAGAAGAGGTGTGCTTTTCTACTGAAGAAATTAAAAGACTCTGTAATAGGCGTTATGGCATTGGATGTGATCAGTTAATAGTCATGTATTCGCATTGTAACAGTGATTGTGCTATAAAGATCTATAATAGCAACGGAAGCTTTGGTAGAGCCTGCGGAAATGGAGTCAGATGTGTTGCTAAAATAGTAGACAAAATGCATTCGTCTATAGCAGTACTGACTGAAAATGGTGATGTAGAGCGTATATTAAGTACACTGATTGAGTCAGACAACAATATTAGTGTAGATATGGGGACTTACGATTTTATACCCTTTGCTATTCCGATATCAGAGAGTTGCATAAACCATGGTTGTTATCTAAATAATGCTGGGTTATTGGAATTAGATCCACAGCTTTTCTGGGCAGATTTTTTCGAAAAATACAGTGCATTTTTTACGTATAGCAAAATGTATTGCGTATCTGTTGGTAATCCACATCTGCTTTGTTTTGTGAAAAATACGGAGGAACTAAACTCCTCTGATATTATGATAGATGCGCAACGATTGACGCAATCTTCGTGTTTTATGGATGGTATTAATGCTTCTTTCATAGAAGTAGTTGATGAAGAAAATATTAAAATTCGTACTTGTGAACGGGGAGTAGGAGAAACTTTGGCATGTGGTAGTGCAGCGTGTGCGGCGCATGTTGTATCTTATCATCTAGGATTTGTTAGAAAAAAAATTACAGCATTATTTAAGGGTGGCGAACTAAGAGTTCGGGTAGATGATGGAGAATGTACAGTTGGTCATATTTTTATAAGTGGGGAAGCGCAATTAGTGTTTAGGGGGGAAATATCGATATGAACGCGATAGCATTTAGTGTAAAACGGAGGATATACTTAAACACTGAAATTTTATATTTTACTGTTGAGAGTCCAGTCCTTGCACTAGTGGTGACTTTTTGTTAAGAGTATTTGTAGGATGGGTGGCCGAGTGGTTTAAGGTACCGGTCTCGAAAATCGGAGTACGCTTTAGGTGTACCGTGGGTTCGAATCCCACTCCATCCGCCATCGCTGTTTTTCCAACATAATTGGCTTTCTTATGCCAAGCTATCGAATCTGATAGGTGTTAATTTTGATAAATGGACTATTTAAAGCGTGGAGTTAGGGGAACTTCCGTAATTTTATAGATTATAATAATTCATCAGAAAGTAGGCTTTTATTAAAAAACGCAGAGAGGTGGAAATAATTTGGCTACAGTTTTACGCTATCAAAGTAGCAGACAGAAATTTACCTTTTATCTTAAATTACATAGCTAATAGGCTTTTGTATTAGTCTAAAGTTCTTTTATATGCCCCAACGGCAATTGCTGAGATTACCAATATAAAGATAAGTAATGGCCATATATCTGGCCATAATTCTACGATACCAGCTCCCTTTAACATAATCCCACGGGTAATCCTAATAAAATAAGTACAGGGGAGTGCTCCTCCTATCATACGCGCCCATAGTGGCATCCCTTGGAATGGAAACATAAAACCTGAAAGTAGAACTGAGGGCAGGAGTAAGAAAATAGATATTTGCATAGCCTGCATTTGATTTCTTGAAATACTAGAGATAGTAAACCCTAGTGCAAGGTTGCAAAAAATGAAAAGTAATAGACCAAAGGCAAGAAGTATTAAACTGCCTAATATTGGAATATTAAAGAGATAGTATGCGGCTAATAATATGGCTGTTGATTGAATATAACTTATAATAATATATGGGGAAACCTTTCCTATCATAATTTCGAAAGGGCTTACCGGCATTGACATTAAATTCTCCATTGTACCGCGTTCATGTTCGCGTGTGAGCGATAAAGCAGTTAATATCATGCCAGTCATACTTAATACTATGCCAATTAATCCTGGCACAGTATCGTAGCAACTGAATTCTTCGGGATTATACATGAGGTGTAACACAACTTCATGTGATGACTGTTTTTGTAGTTCGGGTGGAGTCAACATGCCCGCAATATCACGTTGCATAATTCGTTGCATAATCCCGTTTAACGCTTTTAATGCGCTGCCAACAGCTACAGGGTCGGTTGCATCTGCTTCGATAAGCATTTGTGGCTTTGTACCACGCACTAAATCACGAGAAAAATTTCCTGGTATAATAACACCGAAAATTATCTTTCCCCTTTTTAGTAATGATTGTATCTCCTCTATAGAGTTTGCTTCATGGACAATAGAGAAATATTCTGAATTTTTCAGGCCTGCGATTATATTGCGAGCCAGGATACTGTGATCTTGAGAGCTTATAGCTGTGGGTAGATGCTTAGGATTAATATCAATGGCGAATCCAAATAACAAAAGCTGTGCAATGGGAAATGCAGCGATCATCATGAGTGTGATTTTATCACGCCATAATTCTAGGGCTTCTTTTTTTAATATAGCCCAGATACGTCTAATCGAAATTATTGTTGCAATCATGTTTATTTACCTGATTGTGCCTGCGTGATGTAGTAAATAAATGCATCTTCCATTGATGTATTCCCTAGTCGCCAATTATAGACGGAAGTATTAGAATAGGATTCTACTATCTTTTTCAAAGCGATTGCATCCGTACTGCTGATATGTAAAGAATTACCAAATTGGGCCATGCTGCTAATGATGGGGTTAAACTCTAATTTTAACTGTAGTGGCATTAAATTTTCACCCTCTACTATCCATGTTGTAAGTTTTGCATTGCTAATAACCTCTTCAACTGTACCTTGGGTCATAATTTTGCTGTATGCTATATAAATAATTGCATGGCAACGCTCTGCTTCATCCATATAATGTGTACTAACTAATATGGTTAATCCATTAGCTGCTAATTTGTGTATTTTATCCCAAAATTCACGACGTGCCTTGGGGTCTACTCCTGCAGTGGGTTCATCTAATAGTAATAATTTAGGTTCATGTAGAATGCATGACGCTAAAGCTAGGCGTTGTTTCCACCCTCCAGAGAGAGTGCCTGCCAGCTGATGTTGTCGTTCTGCTAGGCCAAGTTCTTCAATGGCGCTGTCTACTCTTTGTTTAAAACGATCGAGCCTATACATACTCGCTACGAATTCAATATTTTCTCTAATGCTAAGATTTTCCCAGTAGCTAAATTTTTGAGTCATGTACCCAACTTGCGGACGAATTAATTCTGACTGAGTGCGCACATTCAATCCAAGACAAGTTCCTTCTCCTGCGTCAGCGGTGAGTAACCCACATATTAAACGTATAGTAGTAGTTTTTCCGCTGCCATTAGGCCCGAGGAATCCATAGATTTTACCTTGTGGCACCTGAATGGTGATATTATCTACTGCTTTTTTATTACCAAATGATTTAGTTAAGTGGTGTACGGAAATTGCATATGTATTGTGCATAATGGTTCATTGTATAATTTTTATACTGATGCTAACCGGTAAGCCTGGGTGGAGCGATTTATTTACCGTATCTGGAAGGGCTTCTACCATATAGACAAGGGCGGTATGGGCATTAGTACTATAAATCATGGGTGGCGTATATTCTGCTTGTGAAGATATAAAACTAATTTTTGCAGGTATAGGCTGTCCATTATCTTTATAAGTAATGGTTGCTTTATTACCCCGTTTGATTTGCGGTAATCGATTTTGATCAACAAAAAAACGGACTTTAACATTTGATGGTGGCAATAAACTTACAACCGGTCTGCCTGCGGGGATAAATTCATCTTTACGGAAAAATGTATTTTCGATATAAGCATCAGCAGGGGCTTTAGGAGAGGCGTCTTCTAATTGTTTCATAGCTCGTATTAATTGTTGTTTAGAAGCATTTAATTCTGCTCGTGCCACTTCGATTTCATCCTCTCTTGCACCGAGTTTTGCTAAAGTTAACTGCGCTTCGATTTCTTCTGTCTTAGCTTTAGCAACCTTGTAAGTAGTTTCTTTATCATCATATACAGAACGGCTAATCAATCCCTTATTTACTAAACCCCTAGCTCTTTCATAATCCTGTGTAGCGTCTTTTAAAGTCGCTCTAGAGGCCTCTAACTGCTTAAGAATAACATCGATTTTTTCAGGTCGCTGCCCTTTAAGTAAATCATTGAGATGTGCTTGTGCTTGCGTAATTTCACTTTCTGCTGAAGCAACGTTTGCCTTTAGCTCTGTATCATCTAATGCGAATAATGGATCTCCTTTTCTAATTTGCTGTCCACGCTGTACGGATAATTCGTTTAAAATGCCCGAGGTAGTTGGGGCTATATAAAGGTATTCACCCTCTATATAACCAGGCAGTACATATTCACTTTCTGTTTGGCATGCAATCAAAGCTAGAGTGGTTACTGTAGTAATAAGTGTTAAGTATTTCATAATAATTTCACCGCAACGATGCGAAACTAGATTTATAGTATTCTAAATTCTCTTCCTCTAAAGAGAGCCCCCTTGCATGCTAGCACGGTCTAGACAAATATTGCTACTATTTTATGATCAGTTGTATAGGTGGACATAATGTATCCTATTGCTGTATTCAGAGTTTTATGTGAAGCGCTAAATTAACACTTCACACTTAATTTTAGGAGCGCTATACTATCGTAGACGTATGCATGGAGTTGATTGATTATGGATTCTGTAAAAGTAGGTGCTGAGCTTGCATCTCAGGCATTGTTAGATTTCGGATGTGATGGTGCGAAAACCAAGGAAAACTTGATATTTGCTGATATTTTGGCTCAAAAAATTGATAAGAGCGAGATGCAAGAAAATTTCACAACTATAACAAATCAAAATGAAGAAGATTTAGGAACTGCACAGAAAGTTAGTCAGCTATGTTTTTTTGATGAAGCTCAAACAAGGGAAATTGGACCTATTTCCGATAGAACTCGTTATGATTTTGATGCGACATTAGGGGTATTAGTGCAGCACAAAAAAGTATATAGTGATGCTGCTAGAAAAACAGATATAGAAGTAGCTTCCTTTACTTCAAACCTTAATACTATAAAGGATAAGAGTTGCTATAATGATGAAAAATCGTATGCGTCTTTGTTTGAACTTCTGAGAGGTGGACAACATATAGGGTCTTCAGAGCAACTGTATGCCATTCTACCTGTATATCAAATGTCACAACACTATATGTGTGTGAATGCCGATCAAGTTGTATATAGTAGAATAGAACAAAATTTAGGTGGCATAGAGCCCCTTGCTATGATGTATCCTCATATAAGAGAGAGTTTGCAAAGTGATGCGAGTTGTGCTTATCTAGTCAGTAAAATTCATTTTCTCAATGAGTATAATAGTCCTCATGCCGTTGGAATTATTGAAGGTGTTGATGAGTTACAAACTGATGCGGTTGTGGATTGCTGTCAAATGCGTTGCTATAATGTAACACCAAACCAAGTTATGTATGCCGATATTGGATGTACATGGGGCGGTTTGCATGTGCAGGGGAAGGGCGAACTTCCGGTTGGCGATTTCTGGGGCAGGGGTATTGTTAGTCAAATTAAATGTAAATTTGCTAAATATGTTGCCGTAAGTGAGTCAGACAGAGTGATATGTCTTCAACTAGAGCCGGATGGTATATTTGGTAAAGTAAATGTGAAGTATAGTGTAGATGAGTGTAAAAAGATCTGCGAGGTAGTGTTAAGTACGGAAAAGTTTTCTACTGCTTATATTTTGAATCAAGGACGAGCAGAGCTAGTTAAAGCATTACGTGAAGCTCTTTATCCAGCGTCGTTAATAGACGTTAAGCTAGAGGGTGATATTCGGATAGGAGTGGAAGTTATAGAACATGCGAATAATGAGCGGACCTTTAATGATGATGGAAGGCTGGCTGAAGACCGAAGTGAGCATGGGCGACACAGAGACCATGATAGGCATAAGGGTTTGGAGAGAATAGCAAGTGATGTGATGGAGAGGGATGGTGCTTCTGATATTGATGAATTAGTATTACATGTCTGTTATATCAATTCGTTGTTGAATGTTAGTATTTAAACTTTGCTTTTTCATACTGCTGCGCACGTTTTATAGTGTTGTGGTTGAGCTTAGGTTTTATGGTTCTTCTCAATGGTGTATTTTCTCGGTATGGTTAATGTGCTTTTTAATATATAAAATTTCTTAGTGGCGACTATGCAGCCATCTTATAGGCAAGATAGTAATATTCTTTCTTCTAGAAAGGGAAGGTATTCTATTGTAAAGAGATTATTTAATCGATACGTAAGGTTACAAAGGAGTAAGCTTGCGATTGCGTGTGCTTGTATGTTTGTAATATCTTCTACTACAGCTATAAGCGCATGGTTAATGCAGCCAGTTCTTGATAATATTTTCTTTGAGAAGAATCGTGCGATGCTATTGGTAATTCCCGCCATGGTTTTCGTTAACTTTTGTATAAAGGGGATTGCCTCCTTTTATGAAACTTTTTTAATGAAAGTTGTAGGGCAGAAAATTGCCTCAAATGTGCAAATGGATCTTTATAAGCATTTGGTTTGGTCGGATATAGATTTATTTCATCAATATCCATCGGGAAATCTTATTTCTAGATTTACAAATGATATTAATGCATTAAAGCGATGT
This sequence comes from Candidatus Midichloriaceae bacterium IBS, assembly GCA_034472185.1. Taxonomy (GTDB): domain Bacteria; phylum Pseudomonadota; class Alphaproteobacteria; order Rickettsiales; family Midichloriaceae; genus JARBAK01. The sequence goes on from JARBAK010000001.1 coordinate 768,328, forward strand.
ATATCAGAGGTTTCTACTGGCATTTTATGCGAGTTACTTACCCTAATCGGGTTGATCATTGTAATGTTTAATCAAAGCTTCAATCTTACACTTACGGCTTTCTTGACCTTCCCATTAGCATTTTATCCTATGATTATTTTAGGACGTAAGATGAGGAAAGTTGCTAAAAATATGCAAGAAGAGCTTGGAGGCTTTACGGTGCGTTTAGATGAGACATTCCAAAATATACGTATTATAAAATCGTATTGTAGAGAGTTATACGAAATATCTAGGGCGCGTAAAGTTATTGAGAGGGTTTTGGGAACATATAAAAAAATAGCTTCTGTTGAAGCTGCTTCGTCTCCAATCATGGAAACGTTCGGTGGAATAGCCGTAGCATGTGTAATATGGTATGGAGGACTTCAGGTCATTGATGACGTTACTACTCCCGGTGCTTTCTTCTCTTTTATTACTGCTTTATTAATGTCTTATAAGCCGCTCAAAGCAATATCGCAGTTCAATAATATTCTACAAGAAGGTTTAGTAGCTGCATATAGGTTATTTTCTATCTTAGATAAAAAAGCATCTATGTGTGACAAGTTAGATGCTCAAGCTGTTTGTTTCAAAAAACACGATATAGTTATGCACAACGTCTCTTTTTCATATATAGGGGGACAAGTAATTTTAGATAATCTTTGTATTGAAATACCGCATAATAATACGGTAGCACTTGTTGGTAGTTCTGGGGTTGGCAAAAGTACAATACTTGCCTTATTACAAAGGTTATACAATCCGTGTGCTGGCTATATTGCAATAGATGGATATGATATTTCTTCTATAAAGCTTGAATCTTTACGCAATTCTATGGCTATTGTCAGTCAAGAAGTCTCATTATTTGATGATACCATTGCTGAGAATATTAGATATGGTAGATTAGATGCGAGTATGGATGATGTTATTAAGGCTGCAGAAGCGGCAATGGCGCATGATTTTATCGGAGCATTAGAGAATGGCTATGATACTAGGATTGGTCCCAATGGTGTCAAATTATCTGGAGGGCAGAAGCAACGTATAGCTATAGCTCGTGCGATACTTAGGAATGCTCCAATTTTATTGCTTGATGAAGCAACAAGCGCTTTAGATAGTGTGTCTGAGTATAAGGTTCAGCAGGCAATGGAATATCTTCGAGAGGGGAGGACTACAATAGTAATAGCACATAGGATGTCGACTATAGAAAATGCTGATATTATATATTTTATTTCGGAAGGTAAGGTTATTGAACGTGGTATGCACTATGAACTTATGACTCTAAATGGTGAGTATGCGAAGTTTTACAGCACATATATGAAGGGAGGATCAACACATAACGAGTGATTCAGATTTTCTGACATTTTTTACACTCTGCTGGATGTGTTTCTATGCTATGGCTAGAGACTACAGCAAAGCTCTCAGCTGGTGGCTCTATACGTGCTACGCAAGGCCCTCTTCACATTGATAATGGTTCTGAAGTTAGTAGCTTATCCTATATAAAAAACTTCTTTGCTTATACTAACAACGCGTGCAAGTTCTCTAAAGCTGAGTTCTTTTCTCCTCAACTACTTCATAAACTTCTACGATATCTCCTTCTTTTATATCGGTGTATTTCTCGAAAGTAAGTCCACACTCAAAGCCCTCGCGTGCTTCTTTGACGTCTTCTTTTTGACGTCTCAAGGATTTCAATTTGCCCTCATGTAGTACTATCCCATCTCTCAGCAACCTAGCATTAGCTGCTCTTTTTACAAAACCTTCTGTAACAAAACATCCACATACTTTTCCAATACCAGACAAATTGAATATTTTTCTGACTTCTGCATATCCAAGAAATTTTTCTTTAGATATAGGACTTAATAAACCTGTTAAAGCGGTTTTGACATCTTCGGCTAAATCATAGATTACAGAATAATAACGTACATCGATTCGTCCATTTTTTATCATAGCTTTGGCATTGGTATTAGCACGCACATTAAATCCAAGTACTAAAGCACTAGAGGCTAAAGCCAATGTTACATCTGATTCATTTATACTGCCGACACCAGAATGAATAACTTTCAAGCTTACTTCTTTACTTGAGTACTTGCTAATGATTTGTAATATTGCTTCTACAGAACCTAGCACATCTGTTTTAATAACAAGTGGGAGCTCTTTTCCCTTAATCTTTATCTTATCGAATATTTTATCTCCCATCTTAATAGGGCAGTTGATTGAAAGCTTTCGTTCTTTTTCTTGAGCGTTTCTGATATTTATCAGTTCTTTAGCTGCTCTTTCTTCGTTTAAAACAACAAATTTATCTCCTACCACAGGCAAATGGTCTAGACCAAATATTTCAACAGGGGTTGATGGCACCGCTTCCGTAATAACAAGGCCCTTATCATCTATTAGAGAACGTATTCTGCCTGAAGCGGTGCCTGCAACTACCAAATCTCCACTTTTTAATGAACCAGATTGTACTAAAAAGGTTACTACGGCACCTTTTCCTTTATCAAGCCTTGATTCTAATACTCTACCGGTAGCACCGCCTGCGTAATTTGCTTGCAAATTCAATAATTCTGCGTGCATCAAAATAGATTCTTCCAATTTGTCCAGTCCCTTACCGGTTTTTGCAGATATCTCAATAACCATGACATCTCCTCCAAACTCTTCTGGTACTAAATTGTTAGATAACAGAGCATTTTTAATTGCAGCGACATCAGAGTTAGATTTATCAATTTTGTTTATAGCTACAATAATCGGCACGCTAGCAGCTTTAGCATGATTAATTGCTTCAATTGTTTGTGCCTTTACACCATCGTCAGCTGCAATAATTAGCACCACTATATCTGTTACTTGGGCTCCGCGCATACGCATCGCAGTAAACGCTTCATGCCCTGGAGTATCAAGGAAGGTGATACACTTATTACTTGGAAGTGCTACCTTATAAGCACCTATATGTTGAGTTATACCGCCCGATTCTTTAGCTACAACATCAGTAGACCTTAAAGCGTCTAAAAGTGAAGTTTTACCGTGATCAACATGCCCCATTACCACTACCACAGGCGCTCTATGTTGCACGAGTTCTTGTTGTTTTTTAGCAAGAATATCTTTTGTCAAAATATCATTGATTATATCTTCTGTTGTTACACGTTTGACCTTGTGTCCAAATTCGCTAGTAATGAGTTCTGCAAGTTCAGAGTCAAGGGTTTGGTTTATTGTTGCTTGAACTCCTAAATTCAATAGCATTTCAACTACTTTTGCTGCCTTCTCTGACATCCTAGAAGCCAATTCGCATACGGTAATATAATCTGGTATTATTACCTCTTTACATAGCTTCTTTACTTGTCTAAATGCATCGTTTCTTTGTTTTTTAGAGGAATGATGTCTAAAAGTATGGAATCTACTACGAGTATTCCTTGAAGCGCTAAAATCATCCTCTCTATCTAAAGGTATATTATGATTTTCATATTCCCCAAAGAATCTTCCTTGTTTTATTGAAGGTTTATTCTTGTTTCTTTTTATTTCTTTAGGATGAGAAGTTTCTAATTTTGCGGAATCATATATATTCAAAGCTACTTTTTTACTCTTTTGAATCGTATCTACTTTACGATGTCGTTTCGAATTTTGTGCTTCGTCATTAATCGTTATTCCACTTTGATCAGCAGAAGCTGGTTGTATTTTGGGAGTTAATTCAGATAGTTCTGCGACGACTTTATTTACTTTTTTATTATTTGGTAAAGAAGCGATATCTCTAGCATAATGTAGGTTAGGTTCTTCCTGTGAAATTTCTTTAGGGAGACTATGACTTAGCTCATTTGCTTCCTGAAAAACACCCGCTGACTGTTCACTTGCTTTTATATTTTTATCCGAAATTTTTGTACTACTACGGTGCAACTCAGCCATCTGTAGTGCGTATAAGCGACGATCTTTTTCTTTTTCTGTTAGCGCCATATGCGCAGAAGTGCTACCCACATGAGAGCTTAACGCACCAGTTTTAGTTTTAGTGATCACAACCGCAGACGCCCTGCTAACAGTGCTGTGAGCTCTATATGATGAGGCAGGTTCATTTTGCATCCTTGATACTACAGAAGTAGGGCTATAACCACGAATGCTTTCGTTTATTTTTGCTTCTAACTTTGCAGCATTAATGGCACTTTTACCTATGCCGAGTACTTTGCGCGTATTTTGTGTACTTTTTTTATCTTGATTTTCGCTCATTTAGGTCTCAGCACCATATTTGCTCTATTCCTTAAATTTGTCTAGACTGTCACTTCATTATTTTGCAATTCCCACACGATGTCTAGCATCCATAATAAATCTATCGAGATCTTTAGTATTAAGATTCAAATTTTTATCATAGTTTATGAGAATATCACTCAATTCGTCTCTAGATAATTCTGCTAGATCCCGAATATTTTTTATTCCACAAGAACGTAAGGCACGCATAATATCTTTGCTTACAAAGCTTCCTACGGGACCATTAACAGTTTTATCTACGGCCATGTGTGTTGAGGATTCGTAATCGCGAGCTCTCGTTATTAATTCATCTGCAATCTCCTCATCCAATCCCTGTATTGCTGCTAGATCAATTTTAGAAGCATTAGCTAACGCATTAATAGAGGTATATCCTTCTGTGACAAGCAATTGCGCTAGGATCTCTTCAATATCCAAAGTTTGTACAAACTTCTTTATGATACCCTGGAAATCTTCCTGCCTTCTGCTTATTTCTTCTTCTTCAGTCAATACAGTGATATTCCAGCCTACTAATGTAGAAGTAAGCCTAACATTCTGCCCTCTACGTCCGATTACCATGCTAAGATCTTCTGCTGCTACGATAACTTCTACTCTATTATTTTCCTCATCTATAACGATTTTTATCACATTAATTGGTGCTAGTGCTCCCATTATAAATGTTGCCAAATCACTTGACCATTGGAGTATATCGATCTTTTCGCCATTAAGCTCACTAATGACAGATTGAATGCGCACTCCTCGTACACCTATGCATGCTCCTATGGGGTCTATGGCGGCATCCTCAGAGAAAACAGCAACTTTTGCGCGAGATCCCGGATCTCTAGCAATGCCTTTAATCTCTATGATCCGATCATAAATTTCTGGTACTTCTTGGCGCAATAACTCTGCCAAAAATCCTTCGTCAGTACGAGACAATATAAGCTGCGGTCCCTTAGCATTTGGATTAAGTTCCTTTAGGCACGCTCTTACTCTATCACCTTGCCTATAATGATCTGATTGTAATAATTGATCTCGTCTGAGAATTGCTTCAGCATTACGTATCTTTACAATGAGGTTTCCAAACTCGACTTTATCCACCACTCCCTGTACAAGTTCTCCTACGCGGTCCTTATACTCTTCATACTGTAGAGTTTTTTCTATTTCTCGTACCTGAGAAACGATAGTCTGCTTAGCTGTTTGTGCAGATAATCTAGTAAGCTCCAATGGTGGTAATGGCTCATAAAGCAAATCTCCCACTTCTGCAGTAGGTTCTTTTAGCTTAGCCTCTGAGAGGCGTATTAATACCCTGTCTACATCCTCCGTTTGTTCTCTTTGATGTAAATTGACTGAATTGGAGGGATCAACCTCTTCAGGCGTGGAAAGATGTGTATCCGTTACATCAAAATCCTCTGCAACGACCAACATCTCTTTATAGAGCTTAATCTCCCCTGTCCCTCGGTCTATTTTTGCTTTCAAAGCTTGATCACAGCCATATTTACGACTTGCTGCTGCTTTTACTGTTTTTTCTAAAGCCACAAATACTGTTTCTTTAGGCATTGCCTTTTCTCGGGCTACAGTTTCAATAACTTGCAAAAGCTCTATATTTCCTAAGTTTGCCACTTCTAAAATTCACGAATTGAATGAACAATATCACCTGTCGTATCACAAGCTATACAAACCGGTTACTTTTTCGTTATTACTTATAGATATAAAAAGCATACACGCAAACTCTACCTTCTCAATCTTTTACTGTTATGGTGTGCGTAATATGATTTTACTTTATATCAAATACCCTGGACTGTAACGAACATCTTATCCTTAGCTCTTTTTCTAAACGCTACACGTCCAGCTATTAATGCAAACAAGGTATGATCCCTGCCGATTCCAACATTTTCTCCAGCGTGGTACTTTGTTCCACGTTGTCTCACAATTATTGTACCTGGATTCACCGCCTCGCTTCCGAACCTCTTTACACCTAAGCGTCTTCCTATGGAATCACGCCCGTTTCTGGAACTTCCTCCAGCTTTTTTCGTTGCCATCTTACAAACTTTACCAAATAATTACAACTTCTAAATGGTAGTTAGCATTACTACTACCAACATGCTTTATTTCACTTTAGTGGGATCCTATAATTTTCTCTATTTTTAAAACAGTCATATTCTGCCTATGCCCTTGCTTCCGACGGTAATTATGGCGACGCTTTTTCTTGAAAACTATAATTTTAGGGGTTTTTTCGTGGTTTAAAATGGTTCCGACTGCTTTAAGTGGAGTACTATACTCAGAGCGGCTAACTTCTTGCGCTAAACTCATAGATAACAAGTCAGGAAAAGTTATTGTGCTGCCAATAGGAGCCTCAATTTTTTCAATTCTGATAATATCCCCTGGTTTCACAAAATATTGCTTTGTTCCACCCTCTATAATAGCGAACCCACTCTCTTGTATTTCATTATTGCTATCCACTGTTTTCCTCTCATCTAACGTCTAAACGGCTTGTATATATTAGCCGATAATAAACTGAGCAAAGAACCCAGCATACAACCATATTTCTGTATTATATAAAGATGAGTAAGTCAACAAAACAATTTAGTCATTGGTTTTATGGTCATTTTAGGTAATAGCGACTTCCATAAAATATAGAGGGGGTGTAATAATGCGTTCAACATACGAGTCAATAGTCTTGAAAAAGACATATTTCAACTAAAGCTAACTATTTGTATATAATATGGATTTTACACAAAATGTAACACTTACGTTTCTCAGCCAGTATCAAGCGCAAAAAGAAGTTGCTATAAATGAAAATTTTAATGTTATTGATAAATTATTGTTCAATCATGCCTTGAAATCTAGAAATTATGTTGATCCTCCTAACGATCCCGTGGAGGGAGATCTTTACTTGATACAGAAAAATTCTACTCCTAAAGGAGTTTGGATTGGTCATCAGGGGAACGTGGCTCTATTTGTAAACAATGAGTGGAAATTTATAGAAATTATGCCTGGAATGTTATTTTGGTTGATGGATGAAGAAAGGCTTTTACTTGTAAATAACCAGAAAAATTGCGTTGCAATTTATTCTGCGAAAAATTAAGGAGCACGATACGTTGCATTCTAGCTGTATAGAGAAAGAAGCTTAAAATATTTAGCGAATTATATAGGATATTTGTGATTGCATAACTGGTAAATTTGAGTATCTGTTAGTGTATTGGTTTTGATCATGGAGAGATGGCCGAGTGGTCGAAGGCGCTTCCCTGCTAAGGAAGTATACGGGTAACTGTATCGAGGGTTCGAATCCCTCTCTCTCCGCCATTTTTTAAGCGCCAACCCTTTGGACGTGAATTTTTAGATGTTTCTATAGACAAATAAAAAAAATCTGTTACGAAACTGAATAAGCGTGGGTTCATCTACCTTTATTTTGCCTAACTGTTATTATATAGGGCTTGAATATGGATGGCAGTAACTACTGTAAAGAGCCATTGCAAAGCGCTCTAAAATATTATGCGGGAATGATAATATTGATTCCTATAGCGCTTTTCATTGGTCCAAATAAAGTTTTTTCTCAGTCAAATAAATACCAGCCATATTTTGAAATTGGCGGAATTAAGTCTTTAAAATATTCAAATTCAAATTCGTCAGCTGCAGGGATCTATGATCTGTTTATCCCGACGTTACAGTCAGAAAATCGACTATTATTTACTGATCTGAGAATATTTGATCGAAGTGGCGGTTCGTTTGAAGGAAATGTGCATTTTGGTCATAGAAAATTATATCCAGATAGCGAGCAGATAATTGGTGTTTATGGCGCTTTTGATAGAAAAAAATCTATTTCAGGTAATTACTTCAATCAGTTAGCAAGTGGTTTCGAATATTGGCGGGGTAAATTGTTTATTGGTGGAAATGCTTATCAACCAATAGGAAAGTCAAAAAAGCCTATCTCAGTATTTAATACTAATGAAACATCAAAAAAGATTAACATACCAACAGCATCGGTAGAAACAAAGACTGCTATTACGCAAAACCAAGAAAAAGCTCTTTCTGGAGTAGATGCACAAATTGGTTATGGGATTACAGAGAGATTAACAGGCTTCATAGGGGGATATTATTTTAGTGCGAGCAATGCTAAGACAATTGCTGGTCCTAAGATTTGCTTTACATATGATTATATGAAGCCTGCTGGGCGCGTCTTTGGGATATTAGATAGTGCAAGTTTAGAGGCTGGAGCGCAGTATGATAGAAAAAGAGGTGCAGGGGGATACATAGGAGTCAAACTGAAGATTAGCCTTAGTAATATTAAGAATAGTAATAGGTCGGGATTTGACCGGCACATGAGAGAGCTTATAAGGCGCGATCAAGATATTGTTATCAGCAATACAAAGATACCAGAGACTATTAAGATAATACACACAGAGCGAAATATTACTGAGCGGGAATTCTATGATTATTATCAAATGGATAAATATCCATCCTATAAAACAGTAGTTGATGCGGTAGATTTAGCGTTATCAAAAGCCCTTAAAGAAAACAGTCAAGATAGATCTAAAAAAGAACAAATTGAATCATCTTATAATTTATACGCGAACTGGATAGCCGAGAAGATAGCATGTCAAACTAATAACAACAGAGCTTTTAATTCGCTAACAAAGGAAGAGAGGAAGCAAGCACATAGAAAAGTGGCTCTATTATTTCACCCAGATAAAAATGACACATTATTAGGGGAGAAAATTTTTCTTTTATTAAATAAAGCTATGGATGACCTAAATGGTCATGATGAAAGTTCAAACAAGACAGAAGGGGGATACAAACAAGAGCAGAACTATTCAGCGCCTGAATTTAACCAAACAACACCTGATGAAAGTTCAAACAAGACAGAAGGGGGATACAAACAAGAGCAGAACTATTCAGCGCCTGAATTTAACCAAACAACACCTGATGAAAGTTCAAACAAGACAGAAGGGGGATACAAACAAGAGCAGAACTATTCAGCGCCTGAATTTAACCAAACAACACCTGATGAAAGTTCAAACAAGACAGAAGGGGGATACAAACAAGAGCAGAACTATTCAGCGCCTGAATTTAACCAAACGATACCTGATGAAAGTTCAAACAAGACAGAAGGGGGATACAACAAAACAAGCGGTGAAAGCAGTGAAGATACCACAAATACAAATGCGTTTGATATTACTAATATTAGCGCTATTGACAAAGGAACACTGAAGAAGGTTTGGAAGATTTTAGATTCTTTAAATTTGATATCAATATATAGAAGTGAGCAGTACACAAAATCAAAATTTCTTGAAAAACCAAAAGAATATAGAGTTGACAATAAAATGGTCGCTTGTTCCTTTGTGTCTAAATATGCGCTCAATATATATATTAGTGAAAAATTTGCAGAACTATGTGTAACAAAGTCATATAAGTCTAGTAATGGAACTATTATTCCTATTTCGTTTAATTGTATAAAAGATTTCGGTCGCTATGAAAATAGCGACATTGATTTACGCAGTCCCCTTGAAACGCTTAGACAAGTTTTAGAAGAAATAAAAGCTCTAGGATCATATCATTTCGCTATCAATAGGAGGACCTACTATGATCTTTTGCTAAGGAAAGTATCAACCAAGGAATGGGCTTTTAGAGAATGGGTTTGGAAATCGAAAAACGTTCCTACTGCAGTTCTGATAATGAATTTGATCAAAGATAATAGCGAACTTTTCTATATAGATAGAAGCTATATAGAGAGCTATGAAGCATCATATGACGAACACCTTATGACGCGTTATTCAGTTTTAAATTGGCGAGTTGAGGATGTTAAGCATTTTGCCAATGCTATATATGATGGCAATGCGCGAGGACAGTATAGCTTTTTCAAAGAGGAACCATTCAAGAGTACAGTTTATAATATTATTGATTATGCGCCCAAAATTGCCCCTGTCGCCATGAATATTTATTGGTACAGCGCAAAAGCTGCTCTAGCCTGGGCCATTCCAGCATTTATTGATATTACTATTCCAAAATTTTGGGATATTATTCTTTTTAAGTTCTTTGAGCTATTGCCCGAGGAATCTAGAAAACACTATGTTTATTGGAGCAGAAGGGTATCAGATGTAACTTTTGTTGCAAACAGTTTCTTTTTAATAAATAAATTTTTAACAAGTAAAAGCTCGTTGAGTTCGAAGAAAGCTGAAACGCTTGCTATTACTAATGTACCGCCGACACAGAATCCTCCTCCCGATCCATTGTATAATGGGTTTTTTTTTAACCCTTCAGCACACGATGATATTCACCTAGAAAAAGAAATCATTGAGACACCAATGGCTGAAGCCATGGGAACCTCGCCATATACCAGGTATTCCTATCTTGAAGATTCAGCAGCAGGTATACTGTCGGTGGAGAATCGTCCATATCAAGAAGTACGCCTACCTGTAATAGTACCCCTTGTTTTTCCATATAATCCTGATGAGAGTATCAATGATGTTTCCTCTCTGCAGTTTCCTGTGGCTGTAAAATTACCAAAGATACAGAGTACGGATTCTATTGGGAATACTGATGTGAAAAACATATTTATAGGATATAATGTAAACCAAATTGAACGTTTCGTTGTTTTTCAAACTAATCCTTGGCCAGAAAATGTTGAAAGGCTTTTTAGGCCACATTCTTGGTTACAGCCAACCGCAAGCAATGCAGTGGGGGGTTTTAATCAGATAGACAAGGTATATGTATCTTGGGCAATAGATGGGCAAGGTTTTAAAAAATTTGTATTAGTAAATTTTTGTACACACACCAATGCCAAAGGGGAGGGTATTATGTTTTCTTATGCGGTCCCAGAAATTAAACCATTGGGCCCTGACATCACTCATTATTTTTATACTATGTGTGCTAATCCTAAAAATCAGTGCTGTGCGATTACTTATCATGTTTTATTAAATGAAAATCATAAGAATACTATTAATGGCTTTGATTCAATTGAAATAAACACTATGGATGATTTGATATCCCAAATAGAAAAAGAGCCCTCATTAGCTGAGGGGATAGGAGTTAAACGATTAAAAGATTTTATTGCGGGGGATATAAATCCGACGGGTCTTCCCAGCTCAACCTAATATTTTGAAAAATTATTTGGAGCAGTTAGCGATGAAGAAGGGAACGTAGTGTCTACAGATAATAATGTAGGGATTATGCATAGATATTCATCCTCTAAAAAAGATATAATTAATGAAAATTCGTTAATAAAAATAGAATCTCAATTAGATAAGATAGACACGTATATTGATGGATTTTTGAAGATTCGTGGTGACGGCAGTTGTACCGATACAGCATCTTTTTTTGCATTGCTTCTAACTTGTATCTCCGAAAATCAAATGGATTATTTTAATCTGTATTTAAACAGAATGGTCGTCAAAAGCGAAGAGATGTTAAAAGCGTTTGACAATAAAGGCTTTAATAATTTAACTTTTAAAAAACAAGAAATCACTAAAGAGCTTTTTTCCCAACATATAGAAAATTTTCGAACAAAAATAGAAACAACATCTATTCAAAACATCTTAGATGAATTCCTCGATACCGCAGTATCTGGATTGGATGATAATTCTTTCCGATTATCTTGGATTATATTATCAAAGTTAATAAATGTTGCAGAAACAAAAGAGACGCTGCAAAATGATTTTGATGAATACATCAAGGACAATCCAGATTTGCTTAAAGCAGACGGAGATAAATCAGCTGGTGAAACGATTAATTTTTGTACAAGAGATCCAGAATTGTTAAAAAAACAAGGACATTATAAATAAATGCTCTAATAGCATTGATACTGACGGTCTTCAGGGAGTTTTAAAAGAAGTTCAAGATTCTGATGTAAAAGTAAAAGTAAAGCGCCCACAGTGGCACCACACCCTAAAGGTCCCATTATATTGGGATATTTCTAGCTATGATTTTTTTAAACAAGAGAAGGAGCGTTTGACAAAGGAAAATAATAAGAAAAGGGAAGCAGCAGCTAATGTGATTTTGAAAAAACTTCAAGATAATGCACGATCCGCAACAGCATTTTTTATTTCGAATGGTGCGCACACAAACTTACTTTTTGCTAAAGGATTTGCTGATAAATTAAGAAAGAGTATTGAAAAAATTGATTTAAATGAAAAGATACCTAATCTGAAAAAGAAATCCTCACCGCTCCAGCCATAAAGAGCAGAGAGCGAGAGTTACTGTTAAAGATGGGTAGCAATAAAGAGGCTGTACTGTTGCAGAAAGGATTGATGCCAAAAGAATTAAGTAGGGAAGAGCTAGTAAAATTTTAAGAATCAGTTGTTGCGGTATCGACATTTGTGCATTTACTGCTCAATACTTTTAAGCTAATAGCGCGATCCGCGAGATCTTGAACAAATATTGATAAATGCTGCAGATTACGCTCTAAGCAGTCAAGTTTCCATACAATAAAAAGTATCATCTTTGCGTAAAGCCCACAACCCTGGGCGCGCCTTTGTTTTGTATTGATGCTTTATCCTGATAAACATTTGTCTTTTAGATGCAGCTGTTAAGAGGGCATCGATTTGTAAATTTAAAGCTTGACCGCTATCAGCTTTAGACACTCTGACGTATTCTAGTCTCATGTCAATTAAACGATCGTTTGCAAGACACTAGGTTTTAGTACACCAAATTGTGAAGAGGAATGGTGATATATGTGGGCGATACAAGAGATAACAATTCCTGAAGCTATATCGGAGGTGCGGAGTTCTGTTTCGATACTGTTCAAAAAAATCTGATCTCCTACAAGAGATTGGGGTGAAGTTGTAAAATTTCGTGCCAAAATGTGTTTTTGAAGTTCTTTTTTCATCCTACTAGTATTTCCTGCATCATCTCACTTTGTTACTTTTACAACTATCCTCCACTAAGCCATCAATAATGGAAGTGGTATTAGCGGGTGCAACTATTGGAAGGGCAGTGTGGCTATGGGAGCAGGGTGCATTGCTAATGTCGTTGGAATAGTTGCAGCGCGACTTCATTTTGGGCTAGTATGGCGACTTTGCTAAGCGGTTCTTATGCACAAATGATGGGTGGTTTAGTAGAGGCAGTTGCTATTGGTGGAAGCGGAGTAGCATTGGCGCAAGAAGTTTATTATGATGAGAACCTGCAAGACGATATTTAGCTTAGTATGATATGGGAAGTCTCGTAAAAAGTGGGCATTGGGAAAGAAGCGGACAAGGGAAGATCAGCCTTAATGACTTACATCTCTATTTTCACTTAATACATCTGGGTTCTCTCTCCCTTGTTTCGAGTGGGGAGAGAGCTCAGAATATTGAAAATGCGATAAAATGAGTCAAATTGTTTCCAATTTTATCAAAAAAAATATCTGACCTCCTATAGGGGATTTGATAAATCAATATTTACACAACACAATTCACTTGTTGAATCGTTCATCAACTCATTATCTGCATCTCCAGAAACATGATTAAAATCACCCCTAATACGTTGCCAACTAAAACCCCGTAATCATAGGGAAATAGGGCATAACCAAGTGCCTGCCTTTACTGAGAAGGCAAGAAGCAAAAGTAGATTAATGGAAATAGTTGTTTGCAAACATTGCTATGAGCAAAGTGACGAAAAGACCTATTACCCACCTCAAAGTCTCGTTCTTGCTTTTGGAAATCTCGTCTTTTAATTGAGACGTTTGGCTAAAAATCTCCTCTTTTAATTTATTTTCCGCTTCGAGGAGTTGCTCCCGAGTAGCAAACTTCTCCATATCCTTTGTGAGTGCTGCAACTTGCTCTTTAGTAGCAAACTTCTCCATATCCTTTGTGAGTGCTGCAACTTGCTCTTTAGTAGCAAGCCTAGAGAAATCATATTCTCTGGCGTTAGAAATAGTGTTCACTATTTTTGCAGCTTGCTCTTCCTTAATGCCAACAGAGCAAAGTTGCTTGATAGCTTCGTAAGTGTCAAAATTCATCATATAGTGAGTCTGTTTTTCAGTTTTTGCAGGCATCATCCTAAGTCCATCATAGTCCTTATACCAACTCTATATAGCATAAATATCAAAAAAGCTCAAGACCTCAGCAAGCTTAAAGCCTCAGCCGAGGTCAACCATTGATTGTTTTTGGTGATATATTAAGGCTCTGTATTTTAGCATAAAGAAGTAGTTATGGTGGGTATATATTGTAAGTATATAACTTGATTTCAGGATCTAACCAAAGACGGCATATAAAGAGCTATACTTGGATAGCTCTTTATATGCGGAGATAGAAATACATAACATTATGGGCGCTAACTGCCCAAGATTTGTGGCGCAGACTCAGGGTAAACTGGTGTCAAACGGGATCGAAGAAGCACAGAGCTTTAGCGGCAGCATCAGCAGAAAGGGCAAAACAATCATAAAAATATCATTCAAGTTCTTTAACTTATACATTACTCCCAATCCTATGCTCCGCAAAAAACGCTCAGCTCAGGCTAGGCTATCAGGATATTTGGCTCTTTGAGTTTTTTATTTTCTATTCACTATATTTGTGGGTAGCGAAAGGGCTAAACCATATGACATTACCCTTCCCAGTCCAAAATCACTTTACCGCTGTTGCCAGAGCGCATTATTTCGAACCCTTTGATAAAATCACGAGCGGCAAAGTGATGGGTTATCATTAGATCAATGTTTAAGCCACTTTGCAGCATAGCAACCATTTTATACCAGGTCTCAAACATTTCGCGGCCATAAATACCCTTGATCAATAAGCCCTTCATAATAATTTTATTCCAATCGATTATTGTTGATTGTGGTAGAAAACCAAGTAATGCAATTTTGCCTGCGTGATTCATATATTCTAGCATTGTATTAAAAGCTTGGCTGTTACCAGACATTTCGAAACCAACACCGAAACCTTCCTGCATATTCAGGTCTTTCATGACTTTTTCTACGGATGTATGTTTAATATTGATAACTTGATTGAAGCCCATTTTTTGTGCCAACTCGAGTCGATAATCATTTACGTCAGTAATAACAATATGGCGTGCACCGACATGACGAGCGATAACAGCAGACATCAAACCGATCGGTCCGGCTCCAGTAATTAATATATCTTCACCAACTAGGTCAAAAGACAGAGCAACGTGTGTAGCATTACCGAACGGATCGAAAATTGAGGCAAGATCGTCATTAATTTCTGGAGGAATTGGATAAGCATTTACTGCTGGTATGGATAAATATTCAGCAAAACATCCCTGGCGAGTAACACCTACGCCAATATTTTTGCGACATAAATGTCTGCGGCCAGCTTTGCAGTTGCGGCAAGAACCACAAGCAATATGTCCTTCACCGGAAACGCGATCTCCTAGTTTAAAATTAGTTACTCCTTTGCCCATGTCAGCAATTTCACCAACAAATTCGTGTCCAATAATCATTGGTACTTTAATAGTTTTTTGTGACCATTCATCCCAATTATATATATGAACGTCAGTGCCACAGATTGCGGTTTTTTTAATTTTAATTAAAACATCATTGGGTCCGATTTCTGGTACTTGCACATCTTGCATCCATAAACCCAGTTCTTTTTTTAGTTTTGCTAGTGATTTCATTTTTTTCCCCAAAATTTAGTTAATGATTTCTAAAGCCTTTCCAACCTTTGCAAAAGCAAGTAGAGCCTTATCTAGCTGCGTTTTTTCGTGTGCAGCAGAGACTTGCGTACGAATTCGAGCTTTGTCTTTTGGTACTACTGGGTAAGAAAATCCGATCACATAAATACCTTCGGTGAGTAATTTATCGGCCATGGTTTTTGCAAGTTTTGCATCACCTAGCATTACAGGAATAATTGGATGTTCTCCTGGAATAATATTGAATCCAAGCTCCTGTAATCCCTTTCTAAAATAAGTAGCATTATCTTTCAATTTTTTTCGTAATGCAGAACTGCTCTCAAGTAAATCGAGAACTTTAATGGAGGTGGCAGCAATCACTGGCGCCAGAGTATTTGAAAATAGATATGGTCGTGATTTTTGTCTTAGCCAGTCAATCACTTCTTTTTTCCCACTAGTATAACCACCAGATGCGCCGCCTAAAGCTTTACCTAGTGTTCCGGTTATGATGTCAACTTTGCCCATAACGTTGTTGTATTCATGTGTGCCGCGACCATTTTCACCCATAAAACCAACCGCATGTGAATCATCGACTGTTACCAGCGCGTTGTACTGAGCAGCTAGCTCACAAATGACAGGTAAGTTAGCAATAGTGCCATCCATGGAAAATACACCATCAGTAACAATCATTTTATAACGACAGTTTTTGGCTTCTTTAAGTTTAAGATCTAAATCTGACATATCATTGGTGTTATAACAAAATCTTTGTGCTTTGCATAAGCGCACACCATCAATGA
Organism: Candidatus Midichloriaceae bacterium IBS; assembly: GCA_034472185.1. GTDB lineage: Bacteria > Pseudomonadota > Alphaproteobacteria > Rickettsiales > Midichloriaceae > JARBAK01. The sequence goes on from JARBAK010000001.1 coordinate 784,884, forward strand.
TACTAGCATGATTTAAACTATCGCTGATCACTGCATCTTCTGGGGCAAGTAACGCTTCAAATAACCCACCATTGGCATCAAAACATGACGAGTAAAGTATGGTATCTTCCATTCCCAAAAATTGGCTCAGACGTTTTTCTAATTCTTTATGGATGTCTTGTGTGCCGCATATAAAACGTACAGATGACAAACCAAATCCATATTTATCTAATGCTTTTTTTGCAGCAGCAGCAACATCCTGATTGTTAGATAACCCCAAGTAATTATTGGCACACATATTAATTACTTCTATATCATTAGAGGTTTTTATTATTGCACCTTGAGGAGTTGTAATAATACGTTCTTGTTTGTAGAGTCCAGCTTCTTGAAGTTTTTTTAATTCTTCATTTAAGTAATTGCCAAATTTATTTGCCATAAAGTACTATCTACATAAGGTTATTTTATATAAGTGATCAAATTAATTATCAATTTCAACAATAACTAAGATAATAGTTAATGCTTTCGAGCATAATTATAATTTTGATAATGATCAATATAATAATACTTTCGAGTATATTTGAATGGCGATGTTGCAGTTGGCTGCTTAGCATATCAAATAGCTCATGGAGAACACTAAGCTTTTGGTTGAGTGTTGAAATACGTCGTGGAATATCCGAGAATTTTTCGCTAATGTTGTAATAATCTTCAAGACTTGGATGCTTACCAAAATACTCTAGAGCTGCTAAATATTCGCTATTTAAATCATACTGAGTATTTACCTGCACTTCGATCAACACCAGCTCGCTGTTGCTGAGCTTTACCAAAATATCCAGCTTATTGTATCTTCCATCTTCGATCT
>JARBAK010000002.1:0-13625 GCA_034472185.1 Candidatus Midichloriaceae bacterium IBS
AAAAGAAGTTAATGAATCTCTACCTTTTTTCTGAATTTCAAACTTTTCAGTATTATAAAGCTTTTTTGTTAAGAACATCTCAAATAGAGTGTTTTTTAAGAATTTATACTGTGGACCTCCATAGAGTAAGCTGCTTGCAGTGTATATTCCCCATTCTCGCATTCGTTGCTTTACACCATAATTATCGTCATTTTTGCTCTCTAAAAGCTTCCAGAATTCTTTTTCTTCTCTATTTTTATCAATATTGGCAGAAACCGCCTCTGTAAATTTTTTATTCACCTTTTCTATTATTTCTTGCTCTTGTGTTTCGATATTCTGGACAAGGTTGTCTTCATCGATAATTCTATCTCCTACCCCATACTCACCAGCTAAAATTGCTTCAACAGTCTCTTCTTTGATTAGCCAAGCGAAAACTGCTTTAAAACTGTTCTTGGTTTCTTTTTCCCCCATAAGGAACTTGCTGCTGTTGACTTTAAGAGCGTAGTCTTTCCATCTTTCTAGCGATCCCTCAAAAAACTTCGCTAAAATTTTTATTAGCTTAGTCGAATTTTTTTGGTTCGCGTATTCTTTAATTGGTTTTAGGGAATACGCAAAAATATCATTCCATGTTGAAACCATTTCTTGTATGATGGACGTTTCTTTATCACTAATTGTTGACGTTATTACTGGTAAAGTAAAAAAATGTCTTTGTTTCGAATTTGTATTAACAAAAAATTTTTCTAAATTTGGATTTGCTTCTTCTAAATGATTTTCTTCGTATTTCAGCGTTTTTCCCTTATAAGAAGAATTATTTGCATAGTTATTTTTTTGTTTACTATTATAGATTAGTTGATTTTGAGTAAAATTTTTTATTTTGCTCTGATTCCTGCTGGATTGTGCCAACTATGGAATCCAGTTTATTAAAATCAATAGTGTACCATTTCGTGTGATCTCGTTTTGAAGCATTTACTTTTTTGGATACTAAAAGACCTATCTTTTCTAAAGATGATATGCTCTTTCTAATTTTATATAGAGTAAAATTAGGTAATTGCCTTTTCCATTGATCCAGCGAATTGTAGATCCAGAGTCCGCTCTCACTCTCTACTTGCTTACCACAAACACTAAGCCATAATGGATCCTGGTTATCAATATTGCTGCATCATTGCCTATCTGGGCAGCTAAGCTTTACTGGAACAAGTATTTTCCGCTGTTGTTGAAGTGATGGCGTGTTTTTCCTGTCAGGGGTTCGCGCCTTAACTCAGTTTTTGTTTTACATCTTCGTCATTTTATTTCATAGCCAAGTTTTTCCAATTTTTCGACCACAGCTTGAGTTATCCATGAGCTTCTCGGTGTTGAGAATTTAGATCTTTCTTTATCTATCAGATCTACGATCGTTTTTTTCATTCTTAACGTCACAAGTCTTTCTTCAACTGCTACAAGCTTGTCATCCACATCGATGACATCTACTTTAGACTTATCGTTCACGTCTCTATCCATAACTAAGCTTAAATTATTACAAGCAGTAGCCTGGACATATATAGAAACAAATAATTGATGCCAATAGATACTTTCAACAATACTACATATTTTTTAGAAAAATCTACTACGACTCTTTAGATCAATCCATTTATCAATTGACGAACACGATTACATCGATGAGAGAAGCGCGCACCTCTGATATTAGATTCGAGAGACGGTTGTCTTTACTGACATGTAACGCATATAACTGCGTTCGCGTATATTTTTAACGTGAAGTTGGATGCTCTCTGTATGACTCTACAATATCGCGCCAATTCTATCTTTGCCAATAGAAAAGGCATGTTTTTAGTGCCACTGAGTAACGAGCGATACAACTCGCTTAAGGAATCGACATATGTTTAATCCCCCTTGGGTAATTGTATAGGCCCTTTTGTCTCTTCATAATTTTGAATATAATTATTTAAAGCTTCATCTAAAACATCTTTAATTGCTTTTCTTTCCCAATAAGCAATTGCTTTGAGTCTCTCAATATTAAATTTCTTAACTATGAAAGTTGCTCTTGTCTCTTCTACAATATTTTTTTCTCTTGGTTTCGGTAATTCTTCTCCTAAAAGCGAATCGAACGGAGCCTTAAAATTTTTTTTAGTCATATTATACCCTTTTTAAGCATCTCGTTGCATAATTCTTCGTAATCTGTTGCTCCTCTACAGTTTTTATTATACAAAAAAATATCCTTACCTTGACTTGGCGCTTCAGCTAAAGCTATATTGTTCGATATTTTAGAATTTAGGAATTTATCTCCGAAGTATTCTGATACGCTCTCTGCTATGTCTCTGTTGAGCACTTTACGCGAATCATATTGTGTTAAAAAAACACAACCAATTCGCAGATTGCTGTTCAATCTATTCTGTATTTTTTTTATTATTTCAGTTAATTTCGCTAATCCCCTGAGCGGTAAATACTCTGCTTGCATAGGTATAATGACGTAATCTGAAGCTGTTAAAGCGTTTATCGTTAATAAGCCAAGTGAGGGTGGACAATCTATCAATATGTACTCAAATTTATTTGTGAATTGAGATAATATATCTTTTAAGACGTACTCTCTTCCTGGTTCTGAACTTAATTCTATTTCAGCTGCTGATAAGTCTAGAGATGAAGGTAGAACATATAGATTGCTTCTATACTCTATAGTGTTGACCATTTTTTCTCCTTTTAGATTATCATAGATACTTATTTGTATATTTTTTATGCCAAGGCTTTGAGTTAAATTTGATTGAGGATCAAGATCAACCAGCAGAACTTTTTTACCACGATTTGCTAGGGCTGCTCCTATATTTATCGTTTATGTGGTTTTTCCAACACCTCCCTTATGATTACTAATAGAATATATCATTCTGTATACTTATATATAAATAATATTATATTATCATATCCTATAATAATATAGTAATAAATACTACTATATTATTAGATAGCAGCTTTACGATTGTTTTGGTACCATATTTACATAGTGTAAAAACACTAGCGGATATTAACTTTTAACAACTACAAGTTATTTCATTGAGCTGGTTTTAGTTTCAGTCACGAAATTTATCATAAATTGGTCATGTCCGTAAAGATTACATTGACGGACCTAAACTTTTATAAAAAACCCAAAATGGCCTATTTCGCACTCTCTGAGTATGTTATTCAATTCGTATTGTTGCTTAACAGTGTGAAAACAGTACAAAATGTTGAGATAATGATCTAATCTTTAACGCTATAAAGAGCACCATAGCATTAAAGGTGTACGTTTATTATGAAGGTAATTATTTCTTATCAGATAATCAGATTTACGTTTATCGATGACGAATTTTCGTATTTCACTATCAATTTTAGAGGATTCATGGTGATTGATAATTAGTTTGAGTAATGAACGAGCCAGAATAAGATAGTATTCACGTGTCTGTGCGAATTAATACATCGTTATTATTAATAATACTATATTAGCAATAATACAGATAATATAGTATTATTTCGTTCTCTGGGAATATAGTGGCGAATATTACTATAGCTAACATAGGCTCTCAACTATGGTGAGAGCTACTAGCTTAATTCTAGATTGTTCAATCAAATCCGCATCTGGCAACAAGATCAGATGAAAGAAACTTGGGTTTTTATTCATCCATTTTAAATGACAATAGTTAGTTTTTTACGGATATTACTGACGTGCTTTTCACTGCCAACAATAGAGAAATTCTCGTATGGCTTTAAATTATAAGTGGCTCTGAGTAAGCCATACATGTTTATAGTGAATAACTGTACAACTTGCTTGAAGAAAACACGATCTTATAACATTTGATTTTATGCGATAAAATGCAGCTTATGATGTATGCTTACTAGAATAAAGCATCGCATCTTTTATTATAAATAAAATAATATAAAAATATTATTAAGTACGATACGCAGATGTTTTACTAGAATTAAAAAATATTAAGGTAACAAAAATGGAGAGTAATGAATCAAACACTGAATTGGCTATCGCTTCGTATATCTCCGACTTAAACGGTGTAAGGAATGCTGTTGAAAGTGATGCGAATATAAATTGAGCGATGGCTTGATATCAATCTGCGTAATAAATTGGAATTTTTAAAAGAGAAGAGAGAACACACGTGTCTGTGAAAATACTAAAACGTATTACATTATTATTAATAATAACATGTTACCAATAATATAAATAACGCGGTATTATTTCGTTCTCTGAGAGTATAGTAATAAATGTTACTTAATAATAACGTATTCCTATATTATCAGGTATTACTATACCTAACATAGGCTTACATGTAAGCAACTTATTGGCACATATATGACGTCTAATATCTATGCTGAGTAATTATAGATGAATTAGCTTAGGTTGTTCCCGCTACTATAGTTTGAATTAGCACCCAGCACCGTACTACAATCCCTCTATTTCCTCGATACGCTCAAACTACCTGAGCCTGAAAGACAGGCCTACGATAGATTCGTAGAAAACTTGCGCTATAGAGAAAGCGTCACTGAATCTAACTTCGAAGCTGGGAAAATTGCAGGCAGAATGGAAGGCAGAGAGGAGGGGAAAGCCGCAGGAAAAATTAAAGTTGCAAAGAACATGAAAAACGCTGGTCTAACTATAGAGGTAATTAAGCAAGTTACAGGTCTGAGCATTGAGGAAATAAATGATATTTTGGCAAAAAGGCGATGATAGCTTAGGCGCACCTTTCCTACTTTAGCTCCAGCCGTGACTTTGTCTATGAATTTTGGCACTATAGGCTATACAAGCAAACATTGGACTCCAAAAGACAGCGAAAAGCCTCCTTGCAAAAGGAATGGACATAAAGTTTATTGCTGAAGTTACGGGTTTGTCTGAACAAGAATTGCGGAGGTTGAAGTAAGATACTTTTAAATGCCCCTCAGCATATCGCGAAGTTCGGTAGGAGTTCATAGAGAATCGCATTCTTTCTTCTATGAAAGTGAATACAACTAGATGCTGTACAAGGGCTAATAATTTGACGCAGACGTTTGATGTAAAATTAATAGCGAAGATAACCGGTCTGTCGGAAGAAGAAATCCAGAAATTAGGTAAACCTGGAAAATGAGAAATGTAGTTTGGTTAGCGTAGAGAGGGCTATATTACCTATGTTTAGATAAACGATATTTTTGCAAAAAAGCGATGATAGCTTAGGCGCACCATTTCTACTTCGGCTGGAACTGGAATAAGAGTGCACACCTATTCAGATCCTTACAAGTGCTTCTAGATACTAAACTACCAGATCTGAAGCATTAGCTTTGCCCCTCACCCATTTCTTACTCACCATCTTCTACAACTCACAATATTCAGAAGATCCATGCAAAACAGAACTATTCGTCTCCATTGCAGTATCAAGAGTAGAGGTACTTATCTCTGATGCTGGTGCAGTATCAAAAAGAGATGCCCGTACTTCTGATAAAGCTTCGGGAAATATTCCCTCTCTCATAATATAAGGCATAAATAAATTATTCTTCACACTTTGTGGTAGCTCAGGTATACGAAAGTTAAAAATTTTATATAACTCTACAATATTGTAAGCCATTTCTGTGTCTAGAATGACTTCAGGATATGCAGCTACTATATCCGCTTTTGAGGGAAAATTGTCAGGATTTCGCACAATAAACTCTAATACCTCAGGATTTATTTCTCCAATCTTCAAGCATAGCCCATAAATAGTATCCTTTACTTTCGAAATGGTTGCTTCAATTTCTTGGATTTCTTGTTCTTCAAGTTGTTCTTTAGTTAACATACTAATAATTCTAGATTTTGGGTTGATGAAATTATATTATACTTACAATAGCAATATTTTTTGGAGGAGTAAATATGCGAAAAGGAAAAAGGCCGTCGTCTGCGAATCCGAAGCAGACCGCAGAGGCAATACTTAACAAGATTACATTTACTAAAGATGTGAAGGCCTTCTCTAAGGAGAGCCTCAATCTATATAGTGAGCGAGTAAAGAACGACTATAGAAAAATCTCCCTCTTAAAACAACCAAAGAGGGCGTTACAATTATCAAGATTCAAAGATTATCTAGCAGCTCTTCAGAAGAGGGCACAGAATACTGCTACTTTACAGCACGACATTGAGAATAGTACTCAAAATTTTAAAAAACTAATAATAAACCATAAAGATACCCCAGAAGTAAAATTTCTGCTGCAATTGATTCAGAAGATTAACAATCCAAAAGTGGTTTTTGGGATAAGGGATAGAGATGCAGAATATGGACATTATGAGAAAGATGGCGTACACGTAGATGTTGATAAGCACTTGGAAACTATGAAGTATGATAATACAAATTATGAGCTAAGTGCTATAGGTACATTAATGCATGAATTCCTGCACTATTATGATGATCGGGAGAGCATAAAATCTTTTTTTAAAAATCAATATGGTAAAATGGTTAGTGCTATAAATAGCACTAAAGGTCAAAATGAATTATTTAAGAGTGTATTTGACAGGCGGATGGACTTAATTGCTGCGATCATGGAAAGTATTGAACCTGGACAGATGGTGTCATATTTGTCAGAAGAGACAATTAAATCGGGTGATAAAGCAGAGGATAAGAATCGTAAGGAGCGATTTAATAAGAAGCTCAAAAATTCAGATTTTAAATTTGAGCACTTTATGACAGAAATAATACCAAACATTTTGAGTGCAACTGCATTCAAAAGTGATGAGGCCCGTAGAAATGAATTTTCTTTGAATTGTATGTCCGCTGCGTACCAAAACAAAGAAATATTTGCAACAGCAGGGCAGGATGCATGCGCCTTCTTGCAAAGCTTTTTCACAGAATATCAGAAAGCTGCTCGACAATCAGGATTACAATTACCAGGGTTTTTGCAAAAGGGTATGAGTGATGTAATATCCACATATACTCAAAGCAAGCAAAATTTCTTAAACAGCACAAAAGTCACTCAGGGCTATAATTTGCAAATCATTCCTTTGCTAAATTTTAGTAATTTGTTCAAAGCATTAAATGCCGCAGGTAATGATCACAGTTTGGAAAAAGAAGGAAGCAATAGTCTACATTATTGGTATAGCTTTCAGGATGTTACGTCTTTGCTTACTAAAGTACGTGAATTAAATTTAACATTTCCAGAAGGACAAGTCGTGAATCCTGGAGAAGAGCATTCAGCGTTTAGAGAAAATACTCAAGGAGTATTATTAATGGATCCATGCCATCCGGATAATTTTGATAATTCCCTAAAAGATGCTGTAGGCTGGATAGTTGGTAAACCTTTGAATCCGAGTGTCGAAAATAAAGGAAAATGGAAATGGAATAATAAACCAAATACGATTATTATACCGTTATGCGATGGAGCTCATTGGAGAAATATAAGGGTGCAAATTAATGGAAATAAGTGTAACATCTTGTATGATGATCCTTTTGGCCAAAATGGGTTCTCTAAAGAGCTGAAGAAGAAACTACAAGAGAGCATCCGGTCTAATGTAGCTACGTTGACTGATCAACCTAATATTGAAAGTTTCACAGCAGAAAAATCTTTTCCTCAACAAAAAAATGGATGGGATTGTGGGCCAATATGTTTGAGTAACATTAGAGATTATGTTAAGGGAGAGAATATTGGTAAGAAGAATTTTGCTTTTTTAGTAAACGATAATTTCACTATCAAAGAAGCAAAGGGTGATTTAATTGAGCAAAGAGCTAAAGATATTGTATCTTTAGATACAGCAAAAAATGTGCAAGCTGTTCAGGTCTCTTTAACGAAGGATGTAACGGGAGATTCGAAAAATAGCAAAAATAAGAGCGATGACTTTGATTTAATTTTTAAAATTGCACAAAACTATAAGCAAGCTTTCCCTGACAAAACAGATAAAAACGCCATAAATTATGCTATACAATTCCGTGAAGATCAAAAGAATCAACAGTATTCTCAGCAATCCAGCATGGGCTCATCATCTATAAGGGAGAAAATTTTAGAGAAAATAAAAAAGGAGCAGCACGAAGTAACGCACCAGCAATATAACCCCGGAGGTTTTAACACATCAACACGTAAGAGGGTAGCATCTTTATCTCAAAATGAGAAACCAATATTAGGGTCGCACACCAAGAATGAAGTGACGAAGCAACAGAGTAAGTTTTTGCAACGATAGATATTGTCTTTAGCATCCTTTATTTTGATGATAGATATAACGTGTCATTTATTATCTAATAAGTCAATATGCGATAATAATAAGGTTGTATGTCATTCCTAGAGAAAATGTAAAAGCACCTTATTATCGGTTATCAATTATTTCGATAATAACGCCTACTCTTATCATCACATTCACAAATAAGCTCTAAAGTAATACCACTCCTATATCTCATCGCATTAATTTCCTGAGTATCTTTAACCAATGCTTACGTTTTTGTGTCTCAAATATGCTTGCATATGTTGATGATAGGGTAATAGAGAATAATAGAGAAACTTAATATCATCTTCTAAACGAAGGGGTCATAGTATCATCGTTATCCCATTAATTTCTCCCTGAGCATTCTGAGACAAAGAGTCTCCAGAGCAACTATCTACTTTTAAACGATAAGGTTTTCCAAGATATTGTAGTTATGTGAGGTGAGTTGCTGTTATGGCATGCGCTGTTGTGTTGATAATTGTGCATCTTCCGAGCCGATTTTGACCTTTCTGTATCTCAAGTATGCGTATAGAGTTGTTTTACAAATGCTGAGGTGTTGCGCGATTTGGCGTGTACTGAGTTTACGTTCCAGGTATAGCGTTTCTGCAGCGCATGCAGTTGCTTCAGCTTTTCGTGATTTTAGTGCATAATATGTTCTTTAGATATCGAAATATGAAACTTAGAAGACATGACCAATTTGGGTAAATTTCGTGACTATTAGAACACGATTGGTCTCCTAGGTATAGAGATATGAAACCTAGGAGGCAAGGTAAATTATTCTGTTACTTTTATCGGCATGTTATGCTTGACTTATACACCCTTTATCGGCATAATAAATAATGCAAGAGAGACTGATATTGAGCTTACATCATGCCGACAAATTTTAAGCCCATCTATGGCATAACTTCTGGCATCGCGAAAAGCCTTATGAGGATTGAGGCTGCGAAGGAAAAGGTCGCATTACTGCCGGTTAATCCCACAGTTCTGGCATCTTTGCGTGAGACGGCTAAGCTATACACTACACATTATTCGACGATGATAGAAGGGAACCAGCTCAAGCTTGATGAAATTCAAGAGGTCATTCAGCTCAAAGGACATTTTCCAGGTAGAGAGCGGGATGAACATGAAGTCAAGGGCTATTATGCCGCGTTAGCGCAGCTTGAACAATATGCTGCACAAAATCATCCTGTTACAGAAAAAGTCATTCAAACTTTGCATGCTCTAACAATGAGCGATGGAAAAACGCGTATTAAACCTACACCTTACCGAGATGGACAAAACGTTATCAAAGACAGCGGCACAGGAACAATCGTATACATGCCGCCAGAAGCCAAAGATGTACCTGGGCTTATGCGCAACTTAGTGTCATGGATCAAAACAAATGAAGAACTACCGTGCCCTATTGTCGCTGGAATTGCGCATTACCAGTTTGCAACAATTCATCCCTATTACGATGGTAATGGACGAACCAGTCGATTGCTAACGACCCTAATTTTGCATCTCGGTGGATATGATTTAAAAGGTTTATATTCCCTTGAGGAGTATTATGCTAAAAATTTACTCGGCTATTATCGTGCTATCAGCATTGGTCCATCTCATAATTATTACTTTGGAAGAGCGGAAAGCGATATAACCCCTTGGGTGGAATATTTCACCGAAGGAATGGCTTTTGCATTTGAAAAAGTTGTCGCACAAATGATTGTAAGCAATGAGAAAGGCGAAAAAGATCATTCGCATTTGCTACGCACGTTAGATCCAAAACAACGTAAGACTTTGGAATTATTTAAAAAATATGATGTTGTGACTGCCAAACAAATAGGTGATCTATTTGGCTTTCAACCTAGAACTAATGCTGCGCTTTGTAAAAAATGGGTTGAAGGTGGCTTTTTAGAAATAGTAAACGCATCTAATAAAGCTAGAAAATATAAGTTAGCAGAATCTTACGATATTATTGTGAAGGAGAGTCTATGAATACCTTCCAATCCAAGAGCTGCTTTGCTCAAAACTAAAAGCTTTGATGAATAAACTTAAGGACATCCCCTCCCTTCAACACATCATCCATTGCTAACAATGCTCGGATTTTACGTCTGACTCCTTAAGAATCATTGTATCAGGAGATACATTGGCTTTGTGTGACATATGAATCAAACGTTGTTGATCTATTGGTCTAAATCTAATAGATTTGCTTCACTCTTGCCGTATTTATTAAATATTTTAAATATAAAATTCACTTGTATTATAACGCTAAAATGTTTTAGCATTTTTGTGTAAAAACATTTTAATGCTTTTTATTTACAATGCTGAATATCACACACTCTAACAACATCAAACCATTTGAACATTTTAGTGCCTTTATGCTTTTGTGTCAAAAAGCTGAAGCTTCGTGAGCTATGCTCGAAGATTAGGGCAATAGACCGAGGCGTGCTGGAGTTTATTGTACGAGATCCTGAAAGCCTTCCCTCAAAATCAGATATAGTGAGAGCATATCCCGTTACTATTGAAAACGCAGAATTAGCATGCAATATAGTAGCGTTGTATCAAATTTTAACTGTAAATCGGGAATTATACCACAAAGTATACAGAACAATCACTGTTTATGTGATTTACTAAAAACAGCACCATCACAAAAGCTCTATCAGAGGCACGAAGTTCCATCCTCGATATTACCTCAGCATCAAAAATAAGCACCTCAACTCTTGATACTACAATGGAGACGAATAGTTCTACCTTACATGGGCCCTCTGAGTGTTGTGAGTTGTGGAGCGTGGTGGGGGGGAAATATAAGAGGCTGTATTGTTACTTCTGCTAAACGAAGAGAGCATTGAGGGGAAGTGAGTATCACTTCTATTATTTATGAATTCATCTGTAACAGTCTTGACAGCTATAGCTTTTTTACTACTATGCAAGCGTAAAATACTATATTGCATTTCCACAATAGTTATTGCAGAAAGGCAAAAATTATTTGGTGATAAGCTTTTTATCTTTTGAATAGTATTCGCATTACCTCTGACAAAATCACTTAAAACACAAGTATCCAATAAATATTGCATATATGCTTTAAAAAATATTATTCTGTGGAGTTTTTAGTTCATTTCTCGTTTTTTCAAAACCTCCCCATTCCTGCAAGCCGTTTATACCGCTAAAATTTTGAATAGACTGAGCTCACTGTCTTTTATGATATATATTTATAAAAGCTCTCACAGCTTCTTGTATAATTGCATTACGACTTTTCTTAGTATTAATAATTATTGTTTCTAGATCTTTAACGAGATTATCATTAAGATATATGTTGAAATTCATATTACTCCCTTCACAAATGTACGGCACATAACGCATCACAACATAGCATGTAATATGAGTAGAATAGTAAAAATGATATATAGTTAGATGATAAACTCTGAGGAAGCAGTTTTGACATTAGCTATACTTTCCTCTAGCTTAGCAGCGAACACCACCAAAGGCTTATGGTAAATCTGTGCTAGAAAGTAATGCAACAGCACTTTTTCTCCTCATTCTCTTCCTGATTTTTCTGATTCAGCTTCCTAGTATTACGGCCTACCACAAGATGCTGTTGCTGTTTATTCTGTTGTATCTTTCTTTCTTTATCTTGTATGACCTTCTGCACCTCAAGATACACAGATAGTACTTTCCCTATTCCTTCCTTTGTCTGCTGCTGTTCCTTCAGCTGTTGTGGCCCTGTTCCTGGCTGCTGCAGTTTTGGTTCCTTTATAGAGTGTAGCCATGTTTTTTTCTCCTGCTCTGTCTTCTGCACTGTCTCATATGCGCCTATTACGTTCCCTATCGCATTTAGTAAAGAATGCGGTAGGTTTAATGTTAACATATTAGCAGTTTCCTTATATTTTTCAAAAAACCTCTTTAAAAATTCGAATGCCTCCTGTCTTTCTTTTATTGTAGGTGTTTTAAGTGATTTTGTAGCTAGCAAATTTGTGATAAATTCGTTCTTATAACCATCATTTGACTGCTTTAATGCGATTGCAGAATAGATATTTGGTATTACCTCCCCAATAAACCTCGCAAAATGGAAGACTGCGTTCTTATAAGAAGACTGATCCCAAAACGCATTATTACGCGCGAGTTCATTGCGAATCTTATCTATCTGATCTTTACGTTTCTTTGCATACACATTCATCTTTCCAGGTCCAATACTTCCCATGATTATAGTAATCGAGTCTATCTTGGTACAAAATTCAGTAACAATTTTGTCCGTTGTCTCTGAATTTGCAAATGATGGTATTAGTAGACTCAAAACTTTTACCATGTTTCGATTTATGTAATCGTAATGATGAATAGATTCATGTACGAGCGTTCCTATAAATTTTTTGTCGTCTGTTTTTTCGTCATAAGTTTTGAGCCTTATGCTTCGTATTTTTGGATCAATATCTACATATATAGCATCCTCCCGATATCTATAATATCCACTTGCTTCCTCTATATTTGTAGCTCCGAAGTATATTACTGGTGGGTCTTTGCCGATCAATTCCTTCAAAAACTCAGCTTCATCTTTGTTATTTTGCTGCTGCATAAAATTTCCCACCAGTTCTTTAAATTTCGCAATATTCTCCCCTAAAATCGTGTCTACACTTTTATTTTCTAACGAGTTTATATGTTTTTTACATTCGTTAATGCGATTTTCTTCTTCTGAGCCTTCGTAAATTATTCCCATATCTCCCAAGTAGTCTTCAGCATTTATAACAACATTATCAAGATAACAATAGGAATCTGGATTAAGGCGAAACGTAATGTCCCCTAATCCAGGTATACTTCCTCTTTGCTGGAGATTAAGCTTCACATATTTCTTTTTCTCATCTTTATTTTGCAGTGCTTCCCATGTCTTTTTGTGGTCTACTAACGTGCTTCCTTTTCCTTGCATATTTACTCCTCCAAAAAATACTGTTACTATAAGCATAGTACAACGTCGTTAAATTAAAAGCCAGTTATAAACATGTTGAGCAAAGAACAAGAGAGAGAACAAAGAATCCAAGAAGCTAAAGCATTTGTTCAGAAAGTAAAGACTACTATTCATGAACTATGTTCAAAGATTGGAGAAATAGATCAGGAGTTGTTAGAGTTTATTGTACGAGATGCTAAGAACATTCCATCGAAGTCAGATACGATAAATTCATATCCCGTTATTACTGAAAACATAGAGCTAGCATGTAATGTCGTGCAGTTATATTGCATTTTTGACTTTACGTCGGATATTATACCACAAAGTGTGCAAAATAATGGTATTATATGTAGGGTGATAGAAAAAAACATATTTTCTGAAGCTTTATCAGAAGTACGTGCTTCTCTTCTTGATACCACATCAGTATCAGAGATAAGCACTTCTACTCTTGATACTACAATGGGGACGAATAGTTCTGTTTTACATGGATCCTCTGACTATTGTGAGTTGTAGCAGAGGGCAGAAATACAGTGTGATACTGTATACAGTTGTGCTATGGTATCATCAACCCAAATTCCAGAG
>JARBAK010000003.1:0-10514 GCA_034472185.1 Candidatus Midichloriaceae bacterium IBS
AATAAACCTTAGCACATCTTGATCCATTTCTCCAATTCTTGAGCAATATTCATGAATGGCTGCCTTTATTTTCGGAATAGCTGCTTTTCCCTCCTGAATCTCTTGTTCATCTTTCTTACTGAACATATTTAACCTCTAGATTTTTAGTTGAAGGGATTATACACTGTTTATGATAGCAGCGTTCTTTAGAGGAGTAAATATGAAAGAAGGAGGAAAGAAGTCTTGGAATGGTAAGACATTGGGAAAGTTGAAAGACGAATATGAACAATTAGGAGTAAAGCTCGAGGAATGCGAGAAGCATTATGAGCCCATTCAAAAGCTAGTAGAAATACCAGGATTAAGAAAGATTACATTTCGTCTTAATCCAATATCCTATTTTAAACTTAATGATTTCAGCAAAAAAGCTGAAAAAGAAGTACAAGAAGCACGACAAACATTGCAAAAGTATAAGGATCAAAATAATAACGAAATATTCGACTCATATACTATAATTAAAAAGATGGAAGACAACCTTAAAGAAAAGGAAATTTTGCAGAAGCGAGCGACTACACATATAGATGAATTGCATACAAAACAGGTGACCGAGATTTTGGATAAAAATATTCAAAAATTTGAAGAACTAATAAAAAATCAAAATCCTAGAGAAAGGGATTCTTTGGAGGATTTGGTTAATTCCGGAGGAGAGTTAACTATGTATTTTGGAGCAACGGATATAGAGGATGCAGAGGGGTATACTGATCCTACTACAGGACATGTATATATAAGATGTTGATCCAAACATACTGTATATGAAACATCCAGAGTGTAATAAAGAAGCAGATTTTCAAGGGCTGTTCACAAAGACAGCACAGCATGAATTGCTCCATTGGTATGATTATAAAGAAATTAGAGCAAAAAGCTTTTTCAGGAAACAGTATCAAAACGTAACAAATGATTTGAAAGATGCTCTCAACGAACAAGAGGACCGAAAGAAGGCTGAAGTATTTTGTAGTATGTTTAATAAGAAAATAGAGTTGATCGCTACAATCATGGAAAGTATGAAACCTGGAGAAATGAAGGGTTATATAAAAGAGATAAAAGTATCGATAAATATACCCCTCTGAAGTATTTTGCTCCCACGATAAAGGATGGTGAAAAGTCCTTTCAGAAATTTATGGGAGAGATAATACCGAATATTTATTCGGCAATTGTACTTGAGAAAGAAGCGTACAAAGAAAAATTTGTAGTTAATTTAAAACAAAAGACAATATTTTCGCGAAAGGAAGAAATATTTGACAACGAAGGACAAAAAACATTCGAATTTTTACAGAAGTTTTTTGCTGGATATCAGAAGACTGTTAAAGATACAGGATTGCCTTTACCTACGTTTCTTAAAGATGGTATAAAGGCTGTAGAGGACGCATATTGTGATGTATTACAGCAATCACAGCAGCAACAAATGCGGCGATCGCGCTTCTCTGACAAGCCGCCCTATAAAAAAGTAAAACTTCAACAACAGGAGGGAGCACCTGTGTACGAACAGCAACACCATAATATCGAGAAACAACCAGCACGTGGGAGAGCGTATAGTTGGGAAGAAAAAGTCATTAAGGATGAGCAACAATCGAAAAAACAGCAGCGGAGTGTGTCTAAATAATAGAGTGGTTAATTTTCTGCTAAGTCCTTTATATTCATTGTGCTAACATTAGCTTCAAGAAGGTTTGTTATACCCCGCTGATGCCACATACTGATTATACACAGCGTATAGGCCGTGTGTTTAAAGAAGGGGAGCTTTTATATCTCTAATGCATACACCATTATATTGCTGCTATATATTGAGGCGCATATATATTTGTAAAATTGTTCCACTACCATCAAATGATACTTTATATCACTCGATAAAAAGTAGTAACTGACATAGATCATCAAACGAATGTAAGCCGTAAGCAATACATTTACCGTTAATCAACTTAGCAGAATGTGTCGTTCTTCTATTAACAATAAGCTTATTAGCGATATAGCCCTGTTGTCTAGTTAGTGTATCTTCGCTATGCTGCCGCTATATACTTGAAATTATGTTTAGCATAATTGTCATACAATGCACAAAAAAATCGACATCTATTTAGGAATGGTTTGCAGTATAATTTAGCAACAATATTTGCACTAACCCGTGTATTGTTTACTATTAAAAATCTTTATGTATAAGTGTCGTAATAAATATTAAAAATATTGCTTATATATATAACTTAAATTTAGTATAATGAGGCAATGTAATACATTGCAAAGAAATACATATATGTTAGAAATCAAAACAAACTTAGACGTACATGGTAAAATGCTAATACCTGTGCAAATCAGAAAGGCACTTAATTTAAAAGATGGGGATTCTTTATTGATACGTGTGGTAGATAATGAATTAAGAGTTTCTAGTCTAAAAACTGTCATGAAGCAGATTCAAGAAAATTTTAAAAAATGCTCTAAGTCCGAGAAACCTGCATTAGATGAATTTTTAGAAATGAAATATGAAGAGCAAAAACTAGAAGAATGTAAACTAGATAATAAAAATGAGTAATTGTCGAAATGTCATATTAGATGCCTCTGCTTTCATAGCGTTTCTTGATATTGAAAAAGGGCATGATGTAGTAGAGAACATTATGCATTTATCGGTTATGTCACTTGTAAATATATCTGAAGTAGCAAAATTTTTAATTAACTGTAGGAATTATACTCTAAAAGAAGTAAAGGAGATAATTTCACAGTTAATACAAAAAGTAGTGATTTTTAGAGAGGATGAAGCGTATCTTGCTGCGCAACTATATTCTCAAACTAAGGAATTCGGTTTATCATTTGCTGATAGGGCATGTCTTGCACTCGGAATAAAGACAGGCTATCCGATCTTTACGGCCGATAGAGTTTGGGGCAAACTGAAAGTTCTCGGAGCAGAAATACACTTGATAAGATAGAACCTACACCAGAGCATATTGCAAAATATATATGAAGAGAGTGGAATTTTGATAAAAACGTTCGTGTGAAGCAGAACTGTTAGTTCCTAATGTTGTAGTATCGAGGAAGGGTTGCTGCCAGACGACACCAACAGTATATCCCCCCATGTATTATCATATATAAGTCATTGCAGTAGGTTGACTTATATATGATGATACTCAGGCAACTTGCCGTTATTTTCTTTACAACTCGCAATACTCAAAAGATCCATGCAAAACAGAACTATTCGTCCCTAGCGTAGTATCAAGAGTGGAAGTGCTTATCTCTGATACTGAGGTAACATCAAGAAGAGAAGTACGTACTTCTGATAAAACTTGGGGGATTGTTATCTCTTGCATCGCCCAACACGCACAACTATTCTTCTTTACACTTTGATGTATAATTTCTGACTTAAGACCAAAAATTTTGTACAATTCCACAATATTGCATGCTAGCTCTATGTTTTGCTCAATATCAGGATGTGCCCTTACTATATCTGACTTCGACGGAATATTATTAACATCTCTAACAATAAACTTCAGTACATCTTGATCTATTTCTCCAATCTTGGAACATAACTCATAAATACTTGCTTTTACTTTTTGAATAGTGTCTATTCCTGCTTGAATCCTCTGCTCTCTCTCTTGTTCTTTGCTTAACATAATTAAAACTCTAGATTTCGGGTTGATGAGATTGTACTATAGTTAATAGTAGCGGTATTTTTTATAGGAGTAAATATGCAAGGAGAATTAAAGGAATCTTGTGAGAATAAAACATTGGGAGATTTGAAAGAAGAATGTAAACGATTAGGAATAAAGCCTGAGGATTTCGAAAAGAATTATGAGTCCATTGAACAGTCAGTAGATATATCAGGATTAGGTAAAATTACGTTTCGTCTTAATCCGGAATCCTATCTTAATCTTGAGGAGATTGTGAATCTTGCTTGGCGAGACTATAAAGAAATGACTGATATTTATCAGGAGAACCATCCAACGGAGGATCATGCAACAATGTATGAGAAATTTGCACGCAAAAAAACTCGTATTACAGAAGGTGGAAAGCGTATAACTTCGTTTGATAGCAAAAATGTTTATGAGATTTTAAGAGCTAATATTAACGATTTTGAAGAACTAATAAAAGGGGACATGTATAAGGAAGAAGTAGATTTCTTAAAGAAAATAGTTAACGAAAAACAGCCAATTGTGTATTTTGGAGTGAGTGATAGTCACAGCACAGCATATTACACGGAAGGCGCCGTGTATATAAATGTTAATCCAGAAATCGACAGTCTAAGATTCTTATTGTATTATCCAGACACAAGGAAGCAAAGATTTATGGGAGCACTTATACATGAATTTATCCATTATTATGATGATCAGAACGATGATATAAAGAATTTGTTTGATAAACAATTAGAAAAAATAGATGTTTTAAAAACGTATAGCTTTGATATAGCTGTTAATAAACTTTGTGACAAGATGGAATCAATTGCTACAATCATGGAAAGTATTGATCCAGGACAAATGAGGGCATATGCAGATAGAGCGAAAGATGGTATAGAGGATCTGCTGAAACGAATACAAATGCTCGCAACGAGTTCTACTCACTGGAAAAAGGAATTCGGGGATTTTTTTTATGAATCCATAAGAGATTACTCCATGGCATTCATGACAGATATAATAACTAATATTCAGTCTTCAGTTATATTAAATGATAAAAGTGAGTATAACAATGATTTTTTACTATCCAATTTGAGAGCCGCTGCGCACAACAACAAAACATTTACAACAGAAAACAGTGTGGAAATTGCCAATTCTCTGCACGAACTTTTCGCAGAATACCGGAAAATCGTTCAAAAGTCAAAAATAGATTTACCTAGTTCTTTGCGAAAGGGGATGAGTGACGTAATATACGCATATATTGCAGTATCAAGAGAACAGTTAAAGAAGCTGGTTATGTCGCAGCAGGGGCTGAGCACACTGGACCAGAAGCTGAATGTACTGGAGAAGAAGCTGTCTAAACAGAATAAAAAGATTTTACTCTCACAACAGCAAGAACAGAAATTGCAGCAAAATCCTACTCTGCAGGTTCATGAAATATTGTATGACGAGCCTACGATCAGTATTTATGAGAAATATGCCAAGCCACCAAAAAAATGGGCTAATGAAATTACACAAAAACTAGAAAAAGAGTCGGAACAGCAAAAGATACGTCAACAACGCGCCACAGTAGGAAAGAATAAACAGATCTCTACCAAGTCACGCTGGGACTCGTCAACAAAGCTTAATCAAAAAGACAAGATCAATGCGAAGGTACGAGAAGAGCAACTGAAAGAGCAATCCAAGCAGAAGGAAATGGCCAATGTAAAGTTAAAAAGAGCCGATATAACAGGCTTTTTTGCTAAACGTGAGGGGTTGCATAACCAACAAAAAAACAACCATAAAGGTCCTGAAGGTCTGTCTAAATAACTGAGGGAGGTGTTTGTAGATTTTACATCGTCAGCGGTACCAAAGGTAAGTATTGATATAGCTCTAAGAGATTTGAGAGCTATAGGTATTTTTTCTCCTAGGCTTATTCTGGGCTAATGACAGATGCCAAAATTTTTACGTACTGCCCTCAAAACTTCTTCAATATTTTTAGTTTGCAACTTAGACACACCTACATTACCTGCAAATTCTGTCCATTTTTGGGTTGCAATTAAAACTCGATTGATAATCTCTAACGCCTTGTCTTGCTTGATATTGCAGGTGTTAGACAATTTTAACAAATGTGCTTTAGTAGGACTTTTCCCTTCGCCCATAATCATGGTAGAATGCTCACTCACAGGGCCTGAGGAAAAGGTTAAGTCGTATGCAGGCGATACGGTCCAATTCCCTTGGGCATCCATTAGAAATGAAAAATTTTTTGAATGGTCATCACGATTATGACTCAGGACATTAAAAACCGCATTTCTAAATTGAATTTCGCATTGCCTGATATCTTTTGTTAAATACAGAGTTGCTTTCATGATGCTTTCGTAATCAAGGAAAGGCTCCCGATGATCAGCGTGGAGGAGACCGGCAATTGTATGCATATGAATGCGGTTATCAGCGTTTCTATCAAACCGTTTAACACCAAAAAATCCCAACCCCTTTTTTGAGGGAAAAAGCTTTGCTTCGGGCACAATCAGCCCTGAATCAATTGCCATGAGGTGATAGGCGTACTCAATAGCGCTTATATCCTTGGGATCAAGGTGAGATCTAAACTTAATCAGCCAATCTTTACCGTCAATATGAAGTAAAACTTTAGGACGAGCTCCTGCTGAAGATCCTCCTAAAACAAGCAAATCATCCACATAAGAATCATTTTCATTTAAGGTTGCTTGTATTTCGCTATCAATTTCGTCTAAATCATTGGTGATATAGGATATAGAACTTGGATTTTCAGGTTCATAAGACAAAGCTCCCATACCACTCGTTCCGACAAAACAAAGACGATCAAGCGGTGAAAGGGTTCCGGGATTAAGTCCTGCATTCATCAATTTACGGTCTAGAAGTAACCGACCCCAACCATCGGGCAAGCTGTCATTAAAAACACCAAACAACCCTTCAAAGGTACGATTATTTGATTCTATAACGCCTGCTTTTAGAGGGAGTTTGAAGGGCGATAACTCAAGACCCCTTTTAATAAAAGCAGCGTCATATTCAAAAAAGATTTGCCTGTTTTTAAGCAATAACCTTCCCATGAGCTGCTTTTTCAGAGCGCCCTGATAATACACATAAACAAGATTTTGACTTGGGATGCTCATTTCCTACCTCTCTTCCTTTTGTCATCGTCAATCATTTCATCAAGAGATAATGCTTTGGAAGAAGGGATTGAAGCAAATAATGCATTAAAATCATCTATACATCTGAGGACTAAAGCCAGTTTAAGCAATGATTCCAACGATATTTGACCTGTTTGTTCAAACTTTTTTAAAGAACCATAACTGACACCAGACTTTTCTGACAAGGTCTGCTGGCTTAAATTGAGCTCAAGCCTACGGTCGCGTGTTTGGCTTGCTATTACCTTTTGCATTTCACTTGGCGTCATCATATTAACTGACATCATAATATTCCTTATAGCTATAAATCCTCTATAACAGATATTATATTAGCTATTAAACTAAAGAGCAAAACATTTCTAAGCATCAGAATTCATTCTCTGTCATATTAAAGCAATACATTAAAAAGATAATCTCGGAATATTTCGCATAAATCTTATATAGGATATCATCTACACACTTCATCATGATTTTGATGTATGCTTCAAACGCATTTCAAAATACGACTCCTCGCTCCTGTTTTTCCAGTTATTTCTATACCAATGTCCATATCCTCATCTCCTCCATAGTCTAGGGAAACTAAAGCAATTAAATCAACAGTAGCTGCGTCCTCCCAGCATGTTTGCACCTTAGATAAAACAAGTGCCATAACAACAGAGAGCTCTAAACGATTGGAAGGGAAAAAGAGATTGATAGATTGAAGTGTTGATGAAATATTACGCTGTACCTTCTCTTCCTATTATTGCCCTTCCCGTTGTTGATTTGAGTGTGAGGGTCCCTGAATTACTACTATTCCATCAAATTTGATGATATATCTGCTTGCTCATATAGCCCCTGCTTCAGTTGATGTTGTTGTCGTGGAATATTCAATATTCTACCAACTCTACCTTATTCCACTGATTTCTCCTTGTGCTGAAAATCAATATGTTTCTTCATGTTTTTGAAAAATGCAGTTGTTACTGCTGCTCATGGGGTATATTCGTTGATCTGCCAGTTTCTGAACGTACTTCACTTTCTTTTGCGCTTTATAGGAGTATAGTCACTTATATGTTCAGCATAAGCACGATTATATGTTCAACATTTTTATCTCAAAAACCTTCTAGCTCCTACTCCTAGCAGCGAACACCACCAAAGGCTTATGGTAAATGTGCTAGAAAATAAGGCAATTTTGTTTTTTTGGCTCTTTCTTTTGTTCTAGTTGTTTGTTTATAGGTGAGAATTTGCTTCTCCACAACGAGTTGTCTTGCTTCGGCCGCTCATACTGCTGCTGTTTTGAGTATAGTAGTTGTTGATTCTCTTTATGCTCTTCCTTCAACCCCGATGTTTTGTCTTTCTCCTGTAGCTGCAACCGTTCATAAGATGTCTTTACTGCTGCTATCCCATTTACAATGGAAACGGGCAACGTTAATCCGGACTCATTATAAATGATTTCTTGATATTGTTTAAAAAAGTCACATAAAAACTCATATGCTTCCTGTCCTTTTTGCCCTGTAAGTATCTCTTTCGTTTCTTCACTATAATTTGCAGCCCCGAGCACTATTTTAGATTTTGCTTTTATTGCATCTTTTTCTTTAAACGCAACTGTACTACAAATACATGGTATTATTTCGTCTAGAAAGGAAATAAACGCCTGTTCGATAGCGCTCTTAACTGTATCTGTTAATGAGGAGGTATCTACTGAGCTAGTAGTATACTGGGACATCACCTCTGTTAAAGGTTCGTTTATTTTCTTCACGTACACATCCATATTAACAACGTTTTTCACAACTGCACTAATTGCTTCTGCTTTTTTGATGATTACATTGGCAACTTCCATAAGTTCCTCCTGCTCATTATTTAGTTTGGGGTAGTTTTGGGGAAACTTACTCAGTATGCCTTGATATTGCGTTGCGTAAAATTTTTTTATTGCGTCGGTTTTGTCGTTATAGCAATGAATAAATTCATGTATAAATTTTGATATATAACTTTTTTCATCAACATGATTGGTTATACAAGACATAATTGAGTCCAGTAAACATATCGTGCCATCCTTATATGATGCGTTATTATCCTCCTCATCTGGCTTTTTGAAGAAGATTGTTGGACCTTCTTCAATGGAAGAAGCTAATTTTTTTAAAAACTTGTTATCAATTCAAAATACTAGTTATTAATATGTTAAGTAAAGAACAAGAGAGGGTAACAGCTATCGAAAAAATAAAGACGACTATTTATGAACTCTGCTCGAAGATTGGAGAAATAGATCGGGAGGTGTTGGAGTTTATTGTGCAAGATCCTTGGAATATTCCATCAGAGTTGGATATAGTAAAGGCATGTCCTGCTGTTATACGAAGCCCAGAGTTGGCATATAATGTTTTAGAATTATACAACATTTTTAACCTTGAATCGCAAGTTATACCTAGCAATATGCAGTGCGGTATTTTTATGGATGTGGTACTAAGAACGATAACATTTCCTGAAGCTCTGTCCGAAGTGCGGGCATCTTTTCTTGACACTGCCCCAGTATCAGAGATAAGCGTTTCTACTCTTGATACTACGATGGGAACGAATAGTTCTGTTTTGCATGGATCTTCTGATTATTGTGAGTTGTAGAACGTGGTGGCAAGAAAGGAACGAGGAAGCAAGTTCGTATCTCAGGTCTATACGATATAGGATGTTGGAAAATGAATATCGCTACTTCTGCTAACAATGAAGTAGAAGTTATAGAAGCGGGGCTTGTTCATCGTTCCTGTCGGCTAACTCAGAGCTCTCTAGTTAGGGTACAGGTGTGCTGTGATGACGTGCTCTTTTGCTAGGGGAATAGTCACTTGATTCCCTTTGACGGAAAATTTGAGCGTGCTGTGTGAAGTGTTACGCTCTCGCTTCTGTTAGTTGAAACCGTTAATATCTGTTGGAATCTGAACAATATAGAGTATAGGAAGAGTTAGGATGCAGCATCGCAATTTTTTGCTGGTAACACAGTTGCTTGAGTTCTCTTTGGTTAAGAAGTGTGCGGGGAGGGGATGATGCTCGCCTTTACTGGCTGACAACGGTGTAAAACATTAGAGGAATCAAAATCGAGTATGAAAAAAAACGCTAATGTTAAGATAAAGAGTCGTTGCGGGCTTTTTGGAAGCTGTTCTGTTCTCCCTAGACCTTACTTCTACATCTAAACTATCTCGATTTTACTGCTTGCTTTAGAGAACAGGCCAAGTGCTAGCTTCTTAAGAATAATTCTTAGAAACATTACCACTCAGAGCTCTCTGACTGAGGAGCCCTGAGCTTGCTGTATGTGTTTTATATCGACTATTTCATTCTTCCCAAATATTAAAATTCTGATAGTGCTTCCTTTTTTAATTTTTCGCTAAATTCATTAACTTTAAAAAGTTTTTTTCTCAAACTTTTGTATTATCGTATATTTATAATATTGTAGATCTACATTCTTTTTTATAATTTATATTTGTGTAATACTAGTACTCATGAGGGTATTTTCCTGATCTGTAATGGTTTAGTATTTTACCGTATACATCTGGATTCTTTCATTTCTAACATGTACACTTGTAGTGATATCTATTTTTTTAGCCTTCATGCTTTTTGCTATAACAATCTTCTCTGCTAACTTTCCCTTTTCGATTCCCTCCTGTCTTCTTTTCTCGATACCTTCTGCTCACCCTTTTCTTTAGCCTTTTGCACAGCTTCACGCACGGCTTTGCGCATATCGATTTCGCGAGTTTCCTCGAGGCTAGCCATATAGCTAAGGAAGTCGAGGTGTTTT
>JARBAK010000004.1:0-8669 GCA_034472185.1 Candidatus Midichloriaceae bacterium IBS
ATTTTTCGCATAATCATTAAATTGATTAACTTTAAGCAAATAATACTCGGGATATATGTCAGATACGCTATTTTTGCTGTACTGCTCCTTCTGTGTGGCATTTATAAATACGTTTTTTACGAATATTAGCAGCAATGATCGAACTGTTCCATACTCTTATTCTCTCATAACTTACATCTATGCCACAATGCAGCAATGTCACATAAACTCATCGTAAACTCATCGATGATACAACAATACTGTGTGGATATCTGTGTCTTTTACACATCAGCTTTTATGATTTTTGTTGTTTTCAGATACTACATCCAACATTCTATAAAACCTTAATATTTAACTTAAAGGTACCGTGAAAAGAGCTTGCAATAACGATTGCGAAAGTATATACTTTGTATATCTATATTTTATAATTGCTGGTTATGCAAACGAACATACAAAAATGGGGCAATAGTTTGGGAATCAGGATACCCCATTATTTACTTAAAAAACTTTCTCTTCACGACGGTTCTGTAGTGGAAGTTATTATGCAAGACAATAAAATTGTCTTATCTCCGATAAAATATAATTTGAGAGATTTCTTAGAGCAAATTTCTGATAACAATAAACATGATGAATTTTGGCAAGATAATGGTAAAGGGATAGAGGAATGGTAACCTATGTGCCTAAACGTAGAGACATTGTTTGGTTGGAGTTCGAACCACAAACAGGCAAAGAGATACAAAAAATTAGGCCCGCTTTAGTAATATCACCAGAAAGCTACAATCATAAAGTTGGGTTAATGCTTTGTGTTCCTATTACTAGTAAAATTAAGAATTACCCATTTGAAGTTAGATGTCAGTTTAATAAAACTGAAGGAGTGATACTAGCTGATCAGGTCCGCTCCCTTGATTACAAAGCAAGAAATGTACAATATATTACTCAATGTTCGGAGAAAATAATGGCAGAAGTTATTGAAAAATTCTCTCTTTTAATAAATTTGACATAATAAATTCAATAAAATACTAAGCGACAAGGATTATCTAAAAAGTCCAACTCCTTTAATTTCATGTTTTATTCCTTCAACAAAAGACTTATTCAGGCACTGCTTCTTCGCTTTATAATATATTTCAGAAAGATGTCCCTGTCTTTTCGCCGTAAGGTCTATACAAGCTATAATATATTGACCATATTCAACCTCGTTAGAGAAGGGCAATTTTTCCCTTCCTCCCATATTTTCCATGCTTTTATAGAGAGTTTCGCCTATTGAATGCAACTTCTTACTAAAATCAATGTTTACCACTTTTTTCAATGACTCGAATAGATGATCTTTTGTTATAAAATCTGTCATCCTAATTGAACCTAGTCCAACATTACCCTGTCCTTGATATGTTACATTCCCCCCCTCTTTACTGGGATCATAATATTCTCTTCCTGGCATTAACGCGTTACCGTATGTTGTTACGTATTTAAACAAATCATCTAAACTTCTGAGGTTATCTTCAGGTATTTCAAACGCATACTTATTGTGTGTTGGATCTGGCGCATCTAATTCATGTGGTTCTTTAAAACTTGCGTCCAAATCAACTTTTGCAATAACCCATTTATATCCACTGCCTTCAGGAGCCGGAGCGAAGCCTATATTACCGGGATTCGGATCACCACCTCCAATAATATACTGTACTATAAAATTATCCGTGATTGACTGTGGATCAGTGTTTTGGAGCATTTCCTTCAACTCCTCGAGGTATGCTGTGCTGTTTGTTTCGTGAACTATGTCGTTTTTTCTGTGAATATTAACTTCTCCTGTATCATCGATACAGTGATGCTTTTTGGCTATATCTTTTATACTCTTCATCTTCTCTAATCTTTTTAACTACAAAAATATTGCCTTCCTGGATGGTAGAGTTAAAAAACTTCGGTTTAGTCGATCCAGAACCAACCTCCTGCCAGAACCTCAAATACTGGTTATCTATAAGATATTCTTCCAAAAATTAACGCTGATAGTCTTCTAGTATAAATGGCGAAAATTCCCCAGCTGTATGATTCAATGTACGCTCCAAAGTCTGCATTGAATCATTTTCCTCACCAGAAACCGACGTACCACTAACTCTCCTGTTCATAACAACAACGCTTGCTATCCAGAGATCCAGCGCGGCTCTCAGTAATCTTCTAATGTTCATAAACACCTCCTCCTATATCTTACTACCACTCGAACGAGTAGCTACATTCTAATCCATCAGACAGTGTCTTAACACCCTCATAGTTATTATGCATTACACGCGTATAATAATCCATTTGTTTATAATAAACATAATCTCGCTCTTCACACATTGGACAGTCAATGAGTTTTTCTTCATCAATTACTTCAGTTATAATTTGGCGGATTGAATCTTCAGGGATACTAAGAATTTTTCCATAAGCATCTTGCAATTTTTCTATATTACATCCTGCATTAAGCCATTTACCACATTCTTTATTAATAAAGGCAGTCGGGAATAATTCCCCTTTCTCTGATAACAAGATTTTATGATCACGAAATTCAGTTTTCACAATTCTTTCTTGCATACTTATTTTATGGAAAGGATGTGCAAAATCATCAATGTACAAATATTGATTTCCACCGCTGTTAATACAAGAATACGAGCGGATCTCTAATCCCAAGAAAAAAGCTGTAGCATAAACATCTTCCATTCCTCGTACAGCTTGTGGATCGCATTCAACAATGACAGCATGTTCATTAAGAAAGTATCCTACCGTGATCCAGTCGCCATTATTAACGAATTTAAGATTTGCAAAATTCTGTGGAAACAATGCATGAGCGACTCTCGATGCAGCAACCTCAAATAACGGCGAATAGCAAACTCTAGGCTGCATAAGATGAGAAGTGTCAGCGTTTATGTGACGAAATTGGTCTTGAATATACTGCTGGCCAATCACCTGGGTGCCGCTATCAGCGCAATTTTGCGAAACATATTCTACAAGTACTCTACCATCCATATTCTTACTCTCTATATCATTAACTGATTTTTCATTTAAGAAATCTATGCAATCTTTATAGGAAAAACGTATAATGGAACAATATATTTCTTATTACTATGTCTCCATATATAGAAATTTAGATAAATTAATATCTGTTTGAGGTATATCCTGTGGCCATAATTTTACTCTTTAAGTAGAATTTATGCAAAGGGCAATAGCAAGGAAGGAGCATATCTTATGGCTTCAACTAAATTTAAGCCACGAACATTATCGGAAGAATCCGGTATTGATGGATATAAGAAGAGCAGAAAGAAGAAATGGTGCGCCCTGGTACTCACAGAAAGTCGCTGAAAAAGCGAAACGAAATCGATGAAGATCAGTATGCTAAGGATTAGAACTTACCTTAGAAAACAGGTCAAAGACCAGTTTTGAAATAGTCTATACGAGTATATCGTTATTTCAGACTTTTTTGGTTGTGGCATAATTTTAGTATGCATAAGATTATCCTGTTGCTTCAGTTAGTTTTATAGCTTTTTGAGAAGAAAGGATCTCTTAGTTGTGACGGAAAAACCGAGAGGAACCAGCTTTCATCTTTGCCAGGCGATGATATTACTTTTAACATTCATCAAGATCCTAGCAATATTAGTTTGTCTGTTCTCCACTAAACGATTACACGATTATACTGATTACGCCATCAATAATGGAAGCGGCATTGGACAATTACAACTTCCTCGTCTATCATCTTATAAACCAAGCGGTGTTCATGATTCAATCTCCTCGACCAGTATCCAGATAGTTTAAATTGTAGCGGTTCCGGCTTACCAATCCCAGAAAATAGAGAGTGCTGTATTTCTTTTATCAATTGATTGATTTTCTGTGACATCCTCTTGTCATGCTGCTGCCAGTATAGATAATCTTCCCAAGCATCGTCTAAAAACATTATTTTCACAAAAACGCTCGCTTATTCTGAAAATAATTGTTTTTCTGCATATTTCTTGTCCGCTATATCAGCTATACCTTTCGCCAATCTTGCAGCATTTTTCGGACTACTCAACAAATGCATTGTTTCTTTAATTGCATTGTAGTCTTCTAATGACATCATCACAACAGGGCGTTGTTTTTGTGTTGTAATAATTACAGGTTGATGATTCTCACACACATCATGCATCGTCTTGCTGAAATTTTTCCTAGCTTCTGTATATGTAATGGCTTCCATAATTATGACCATAAATTCATTAGTTTTATCGATATTTAAAGTTGGTAATTGTTCTACTAATATACCATATATGTACCAATATGGTCAACCAATACTTCACTCGTCAGTAGGGCTTTTAGGTGCTGAAGGAGCGGTAGTTGTTAGTATCGCTAATGACGCAATTCCCTCTCTTAAAGTTACAGCTGAGCTGAAGAGGGGATGTACACCTATAGCAACTATCGTTGTTTTTCTTATTTTATGTAGTGGCGGATTATTGGGCCTTTCTGCGTCTTATATTTGTCCTACAAAAAAACACGATTGTCATACAAATGTAGGACAATCCTCTCAAAGCCGCATAGATACTGCAAAAGCATGGCGGACAAATGTAGGACAAAATTGGAGGAATCTAAGATTTTATAAATGCTGAAAGCTCTATTAGCTATGCAACCGCAATAAATTGCACTACAGAATTCAGCTTTTTATCATAGTTATACTTAGCCAAAATCAAAAGCTGGATCCTTCATCATCTCATATATTCGCTTAATTCTAAGTATACATGATGGAGGATGCGTTAAAGTGGTCAAGCAATCGAGCCATGATCTAAAAATGCTTTTCCTAAGATGAAGTAAGGTAATTTAGGATATAAGATTATAAAAAGAGAGCAACTTACAAATGTAATGCTTAACACGGCGTATTAGGCAGCATACATCCTCTTATCCAAAATATATCGTAGAGAGAAGCCCTTATCCCCGAGATTGATTGGCTTTTTACTCATGATCATAGTTATCTCTCACACTTTGCCATCTTGATGGGTTTGGCTGCTTGCATCGCTTTGTTCAGCGCTAAACAGAGCAAAAGTCGCTGAATATGCCTCTATTCAACAATCTGGGAACGTACAAGATAATAGCACTGAACATAGCTTTAGAAGAGTATAGCAGATGCAAAAATTAAAGTTTTTATATGGCCTGATTAATCATACTCCCGATAAAATGTTTTAGCATTTTTACGTAAAAACATTTAAATGCTCTTCACCTACTAAGCCAAATATCACCCACTCTGACAACATCAAAACCTTTTTAGCGCTAAAATAGCGAAATGTTGAAACATTAATTTAATGCATTAAAACTCTTTATTGATTTAACATTTTAATGTCTTTACGTTCTCACATCAAAAAGCTGAAGCTTTTTCTGATCATTTAGAAACATTCACTAGGTCAGGTTAAGGTACGCTCCAATCTGATACAGCGGATGTTTTGAAGAACATGGAAAAATTACTTCTTGGATCTTCTTGAAGCAGTATCAACTCGAAGTATTTAACGAAAATTATTAATTTAGAGACTTACTCCGAGGTTTATTAGATTGTTGCTCCTCCTTAGTAATTTTTTCTATCCAACTACCTGCTCTCCCACGTTCGTACACAGGTGCTCTTTCATGTTGTTGCACTTGCTCCTTCTGGATAAAGAGGTTCTTCTGTTCCTCTGTTTTGTGTAACTGCTGTTGTGCTTCCCTCATTGTTTTTGATACTGTAGTATATGTTGACTTTACAGCTTCTATTCCTTCTCGAAGAAATTGTGGTAAATCTAATCCTAAATTTTTAGCGACATCTTGATATTCTTTAAAAAACTCACGTAAAAATGCAAACGTTTTCTCTCCTTCTTGTTCTGTAAATACTTTTGTTTTTTCCTTCGCAACATTTTCCAAACGAGTTAAAAAACCTGGCTTGTAATCCTTATTATTTAATGCCTCTGATGCAATTTCAGAACAAATATTGGGTATTATCTCTCCAAGAAAATCCTTGAATCCTTCTTCTGAACTTTGTATTGTATCATGAAAATTAAAAACAAATTCGTCACCAACCATATTATAGATTGGTGCTGGCATATTTTCCTTTATATAGCTATCTGTTTAGATGCAATGCTTTCCATAATTACAGCAATCGATTTCATCTTATTGGTAAGTATCTCAGTAAATCTTTCTGGCTCATTCGGGATTTCTCTTAAACAATCGTATACTATTTTTTTATATTGCTTGCCGTAAAAATCACTTACTGCTTTAGTGCAATGGTCAAAACGATGAATAAACTCATGCGTAACCTCCCCTATCAACCGCTTTTTAAGTTCTTCTTTTGGCAGTAAACTAAACGCATCCCCCTTTGCATCCCGTACAGATTGATTAATATCAATATATACGGCATCATGAGCTCTTTCATAATATGCAACTGCGCTCTTTACGTTCATTGTTCCGAAATATATTGTTGGCTCTTTCTTATCAGATTCAATCAAATCCTTCAAGAACCCTACTGCTTCGTGCTCATTATGGTCTCTTATTAGGATATTAAATTCTTTAACATCCTGCGTGAGAATATCATTCCATTTACCATTTTTCACACTCTGTGTATACGATAAAAAATTTTTATATGCCTTGTCTATATTGTTTACATATGTACTCAACTCCTGGACATTTTTACTATCTTTCTTATAAATTTGTGCGGATTTATAATTTTGCCTAAACTCTTCAGCAAGTGCATCGAGCTTAGAATATGCTTCTAAATTAAGACCAAATTTAATCCTCCCAAGTAAGGAATCTAATGATATTAGCTCTGTCACAGAAAACATTTTTATTTTTGATTGAAAGAATTGCGTATGTTCTTCTTGCATATTTACTCTTATAAAAAGTGTTAGTATCGTTGTATAACGATACCATGTTATTAATCCGAAATCTAAGGTTATCAATATGTTAAGCAAGAAACAGGAGAGAGAGCAAGAAGAACAAGAAAATCGAGAAATACAAGCAACTTTTCAGAAAGTAAAAGCAGTTGTCTTTGAGCTTTGCTCCAAGATTGGGGAAATAGACCAGGACCTACTGAAATTTATTGTTAGAGATGCTAGTAACATTCCTTCGCTATCAGATGTGACCAGTGCATATCTTTGCAATCCTCAAAACATGGAGTCGGTATACAATGTTGCAGAGTTATACAATATTTTTGAGTTTAGGTCGAAAGCTGTACCTCAAAATGTGTGGGAGAATCCTAGTATATGTAATATAATACGATACCTAGTAGTTCCCGAAGTTCTATCAGAAGTGCGTGCATCTCTTCTTGATACAACATCAGTATCAGAAATAAGTACCTCTACCCTTGATACTACGATGGGAACAAACAATTCTGTTTTGCATGGATCTTCTGATTATTGCGAGTTGTAGAGCGTGGTGAGGAAGAAGTGATGAGAAGCTGAAGTGCGTATCTCAGATCTGTTAGTTGAGACGGGGTAGTGAGGTATCGGAAGTGAGTGTCGTTTTCACCGCCTGACAACAAGATAGAGCACTGAGAGGAAGTGAGTATCACGCTTCTATTGGCGAGGAGTAAGTTTGTGCCTCAGATCTGTTAGCTAATGCGACATAAGAATTTGAACAATATAGCTCTGACAATGAGACAACTTTGTAGTTCTTTTGGGACGTTGATCAAAGCATGCTTCTAGGCCTACATAGAGTTTAATATATTGAAGAATTAAAACTTGAGCGTGTAGAGCGAGAAGAAAATGCTGATTGATAGACGATTTCCTCTTGCTTATTGCTCGAAGCTAAAGAAAACTTGATTCATTTATAAACTGTTGGGTGATAATTCTCGCCTCATTCCTATAAACCTGAAATTTCGGCAGAATGAGGCGCAGTACCGCTTCGTCCAATAAATTCAACGGCAATCTTGTATTACAATAATAATATTTTTTATAATAAATATGCAAGGAGGGGAAAGAGATTTACATAACACCAATTTTAAGCAAACTTGAAATTTAATTCTCGTAGATGTTTTTTCTGTGTTTTATAGCAATAATGACAACTGTATGAGTTTCATTTTCTATACGAAATACTATACGATAATCTCCGACTCTTAACCTTCTATGTCCTTTTAAGCTATATCTTAGCGGTTTTCCAAAGATTACTGGATCTGTCATCAATCTTTCTTCTATTGCTTTTTTTATGATTATTTTGATCGAAGATGACAGTTTTGGAATATCTTTATGAACTACATTCTCCTGGTAAAGGATTTTGTATTTTATTTCCATACTTCATCATGACAATATGTTTTTGCTTTTTTTTGATCCAATTTATTAGCTAAGTCAGATAAATAAAAATCCTCTCTCATCTCTAATGCTTCCAACGTTAATTCTTTCACAAGACTAGAAACGGATTTGTCATTTTGTTTCGCAAGTTTAGTTAGCATGACCACTTCTGATTCTTCAAAAGTAACATTAACTCTTGGATTTTTTGTAGACATATTCTCATGTTGTTTTTGTGATATACGACATAAGTGTATCACTTTTACATCATATGTCAATCAACTTGATCATTTGGTGGCAGTTACAGAAAATCAAGTCCAATAACTCAACTAACTTTTATTTCAGCAGATGCTATTAGATACCACACACAAGATCCAGAGCAACGTTTGGTTTTTCCAATTGTTGTTTTGAGAAAGTCTGGACTTGTTTTATGTCAGTGATAGATGGAGAAGGAGATCTGTCATA
>JARBAK010000005.1:0-7967 GCA_034472185.1 Candidatus Midichloriaceae bacterium IBS
TATTTTTCTCGCTGATTATATCTTCACGAATTCCTATTTTAAGAGGTTTAGGGCTGTTTTCAAAAAAATCTCAGGATATGTGCGGAATGAATTCATTAAAAATCCCATTATACTTTTCCCTGGTCCAAATAAGCTTTTCCATCAGATGAAATTTACATTGTGATTAAAATAGTCATATTATCATGCTTATATAGTCTTACCAGTTGATGTGATAGATCTAGCTCATTCATAATGATCGATAGCCTGTAAATTACACTTGCCTTAATTTCACGGACAGTTTCTCTGATTTATAAAAATCAGCCCCCTTTATTCACACATACAACTCAAATTATTTCCTAAAACTAAAAGCTCTGACGAATAAACTTAACGATATCCTCTCCCTTCAACACACCATCCATTGCTCGGATTACGTCTGCTTCCTTAAAAATTGTTGTGTCAGAGGACTCATCGGCTTTGTGCAACAGACTCGTCAAACGTTCTTGATCTAAAATTTTTGATAAACTTCTCACAAAAGATCTTCATGCTAGCTGTTTCAGCTGTTAATGCCAAATGTATTGTTGACGGAATAATGTCCAAAAATTCTTGAACGCTTTCGTTTACGATTGCTTGATGCATAATATCTTGAGTATTCACATCTTTATCTTCAAAAACAATACTTATCGATTTGTTTTTTGAATAATAGGGTAATATATACAATTATAGAGGCGGTTTCTGCCAATATTGATAAAAGGAGAGAAGAAGTTTATCTAAATATAAATACAATTATATTGTCAAATAATTGATGTCTTGTAAATTATTTTTATATAGTTAAGCAAAGACTTAAATAACGCATGATTCGTTCTCGATGCGTTGAAGCCATGATTTCGGGGGAAATTACTACTTCACAAATTGCCCTTGTTTATGTTTTTGTTCTTTACTTAACATACTAGTACTCTGGAGTTTGAGTCGATGATACCGTAGCACGGCTGTACAGTATCACACCGTATTTCTCCCCTCGCTACTATTCGCAATATTCAGAAGATCCATGGAAGGTAGAGCTGTTCGTTCCCATCGTAGTGTCAAGGGTAGAAGTGCTTATCTCTGATACTGAGGTAACATCAAGAACGTAATTTTGTATCTCTGATATAGTTTCGGGTATTATAATTGTTCTTAGCGCACTACACACAAAAATATTGTCATATATATCTTGAGGTATGCTTTCTGATCTGAGATCGAAAATTTCGTATAATTCCACAATATTGTGTGCCATTTTTGTATTTCGGACAGCATCAGGATATGCTTCTACTATATCTGACTTCGATGGAATGTTATTAGGATCTTTAACAATAAACCTCAGTACATCTTGATCTATTTCTCCAATCTTGGAGCATAACTCACAGATAGCTGTTACAACCTTGTCAATAGATGATGTTGCTCCTTCTTGAGCTTTTTGCTCCTCTTGTTCTTTACTTAACATATAAAACTTTAAATTTTGGATTAAGGTAAAATTGTAGTATGTTTATACTAGCAGTGTTTTTTCTAGGAGTAAATATGAAGGGGGTGAGTTCAAAAACAGAAACATTGATAGTTCAATCAATACCATTTAGTATTGATGAAGCTTATGTTAAAGATTTTGAAGAGCAAAATTTTGTCAAAAAATTTGCAAAGATGTATCAAGATGCAAAAAAAGAATTCGAGACTTATCAAGGGGGTAATATTATTAAACGTTTCTTCTCGAAGAAGAAAACAGTAAATAAAGCAAAAGAGGCTAAAACAAAAGAGATCCTTATATTGCTAGAAGATGTTTTGAGTGATCTTAAAAAACAGACATCTTTTTTAAAACAGAATAGCTTAACAGTTATCTGTTCAAAGTGCGCCGAAGCGTTTATTATGGAAATAGAGCATTTCAACAAAAATAAAGAAGTAGAATTTATAAAAAATATCATTCAAACTGTTCAAAGTCCAAATGTTCTATTTAAAAACACATATAAAAATGGAAATTTTGGATCATATGACCATACAAATAATACTTTGAGTATACCAGATCCACTAATGGTTTATGCGATGCAGGGTTATGCTAGGCCCAAATTTCATGAAGAATATGTGGGCACAATTGTACATGAATTTATCCATCACTATGACTACAATCAACCAGAGATAATGGACCTATATGCTGCTCCATTTAAGGAAATGCTTAAGAATTTTGAAACAAATTATCAAGGTACAGAAGATAACAAACCTTATGACCTTGTTTCTTATGTGCTTGATAAGATAGGGCCAATCACCGTAGTGGTGGGGAGCATTAATAGGATGCATATTTACGAAAAAGAACTACACAATATGCCATTTACACTAATTAAATTGAAATCCACTACAGGCGAGATATATGCATATACACAATTCCGTTGCAAGGAGTATTGTCGTGAATACTTCTCTGAGATAATACCAAACATTTGTTCCGTGACTGCATTTAAAAGTGATAAGGACTGCAAGAATGAGTTTTTGCTCAATTTGAACAGTGCTATGGCACAGGAAAACGTGATGCTTACAAAAAAAAATACGAAAGAAGCGTTCGAATTTTTGCATGAGTTTTTTGAAGAATATCAAAAAGCCGCTAAGAAGTCTGGATTAGAATTACCAGAGTTTTTAACAAAAGGGATAGAGGCCGTAGAGTCAACATATACTACAGTATCAGAAGAAATGAGGAAAGCACAACAGCAGTCACACAAAATAGGGGAACAGAAAAACCTCCCTATCCAGCTAGTGATCAATGAAGAAAAGGAAAAACAAAAGTTAGACAACCCATCATCAAATCTAAAACAATCAATAGAACATCATCTGCCTCAGATGCAAAACAAAGTGCAACAACAGGAGGGAGCACCTGTGTACGAACGTGGGAGAGCGCATAGTTGGGCAGGAAAACTCATCGAGAAGAAGAAAAACAATCTACAAAAAACCCCCTCTCTAGACTAATGATTTTTTGAGTAAAGCTCTCTGGTATTTTTGATAAACTTAGGCACATAACCAAAAACATATAGAAGGTTAGTTGGCTTTCTTCTATATCCTAACATTCACAAAACGTTGAAATTACCTGCATTTGCGGTCTCTTTATCGCAAGTAGTAGTTGTTAAGCAGCCGTGTTCTTTGTTTATTTCACATATCAAGAGGTCAGAAAAATAACAAAAGGTAAGAAGATCGAGAGAGTTCGACTTCCTTACCTACAGAAAGTATTTAATGAACATCTTCATATAATGTCTGAGTGTTCTTTTCTTAAAGTAAGCTTTTGTTGGTTTTAATGTCAAATATCATCTACTCCAACACCATCAAAACATTTTAGCATTTAACTGTCTTTACGTTTTTGCATTAAAAAGCTAAAGCATTTTCCAATCATTTAGAAACGTCCAGACACCAATAAATACCCTATCTACTTTCTTATCAAGTAAGCTTTTATTGGTTTGGTACTGAATTTTAGTATGTCAGACTAAGTATAGTGTTCACTATAAGACCATACATTTGTTTAGCAGTGCATTTTGAGAGGTCTTTGCTCTCAATGATTTGTAGACTTGACTCTCTATTCTTCGCTTAATTCACGAATGGTATTGTTAAGTCGAATATTGCGGAATACGTCAAGCGTAATGCTGCTGAATTTCAACCCCCCCCCCTTCACTCCATACATGTTTTTTGTATGACAAACGTTTGTTTATCATTAGCAGTTTGGAAATTGCATTCCTGATGTACGTTCCCAATGAGTTTATCAAAACGACCCACATTCTCTCCCTTAACATAATCTCTAATGTTACTCAAACATATTGGCCCACAATCCCATCCATTTTTTTGTTGAGGAAAAGATTTTTCTGCTGTGGAACTTTCAATATTAGGTTGATCAGTCAACGTAGCTACATTAGACCGGATGCTCTCTTGTAGTTTCTTCTTCAGCTCTTTAGAGAACCTGTTTTGGCCGAAAGGATCATCATACAAGATATTACACTTGTTTCCATTAATTTGTAGCCAACATCTCCAGTGAGCCCTCCTGTAAGTTTTCCTGATAAGTTTGGAAATCCCAAACAATTCTCCAGCACTCTCTCACCTTTAGGAGAGGCTACGGTAAGTCTTGCTCCAGCACTTATTCCAATACCTCCATCAACTGCATGTACAGCATAAGCTCCTTTTATAGAATTAAGTACACCGAAGAGAGCAAACAGTATGTACGTCAGACCTAATCTGACTTATATTTGGTTAGATTTTTTTTTATGGCTTGGCTTTTTTCTCTCTTCTACTATTTTTTTTGTAAACTGACCTTCAATGGGCTTTTGCTGCTGATTATTAAGGTGTACTTTTCTAAGAGTAGGAGGCTCGTACTTTCTACTTTGCTGCTGTTGCCACAACCTTTAACTCTTTTTGAAAGAGTGTTGTATATGCATCCTCTACAGCCTCTATACCTTTTTTAAGAAACGTAGGTAAAGTCAACCCAGATTCCTCAGCGACTTTTTAATATTCAGTAAAAAAAAATTTAAAAATGCGAATGCTTCCAGTCCTTCTTTTGTAAATATTTTGTTATTTTGGTACGCAGCGCTTTCCAAATTGCTCAAGAAATCTTTTCTACAGTCCTCATCGCTCTTAAAGGCGACTTCAGAGCAAATATTTGGTATTACTTCACACATAAATTTATAAAACTTCACCCTTATCTTATCACTTTCATTCGGTTCATACGACTTTAGTAGTCCAGGCTTAATGCTCTCCATAATTTTAGTAATCAATTTCATCTTCTTATCAAAGTTGTCCTTCCCCGCAATTATATTGGGAGTCTTTAAAATATCATTCATTATACTTATACATTGTTTTTTGAAAAAGATTTTTACAGTTGTCTTTTTGTGGTCATATCTATGAAGAAATTCATGCGCGATATTCGCTATCAGATCCTTATTCCATTCTTCTGGGTTATTATAATAGTCCTTACTACTTTCTCTGGCGCGCCCTATTTGCTTATCAGCATCTATAAAAACGGCATCTTTCACTGGACTATAACGAGCCATTGCGCTCTTATCATCTGTTGCTCCGAAATATATTACCGGTTCTTCTACAGATTTAATCAATTGTTCAGAAAAATTTTTAACGTCTGTATCTCCATATTTTGCTACCGTCTCCTTCAATGCTGCAATATTAGTATTGAGAATGTCAGCAACTGGTTTTCTGTCAAGAGAGTTTATGTAATATTTATCCAAAAAAAAAGATATCAAACTCCCCTCCTATCGTTTCTTCGTTCTTCAATGAAAGGGCATTTTCTGTTACCATGAGGTTATTTTCAATAACTTTCACAACCTCCTCAAGATTGAAATAGGACGCTGGATTAAGACGAAATGTAATTTCTCCTAATCCTTCTACATTTTCTGATTTTTCAATATGACCATATTGCTCATTGCACCTCTTTGGATTCGATTTATACTTAGCCTTTAATTCTCCCAATGTCTTACAATCCCAAGGTTTCTTTCCTCCTGCTCCTTTCATATAATAGATACTATACTGTATAATTTCATCAACCCGAAATCCAGAATTATTAGTATGTTAACTAAAGAACAAGAACGAGAACAATACGCTCAAGAAATAAAAGCAACCATTCAGAAAATAAAGACAACTATACCTGAACTATGCTCCAAGATTGGAGAAATAGACCGTGGCATGTTGGAGTTTATTATCGGAGATGCTAATAACGTTCCATCGAAGTCGGATATAGTAGACGCATATCCTACTATTCTTAATAACCCGGAGCTAGCACACAATGTCGTGGCATTACACGATATTATTTTTGACCATACATCAGAAATTATACCACAAAATATGCAAGGGGATAAAACTGGGGGTTATGTACTGAGTATGTTCATAATCCCCGAAGCTTTATCAGAAGTACGGGCATCTCTTTTTGATACTGCACCAGCATCAGAGGTAAGTACTTCCACTCTTGATACTGCAATGGAGACGAATAGTTCTGTTTTGCATGGATCTTCTGACTATTGTGAGTTGTAGAAGATGGTGAGTAAGAAATGGGTGAGGGGCAAAGCTAATGCTTCAGATCTGGTAGTTTAGTATCTAGAAGCACTTGTAAGGATCTACAGGGGGAGTGGCATTTATACTAAACCAATGTGCGCCTAAGCTCCTTACCCAAGTAGATCTGCCTACGCCTCCTTTTGACGTAGCTAAAACAATTAGCTTTGGTATCATAAATTAACTACTAAATTATAAAGTATTAATGTTAATATTTTATAACATTAATACTTTATTTGAATAATTCCTTATGATTCAGCTTTAATTAAAGGAATCACAGAGTGTTATCTATGAAGCTAGTTGGTAGCATGTGTCTAGGTTGACCATCTGGAGTACCTATGCACTAAATAACCAGCCAGAAATTTACGTGCTGCTAGACATCGACTTTTAAACAAAAAGTGATCGTGCGACTTGATTGGATCACCAGTGTTATTTTCAGTCATTTTCTTAGTCATTGTTATTCTTAACTAGCAGCAATATATAAACTTTATCACTCCTTTTTTATCTACGTTTATTTGCGTCTTAAAATTGATTATACTACTCGATCTAGCATCGAGTATGTGTTGGCTATGTGAAAATGACCAGTTTTGGCATAATCTTTCATGAGCTAATCGCAAAAGTAAAAAGCTACATGGAGTATGTTTTCAATTACATTAATTGGTTGTAGAAAAATAAAAATCAACAGCAAGTGGTATAATAAGTGTTATCGAAAGTCTGTACACAAGACATTGCTGTGGTGATGCAAGTATCGTGACAAAAATACAATCTTTGTTATGGAAACATTGCCTTGGGCAGCTAACCATCAAAAAGTAAAACTGGCAATATGGCTAACCAGCTTTAAGTTTTAAAGCTTTAACACTTTGCCGTCTTAACATTAACACACATTATAGTTGGCACCGTAATGCTCCGAAGCGAACAAAAAGTTTAAAAGTTATTTTGTTAATGTGCTTAAATGGCTTGCTGGCGACATGGCAAAAAGCTTTGATGGTTTGCCATTTAAACATAAATTCTATACATTACATCTATACATTACAAAGCAGTTCAATATATGTGTGCATCAAATGATAGTTTCTATACTTAACCAAAAGGGGGGAGTTGGTAAAACCACTATAGCGGTGAATCTTGCTGTTTCATTAGCTTTAAAGAATAAAAGGATCCTCTTGATCGACGCAGATCCACAAAGCAGTGCAATGGATTGGGCAGCGAAAAGAGAGGGAGAATAGATTTTTACAATTGTAGGTATAACTAAGCCAATTATTCACAAAGAGTTAAATTCATTCATAGCTGAGTATAATCATATAATAATTGACGGTCCTCCGCGAATATACGACGTAGCGCGTTCAGCTATCGCTGCTAGTGATTTGATAATCGTCCCTGTCCAACCATCTCCATATGATGTCTGGGCTGCTCAAGAAGTCATAAGCCTTATTAATGAAGTCAGTGAGCCACTATCAAAATTTAAAACAATTAAAAAATGTTTTCTGATAAATAGAAAAATTAAAAACATAGCAATTGGCCGTGACGTAGAAGAGGCGCTCTTAGCGTATAAAGCACCTATACTGGACACTCACATACATCAAAGGGTTATTTATGCGGAGTCAGCTTCTGAAGGTTTAGGTGTATCAGAAAAGGGGAATAATGCTGCAGCAGCTGAAATAGAAGCTTTAAACACAGAGATTATACAAAAATTTGGAAAATAAACACTTTTTTATATGACTAAAAAAACCGTAAATATGAGTACAAAGCCTATACCCAAAGAAAAAGCAAAGGAGATAGATGGATGGGTTATTACAGGGGAACTTGAATCAAAAAATCAAGCTGGAGAGTACTGTAAAACTAAAAAAATAACTTTAAAAAACACTCTATTTGAGATGTTTTTAACAAAAAAAATTTATGATACCGAAAAGTTTGAAGTTCAGAAAAAAGGTAGAGATTCATTAACTTCTTTT
>JARBAK010000006.1:0-7701 GCA_034472185.1 Candidatus Midichloriaceae bacterium IBS
CACAAGATCCAGAGCAACGTTTGGTTTTTCCAATTGTTGTTTTGAGAAAGTCTGGACTTGTTTTATGTCAGTGATAGATGGAGAAGGAGATCTGTCATATTTTTGCAATAGAGCAGAGCCTTCG
The DNA here is from genome assembly GCA_034472185.1 of Candidatus Midichloriaceae bacterium IBS. Classification (GTDB taxonomy): domain Bacteria; phylum Pseudomonadota; class Alphaproteobacteria; order Rickettsiales; family Midichloriaceae; genus JARBAK01. The sequence continues at coordinate 125 of JARBAK010000006.1, forward strand.
TTATACGCGACAATTGCATCTTTATGACTGAATCCGAAACGTTTCAAGTTGTTATAGTTTTTGTACACGTAATTGCCGACATTTTTTACAAAATCGATTTGTTTTGTAGGCATATGAACATCATATTTATCGTGGTATTTTACAACTTCTCTCGCTACAAATTCAGCCTTGATAGAAGGCATACCTTGGAACATATATTCCTGTATAAGTGTACGAATTTTTTGCTCACTAGCTCTGAAAAGATGCGGTGTTTTGGGGAGGTTCGGAGAAGACATATTTTGTGCGGTGGATCTGGAAAATGTTTGTGAGGTGTTCAAAGAAACGTTATAGTCTATAGCGACCAATCTATCGAGCTGCTCAGGAGAATTTGCATATTTCTGCAAATCATTCTTTCTGCTAAATTCATGATTTGTACGTAAAAAGAATTCTGTCTGCTGCTCTTGCGTTGGCTCAACGTTATAGCGATCTTTGTGCGCATTAACCTGATCTGTAAATCTTTGTGTGACCCACTTTATATGAGTGATATCAGTTGTGTTATGCAAAATACGCATGACAGATGTAAAATCCTTTGTAGCGAGAGCGGCGTTTATGACTTGATTTAGTTTGCTATTTAACTGCTGCAAATTTTTTTGTTGCAGATTCTGTAATTTATTATGCATTTCAATTTTAATAAGATTTTTGGCATTGTTATTCACCGTTTCTTTAGCTGCATTGTTGAAAAATCCACCATTCATTTTACCAAGAATTTTTGGTTGTTGTTTTATTGTTTTGATGGCGGCTATGATGCCCAGTTCTTGCTTCAGGTCGCTCCATTTTCTTTCAGCTGCAATCGGATCTTTATACTGTGCAAAAATCATTTCTTTGCCAGTTAAATTATTGCGTTCGTGATAGATTATGGTTTGTCTTAGATTCCGGATCTGCATATAAAGTGGATTGAGCTTCGGTTTAGCGAGGTCGGTGTATCGTTGAACAGCTATTTTACAGCCAATTTTAAGCACATCATTAAAGTCAGCCTTCTCAGTATCTGGACGAATAATGGTCACAGTTTTAGCGCCATTTTCTTTGAGTGAGACAGCTGCGAAATCTATAACTAAATTTATTCGCGAATTTCGTCCATCGTTATCTGCACAAATCACAACATTTTTGTCCTTTAATTCTATATTTCTAATATTGGAAATTCCAAGGCTACATATGACACGTGCATCCGGCTCTGCTTGTGCAATGGAGAGAGCTGTTTCAATGCCTTCAGCAATAAATACTGTGTTATTGTTTGTGTTCTTTGTTAGTTCTACAAATGAGCCTTTTACTAAACCAATGGAACGTTTGGACACGTCTAAATCTCGCGCTTTATCAGCTGTAAAGGAGTTTAAATATATTACCTGAACCGCATTAGCTCTACCGTCTTTTTTGGCAACAGCAACAACTCCTGGTACATATTTCTTCTTTTCACTGTTCCAGATCTTTTCAGAAAATCTCAAGTTTTCAGAAAGCGGAATTTCTTTCAGATTAATCTTGCGATGTTCTGCAAAATATTTATGCAAAAGATCTGCTCTGGAATCAGTTCCAGAAATGCTATTTTGGACAATTTTTTCAACAGCTATCTGTTTTTGTGTCACGGAATGTTCGTTTATTTGCTTTGTATTCGTTTTTTTCTCATGAGTGGCCTCGTTTTTGCAAAATTTATATAAAATTCCACCTTCTCCAGTGGAAAAATCATACCATTGGCCATTCTGTAAATTTACAGATACACTTCCCTTATTTCCAAAACGTAATTGATGATGTTTTGAAAGTTTTGCGTTTGGTTCACCAAAAATCTTCTCTGCACTATTTCAAATCAACCCTGGATTACTTACAAAATCTTCAAAAGATTGAGAACAATTAATGGTAAAAGATTGCATTTTCTTAAAAGACGCCACTTCTTTTCGTAAATTGATAAACACTTCGCGCCCCTGTTTCTGCAGATCCACAGGATATTCTTTGAGTTGTTTTTGATGCTCAATGGCTGAAGTTTTAGCACCACTTTTTTTGCCTAAAGATCGTGCCAATGCCCCTTTGTTTTCTGTAAATATAGTAGCACCGTACCTTGCTCGAGAAAGCGTTACATACAGTGCACGTTGCGTTGAAAGATCAATAAATTGCTCACGAGCACGTGCAACACCAATCACATGATCTACAGTTGTACCTTGCGCACCATAGGTAGTGGAGCTGTAGTTGTGATCTATATGCTGTAAATCGGGATCGTTTTTATTTAATTTTATTTCGCTACCATTCGCTATTTTAAATGTAATCTTCTTCTCAGAAATAGAGACTATCTGAGCCTCGCTACCATTTACTATGTTTTCGTTATTTTTGCTGTTTTTAGTAAAACGTATCTTCTCTCCTACTGCAAGTTGCAATATTCTTCTTTCAAAAACTTGTACATCCTTGTTAATGCTTTTGGGATTTATCTTCTCTCCTCTTTTTAATATCAGAGATTCCCTCTTTTTATCTGCAATCTCAGCGTATTTTCCACTTGTAGTAAATAACAAAACATCACCAAGGTTATAATTGTTTACATCTTTAAGCTGTGTATCTGTGAGTAGCTTACTATGCAAAACCTCATGTATAAAATTTTCACCAGTAACAAAATGTGGACGAACCCTTGCATTTACTTCCTGTCTCATGGAATTCGATGGAACAACGATCAATACATCCTTTCCAGAGTGCTCCTTCCACTTATCGTAGACAGCATCTGCAAATGCACTATTCGTAGCTCCACTGCCTACCTCAATGACCCCATCATTACCTAAAGATTTAAAAATTTTGTCTGCGTTCCGTAAAAAATCAGATGTATCTATATTTTGAGAAGTTAGTTGTACTGCTGTGCGTAGGCCCTCGTTTTTCTGACGCTTTGTATAGTCCATGGTAACGGTATTCAAACCATGATCTTGCAAATAGTAGAATGGCTTCCCAGCCTCTATAGCACCTAATTGCTTTGTATCACCTACTAGCACGGCTCTGAATCCTAGCTTATCTGACAATTTCAGTAAATTGCCCATTTTTTCGGTGGATATAAGAGACGCTTCATCCGATACAATTATTTTATTGGAAAATTCGTTCTGCATCTTTGCTAATCCATCCTGAGTCCCTCGTCCAGCAAGCACTCCATTATATTGTGTCAAAAACCTATCCAGCGTAACCGCTTTTATTCCAGTAGTTCGTTCCATTACATTTGCTGCTGCTTTGGTAGGAGCTAACCCAATAAGTTCATAATCCTTCATAGCTGCCATTTTACTAATATGCAGTAATACTGCAGTCTTTCCTGTACCAGCACAACCCTGTATAGCTACTACACGATCTTTCGTATTTAAAGTTGTGATAACTGCATTTTTCTGTCCAACAGTTAAATCAACATCTCGCAATGCCCTGTATATGGCGTCTTTGCTCATGATAGGCTGTGTTTTATTCTGCGATTCATACATGATTCGAACTACTGCCTTTTCCGCCTTCAGGCTCTCTGGCGTAGTAAAAGCATTGCTGTGCTGGCTGAACTCTATTAACTTTCCACGATTGATAGAATTAGCGACCGCTTTCTCAATCGTGCTAATAGTGCAACTTCCCTTTGTTTGTTTTACAACTTCTGCTACTATACTCTCCTTACTAAAAACAGCTTCTCGATCTGATAACACAGCTATTGCGTGAGTGACCTCCTTTTTTAAATCCGCTTCTTTACAAATACTTTTCGCTATTTGCGTGTGTTGAATGTCTGAAACTTAAGCAGCAAACAAGCCACCTAATGTGCCATAATTAGGTTCCTTGCTGCTTAAGTTTGGAGAAATTTGCCTAATATCAAGGCGCTCAATTCCATTTGGAATAATTTGCTTCAATTCATCCAATGATATTGGACGTGATTCCCAATTTTGGCGCAGCTTATCTTGGCTGCATTCGGCTTTCTCAGCTCTTGTAGTCTTTGCAATGTACGCAAGACCTTCAGCATCATCTCGTACCACTTCTTTTGCCACTTCCAGAATATCAATGCGTCTCCTTGAAAATTCCTTAATGTTTTGTGTGCCCACTCCTTTAATCTCAAACGTCCAATGATTCGATTTATCTTTCACTAAATCCAATTCATAACCCAATTCCCTTAGTCCGTGAGCTAATTCCATGCGATATAACTCACCTATGTGCATTTTGTTCTCATAGAGCTTGTCAAACACAACTGATCGCCATGTTCCATCTTCGCACTTCGTCATGTTACCAATAATGCAATGTGTGTGTAACTGTGGATCAGGGATATGCATTTCATCATTTTTTGTTGGACGCGCTGTAATATGTGTAAACTTCGCAACTACCATATTGTCCGTCTTCACAGACAGCATATTGCCCTTTTCTTGCACACGCGTATAAACCATGTTGCGCTCAATATAATCTACTACATTTGTCACTGCCTCTTCATGCGCGTCCACAATCCTCTTGTCTCCCGCAACTAGAGCCATTATAGAAACGGATTTAGGTGCAGATAATATCAGCTCTTGTCCCGGATGATGTTTGATTGCCTCCCCCTCTTTACGTCCTAGTTGTATTTGCTTTCCATCCTCACTAATCCTACCCTCCAACACATTTTCCAAATCTTCTCTATTCAGCTGATTTAATTGCAGTAATTGATTCCCTTTTGTGTCCTGCCATCCACTCGCGCATTCACAATTCCTCTCCGTCCAGTAAAAATACTTACCAGCATTACATGCACTCGATATCGACTTTATCGTAGCTACCATACCTTATTCTTCCTCTTTTCCCTCTATTTTCTGTAATTCTACATTTAACTCAGTCCTATATTGTTTTTCATTTAATTGCGCAGATAGTAGCTGCATAATTAAGAATCTTTTCCGTTTTTTCAATAATTTCCCAATGTCCGTATTTTGCATTATTGCAACCTGCTAATGACGTTATCTACAACGAATTGATAAGCTTTTTCAAAATTCCAATGCAATTTCGAGGGCAATAAAACACTCATATCCATATGAAAGTCACGATGATCTTTTTTAAGCTCAAGATTCTTTAAAAATTCTTCGCCTGTGATTTTCACATCGTTATAAGTGCAATACTGATGAAAAATATCAAAAACTCGATTCAAGTTAATTAAATTGCGATCTGCCACATACCATACGTCAAATAAGTCTCGACCTTTTCGGCGCTGATAAAGAGCGCGTAACTTAGTCGCCATAAGCTCATCAATTTCATAAGTGATAATATCAGCAGAACCATTAAACCATTCAGATTGAACATCAAATTTTTCTACACATAAAGGCAATACCTGAAAATGCTCAGTCGTATTAATTTCAATTTTTAATTTGGTGGGTACTTTATTAATGGACTCATATTTATAAATTAATTTCGCACTACGCTCGGTAATTTTCCATTTAGGATCACCAAGCCATGGTTTTAATAGTGCCCTGATAGCATCAATCGTTTGTCCAATTGGCTCAGGCCTTTTCTGCACAAAATCGATATCCTCACTGTACCTAGCCGGAGGATTGATAAACAATTTATTAAGCGCAGTGCCACCTCGAAAGACAAGCGCATCTTTTATGTAAGGCTCATTGTATAAATCAACTAAAGCTCTGCTAATCACTAAATCTTGCTCTATTTGTTCAGTCATTTGCCATGGAACAGTTTTTCGCTAATTCTCAATAAAAACTTCTGGAATCATAAATCACTCTCTATCTCTGAATTTTCAATAATTCTCCACTTTTTACACCTTGAATAGCCTATTTTAGAAATTTCAGATGCAAGAGGCAGATAACTTGGTTTACGTTCTTGGACATGGTGTGCAAGAGCATTAATTATTACTTCAGCGCCAGGCTCATCCATAACATCAATGTGATCTAGAATATAACCAATACGCTGCAACTGATATTCCACGCGAGTATTTTTCGCAAGATTGATGAGCTTTATAGGATCTAATGCCTCAACAAGCTCTGAGAAAACAGTGGCGATATGATTTAGGCCGCCTGCATGATTAGGGTACTCGAGTAAATCAAGTGCAACCAATTCTGGGGTTGCCACCTTAAGGTAACCGGTGCTCATAGTAAAATCTTGAGTGGGCAATTTCAGCACGGATTTTTTATAAATATAATTCATTTCCACATCGCCAAAAGTCGATGGATGTTTAATGCGCTTGTCTGATATCACCTGGAATCTAGCAGGCTTTTGATGAGTCGCCCCATGAAACAACCCTGCACTCAGAAGTGCGACATAATAATTAGCGCCCAAATACTGCATGATCAAAGGCACCAATTCTTGTGGAGGGATAGAGCCATGCAGTTGATGTTCTGGTGGGACAATAACATATAAACCTCTCACGGGTGAAATCAACTCTCCGTGGCCCTTTAAGCGATAGATAGCATTTAGAGCTGCATTTTTTGACAAGCCCCGGTCTGCCATAAGCTGTTCTAAGGTAAAATACCGTTGCCCAGTTTTTCGTATTTCTTTAATATAAACAGATAGATTCATCGTGTCCTTAAAATCACGTTTATCGTGATAATAATGACATCATTACCTGATTGAGAGTTAAAGTCAAGCGACTAGAGTATAAGATGAGCGCCATTTCTTATCACCATTCATAAAATACCATTTTGGTCATGCTCTGATGATATACCCAATTCTTCATATTTTTTCTACATTCATCTAAAAGTTGTAGATGTATTTCTTCCTGCACATTAAGCTGTGCATGTGCCATACTCATTCCTGCACCTTACTCATACTTAAGGAGCGATGTAAATAAGGTGAAGGATCTAAGCAGAAGTTACCAAACTTTTGGAAACAAGAGGTATTGAATAGTAAATGCGCTGCAATCCCAATATTGGGTAGGATTGGTGCTTTATGAGCAACATAGATAAAACAACTCACGATACGTGGAGCTGATTAATAATAAGCTTTATGCTAAAACTTAACAAGATTAAAATGGGATATTGGATTAAGACAAAATATGATTTTATCTAATCACGCCATGTCTGTTGCTTTTTTCATAAGATCACAATACTGCTGGAATCTTTTAGGCCGTATTCTTTGTTGCAAACAATATAAATATAGAAATTAAATGCGCAATATTATCAATAAGTTCAAGGAAGCTATGCAACGACAGGAAATGACTCGTGCAGATTTGGCAGAAAAAACAAACCTCTCTATAGATATAGTATCTAATATTTTATATGGTAAGTCAAAAAAGTATGACCATATTTGCAAAATTGCAGAAATTTTAAATATTGACCTTCATAAAGACGTCTTATTATGTTATGAATCTTTGGCTCAGAAACCGCCATTTGATATAGCGATAAATAGTAGAGCTATAACCCAGTTGAATAAATCTTTAATAAAACAAGGAATGCAAATATCAAAACCTATCTTCGATATCATGTCAGAAGTTACATACGATTTTATCGTAAGTAATGAAGACTTAAGTGACCAAGCAATCGAAATATTCATCCTGGGCATGATAAACCTCATCCTGGCGCTGCAATCTCAAGTTGATCTCGCATGAGGTCGGTGCATTAGGAGAGGGGAATATGCCCGCTACAGCATAAGCTCCTCTTATAGAA
>JARBAK010000007.1:0-7048 GCA_034472185.1 Candidatus Midichloriaceae bacterium IBS
TATTTTTCTCGCTGATTATATCTTCACGAATTCCTATTTTAAGAGGTTTAGGGCTGTTTTCAAAAAAATCTCAGGATATGTGCGGAATGAATTCATTAATCGCTTTTTCTTTTAATGCCCCATCAAGGGCTAATAATACGTTTGATTTTATCTACCTAGTTCCTGTGGGAACTTTTGCCAAAAGGTTGCGTTTTATATTCTTTTGGCTTATATTGGTGTATAAAGAAACAATTAAGAGTTTTATTATGACTACAAGTTTAAAATTATCTGATAATTTAATCAAAGCAGCTAAGTATCATGCTGAAGTTTACAATCGCTCATTACCAAAGCAGGTAGAATACTGGGCATCCATTGGCAAGATAGCGGAAGAAAATTCTGATTTACCATATTCTTTTATTAAGGATATACTTTTTGCTGTAAAGGAGCATGACAATAAAGAAGTTGAGAGATATACTTTCGATGAGGAGAAATAATGCAGATTTTACAAACTCTAGGTTTTCAAAGAACTGTAAAAAAGTTACACGCGAAACAAAAGGAGCAACTAGATAAGATTGTAAAAGATATAATTGATGATCCACTAATTGGAGAGCAAAAACGTGGAGACCTTGGCCACGTACGAGTGTTTAAGTTTAAGATGGATAACCAATTGACTTTATTGGCCTATACTTTTGATGTAACTGCATCTGCAATTACTTTACTGGCTCTTGGTGTACATGAAATTTCTACAGAGATCTTAAAAAATAGCGTGTAAAGTTATACTATAGGCAAGAAAAATCCTATTTTGGTACTAGGTGTATTGTAAGAAAAGATTATTAAGTATTAACAATAGCGTAAATTTGAAAGCAATAAGAGTGAATTATGCATGTAAGCAGGGAGAGGGTAATATAGGTAGAGTGATTTCATATATATGTATCTTTTTCACTTATGAATCTACTTTCATAGCGATAAGCAAGTCGAAGTATGGTATAATCGGAGGCAGGTTGATGAAGCATGAGCAAAAAGCCAAAGGACTAGACATTTCACTCGGCGAGATATTTTACAAGGGAATAGACAACGATAGGTGCAAACTGCGTCTGTCCATGTTACTCCATCCCTACTTAATCCAGACGCGATTATAACACACTCCAGAGTACTTATCCCTATGAATCTTCGGATACTCTACACACATAATCTCCCTCCAAATTGTTTATAATTACTCAATTCCCTGGGCTAAGAAAAATAGGATAATAATTCCTATAAACCCTAAAATCAGCAATCGCATTGTTTTGATGATTTTTTATTACTCTTTTCCTCTTTACATAAGGAGATTGCAGCCTCATATACACCGAATACACACTCATCACGCAGAATCCTCAACACGTTTTCCGTATTAACTTCTCCAATTTTCTATACGAAGGCCTTTTATCTTACGAAATTCTCTAATATTACTGCCAACTAGTATCAACTCTTGATCGATAGCTGTGGCTGCTATCAAAATATCGTACGCTCCTATTAGCTCCCCAATATCATTGAGGAGCATACGGATATTGGCAGCGACTATTGCTGTAGAATTTGTGAAATCCCATACTGTTACACTATTTATGAATTCATCTGTAACAGTCTTGACAGCTATAGCTTTTTTACTACTATGCAAGCGTAAAATACTATATTGCATTTCCATAATAGTTATTGCAGAAAGGCAAAAATTATTTGGTGATAAGCTTTTTATCTTCTGAATAGTATTAGAATTACTTCTGACAAAATCACTTAAAACACAAGTATCCAATAAATATTGCATGTATACTCTAAAAAATATCACTCTGTGGATTTTCAGTTCATTCCTCGTTTCTTCAAAACCTCTCCGTTTCTGCAAGCCGTTTATATCGCTAAAATTTTGAATAGACTGAGCTCACTGTCTTTTATGATATATATTATAAAAGCTCTCACAGCTTCTTGTATAATTGCATTACGACTTTTCTTAGTATTAATAACTATTGTTTCTAGATCTTTAACGAGATTATCATTAAGATATATGTTGAAATTCATATTACTCCCTTCACAAATGTACGGCACATAACGCATCACAACATAGCATGTAGAGTGATTCAATCCACATCTTATAAAGATACAGCTAAGTGGTTGTTGTATCTGTGAGGGCGCAAAAATATTCACTAGCTATGTATAAGAAAATTACATTGGAGGACTCAAGTCTTAAATGTGGAAGCAGGGTTGTTGGTAGAAAGTGATACCAATCTTCTAATATCTTACCTCATATCAGCTGCTAGATCTGAGCCCCCTATTTGCTTCCTCGCTAATAGAAACGATACTCACTATCTCTCAATACTCTATCTCGTTGTTAGGCAAAAGTGATTACGTTTTTCCATATCTTACATTGTATCAGCTAGCAAACCTGAAGTATGAACTTTGCCCTCGTCCCCTTCTTCCTCTCCGCGCTTTACAACTCACAATAATCAGGGGTGCCATGCAAAACAGAGCCATTCGTTCCTAAAGAAGAACTATTCGTCCCCATCGTAGTATCAAGAGTGGAAGTGCTTATTTCTGATATCGATGTGGTATCGAGAAGAGATGCCCGTACTTCTGATAGAGCCTGTGGTATGATTAGCTCTTGTACTTCATTATATATTATATAATACACCTTATCTTTAGGTATAATTTGTGACTTAAAGTTAAAAACTTTGTACAGCTCTACAACATTGTATGCCAACTTCGGATTATTAAGAACAGTAGGGTGTGCTCTTACTATGTCTGATGTTGGTGGAATGTTATTAGGATCTCTAACAATAAATTCCAGCACGCTTTGATCTATCTCTCCAATCTTTGAACATAGCTCAGGTATAGCAGTTCTTATTTTCTGAAGTGTTGCTTTTGCTTCTTGAACCTCTTGCTCTTCTTCTTTGCTTAACATATCAAACTCTAGATTTCGGGTTTATAATGTAATATCATACTTATAGTAACAGTATTTTTTAGAGGAGTAAATATGCAAAGAAGAGAGGAATCTTGGAATAACATGGGAGAATCGAAGCCAGTAAATATATCAGGAGAGAGCATATTGGGACGATTAAAGATTGAATATAAAAAGAAAAAACCGACAATAGAGCTTAAGGAGCAATGTGGTCATATTGAAAAACCGGCAGATATACCTGGATTAGGAAAGATCACATTTCGTCTTAATCCAGAGCTTTATTTGAATCTTGATATGTTTTTGAAAGATACTAAGAAAATTATGTCTTTCCATGGCTTTTTGTATCCAAAAACAAGCGTAAATTCTAATTTTAAAATTAATTTAAAAAGAGTTATAGAAAGCATAGCCTATGTTAATAAGTTAAACACTAAAAAAATTAAAGAAATTTTAGACGATAATATTAAGCGAATTCAGGACTTATTACTCAAATATAAAGACACTGAAGAAGTAAAGTTTTTGCAAAAGATGTTTCTCTCTGTGCCTGAATCTATAAGCAAGCCTAAAATAGTATTAGGGAATGTAGACGAGGATGCAGATGCAACGTACCGTTCAGATAACAATTCTATATACATAAATGTTGACCAAATAATACGGCGTGTAAAGCGTCCAAATGCGAATCAGGAAATAGAAGCATCCAACAAGAATTTAATAGAGGAACTCGCGCACGAATTTTTCCACTACTATGACATAAAAGTTCTAGACCTTAAGGGTAGTGGGAAATTTCTCGAAAAACAGTACTACAAAATAGCAGGAGACCACGTTTTTAGAGATAACAATTACGTCTTCACAGTTGCTGATACTATGGAGTCGATTGCCCGAATTATGGAAAGTTTGGAAGTAGGGCGGATGGACTACTATGCAGGAAAATACTCTCCACGCGCACTTCTTTTGCTACAAGATACGAGGAAATTGAATAAAGCAAGCTTATGTGAAGAGGGGTTTAAGGATTTTATGTTAGAAGTAATACCAAACATTTTTTCTGTAATCAGTTTTAAGAATGAGAATGATTATAAAAAAGATTTCTCACTATATTTAACAGCTTCTATGTATGACGAAACGAAAGAAACGTTTGAAGAAAGAAAAAAAACGTTCGATTTTTTGCAGGACTTTTTAAAAGAGTATCAAGATGTACACATCTTACCTAAGTTTCTTCAAAAGGGGATAGATACTATGGTGATGGCGTATAAAGTAGCACAACAAGAAATAGTAACGCAACAATCACAGGATAAAGCTCAGTCATCCTCACACGATGCCGATAAAAACAAGAATACATCATTTCTCCCTCCTATTCTTCCTCCCCAAAAAGTCAAGTCATTAAGCAATACTACTGAGCAATCACTCGATCAGCAAAAAACTTACGATAATGAGAAAAAACGAAAAATATTTAGCAAAGAAAAGGAATTAGAAATTCAGAATCAGAGACCTATCTCCATTGATTACAACAATATACCTACAATTGGGCAACAGGTGAACGAGGAAGTCAAACTGAACACTACTCAAGATAAGCAACCAAAGCCTATAGTGGGTCAGTTTACAGAGAAAATACTAAAATCAAATCCTAAAGAAAAATACAACCAAATATGAGTCAGATTAGGTCTGACGCGCATACTGTTTGCTCTGTGCTTAATTCTATAAGGAGAGCTTATGCTGTAGTTTTTTATATTTCCTACCACTAGTACCAACCTCATGCGAGATCAGCTTGAGATTGCAGCGCCAGGATGAGATTTATCATGCCCAGGATGAATATTTCGATTGCCTGATCACTTAAGTCCTCATTACTTACGATAAAATCGTATGTTACTTCTGACATGATATCGAAGATAGATTTTGATATTTGCATTTCTGATGTACGTTCTCAATGAGTTCATCAAAACGACCGTTATGATAAACTTTATAGAAATTTCATTTAGTATGATTTTTTATTACAAGAGTGGGTTAAAATACTGGTTCAGTAAAACAAAGTCTAGTATCATCAAGATTTACAGATTGATGCTTTGAAGAAAGCTGGGTGCACGAAAATTTATGAAGAATTTGCTGGTGGTCAAAGATAGAGAGACCGCTTTTGAAAAAGCTCTTAGCAGATTTGCGAGCTGGGGATGTATTGATTATCTGGAAATTAGACCGTCTTGGCAGATCTTTGAGAAACCTTGTCGATATTGTAAATCATCTCATTGCAGCGAAAGTTGGCCTACTTAGCTTAAATGATCCGGTAGATACAACTACTTCACATGGCCTCTTGACATTCAATATCTTCGCCTCATTGGCAGAGTTCGAGCGTGATATTATACGAGAAAGAACGCAGGCAGGTTTGTTATCAGCGCGAGCACGTGGGCGTGTAGGAGGCAAACCAGCAGGCTTGTCACGAAAAGCTGAAGCAACTGCATGCGCTGCAGAAACGCTATACCTGGAACGTAAACTCAGTACACGCCAAATCGCGCAACACCTCAGCATTTGTAAAACAACTCTATACGCATACTTGAGATACAGAAAGGTCAAAATCGGCTCGGAAAGTATAGGAATGGCTCAAAATACTCGGGAAATTATAGGATGAGATATGTGGGAGATACAAGAAGTAAAAAATGACGCATACTTATACTGGCTTTTCTGATACTTAATTCTAAAGTAACGGCTATTTCAAAGTAGGAAGTATGCATATCTCTCTCATGAAAGAAAGAGTGCAAAAAATGAGTCATTTAAATGAATATAAAAATGCAATATGTCAAATTTTTGTTATCAAAACAAATCAGAATGTGTACCTGTTCTAGCAAGATATAGGGTGTTGTCATCATAATAATAAATTAATAACCAATCAGGCTCCACATGGCATTCATAAAAATTATTCCATTTTCCTGACAATTTATGAGAACGATATTTTCTCGAAAGTTTTTCTCCAGACAATAAAAAATCCACTACTTGCCACAATACTTCTAAAGTATATCCTCTTTTTTTTAATTTCTTTATGTCCCTTTCAAAAAGATTAGAAACCTCAAGTTGAAAGGCCATAAAATTAATCCTGATATTTTTTAATCAGTGAATTTAAGCTATCGTACTTTATTAAATTCTTTTTTTTGAGCACATTGTTCATCGCTTTGCATGTAATTTTGTTTGGGATATTTACCTCAAAAGGCAAACCTTGATTCAGCGTTACTTGTTTATAAAAAATAGTAATAGCATCTGTAGCAGATAAACCCAGTATACGAAATATTTCTTCTGCTTGCTGCTTTAAATTTGGTTCAACCCTCGCTCTGATCATTTCTGTTTTAGACATAATTTTTCCAATGTAATATTTATTAAGTTAATTCTTTTTAAATTGTACCTCATGTGAGGTACAATAGCAAGTATAAATTTTTCAAAAAACTTCAATCGCCAGTAGGGCTTTTAGGTGCTGAAGGAGCGGTAGTTGTTAGTATCGCTAATGATGCAGTGCTTACAAGAGAAACCTCTGATTTGGATTAAGAGAGATACACCCCTTAATTGATCCCAATTGATTTTCTATGCGTTCTTATATAATTGGTGCCACCAACGACGCAATTCCCTCTCTTAAAGTTACGGCTGGAGCCGAAGTAAGGATATACACGATTGTCATACAAATGTAGGACAACCCTCTCAAAGCCGAATAGATGCTGCAAAAGCATGGCGGACAAATGTAGGACAAAATTGGAGAAATCTAAGATTTTATAAATACTAAAAACGGTGAGTCATTATCGAGTAGTCATGATTATCTGCAGAGCATGAAGCGATAATATATTTATAAATTTTAGAGAGTATGGCAGATGCAAAAATTTCTTTCTCAAAGTTTTTATATAATCTGATTAATTAACCTCCCGATAAAACTGGTAGTGCCGTGGTAGATATAATCGGATCCATGGCCGAGATCGAAGTAGAGAATATTGACGGAATAGACCTTCTTGACGTTCGAATAAGTCTGCCCGGATTTCATGTGCTCGCTGATAATTTTAGCAGTACAGAATAGCATCCGGTGGAAATAATCATACTGAGTATTTACCTGCACTTCGATCAACACCAGCTCGCTGTTGCTGAGCTTTACCAAAATATCCAGCTTATTGTATCTTCCATCTTCGATCT
>JARBAK010000008.1:0-6888 GCA_034472185.1 Candidatus Midichloriaceae bacterium IBS
CGATGCGTTGAAGCCATGATTTCGGGGGAAATTACTACTTCACAAATTGCCCTTGTTTATGTTTTTGTTCTTTACTTAACATACTAGTACTCTGGAGTTCTGGTTGATGAAGTTGTAGTACGACTTACTATCACACCGTATTTCTCCCCTCGCTACTATTCGCAATATTCAGAAGATCCATGCGAAACAGAGCTATTCGTCCCCAGCGTAGTATCAAGAGTAGAAGTGCTTATCTCTGATACTGAGGTAACATCAAGAAGAGAAGCACGTACCTCTGATAGAGCTTGGGGGATGGTTAGCTCTTGTATTGCCTCACACATAAAAACATTCTCCTGCACACTTTGAGGTATAATTTTCGACGTACAGTCAAAAATGCTGCATAATTCTACAACATTATATGCCAGCTCCATGTTTTGGATAACAGCAGGACATGCGTTTGCTACATCTGATAGCGATGGAACGTTATTAGCATCTCTGACAATAAACTCCAACACATCTCTACTTATTTCTCCTATCTTCGAACATAACTCGGGTATACTAGCCATAATTTTCTTAATAGTATCTATCCCTTCTTGAATTCTTTGTTCGTTTTGTTCTTTAAGCTGATCTTTACTTAACATATCAAACCTCTAGATTTTGAGTTGATAAATTGTACTGTTATAACAACAGTATTTTATGTTATAATAAATATAAAGGAGAAATGTATAGTAAAGGCCACAAAGAAAATGTACCACCACTTGGTGAAATTTCATTTACCTTGGTTCTGAGTCTAATTTTAAGGAATTAGAAGGTATTTTACAAGACAAAGTGGAAAAGCATAAGGGAGCATCAAAAAATGAAGGGAATCAAAAAGACTCTTTAGTGTATACCGAACAGCTCTTAATATATATAAAACAATGGGCAATCCAGCCCTCAGTGTTAGCTAATAATATTAAAACATTTAAGGATCTAATAAACGCATACAAAGATCGTGAAGAAATAAAATTTCTGAAAACTTTAATTGAATCCACGCAACAGCCAAAAATATATTTTGGAATGAAGGACAGAATAGACTGGCGTGGAGCGTCCGATGTTATATATGCAATAGATCTAAACATGCTACGTATGCTAAGTCAGGCTAATATATACACAAAAAATTTTGAAAAACGGACTTTATAGCAACCTTTATACATGAGTTTCTTCATCGCTATGACTTTAAAACCCCAGCCATACAAGATGTTTTCGAGAACCGATGCAAGAAAATAGAAGATGAATTTAATAGCATTAACGGGAGAGGCTTGGTCAATGGAAAAGTGGTCACGAATTTGTCAATATGCTTAATAAGCGTATGAGTTCGATTGCTACAATTATGGAAAGTATAGAGCCTGGACAAATAAAGAGCTATATAAATAAGGTATCTTCAAAAGACTTTTCAAAGTTTGACGATGCAGTAAAGGAAGGTAAAGAATCCTTTCGGACTGTTATGTAAGATACAATAACAAACATTTATTCCACCGTTGCGTTCAAAGATGAAGTGGAATACTTGCGTGTCTTTTTATTTAATTTAACAGCTGCAGCAACAGATAAAAAAACGAAGAAGTGTTTACAGGAGAAGAGGGAAAGAAAGCGTTCAAGTTTTTACAGGAATTTTTTCGAGAATATCAGAAAGCTGCTAAGGACTCAGGATTGACCTTGCCTCAATTTCTTGAAGATGGAATTACAGCTGTAAAGACAGCATATACTGAAGTGTCAAAAAAGATGCACTTGAAAAAAAAGAGTGCGCAAGAACTCAAACAGAAAGAAGAACAAAAATTTCAAGAACTTCAAGCTCTGAAGGAGAAACAGAAATTGCAAAAACAACAATCCGATAAGAATGAAACTCAGAGCCTATCACAACAGCTTAAGCAATCTAATCAGTTCAAGGCAATACAGGAATATTGAAGAAAGAGACAGGTGAGCACTTTCCTGCACCCGATAAAAAAGTGAATAAACAAATCAAAAAGAGTGTAGAGCAAGAAAAAAATAGAGTGAATCAACAACAACAAAACAGTCAGCAGCAGCCGAAGGCGAACTACCATGAGATGACTAAATAAGTTAAGGCGTTCCTCAAAAAATATCAACAGCAGACGGGAAGCACATTTGCCAAGAAGGAGGAAAAAAAGAGCAACAGAAAAACAACTCCAAAGGTTCCGGATGTCCTGGTAAATACTAAATCCCTCATATATCAAAAAATACGTTTTCAGCCATTATACGAGCAATGTGGGGGACGGTATCATGACTAGATTTTAGTTGAGCATTTTGTAGTTAATATTAGTTCAAAAGGATCCAAGGAGTGTATCTTACTAATCTTTCTATGTGCTTCTCCAATTTTTCTGTCCAACTACTTGCTCTCTCATGTGTCGATGTGTTGAAACCTTTGTGGTTGTATTGCTGCCTCGTTACTTCCTCCTTGGTGTACGGCCCTAATATTAGCTTCTCATTTGGAGTTGAAGAAGCTACTCCTTGATGTGCTTTTTGTTTCTTATCAAATTGTTTTTTGGCATTTTGTTTGATCCAGAGCTATCAGTAGGGAGATTACCCATATATACGTCTGATTTTTTACGGAACGCAGATAATTTAATACTTACGTATTCCTACCTCCGGAACCTTTGGAATTGTTTTCCTGTGGAGTTTTTCGTTGGTTCTCTAATTTTTGGACAAAGGTGGGCTCCTTCTGTGGCTGCTCTATATTATTGGCAAATGTGCTCTCCTGCTGGTGCTGTTGTTCATATTGAGATGTCCATAAATCATCTTGTTGCTGATTAAGTTTTACTTTTTTGTTAAGTGTGTCCCCCGTTGGGCCGTCAGAGAAGCGCGAAAGTTTTCCACCTGGCCGTACATTACTTTGCTGTTGCCACTGAATCCATAACCCTTATTGAAAGACTCTTATATATGCATCCTCTACAGCCTTTATACCTTCTTTAAGAAACGTAGGTAAAGTCAATTCAGATTCTTCAGCAGCCTTTTCATATTTAGCAAAAAAATTCTTTAAAAAAGCAAATTCTTTCAGTCCCTCTCCTGTAAACACTTCTTTGTTTTTTTCAGCAACAGCAATCAGTGCAGTTGTAAACTTTGTTTCGCAATTATTTTTAAATGCGACTTCAGAGCAAATATTCGGTATTATTTCTCTTATAAATTTCTCAAAGGACTTTCTACCAGCCTCTATCGTGAGAGCAAAATACTTCAGAGGGTCAATCTTCGCTGATACTTTTATCTCTTTCATATAACCCTCTCTCCATCCGGGCTTAATACCCTCCATGATTTTAGAAATTTGCTCCATTTTCTTATTAAGCATATTACAAAACATTTCAGCTTTATCTTTATCCCCTATGTTTTTGTTGATATGAGCCTGCAAATCATTCGCTACATTTTGACAGTGCTCACTGAAAAATACTTCTAACTTTTTAGTGTCATATCTATGGAGAAATTCATGTGAAATATCTGCTATCACATTCTTCTCATATTCTTCTTGATTCATATTCACGATAGGAGATCTGATGTATCGTATTCTTTTATCAACATCTGTGACAACGATATCTTTCACTGGATTATAACGAGCACTTGAATTCCTATCATCTGTTGCTCCGAAATATATTACCGGTCTTTCTATAGATTTAATCAATTGTTTCGAAAAACCTTTAACACCTGCATCTTCATATTTTTCCATTACATCCTTCAATGTTTTAATATTATCATCGAGAATCTTAGTAACTGCTTTTTGATAAAATAATCGTATGTAATTTGCGTCTTTTTTAAACCGAGTATCGATTCCTTTTGATAAAAAATCGTATTTTTTTCCGTAAAGTTCTTTATATATGCTTTTCTGCTCTTCAATTCGATCTTTGCCCTCTTTAATAACATCCTCAAGATTGAAATAGGACGCTAGGTTAAGACGAAATGTAATTTCACCTAATCCTGATATGTTTTTTTGTTTTTTTTCAATAGGTTCATAACTCTTTTCAAAATCCCCAAGACTTATCCCTGACTTTTCATAGTCGTCCTTCAATTCTTCCAACGTCTTGCCCTCCCAAGATTTCTTTCCTCCTTCCAACATATTTACTACCGCAAAAAATACTGTTACTATAAATTAAATATAGTACAGCCTCATCAACTCGAAATCTAGGATTTAATATGTTAAGCAAAGAACAAGAACAGAGGGTTCAAAAAGGCGTAGACGATATCAAGAAAATTATGACTACTATCCCTAAGTTATGTTCCAAGATTGGAGAAATAGACCAGAACATACTGGAATTTATTGTTAGAGATGCTAGTAATATTCCTTCACTATCAGATGTAATACAGGCATATCCTACTATTGCTGAAAATAGAGAGTTGGCATACAATGTTGTAGAATTATACGGAATTTTTGATTTTACATCAGAAATGATACCTACAAACGTACGAGAGAATGGTTATTTATGTTTAGCAATAAAAGAGATAACCATCCCCGAAGCTCTATCAGAAGTACGTGCTTCTCTTCTTGATACAACATCAGTATCGGAAGTAAGCACTTCCACTTTTGATACTACGTTTGGCACAAATAGTTCTGTTTTGCATGGATCTTCTGAATATTGCGAATAGTAGGAACGAGTGGTGCAAGAAAAGAGCAAGAAGTAAGTTCGTATCTTAGGCCCCTTAGTTGATACGATATGTGCGATATGGGGAAAATAAGTATCACTTCTGCCTAACAACGAAGAAGAACTTCGGGAGAATAAGTGTGTACTACTTTTATTAATAAGAGACCGAATTGAGCGTTTTTTGGATGCGCAAGCGTATGAAGCGAGGTTATTAGCTAACAGATAAAAACCTGAGGGAGTGGATGAATATTGCTTCTATTAGCAACGCAGCTGCTTAATGAGGAGCTGAGGCATTGGTGTATTGAGCGTAGCTCACTTACTTTTGTAAAACTGATAACGGTGTAAAACATAGTGTCCTTACCTTTACTAGCTGCTGATAACACAGCCGCTTGTTTTTTGTCTAAGGTGATGAGTATCTTTACTCTTTTTGATGGGAGAAGATTTGGGCCTGCTGGATATGAGTGTGTTCTTGGTTCTGTTATAGTGCTCAGCTGTTTCTGCCTACAGCATTACCCAAAGTTCGTAAATATAAACAAGGGCAATTTGTGAAGTTGTAATTCTCTACCCAAAATAATGGCCTCAGCGCATCGAGAACGAATCACGCGTTATTTAAGCCTTCGCTTCACCACATAAAACAACTTACAAAATTCCAGGCATTTGATAAAATATTGTATTTTTACTTAATTGTTTTGCAAAGTGTAAGAGGTAATTTGTGATCATGTGTAAAAAGCCAATCAAACTCGGAGATAGGCATTTCTCTGCGAGGTATATTATAGCTTCATGCTCTGCAGATAATCATGACTAGTTACAATCCTTTTAGTATCTATAAAAATCTTAGATTCCTCCAATTTTGTCCTACATTTGTCCGCCATGCTTTTGCAGTATCTATGCGGCTTTGAGAGGATTGTCCTACATTTGTATGACAATCGTGTTTTTTTGTAGGACAGATGTAGGACATGGAAGAGCCCAATAATCCGCCATTACATAAAATAAGAAAAACAACGATAGTTGCTATAGGTGTACATCCTTTCTTCAGCTCAGCTGTAACTTTAAGATGTGAATTTTGCATCATTAGCGATACTAACAACTACCGCTCCTTCAGCACCTAAAAGCCCTACTGACGAGTGAAGTTGTGAAAGCAAGTCGGTATTATCATTGGCATGCACTTCCACACTTTAAAATAGCCGTTACTTTGCGTTGTATCAGTATATCAAAAAAGCCAGTATAATATACGCCTCGATATCAGGCACAAGCCCTACTGACGAGTGAAGTATTGGTTGACCATATTGGTATATATATGGTATATTAGTAGAACAATTACCAACTTTAAATATCGATAAAACTAATGAATTTATGGCCATAATTATGGAAGCACGATTATGTTATATCTAATATCGAATCAAGCGGCTTACCAGTGAGATCGATTATAAGACTCAAAATTTTTACTCTAGATAATAGGTTCATCACCAAGAAAATTGGTACACTCTCTAAAGATGATATATCGCATTTTAAGGGAATGTTGAGCTTGACTTTGGATTAACAGCTTTAAGCTTTCGCACAGAAAATCTATCAGCACAGCACTACTAAAATTAGATTCTAGGTCTATGATGTTGTAGACAACACAGTTTAGTAGAATCTCTATTGAAGGCTTATAGTCTGGTAGTATTCATCTTTATATTGTCCCAAAAAGGACCAAGCTGTTCTAGAACATACGTCTCTGTCTTTCTTCAAACTCTTTTTTCTACACTTTCCAGTGAAATCACTCCAGATACAAAATCTATAATATATCCTCACTAACTTTAAAAAGTTTTTTCTCAAACTTTTGTATTATCGTATATTTATAATATTGTAGGTCTACATTCTTATAAACTTAAAATTTTATTAATTATATACTTACGTAATATTAATACTCATAAATGAATTTTCTGGTCTATAATGCTTCAGCATTTTACTCTGTACATTCTGGATTTTTTGATTTCTAACATCTATACTTATACAGTATATTACGTCCTCCAGTTACATTAGATTACCTAATTTCCGCAGTTCTTCTTCAGACAGGTCGGTCATCTTCGATATCAAGCTTACATCAAATCCCTCAGCAAGGAGGCTTTTTGCTATCTCCAGTGTTTTAGCTTTCTCACCTTCTTGTCTTCCCCTCTGTCTTCCCTTCTCGATACCTTGTTCAATGCCTTCCTCTTTAGCCTTTTGCACAGCTTCACGCACGGCTTTGCGCATATCGATTTCGCGAGTTTCCTCGAGGCTAGCCATATAGCTAAGGAAGTCGAGGTGTTTT
>JARBAK010000009.1:0-6250 GCA_034472185.1 Candidatus Midichloriaceae bacterium IBS
AATAAACCTTAGCACATCTTGATCCATTTCTCCAATTCTTGAGCAATATTCATGAATGGCTGCCTTTATTTTCGGAATAGCTGCTTTTCCCTCCTGAATCTCTTGTTCATCTTTCTTACTGAACATATTTAACCTCTAGATTTTTAGTTGAAGGGATTATACACTGTTTATGATAGCAGCGTTTTTTAGAGGAGTAAATATGAAAGGAGGAGGAAAGAAGTCTTGGAATGGTAAGACATTAGGAGAATTGAGGAGCGAGTATAAAAGTCCTGAGGAGTTTGAGAAGCAATATGATCCTGTCGAAAAATCAGAAAATATAGCAGGATTGGGAAATATTAAGTTTCGTCTTAATCCAGCATCTTATTTTAATCTTAATGAGGTTATTCAAGATGCTGAGGCAAAACTTAATAAAAATAAAGGAATTTTCGATGCAACAAGTAACATAGTATTGCAGAAACAAAAACACTTGGATGACGGTAAACAACATATAAAGGGCCTGGATAATGAGAATCCAGATAAGATTTTGAATGATAATATTGATGAATTTAAGAGTTTAATAGGAAACGTAAACGACACACGTAAAGAGGAGGCTACGTTTTTAACTGAATTAGTGGGAAAAACACCACCAACAATATGCTTCGGAGCAACGGACGAGAAAGAGGCAGAAGGATATTACAAAGACGGTTGCGTATATATAGATGTTGACAAAAAAATACGAAGTATAAGGTTTGAAAATTATGATGAAAAAACAAATGACGAAAGATTTATAGGAACGCTTGTACATGAATCTATCCATCATTACGATGCTGGACACAAAGAAATAAGTAATTTTTTGGACAAAACAGAAGTTTTCAACATATATGACCCTACAACTATGAGGACACTTTGTAATAAGATGGACTCAATTGCTACAATCATGGAAAGTATCGAATGTAAACGGATGAAGAGTTACGCAAATAACGCAAAAACAGAGATAGAGAGAAGCTACAAACACTTTAGGCTGGGAAGTTATACTCATGTTGATCAAGAATTAAGAAATGGATTCAAGTATTTTATAGGAGAGATAATGCCAAATATTTATTCTACAACTGCGCACAAGAATGAACAGGACTACCAGGATAAGTTTTTAACCAATTTGAGAGCTGCTGCGAAGAAAAACTCACAAGCATTTACAGGAGAAGATGGAATGGCAAAATGCAATTTTTTGCATGATTTTTTTACAGGATATCGGGAGACCGTTCAGAAGTCAGGATTAACTCTACCCAATTCTTTGACAAATGCCATGAGTAACGTAATATCTGCATATATTACGGTGTCAAAGGAAGCGCTGCAGAAACTAGATAAATCGCAGCAGGCACTGGATGCACTGAAGCTAGAGACACAACAACTGAAGCAGAAGATAATGCGGGGATCGAGTATGACGCCATGGACGCTAAATGCACTGGCGGAAGACCAAAAACAGGTGACAAATCGAATAATAAATGAGATGCGGAACGAGTCTGTTAGACTAAAGGAGCAGATGGAAATACTGAAAGAGGATTGTCGTATGTCGAATATAAATTTTGATGTACTGAAGGAGAGACAAAAGCAAAATAATAGTATCCCGGAGAATTTTAAAGGTGCAGGGGATTATGATATCTTATCGTGGATACAAAAAAATGATCTGGAAAGAATAAAGACGGAGCAACACCAAGTAGAAAATAAGCTAAATCAATTGAAATGTGAGCGACATGTCCTGTGCACAAAACAAACTTCCCTGGATAATATGGAAGGATTGGACAATCAACACCGCTGTATAAATATGCTAAAACAGGTAGATAATCATGAGAAACAGATTAATGCGCTGGAGCTGAATGAACGATCACAGCAACGACAACAACTGAAGGATAAGCTGGATATGCTGGAAGAGAGGGTAATGAATACAAAGATGCAGGAGGAACCGACGCCATCCCAAAAAATGGAGGAACTAAAACAATCATCGCTGTCCGAGAAATTTTTATCAGGTCTAAATCAGCCAGTAGTATCTCATGTGTTGCAGCTGCAGGAACAACGAAATGGCCAACATGAAAACAAGCACAAAGGTCCCGGAGGCCGAGGCTTTTAATAACTAAATCCCTCATATATCAAAGAATACGTTTTCAGTTATTATATGGGATATGGGGGATGGTATCATGACTAGATTTTAGTTGAGCACTTTGAGTTAATATTAGTTCAAAAGGATCCAAGGAGTGTATCTTACTAATCTTTCTATGTGCTTCAACACATCCGCTATGTCAGATCGAAACATGCTTAAAACAATGCTACACAAAAACTTTTGTCCAAGCTGGTTTGCTCACACACTATAGATCTTTTCACTTTCCTATCATATTTGACGTAACGGATGTTTTTAAATGATGCGAAAACACAGAAACATTAAGACATTTAAATGTTAAAAGTTTTCTAACATATATCTAAAAAAACGTTCCTTTTAGCATAACATCTTTATACAAAGTGCTAACGCTGATATCACAATTTGAGCGGAGCTAATTTTAGTCAATAGGGACTGTCTATTACCTCATTTTATCGTTATAAT
Organism: Candidatus Midichloriaceae bacterium IBS; assembly: GCA_034472185.1. Taxonomy (GTDB): domain Bacteria; phylum Pseudomonadota; class Alphaproteobacteria; order Rickettsiales; family Midichloriaceae; genus JARBAK01. The sequence goes on from JARBAK010000009.1 coordinate 2,573, forward strand.
GTAAATGAATTTTATATTTATAGAAAGCATGTCAAGGAATGACATTCCAGGGCTATATCAAATACAAGTACTTGTCTCTATGAATCTTCGGATTTGATAAATCCAGTACTTGTATTTGATATTGGTATCGCAATATGAATTCTGTAGTACAATTTAGTGCGGTTGCATAGCTAATAGATCTTTCCCATTATTTCTGTATCAGGCGCGACCATCTTCGTTAAAAGTGGCTGCAGGCGCTTTTCTAGAGCGATGTTTAGTGCTATTATCCTTGTACGTCCCTAAATTGTTGAATAGAGGCATGTTCAGCGACTTTCGCCTTATTGAGCGCTGAACAAAGCGATGCAAGTAGCCAAACCCATCGAAGTGACAAAGCGTGAGAAATAACTGTGATCATGTGTAAAATGCCAATCAAATCGGAGATAAGCGCTTCTCTGCGAGGTTTATTCTGTGAATATTCTTTAGTTCGATTTGAGACATGGCTCCGATTATATCTACCACGGAACTACTAGTTTTATTGGAGGTACGATTAATCAGACAGTAATGTTTATCACTATATCCCCAAAAAATAAGATCATGTATGTAACGAAATTGCAATATATCTAATATTCGATTAAACTGAAATCGTAAGTTGTGTATCATTTTCAAATTTTAAATATATGCAAAGCAAAGAAAAATCTTACGAAGATATTTTAAAGAAAGCTGCGACCAATATTGTTTGCGGTATATGCCAGTTAGAGCAGCCTAATAAGCAAGGTATTCAGGAAAGTGTACGTGCCTTAATCTCTACCATTGAGCCTGTTGTTGGTGTGAGTGTAATTGAAGCTGCTCGATGTGTTACAGACGTATGTGCAAAGTTTGATAAAGTTACAAAAGCATTAAAATATCCTGATGGAATATCTCCAGATACAGAAGGATTTTTATCCGTTCCTCGTGTTCGTGAATTTGTGGACACTGTTTTACAGGAGACAAACGTACGGCAGTATATTATATCTCATGGCCCGAAAGCCTTGAAGGAAGATAGCAGTGACACAAATAGTTACGATTCAGAAATTACGGGGCGCTTAGCAGTAGCGCATGACTTGATGTCGTATATATATGACATTGTGAATGGGTTAGCGTTTATTGTTTCGTGATAGTGTGATAATTAACAAGATAGGGAGGAGAAATATGAGGGGGGAGAGTAGTAGTTCCGAAGAGGAGAATTTCGATGAGCGTACAGAAGGTCTAAAAGTTAATTTTTTTTTAATTCAACAAAAAAATTTAAAAGTAAAGAAAGGTTTCAATAGACTATCTTCTGCAGTATGGCAAGATACTGCTGCAAAGTTAAAAACGTTACAAGATTTCTATCGTCGAAAGCATGAAGTGGCTAAAAAAGGTATCTCGATGCCAAATTTTGCAGGAATAGACAAAAGCGAAACAATTCCGCATATGGTGAGGATCCGACAACGCTTCAGCGTGAGCAGACATTAGGTGAAATAGTAAAGATACAAGCACAATATGACAAGTCAGAAAATTTTGACGACAAAATATTAGTATGGAGGTTTTGTGAAGGAGAGGAGGAAAATAAGTCATTAGCAGAGACAAAGTGTGGTGCTTTGCAAGCTGATATAAGAGCAATGAAAGATAAAGAATTACGACAAACGCAACAAAAAAATGTAAAATGGGCAGAATTCCACGCGTCACAAAATGTGAAAACTGTGTTCATCGTAGACACTGGTCAAGGTGGTAAGCTTCCAGAAACATTAAAAGAATTGGAGCAACGATGTGACAGCAAAGGAGTTACGATGTTTTTTTCTCCGTATGTTTCAGCTACAAGTGATATTAGATGTTTTGTAAATACCATGTTTTCTTCTATAAAAGGAGCTGAAGGAGTGGGTGATTTAGATAATGTTGGTACAGTAATCATACCTCGTGCTCCAAAGCTTTTTGCTTTTCATGTACCTGCTAAACAATGCGTGAAGGCTGATGATATTAAATTTTCCTCTAAAGGACCATTGGATCAGCAACCTAAAGGCAAGAGTCAAATTGTCAACGATGGAAGTATATCAAGGGCAGAACGCGAAGTTCTGGTTGATACTTCTCAAGAGCCATTATCAACACACAAGCTTAAAGTGTTTGATAATCCATTCCGAGTTGATGATCACAAATACTCGTATGATTCTAAAACTGTGACCGTTGTTGTATACGATGCGCGTGATAAGGAATGCAAGCAGCCTCGTTTTATCGGTGAAGTTCCATTACAAAAAATTAATAATATGTGGGAGAAAGAAATCGAATTTAAAACCTGTGAAGTAGCGCAACAACAGCAAGAACAGAAATCGCAGCAAAATCCTACTCTGCATGTTCATAAAATATTGCATAATGAGCCTACGATCAGTATTTATGGGAAATCTACCAGGCCACCAAAAGAATGGGCTGACAAAATTACACAAAAACTGAAAAAAGAGTCGGAACATCAAAAGATACATCAACAACACACTACAGTAGAAGAGAAAAAACAGATCTCCACTAAGCCACCCCAGGACTCATCAACACAGCCTAATCAAGAGGACAAGAAGAGATCAAATGCGGAGATACGAGAAGAGCAACTTAAAAAGCGATTCAAGCCGCAGGAAGGGGCCAAAGTAAAGTTGAGAAGACCCGATATAACAGGCTTTTTTGCTAAGGACAAACAAATCAAAAAGAAGTTTCCCGATTTCGTAAAACGAGAAGAAAAGGAACAGCCAGTAATGTCTCATGTGGACAAGCTACAGAAACAACGAAAAAACGCGCAACAGGAAAAGGAAGTGATAGAGAGAGGTAATACGTAAGTACTGAGGGGGTTGTTTGTGGATTTTGCATCGTCAGGCAAGTACCAACAACCACTGTGCTCTCTCACGATACAAAAGCCCTAGTGACGAGTGAAGTGGGAGGATACTTTATATCGCTCGATGAAAATATAGTAACCAACATAGATCATCGAACGAATGGGAGTCGCGAATCAAATAAAGCAACGGCGACAGGAGGGCAACACCGAGCAAACAACAAAAAAACAATTCGATAAGGAACCACTAACACGTGGGAGAGCAACCTTTTTATCAAATGAAAAATCAATATTTGTGTCACATACCAAGGAGGGAGTAACGGGGGCAGCAACAGAAAAACAACTCCAAAGGTTTCAACACAGCAACACATAAGAGAGCAGCTTCTTCACAAATATTTGGGTTACATACCAAGCATGAACTGCAAAAGCAAGAACTCAAAAAACAGCGGAGTAAGTCTTTATCCTCTTAAACTGTGCAAATTATGGAAAACGGTACAGAGTATTGAGATAGTGATTATGCTATAATGACGCATTTCACAGAGATGTTTGGATGCTTATGCTGAAATAAGATGATGACGCAAAATATTATCAACAACATCACGTTACTGATAATATAAATAACCTCATATTATTTTATTCTTTGGGAATATAGTAATAAACATTACTAATAATAACATATTACTTTTTAGTATTAGTATATTGATAATTTTTATCAGGAGCGCGATCAGTTGGGATCTATTGCATTTATTGAAAAATAGCTAAATAACGAGTTCCAAGATATTGTAGTTATGTGAGGTGAGTTGCTGTTATGGCATGCGCTGTTGTGTTGATAATTGTGCATCTTCCGAGCCGATTTTGACCTTTCTGTATCTCAA
>JARBAK010000010.1:0-4270 GCA_034472185.1 Candidatus Midichloriaceae bacterium IBS
TTTAATTGTAAATCAAAAATCATACCGCAAGATATGCGCGAGAATGGTTGTATATGTTGGGCATTAAAAAAAATCACCATTCCAGAAGCCCTATCAGAAATACGTGCTTCTCTTCTTGATACAACATCAGTATCAGAGATAAGCACTTCTACTCTTGATACTACGATGGGGACGAATAGTTCTGTTTTACATGGATCTTCCGATTATTGTGAGTTGTAGAACGTGGTGAAGAAGAAGTGATGAGAAGCTGAAGTGCGTATCTCAGATCTGTTAGTTGATACGGGGTAGTGAGGTATCGGAAGTGAGTGTCGTTTTCACTGACAACAAGATAGAGCATTGAGAGGTAAGTGGGTGTCACTTCTATTGGCAAGGAGTGGGTTCGTATCTCAGATCTGTTAGTTTAGCATCTTAGAAGCACTTGTGAGGATCTGAATAGGTGTAAGCGGGAGGAATTGTATTACTTCAGACTTTCTAGGTTAAATCTGGCTGCACTGTTGTTTTATTCGGCTCTAGCTCCTGCTCAGTTATTTCATCTTGCAGCATTACCCAAAGCTCGTAAATTACACAATAGCAATTTGTGAAGATTTAATTCAAGATATATACTAAATGTTCAATGAAGAGTTTAAGAGTAAAAGTATGTTAAGTAAAAAAGAGATTTATAAAAACTGCCTCCAAAAAGCGTGTGATACTATCATGCCTAAGTTGTGTTGTGAAGAGCCCTTCTTAACGAAGGGTGATCTGCAAGGTATTTTAGATACTTTAAGGAAAAGTATTGAAGAACCAGAACTTCTTAAAGATGAGGCTTTTGAAAATCTTGGAACAGTGTATGCTCAAATTTATAGTTTGGCTAAGATGCTGGATAAAAACTCAAATATGTTAAAAAATGCTGGTGGTAAAGATTTTATTACGAATCTTTGCTCATTTACTTGCGGAACGTTGAAAGAAACTGGCACCACGTCATGTGTGACACACATAACAGATGCAGAAAGTTCTAAACTTCAAGCAACATTACCCGTAACTGAAGTTGTAATAGCGCATGATTTGTTATTTTCAATATATGATTTTGTAGAACACAACATAGTAGATGGGTACATAACTGCAATTTATTTTTGATTAATTTATTATTGTATGAGGGGGGATATGAGAGGATTGCCTGAACCAAAGAAAAATATTCCTGGGCCTAATGATAAAAAAGTCATCCTTTTGGAGCAACACGATAAAGTTGGAGGAAGGGCCTGGGTAATAGATAACATTATTAAAAAAAGTAACATTGAGAATATTTACTTGGAAATACCGGGTGATATGGAAGTTGGTGATTATTTGGTAAGAGATTTGAAAGAACAAGGGCAAAGGCAACAAGAGCTAGAGGAATTAAGAAAAGATATTAATATTAAGGATGATGGTGTGTTTAAAATGACTTTAAATGATTATTTGAAAAAACGATTATATCATAATAACAAGTTCGATAGTTTTTTTGCCCAGATTTATAAAACCACGTTTGATAAATTGAATACGACGCTTTTTGGTGTAAAATGACCTTTAAAAGAAGAAGAAGGCCCAACTTTTTTAGACATCATTAAGGAGGCAAAGCAAAATAACAAAAAAGTATTTTTTATAGACTCTAAGAGAGCGACTGATGCTATGCGCCAAAGCGAATCAGCAAGAGTCAACCTAGGAAATCAGGATATGGCAAAAAATATAGAGGATCTTAACCACAAGAGTTATGTCTTGCTTGTTGGAGGTCTCCATAAAGATATAGTCAAAACACTTCAGGTAGACAAGAAGTATTCATATCTAAACACGTTTAATCATAAAGATCTAAAACTTCAGGATTTGAGTATAGAACCAGTTAACTCGTTCAGTTCTCATAATAGTCTTAGTAATAATGCACGCTCGCGTATAACATTAACTGACTCGCAAAACCTTGATGGGAACCTACAGAAATTGGACTCTATACCTAGTTTACAAACAAAGAACCCTAATCCAGAAGAAGAAGGGAAGATAAATGCGAATGCAGAATTTGCAACACAGAAGAACCTGAAGCGTTTCTTTACAGAACATCGATTGTCAGCAGGATTGTCAGCAGGAAAATACACTGCGATGCTGCAAAAAAAGATACGAGAACAACAAGAAAGCAAGTTCAAAGGTCCACAGAGATAACAGGGGGCTGGATTAATATAATTCCTCCTAATCAGAACCATACATTTCAGTTGTTGTACCAAGCTCAACATTCCCTTAAAATGCGATATATCATCTTTAGAGAGTGTACCAATTTTCTTGGTGATGAACCTATTATCTAGAGTAAAAATTTTGAGTCTTATAATCGATCTCACTGGTAAGCCGCTTGATTCGATATTAGATATAATATAATCGTGCTTCCAAACAGTACTTGCAGCTGAAGTAATCATTGTCAGTATAGTATGATTATTCCATGCATTGAATTCTTGATTGCTTATAACTAAAGCAGGACGTGGTTTCGCTTTATTGACGTCTGTAAAAGGAAATGGTACTACAACTATATCGAATTTATTAAAGAGCATTAAACACCTCATCATCTTTAGAAGTCCATTCTTGTGCGAGGGTGGACTCTAGAGACTGGGTGAATTCTAAGTCTATAGCGGCAATTTTTCTGACTATTACACCCCGCTCCGTTATGTTATAACCAATGTAATCACCTGGTTTTAAGTTTAATGCATCCCTTATCTCATTTGGTATCGTTGTTTGATATTTAGATGTAAGTTTAGATTTTTTCATTTTTTACCACCAGTTGTTTTAGTCATTCTGTAAATTAAATATATATAAAGCAATCAAGTAAGGGTAGTATTGCAATAATGCGATCCTTGTTACATTGCATATTAATTGAACGACAAAGTAAACAATCGTTTAATTGATATGAAATTAGGGTACGCAGAGTGTTTAAAGCTGACGGCAGTCAAGCTTTAGATTCACAAATCGATGCCCTTTTAACAGCTGACGTTGAAAAGACAAATATTTATCAGGATAAGGCATCTGGAAAAACAGATGCGCAGGATTGGAGGCATTGTTTAAAGGCTTTACGCAAAGAAGATGTCATAGATGTGAATAACAAATTCATAGTGACCAAAGAAAAACTTCAACATTCATAAAACGTTGAAATTACCTGCATCTACTGTCTCTTTATCGAAAGTAATAGTTGTTGAGCAGCCGTGTTCTTTGTTTATTTCACCTATCAAGATGTCAGAAAAATCTACGTCTTTTTGGCTATATTTTTCTAATGCGAACCATAGAGAATTATGTTTTTCGAGAACAATACATCACTCAATATTCAGAGAAAATAATGACAGAAATTATTGAAAAGTTTTCTCTTTTAATAAATTTGACATAATAAATTAATGAAAATTTTAAATAAATAAAATTACTTCTTTTTTATTATTCTAATAAATCTTTAAAATTATCGCAGTTATGCAGGATTATTAAATTTGCTTTCTATATTTGATCAATCTGATTAGTACAGGTAGAAGCTCCTCACTTTTTGCTATAAGGAAGATTGTTTTTCAGCATATTTTCTAATAATTGATTAGCAATAGCTGCTTGTTGTGCATCATCTTGCGTAAGATATCGTACTAAAATATTTGTATCAATACCTATCATATTGGGCCTTGATAATATTATTCATACCTTCACACGAAAGTTTTTGATCTGATTTTTCAACTAATATTCCTTTAAGACTTTGCAATGATCCGTTTACAGGTAGTACGATAATATAATTTTCCTTTAAAAGAAATTTTAGCTTACTTCCAGAAATAAGGTTTAGTTTTTCTCTAATAGAATGGGGAATTGTGATTTGTCCCTTACTTGTGACTTTGGAGGATAACATGTAATTCTTTATTATTTGTTCATTGCTCATCTAGTATATATCAAAAATACAGAGGAATAAATCACAAGCCCTATTTTACAGTTAGGTCAGAAAAATAACAAAAGGTAAGAAGATCGAGAGAGTTCGACTACTTATATCTACAGAAAGTATTTAATGAACATCCAGACTACCCCAACCAATAAATACCTATCTACTTTCTTATTAAGTAAGTTTTTAATATTTTAATGCTAAATTTTAATCCTTCATTCCATATAGGTATCATTTTTTGTACGATAAACGTTTGTTTATCATTAGAGCTTAGCAACTTGAAATTTGCGTTCTCAATGAGTTCATCAAAACGACCGTTATGATAAACTTTATAGAAATTTCATTTAGTATGATTTTTTATTACAAGAGTGGGTTAAAATACTGGTT
>JARBAK010000011.1:0-4198 GCA_034472185.1 Candidatus Midichloriaceae bacterium IBS
GTATGTATCACAAAAACAAATTGAGTGTGGAGGAGTAAATATGAAAATGCAAGAAACAGAGCAGCAAAAGCAAATAGATTTAATGCTTTAAGATAGTGACGATGAAGATGAATCAAAAGCAAGCGAAAACTTACGATTTGACTATCCTGAAGATGCGGTTTCTTTCTTATTTTTTACATTAAACAGAAACTCTCGGTATATTGCGCACCCAAACTATCATCGCCTAGTTGTGCTGCGTGATACTCAGTCTGCGTATGCGAATTATTCTGCTCCTCTTCCATAATTCCATTATGCTGTTGCTGTATATTATTTGCATTATTCGCATTTGTATTTTCGTCTAAACCATACCTAGGATCCATCTGAAGCTGCACACGTATCAGATCATTGAGTTCATCAAGGTTACGCGCATACACAGTATCTAAAGCACTATAGTATGATCCAACATGATAGGGGTAATATTCACTATCACGCGGATAATACGAATTTGTAATAAACTGTATTACATGAGCTATAGGTAACTCACCCTCTTCATACATATCAAGCACATATTCAAGCTTTGAGATAGTTTCCTTATATATCGCTTCTGTATTATAATTTTGAGATGAATCACTCTTTTGATCTAGGGAAAAGTATGCTAATTCAAGAAGCATAGAGTTTATTTTCTGTGTTTGGTCCTGCATCACCTGCCGTTCATGATCTTCAAGACTATTCTCTCTCTCCTCCTCATTCATCAGGTATTGACCTGCCTTATTGAGCAGCTTGTACTGTACTTCTGTATAATTATCTTTCATAAAATTCTTTCTAATCTACTTAATTCAATCCTCGCACCACGCATTACTATTCTAATACTTCCTTGCTGATTTATATACTGTTTAAACGGGGTTAGCTAATCACACTACCAGTATTGCAATCGATTATTTGTTCATATACAATCATACATTGTATGTATCACAAAAACAAATTGAGTGTGGAGGAGTAAATATGAAAATGCAAGAAACAGAGCAGCAAAAGCAAATAGATTTAATGCTTTAAGATAGTGATGATGAAGATGAATCAAAAGCAAGCAAAAACTTACGATTTGACTATCCTGAAGATGCGGTTTCTTTCTTATTTTTAGATCTAGGGGTTAAACTTCTACATTCTAAACCTGTACAGAATGAATACGAAAAAATGCTTAAAAATGCTAAAGAAACTATTGGGAAGGAAGCGCAAAGCAAGATAGAAGCAAGAACATATATTCAAAACCTAACAGTGCCAAACAACGATAAGATAAATTTTTTGGCTGAAGAGCTGCAAGAAATATTTGATACTCGATTTATTGCAGCACGAAATCTGCAACAAATTAACACGTGTGGTCAACTTCTAACATCATTAGAAACCAAATACGGAAAAGGAAGTGAATACAACCAACGTGTAAAATACGCGACGCTCCTGTATACTCGAAAACAACCAAAAGCACCCTCTCAAGTGTCTCCATATCAGAACGTAAAAACGTTCTCAGATTACAAAGATACTTTAACTACAGAGAGATTAATTGTTCAGAGCATAAAACAACATAACCTTTTCGATGAATCTGCTTTTAGTAGTAAGGAAAACAACGCTGTACATATGTTAGCTAGCATACGATTAAGAAATAGGATGCTTAGATATATACGTGTATTGGGTGGGATGAATCAGGAGACTTTTGACATAAAACTAAGTGAAAATAATAATAATGAACCCATAAAGAATAGCGAAAGTATAGAGGTGAAAAAGGCTCACACGATTACTGATAAAAAGACTATAACTAACTTAGGGGAAGTAGCATATACTCAAATTGGGCAAAAATTATCAGATAATAAAGTGATTGTAACTGATGTGAGAAACATTATGCAAGGCAAGGGTGCAAATTTAAGTAATCAACAAAATATAGAAACCGTACAAAGAGTAGTGGATTTAATGATGCGCTTAGAACCTGAGCGTAATCCTAGCGCATTAATTAGCAATATTATCTATCTGCAATTAGTGAAGATAGAAAAGTACAACTGGCAAAATCTTGCAAACGATCTCCCTATGGCGATGAAAGGAGCTATATCGGCTTCTAGATCGATGTTGACACAATTTAGTCCCAAAAAGCAATTATTAAATAATTATGGACAGTACAACGAACAGTCTAGAAAGACTAGTTACTCATATGCTTACGATAAAGAGCCTCTATATGATCAAAATAATCAAGATATAGCCATTATGGAACGAAGAATTTTAGGATTGAAAAATTTTGTGCTATTGGCAAATTATTTGAAGATTGACGCCACAATGCTTGGATATATCGACACTCAGTGTTATGATATGAGCAATAAATACTGGGAGATGAAGAAAACACAAAGGGAAATTGAGGAGACAACAACACATCTTAAAAAAAACGCGCTTGAAGGAGAGCTCACAAAGATAGAGGGAAAAATATCTAAAGATTATATGAGTAAGATAAAAAGTGAACAGCTATATAATTTAGTGAACAATTTTTATGGAAAGGATTTGCTGTCTCTAGAGAGAATAAATAATTCTATCCAGAAAGCGAATCCTTCTACTATTAAGCCTCAACAGCGGCCAACGAATCCCTTACAGCAACAGCAGAAGCAGCAATATACTCCGCCGGAGGCTCCTAACACTTCACAGAAAAAACATAATAAGTATGAACAGAAGACGCAGCAATCGAATGAACTTACCAAACCTTCGAGAAATAAGCAAAAACGGCGAACAATAGACAGAAGTGTACTGCAAAGACCATATACTTCTCAAAACACCCGAGATCCCTCAAATCCTAATAAATATGTAAAAAAGAATAATGAAAATCTGCGGAGATGGGGGAAGGAAGAAGGAGAGGATGAGTTAATGAAGAAATTTGTGGCGGCGAATATGGGAAAAGAGAAGATGCTGGAAGAGATGCGTAAGAGAGTGAGCGATGATGTGCAAATCGAAGAGATACAGAATGCACGAAGTAGTAAGGAAGCTGGAAGAGTTGAGCTAATAGGAGAAATACATGATAAACATGGAACGAGTGTGCAGATGCTTGTGGAAAGAATGGAGAAGGGTGATATAGGTGCCGAGACGATTATAGCGTTAGAAAGAAAAGAGGGCAGTAATAACTTAGGAATGCATGATGTGCGACTGCTAGCGGAGATAATAAGACATAATGATTCCTGCAAAGAGGTAAAAAGGATTGCATTGCCGGCGGGGATTAAGGAGAGCGCGCTATGGTGGGATGCGAAATTGGTAAATGAGGCACAGAAGCATGGTATACAGGTAGTTGGTGTGGAAGGAAAGGCACTAGCGCATGACCAGCATTCACCTGAATATAACAAAGATCGCGAGAACCACATGGCACAGCAGCTGGCACAGTTAAAGCAGCAGGGATACGATGTGATTATGCCAGTAGGTGAGATGCACGTAAGAAGATTACAGGTACAGCTTGGCGCAATGATGGAGATAACAAGTGAAAAGGCACCGCTCCCGAATCATGCACAAAGTAATACAAACAAAACGCAAGATCCTTCACAACATCCCGCAACAACTAAGAAAGTATGCGGTAAATTCACTACTCAGCTCGTGCAGCATAGCACACACTCTCACACTGAGGGCATTACTTAGTGTGCCATTCTTTGCATGTTTTTTACAAGATCCATCCTATAGTTCAAATTAGCACACAGCACAGCGCTACAATCTCTCTATATCCTCTATACTAAGGCCAGTAATTTCTTGTAGAGGTATCTATTTTTTTAGCCTTCATGCTTTTCGCCATAACAATTTTTTCCGCTAATTTGCAAGCTTTAGGATATCGCTGAAGTTACGGGTCTCTCGGAGGAAGAAATCCGGAAATTAGGTGAGTTTTGAAAGGTGATCATAATTTCAGCATTTATGCATTTAAACTAAACCAAACCCTCAGACTTTCTACGTTAAATCTTAAAGCTCGCAAATTCACACGAGGGCGATTTGTGAAGTTGTAATTCCCCACCCAAAATAATAGCCTCAGCGCATCGAGAACACGTCACCTTTACCACATAAAAACAACTTACAAAATTCCACTCATTTGATAATATATTGCATTTTACTTAATTGTTTTGCAAAGTGTGAGAGATAACTATGATCATGAGTAAAAAGCCAATCAATCTCGGGGATAAGGGCTTCTCTCTACGATATATTTTGGATAAGACGATGTATG
>JARBAK010000012.1:0-4091 GCA_034472185.1 Candidatus Midichloriaceae bacterium IBS
CGATGCGTTGAAGCCATGGTTTCGAGGGAAATTACTACTTCACAAATTGCCCTTGTTTATGTTTTTGTTCTTTACTTAACATACTAGTACTCTGGAGTTTGAGTCGATGATACCGTAGCACGGCTGTACAGTATCACACCGTATTTCTTCCCTCGCTACTATTCGCAATATTCAGAAGATCCATGCGAAACAGAGCTATTCGTCCCCAGCGTAGTATCAAGAGTAGAAGTGCTTATCTCTGATACTGAGGTAACATCAAGAAGAGAAGCACGTACCTCTGATAGAATATGGGGGATTTGTGCTTTTAACATACCACACACATAATGATTCTCCCGCACACTTCGGGGTATAATATCTGATGTGCAGTCAAAAATATGGTATAACTCTACAACATTGTGTATCAGCGCATTATTTTGATAAATAGCAGGACATGCATCCATTATATCTGACAACGATGGAAGGCTTTTAACGTCTTGTGCAAGAAATGCTAATGTTTCAGGGTCTATTTCTCCAATCTTTGAGCTTAGCCCTTTAACCCTCGCTACCACTTTGATAAAAGTATCTACGCCTTCTTGAATCTTCTGTTCTCTTTCTTCTTCTTTACTTAACATATTAAAATTCTGGATTCCGGTTCGGGAACGATACACCATATTCATAATAGCAACATTTTTTATAAGAGTAAACATGCAAGAAAAAGTAAGTGAAAAAATAGAAAAGAAGTTTGTGAATGAGAATGCAACATTGGAGAGGTTAACAACTGAGTGTAAAACTCCTGAGAAGTTTGAGAAGTATTATAACTCCATTAAAAAACCAGGATACATAAAAGGATTAGGAGAGATCACATTTGGTCTTAATCCAGAATTTTATTTTAATCTTGATAAGTTTATTACAAAGGCTCAAGACAAATTAACAGAAGCAGAGCAAATCCATTCAAAGTTAGAAGGCCAAGGAAAATTTTTTGAAATTAGCAGTAAGTACTTAGAAAACGCAAAAAGTGATTTAGAGACATGGAAGGTATATAAGAGTAAATTATATGCAAAAAAAGTAGAAGATATTTTAGCTGATAATATTAAAGTTTTTAGCACAGCAATAAAAGGCTTTCCAAGTAAGAAAAAAAAGTTTTTAAAAGCCTTAGTTAATGTTGACGGACAAGAGAATATTCGTTCTATTCTTGGGAAGGATAAAAAAAGCGCTTCAATATCCTTTGGAGTGGCCAATCATAAAGGAATAGAGGATTATGCAGCGGCATTTTATAGTCAGTCACGTAACACTGTGTATATAGACGCTGATCCAGAGATACGCCGTATAAAGAATCCGAATATCTCAGACGAAAGATTGATGGAAGATCTATCGCACGAGTTTATTCATTGCTATGACAGGCAGGTTCTACAATTTCCACAAAAACTTTTGAATGATTATTATTACGAAATACAAGGAAACAGAGCTTTTTGTGGCTTAAATTTCTTGACCTTTGCCGATTTTTGATCTGTTCTGTTAAAGTTTAGCTTTTATTAAACGGTTTTTGTTGAAAAATAAAATTAATTCTCAATAACGCTTAATTTAAGTAAAAATACAATATTTTATCAAATGACTGAGATTTTATAAGTTGCTTTTATGTGGTAAAGCGAAGGCTTAAATAACGCTTGACCACGTTCTCGATGCGTTGAGACTGTTGTTTCGAGGGAAATTACTACTTCACAAATTGCCCTTGTTTATATTTTTGTTCTTTACTTAACATACTAGTACTCTGGAATTTGGGTTGATGATACCATAGCACAACTGTATACAGTATCACACTGTATTTCTGCCCTCTGCTACAACTCACAATAATCGGAAGATCCATGTAAAACAGAACTATTCGTCCCCATCGTAGTATCAAGAGTAGAAGTGCTTATCTCTGATACTGATGTGGTATCAAGAAGAGATGCCCGCACTTCTGATAGAACTTTAGGAATGATTATTTTGTGCATTGCAACATGCATAACCTGATTTTTTTGCATGCTTTGTGGTAGCATTTCTGATGTAAAATCAAAAATTCTGTACAATTCTACAACATTGTATGCTAGCTCTCTGTTTTCAGTAACAATAGGATATGCCCGTATTACATCTGATTTCGATGGAAGGTGTTCAATGTCTCTTACAATAAATTCTAATATGTCCTGTTCTATTTCTCCAATCTTGGAACATAACGCAGGTATAGTAGTCATAACTTTCTTAATACCGTCTACGCCTTCTTGAATAGCTTGTTCATCTTTTTTACTTAACATATTAAAACTCTAGATTTCTAGTTAACAACGATATATTATTTTTAATATAGTACCATGTTGATTTTGCATATGTGGAAGTCTTAGTTTCTGACTTCTTAAGTAGCATTTCAAAATTTCACAATGTACTTTAGCTAACCTAGCATATTAAGCGCAGTTAGGTTATAAATGAGCATCGTTATTGAGTAATGTTTTTATGATGAGGTTAAGATATGCAAAATAAAGAGCAGTACGAACAAAGTAAAAGTCAGTACGAAGATTATTGTAATATTTTAAAAAGCTCTGCAGTGAAAATTGTTCGCGCTTTAGGTGGATATGAGGATTTTAGTGAGTCAGCTTTTAAGCAGCTCATAAATGATTTAATGACTAGAGTCTCTCCCCATCTGGACCTATCACAGGTTACAGAGTATGCTGTTGATGCTTATGCAAAATTTTACAAACTGGTTGCAGGAGCCGAGCTTTTTTATCAAAGTAAGGAAATGCCTACTGAAAAAGGTATATTGTCAATACCGAATGTGTGTGCGTTTGTGAATACTATTTTAGATGAGACTGGAACTCGGGAAAGAGTTATAGGTGAATACGATGATAGCAACTCTAACGTAGATGATCTCTCAATAACGAGCTCTTTAATGGTTGTTGCCGATTTATTATCACAAGTATACAATACTATGTCAGGTATAGCTTTTACTTTTGTTGAAGATTAAAAAATATGAGGGGAAATATGTTGTCGTTTCAGTTCGGGAAGGGGAATAAAAGTAGTCTACAAGAGCCAAAGAGTAATTCGCAAAAAAAAGATGTGCAAAATGCAAAGCTACTACGTTTTACAGAAGAAATAAAAGAAGTTGATTCTACTCTCTATGTACCTAGGGTACTATACCATGGTACTTTAAAGAAAGATGTACAAAGTATTATTCATGGTATTAAGATATCGAAGAATGAAATACAAGTTGAGGGAAAGGGTTTTTATACAACTACCTCTAGGGATATGGCGCTTGTGTGGGCAATGCACAAAGATGATGGAGTACTGGAGAGACTTAAGGGCGAAAATTTAGTAAAACATATATTAAAAACCTTTTCTATTGTAGAAATAATACCGAAAGAAGCCAATAGTGTGCGATATTTGAAAGGCTTCGGAGAAGGTGTAGGTGTTGATTCTATAATTATTCAAGGAAATGACGATGATATTAATCAGTATACATCACGTAGAGAAATGGACCCCAAGGAGTTTGAAGAAGTGGTAAGAAATCATCATAATATGCGGGAGAAAGAGCAGCAACCTACCATATCAAAACAGAAAGAAGAACAGAAAGTTTATAGCAATCAGTTTTTATCGCGAAATGAAAGAGAAAAGCAAACATTCGAAAAAGTAAACAATCAGAAGCAGAATCCAGCAGAAACGCAAGGTCTGGAAGTTACTGGAAATAATATCTGGCAGAAAAATCAGCAAAAAGAGCTTACAGTAGGTTCGCATGCACAAAAAGAGACGGATAAGAAGAAAAATTTAACCCTAATGGGAGTCCAGAAATATAAAGGTTGATGTTGAGATGCTGCTTGACTTCTTTGATCGTGCTCAAGTTTCTGTGGAGCGTATGTATATTACATAGAGAACTAAAACTCAAGTGGAATACACGAAGTGTATTGATAAAGACCTGTATAAATCGATGTTTACGATTTATTCGCTTTAGGCTGACGGATTTCGGAGGATATTGATAACTGAAACGAGAGAGTTTCTATAAGAGGAGCTTATGCTGTAGCGGGCATATTCCCCTCTCCTAATGCACCGACCTCATGCGAGATCAACTTGAGATTGCAGCGCCAGGATGAGGT
>JARBAK010000013.1:0-4083 GCA_034472185.1 Candidatus Midichloriaceae bacterium IBS
TTACAAACATTGATTAACGCTGTAAAAGAACAGCCAAATATACGCTTTGGAACAGTAATGCAAGAAAGTGGGGGAGAATATGACAAAACGAATGATGTTCTGTATATAGATATTGATAAATCTATATTGTATATAAAACATGATAGGCAAACAGAAAAAGATATGAGAGATGAATTTGTGGGGACTCTTTCACACGAACTTCTCCATCGCTGTGATTGTAAAATCCCAAAACTAGTAACATTTTTTGACAACGAATTGAAAGAAGCGTTTGCTAATTATTCCGACAGTACAAAGTTTCGTGATAGTATGAAGTTGGTTGCTAAAATAATAGACGGCTGTTTTAGCGAAGCACGGTTAAAGCCTTATATCGAGAAGTGGAATCGAATAAAGAAGAATTTGACTTATCTCAGTTTATGCATGAGATAATACCTAATATTTATTCTGTTATTGCGTGTAGGAAGAATGAAATAGCAAATTTTGAGACATACTTAAAATTCAAAATTGAGGATAAAGATAGTCAAGATATCTTCCTTAAGAATGGGAAAAAAGCATCCAGATTTTTACAGAACTTTTTTGAGGGATATCAGAAGGCTGTTGATGATGCGGGATTAACTTTACCCGACTCTCTCAAAAATGGGATGAAGGCTATAGGGGACGCGTATACACAGTCGCAAAAGCTCTGGCAGGAGCGAGAAAAAAGGGTTATGGCTGAGTTGAAGCGTGGACCTCTCAGGGTTTCTCAAAAAGATAGCTCGCAAAATGCTCCAGAAAAACATAAAACACAAGATCTCGTGCCTCCAGTGCAACAACAGCAAAATCTTACCGATCTAAAAGCACAAAACCTGCCTGAGGAATCATGGAAAGAAAAGGAAGAGGAACATAAGCAAGACAAGTCGCCAAACAAACAGGAACGTAAAATGTCAAATTTCTCTCGTACAGTGCAAGAACATAACGCTCCTACCCAGGAAAAGCAAGTAATTGGGGGACACACCAAAAAAGTGGTACAAGATGAAAAGCTGTCAAGAGAGAAACCCTGTTGCCCAATTTTTTAAAACTCTACGCTAAAAGGGGAAATATATATGATTGATGCTTTTCGGTATCTATAATTACATGATGTAACGTCAAACGCTTAGCATGTCATTATTCTTGATAAGAAACTGAGAGGTTGTGCAGGAGTACATGAGGAACTAAACCTCAAGTGGAATACACGAAGTGTATTGATAAAGGCTGGCATGGTTGAAAACTACAATTTTTTTAGGAAAACAGATTTCGGAAGATATCTTCGAGTGTAAGATTGAGTTGCAGAAAAACCAAGGCAGCAAGCAGAATCGAAGGGAAATAGCTATTGAAATCTCAACTTTAACATGATTAAGGGTAAGAAATGAGCAAAAAACTAGATTCAATCTTGTCTAAAGTTCCATCAGCGACTGTTGCTAAAGCCGTAAATAATGAAAGATACAACATAGGGGAAGAAAAGTTGGAAAGAATTGTTGCTGTTATTCCTGCGTACGTTAAAAGAGAAATGAAATTATATCTTGCCGATCATTTTAAAGAAACAGAAAGAACGGTGATATTAGGGGGTCTAAAAGCAATCGGTTTTAATATAAAGGATAAAGAGTTAATGGATAAGAGAGGATGCAAATTATAAAATAACAAAATTATAAAGATATAATTTTAGATGGTAAACTTCACTACCATTTGTCTAATAATCTCTTTTCTAACGCTTTCGAATGAAACAGAACCCTCTAAAACTTTAAATAGTAAAATGTATATTGTACTAATCATTTTCTGAGTGCTGAGGTGAACATTATGAACATTTTGTGTTATGTGACAGTGTATAAGTATAGCTAGAACGTTTATAAATAGTAAAGAGACAGTCAGATAAGTAGGAAAGCGAAAAGATCTGTGGTGTGCAAGCAAACCAGCTTGGACAAAAGTTTTTGTGTAGCATTGTTTTAAGCATGTTTCGATCTGACATAGCGGATGTGTTGAAGCACATAGAAAGATTAGTAAGATACACTCCTTGGATCCTTTTGAACTAATATTAACTCAAAGTGCTCAACTAAAATCTAGTCATGATACCATCCCCCATATTGCTCGTATAATGGCTGAAAACGTATTTTTTGATATATGAGGGATTTAGTAGTTATTAAAAACCAGGATATTTAGGGTTATTTTTACCGTACACTACTTGCTGCTGTTGCTTTTTTTCTTCCTCCTTCTTGGCAAATGTGCTTTCCGTCTGCTGTTGTTTATATATCCAGGGAACATCTTTTTGCTGTGGTATTTTGTTAAGAGGGAGCTGCGTCGAGTGATCTTGAGTCCCTGGGTGTCCTCCGATAGAATGGCCTGATGATTGTTGCCCAATTGTGGATATATTATTGTAATCAGTAATGATAGGTCCCTGATTATTGGTTTTTATTTCCTCTTCTTTTCTAAATCTTTTAGTCCACCCTCTACTCCAATCAGGACTTCTCTCAGCACGCGTTTCTCGTTTGTTTCTCACTATCTGAGTTTTTTGCTGATCGAGTGGTTGTCCAGTGGTCTCGTTTAATGGTTGTTGGTTGGATTTGTTCGTTTTTTATCTTCGTTCCAACCAAACATATCAGCACGCGTTTGTCGTTTGACCCCATTTGTGTCTGGCGACTGTTGAAAGTATAAGCTCTTTGTAACATTATTTTGTATAACTCTCTTCTTCTATGTGAGTTCTCTATTCCCATCATTTTCATATATTTGCGCTACATTATTATACGTTAGCACTATATCATTCATCCCATTTTGAAGAAATTTTGGTAAATTTAATCCAGATTCCTTAGCGGTCTTTTGATATTCATCAAAAAAAGATTTCAAAAAGCTACACGCCTTTGTCAAAGTTGACATGTCTTCTGATTTAAGAAAAATTTGAAGTGCTGATGCAAATGGAAGAAGCTGTTTTCTGCATGCTGTTTCAGAGCAAATATTGTGTATTATCTCTCGCATGAACATAAAAAAGCGATATTTTTCAACTTTTACCACATCGTAGAATACGTTTTTTTTTTCAATTTTTCTTCAAGGATCTCTCCAACCATAGATTTTTTATCACTCTTTATATAAAACTTCATCTTGCCCCCATAATGGGGCTCGTAACCGCAGCAATCGCATCCATTTTCTTATCAATCATCTCAGAAAATGCTCTTGATTTATTCTGTTCTGCGCCTTTGTAGGTTATATTAAATTCATTTTCTATTTCTTTATATCGCTTTTCCAAAAGGTTCGGCTCTAGTCCCAGTATTTTTTCGTCATAAAAATGCATAAATTCGTGCAACGTACTTGCTATCAAGAGGTCGTTACTAATATTGTTCGAATACCTTATATAATGTATTCGTGGGTCAACATCTATGTAAACACTGTCTCCATCATAGAGTGCCTTCACATTTTTGCCTGTCTGTTTGGCCAACACACCTTCTACTCCAAAGGATATTGAAGGATTTTTGATACTATCACGAGTCATGTCACTTAAGAACTTTATTTCCTCAGTTGGACATTTTTTAAATATTTTTTCAAATCTTGCGATATTGTCATATAAAAGACTATCCATCGAGTATATGTCCAATTCATCCTTATGTTTTGTCATTTTCTCTAAAGAAATTTTCATTTCTTCCATTTCTTTGATAATATCTTTAATAATTTTATCATCTCTCTGCTCTTCAGGTATTACATGTAATCTATTGAGGTCATCTTGCCGCTCTTGCCACTTGGTCTGAGCTTCTTTAAGATGCTCTTCAGGAACAAGGTAAGAGAATAGATGAAGACGAAATTTAAAATTTGTTTTTAATGGAACTATACCTATACTAATAGCTCCATTAGTTGTGATAGTCTCCCCTTTCAGGAAGTCGTAATTATTTGTATACTTCTCTCTTATTTGTTTTGGTGTGCTATTCTTTAATTCTCCTTGCATATTTACTCCCCTTAAAAACACTACTACTATAAATATAGTACAACCCCATCAACCCAAAATCTAGGATTGAATATGTTAAGTAAAGAACAAGAAGACGAACAAAGAATTCAAGAAGATGTGCTAGCTCTTAAGAAAATAATGACAAC
>JARBAK010000014.1:0-3542 GCA_034472185.1 Candidatus Midichloriaceae bacterium IBS
TACCTGAGCTATGTTCAAAGATTAGAGAAATAGATCAAAGCGTGCTGGAATTTATTGTTAGAGATGTAAATAATATTCCACAGCTTTCAAAGGTAGTAACCACCTATCCTACCATTAATGAAGATCTAGAGTTAGCGTACGGTGTTGTAGAATTGTACAAAATCTTTGAGTGTCACTCATCAATCATACCTCGAGATTTACCGAAAAGTGGTATAAATAGTCTAGTACGAGCAATAATTCCTGAAGCCCTATCAGAGGTACGTGCTTCTCTTCTTGATGTTACCTCAGTATCAGAGATAAGCACTTCTACTCTTGATACTACGCTGGGAATGAATAGTTCTACCTTTCATGAATCTTCTGAGTATTGCGAATAGTAGTTGGAGAGCCAATAGGAGCGTATGATATTTTGATAGCAGCAACAGCTATCGACCGAGAGTTGATACTAATTAGTAGTAATATCAGATAAGTTAGTAAGGTAAAGGGCCTTTGCATAGAAGATTGGAGAAGTTAATACGAAAAATGTGTCAAGAATTCTTATATTATGAGTGTTAGTGTATATGAGGCTGATGGTATTAAAAATGACGCTTGCCTTTACAAACTGATAACGGTGCAAAACATAGCGTCTTTGCTTTTACTGGGTAACAATGCAGTCACTTGAGCCTGTTTCTGAGTGCGAGAGGATATTAACAGTTTTCAACTGACAGAAGTGAGAGCCGTGTTCTCCCTCTCCATGTTCTACCGTTAGCAGGAAGTAACGACACAGCTCCTTTCTCGTCTCTCCCACTTACTATTCGCAAAATTCAGAAGATCCATGAAAGGTAGAGCTATTCGTCCCCATTGTAGTATCAAGAGTAGAAGCACTCATCTCTGATACTGATGTTGTATCAAGAAGAGAAGCACGCACTTCCGATAGAGCTTCGGGAATGGTTATCTCTTTTACTGCTAAACGCATACAACCATTTTCTCGCATACTTTGTGGTATGATTTTTGATTTATAGTCAAAAATCATGTACAATTCCATAACATTGAGTGCTAGCTCTGCATTATCAACAACATTATGGTGCATTTCTATCGTATCAAACTTTGATGGAATATCATTTTCATCTCGTATGATAAACTCCAATACGTCCCTGTCTATTTCTCCAATTTTTGAGCAAAAGTCATGAATGGCTGCCTTTATTTTCGGAATAGCTGCTTTTGCTTCTTGAACTCTCTGTTCCTGTTCCTTGCTTAGCATATTAATAACTCTAGATTTCAGGTTGATGATATCATAATATAACTTGTATGATATCATGTATTTTTTTTATGGTATGAGAGATGCAAAAAAATCAAGTGTCAAATTAAATAACAGTATTAGTATCGAAGAACAAACAATAATTAATTTAGAGAAGACGCGTGAAAAGTGGAAACCTGAACAGTTTACTGGTTTTGTAAGGACAATCCTGTTAAATATACACAATTTGTAGAAGCACTACAAATTGATGTTGAATTTAGTCTTAATTTAGTAGCCTATTCACAACTTAACGATGATGTCGTTTATAAAGTTGATGCTGATCTTAAAGAAACTCAGAATATTTTCCAAAAGGTACAGTTCAAAATGAAGATTCAAACAACTAAGGAAAAAATAGCGTCCTTAAGAGAACGCAAAATTAGTGAAATCTTTAAAAAAGATATCAATCTATTTAATGATATTGTAAACAAAGATCAAAAGCACCCAAAAGTAAACTTTCTAAGAGATTTGGTTCAACTTATTAGAGATCCCAAAATATGCTTTGGAGCAACAGACGAAAAGAATGCTAATGCGTATTACAGTTCCACAAATGGGACTGTGTACATAAATATTAATCCAGAAGTAAGGGCGTTAAAAGCTCTGTGTACTTCTACGAAAGTAGAATCTGAAGAGGAGTTGATAGGGTCTATCTCTCACGAATTTATCCACTGCTATGATGACAAAGTCCTTAAAATGGAAAATTTTTTCCATCCGCTATACGAAAAAATAGTTGCTAATTTAGGAGGGGAAAAAGAGCCTACCGTGGTTAATGGAATGATGGAATCGATAGCCACGATCCTGCACGGAGTTAGGGATGGTGTTATGCAGGAGTATGCAGACAAATACTCTTGTCTTTTCGATTCGGATAGCAAAAGTTGCGAATACAACTTTCGCTTATTTATGGGCGAGATAATACCGAATATTTGTAGTGAAATATCTGCAGATATGAATTACACCAACCACCTTACTTCTGCTTTAAATGCTGAAACAGTGGGTAAAAAAACACAAAAGTATTTACAACACCAGAAGGAAAGAAAGCATCTGAATTTTTGCAAAATTTTCTCAACGAATACCAAAAAGCTGTCAAAAATTTAAATTTACCAGAATTTCTTCAAAATGGGATGAAGGCTGTAGAGCTAGCATACACTGGAGTAGAGTCAGCAGCAAAAATGCTTGAACAGAAGGAAGAACAGAAAATATTTGATCCCAATATTGCGATAAAGCTGCAGCAGAACTTTACCGAAATAAATAAACAATACAAAAAAATTCTCGAGGAACATAAACAACAATATCAGCAAAAGAGCACCTTTGCTGAACGTGAGAATAAGCGTAATCAACAGAAAAACGACTTCAAAGGCCATATAATATAGGCTGATAATATTTTAGAAATCGGACCAATGTACGAATAACCTCTAAGATCTTGTGAGCGGTATAATATAGGAAAGCTAAGCGAGTCCACCTAGTAAGTTCGAGATTAAGTAAGATACAGGATTATCACTTACTTCAAAAAAACAGGCCGAATCGCCAGGAGTATTTCTCTGTTCCTCACGCTGAGACGCTGTCAGATCCTCACTATATTGCGGAATTGTTTTGTTTTTATCTATTCCTACAAAATTTGACATCGGGATACCTTTTCTAGCATCTTCATGCTTTCTACAATAGGAATCTTGTTAATATGTAAATTATAAAATAACAATATTACAAGGTAATAACGTTGTTGTGTTCAATTAAAGTAGTAATGTTAATATTTTATAACATTAACAAATTATAATTTAATAGGTAATCTATGATACCAAGGATAATTGTTTTAGCTACGTCAAAAGAAGGTGCGGGCAAATCTACTTTAGTAAGAAGCTTAGGTGCACACTGGTTTAGTATTGGTTTGAATCCATTGATTATTGATGCAGATCCACAAGGTAGCATCATTAAAAGACACGACCAGGAGGGATTGTTGGGGAAAATGAGAGTAATTACTGACCCTGAAGAGACCGTTTACACAACGATTGGAGAAAATAAAAGTTTTTTTAGGCCGATTTTGGTAGATACTGGTAGCTTTAGGAAAAAAACTACCATTAGAGCTTTAATTCAAGCTGAATTAGCAATTATTCCATTAAAACCTTCTAAGTCGAAAAAAGTTTGGATCAAAAAACTGTAAATAAAATGGTTTCAACTGATAGAAAAGGTGAATAAAAAATTTACAGAGGCGGTTTCTGCCAATATTGATAAAAATAGAGAAGAAAAAGAATTCTGGAAGCTTTTAGAGAGCAAAAAT
>JARBAK010000015.1:0-3180 GCA_034472185.1 Candidatus Midichloriaceae bacterium IBS
TTTAATTGTAAATCAAAAATCATACCGCAAGATATGCGCGAGAATGGTTGTATATGTTGGGCATTAAAAAAAATCACCATTCCAGAAGCCCTATCAGAAGTGCGGGCATCTCTTCTTGATACCACATCAGTATCAGAGATAAGCACTTCTACTCTTGATACTACGATGGGAACAAACAACTCTGCCTTAGGAACGAATGACTCTGTTTTGCATGGATCTTCTGAGTATTGCGAATAGTAGCGTGGGCAGATATGTGGAAAGTCACTTTTTCTCCTTACTAGCTTTTCTCTGCGGGTAATTCTGATCCTGGATCAAGACTTTAGTCTTTGATTTTAGTCTGCTGATGTGTTCTTGAGCAGCTGTGATAACACCATCTTCCATATTGTTCAAATTCCAACACAAACATTGAACTCTTTTAGAGCTAATGAGCAAAACACACCTTCTTCAAACCTCTCCAAAACATCTTCCAGATCCACAACGTACAAAACTCTGCAGCTTTTCAGAGCTAGCGAGCAAAAGATTCGGACACTTATACAAGAGTACGTGTCTCAAGATATGCCTTCTATTAAGGCTGAATTTGTAGCAAAAGAGGTGGTGAAACACCACGATAAATATGATGTTCATATGCCTACAAAACAAATCGATTTTGTAAAAAATGTCAGCAATTATGTGCACAAAAACTATAACAACTTGAAACGCTTTGGATTCAGTCATAAAGATGCAACTGTCGCGTATAACGAAGGCTCTGCTCTATTGCAAAAATATGACAGATCTCCTTCTCCATCTATCACTGACATCAAACAAGTCCAAACTTCCTCAAAACAACAATTGGAAAAACCAAACGCTGCTATGGATCTTGTATGTGGCATCTAGCACTTGCTGGCGTAATAGTTAAACGTTATTTGTCATTCAAAACGATGCTTTTTGAGATATACATTATAAAATTTCAAACATTTAGATAGTAGCCGAATCTGCAGAACGCAACAATGCTGTAGCTTATTCTGCCGAAATTTCAGGTTTGTAGGAATGAGGCACTATTAAATCTCACTTGAGATTTAATTTCAGTAAATGAAATTGTAGTGGCCGCACAAACGGACCCTCTCTAGTCCTGCGCTGCTTTCAAAACATCACAAATTTGATAAAATGGGAAAAAGTTTATACCATTATACACTCCATCTTGTAGACCAGTATAAGCCATGTAACATTTACTTTCTTTAGCGAATGTTTTTAAATAGCTTAAATTTTTTGTAAAATTTGGATTAAAAGTTGCATTAGCTTTAATTTCAATTGCGTGTATTTTTCCACCCCACTCCGCTAACAAATCGATTTCATGACCAGTGCGATCTCGCCAAAAATAAAGATTATGTGGTAACCCTAGATTAAAACGCATTTTTAAAACTTCTAAAATTACTAGATTTTCAAATAAAGCGCCTTTCAAATAATGTGTTTCTACTTGATTTTTCTTTTCTAAGCCCAATAAAGAACAAGCGAGTCCTGTATCGTAAAAATATAATTTTGGCATTTTTATCAAACGTTTACTAAAATTTTGATGGAAAGGTTGTAAAAAGAAAATCAGATAACTTGCTTCTAAAATACTTAACCACTGACGAGCAGTTGTATGTGAAATGCCGCAATCTTGCGCTAAAGAAGAGAAATTGATAACTTGCCCTATCCTACCAGCACAAAGTTTTAAAAAAATTTGAAAGCGATTAATATTTTCAATATTTTTTATTTGCCTAATATCCCTTTCAACATAAGTTTGAATATAACTTGGATAAAAATTTATAGGATCCATTTTTAAATAATGTAATCCAGGATATCCCCCATCAAATATGTTACCCAAAACTTGTGAAGAGACTTCCTTTATGTTTAATTCTTTTAACGTGAGAGGCAACAAAGTCGTCATCGCTATGCGTCCAGACAAGGATTGGGAAATATGTTGATTGAAAATAAAATTTTGAGAGCCAGTTAAAATATACTTACCCTTAGTGGGTGAGGCATCAACAATTTCCTGTAAATACGATAGAAGCTCAGGAGCGTTTTGCACTTCATCAAAAATTGCACCATCTTTGTATTTATCTAAAAAAGCGCGCGGATCCCCTAAGGCTTGAGCACGTATATCTAAATTTTCTAGCGAAACATATGGTAGATGCGAAAATAACATCTTAGCTAATGTAGTTTTACCGGATTGTCTAGGACCCGTAATACCTATAACAGGATATAAAGTGGCAAATTTTTCTAAAGTAACAGAAATAGAACGTTGATACATGATAGGTTAGCCATATGCTAATTGAATTTTATAGAGTCAATTAGCATATCATACCGAATATCAATTTTAAATGTTTAAAGTTTCGTGACATATGTTTAAAAAACGTCCCTTTTGCTGTTGCAATATACTTATACAAAGCTTGCTCAGCTATAATCGGTTTAAAAGGGCATAGAAGGTTAAGAGTCGGAGACTATCGTATAATATTTCGCATAGAAAATGAAACTCATACAGTTGTCATTATTGCTATAAAACACAGAGAAAACATCTACGAGAATTGAATTTCAAGTTTGCTTAAAATTGGTGTTATGTAAATCTCTTTCCCCTCCTTGTATATTTACTTCTATAAAAAATATTATTATTGCAATACAAGATTGTCGTTGAATTTGTGAGATGAAGGATGTTGCAGCCCTATTCTGCCGAGATTTTGGGATTGTAGGAAGAGGCAGGAACTATTACCAATATTCGAATGAATCAAGCTTTTTCTTAGCTTCGAGTAATAAGCGAGAGGAAAGCGTCAATCAGCCTTTTCTTATCGCTCTACAGCTTCAGTTTTAATGCTTCTACGGACTATACTCTGTGTAGGCCGTAGAAGCATTCTTTGATCAATATGCAAAAGGAACTACAAAGTTATCCCATCGTCAGAGCTATATTATTCAAATTCTTATGTCGCATCAGCTAACAGATCTGAGGCACAAACCTACTCATCGCCAATAGAAACAATACCCACTTCCTCTCAATCTCTCTCTTCCCTTTTCTCTCGTCCCTCCCACTACAACTCGCAATACTCAGAAGATCCATGGAAGGTAGAGCTATTCGTTCCCATCGTAGTATCAAGAGTAGAAACGCTCATCTCTGATGCTGGTGCAGTATCAAGAAGAGACGCACGCACTTCTGATATAGCTTCAGGGATG
>JARBAK010000016.1:0-2726 GCA_034472185.1 Candidatus Midichloriaceae bacterium IBS
GTTGTCATTATTTTCTTAAGAGCTAGCACATCTTCTTGAATTCTTTGTTCGTCTTCTTGTTCTTTACTTAACATATTCAATCCTAGATTTTGGGTTGATAAAGTTGTACTGTAATATGGTAACAGTATTTTTTATAGGAGTAAATATGCAGGGAGAAAAAAAGAAGTCTTGGAAGGGCAAGACGTTGGAAAAATTAATGGCCGAGTGTAAAACACCTGAGGGGTTCGAAAAACTTTATAAGCCCATTAAAGAACTGGAAAAAGATATACTAGGATTAGGAAGGATTACATTTAGTCTTAATCTAAAATTGTATTTTGGTCTCGATGACGTTATAAACAAGGCTGAAGAAAATTTTAAAAGAATGAAAGTTTTGTATCAAAAGCTTCCTAAGGATGATACTTTATATAAACACCTTGATCGAGACTCAGAAGTAAATACTCCCAAAACTATCTTTTTTTTCTGATGAATGGCTCGACGCACTTGATATCGATTGTCTCTTCTTCATATCCTTCTCCTCCATGATATTTCTCCATAAATTGAATTAATTTCCTTTACACCACTTGAAAAACATTAGTATGTAGGTAAAGATTAAGCCCCTCGAGTAGAGCATAAGCAGTGAACGCATCCGATCCCGCTTCGTCTCTAACTCCCTGCACAACATCTTGCATATTGTCCAAAAACTGGTTCCCTCCAAATTCTTGCGGTAAGCCTTCAGGACATCCAGCTTGTACGCCCTTTCTTAATGCATCAAGCTGCAAGCACACTTGTCTTACTCCTGCTTCATTGTATTCCAGGATATCATATCCTATAGCATTTTCTCCACAAAAATTCTTAAAATACTGCACTGCTTTTTTGCCAAATCCCAGATGATCAGAGTCTGGACACGCAGCACAACACACAATTTCATCAGCTATATCTCGCACTTCTTTAGCGGCCAGTGCAGGTATCTTGGCATAGCTTTCACTTTTTTTCATAAACACCTTTTATGATTTTTATTGCAAAGTGTTGATAGGACTACAATTTTTGTTGTACCTCATATGCAAAATTAACGCATTTAAAAATTTAATTAATCTTCGAGTTAAAGGCTTTTCCATAATTGTTGCCGTTCCATATCATCTCCGTAATCATGATACTCAGACTGTATTGGTCCACTCCACATTCATCCCATCGTATCGCATATATTTTGCAAAAGGGTGCGTTGTCGCGTATATATTCAGATAAAGCAAATAAAAAACTTAAATGGCGAGTAAAAAGACATGATGGAGAATGCGTTAAAGTGGTCAAGCAATCGAGCCATGATCTAAAAAATGCTTTTCCTAAGATGCAGTAAAGTAATTTAGAACATAAGATTATAAAAAGAGAGCAACTTACAAATGTAATGCTAACACGGCGTATTAGGCAGCATACATGCATCGTCTTATCCAAAATATACCGTAGAGAGAAGCGCCTATCTACGAGATTGATTGGCTTTTTACTCATGATCATAGTTATCTCTCACACTTTACCACCTTGATGAGTTTGGCTGCTTGCATCGCTTTGTTCAGCACTCAATAGGGCGAAAGTCGCTGAATATGCCTCTATTCAACAATCTAGGGACGTACAAGATAATAGCACCAAACATCGCTTTAGAAGAGTATAGTCGATGCAAAAATTTCTTTCTCAAAGTTTTCATATGGTCTGATTAATCATACTCTCGCTAAAATGTTTTAGCATTTTTACGTAAAAACATTTAAATGCTTTTCATCTACGAAGCCAAATATCACCTACTCTGACAACATCAAAACCTTTTTAACATTCAAATGCCTCGCTTTTTTTTGCACTAAAAACCAAGACCTCCGGAGTGGTCTTTCTATTGGGTTCTTTATTTCTTCTGATACTGCAGTATATGCGAATATTACCCCATTCATTCTCTTTTGCAAAAACTCTGGTAAGTGTAATCCTGACTTCTTGACAGCTTTTTGATATCCTTTGAAAAAGCCTTTCAAAAACTCAATCGCTTCCTCTCCATCTTTTCCTGTAAATGCTTGTGAGTTTTTCTTTGCAGCAGCTCTTAAATTGGTCGAAAACTCATTCTCACAGACCTCATCGTTCTTAAATGCATTTATGAGTGAAATAATACCAAATATTTGTTCTGCTGTTGCGTTTAAGAATAAGGAGCAGTACAAGGAGGAGTTTTTACTTAATTTAACTGCAGGGACAAAAGGAGAGAGAGAAGTATTTACAGAACAAGAAGAAAGGGAAGCATTCAAATTTTTGCACGAGTTTTTTGAAGAATATCAAAAGACCGCTAAGGAGTCAGGATTAGAATTATCACAATTTCTTAAAGATGGGATGGGGACTGTAAAGTCAACATATACTACAGTATCAGAAGAAATAAAGAACTCAAATGAACAGAAACAACAGGCTGCGCGACCTCTTACAAATACGACTCAGAATTTGAAGAAGTTCTTTGAAGAACACAAAAAGACGTCTTTCCACCTGAAGCAGCAAAATTTCCAATCAAAGTATGTAGCAAATTCGTTTATAAAGAAACTAGAAGAGGGAAAAAGGTCAAATTCTAAAGAACTCCACCAAAAAACATGAGTCAGATTAGGTCTGACGGACATACAGTTTGCTCTGTGCTTAAATTCTATAAGAGGAGCTTATGCTGTAGCGGGCATATTCCCCTCTCCTAATGCACCGACCTCATGCGAGATCAACTTGAGATTGCAGCGCCAGGATGAGGT
>JARBAK010000017.1:0-2419 GCA_034472185.1 Candidatus Midichloriaceae bacterium IBS
AAGACTTCTGCCTATATAGCAGAAGACTACAAACTAGATGGTAGTACTGATGTACATAGAGACGATCTCACTATAGCAAGCGATTTGTTATCAACAGTGCATTGTGCGCTTGCATGTGGTCTCGATTGGATGGTTTGATGGGATGGAAAAAATGTTTAAAATGTCTATGAAAAAACGCTTTAATTTTTCTAAAATAGATACTACACAAACAACTTGCCTTGCAGGAGAGCTGTGGAATGCTAGTATGAGTATAGATTACTTGAGGGAGGACGCTACCGATAAAAATAAATTAAGTAGTATCTTTGGAAAGTTAAATGATGTTCTAAAGAAGAGCTTATTTCAGCAAAATAATCAAAATGATGCATTGGTTATACGGTATATCTGTTGTACTTAAATAAATTGAATAGGGAGATTTTATGCTAGGAATGTCTGACGTTTACGAACAAATTCGGAGAAATGCATGTGAAAGCATCGTTTTAAAGTTGTGTAAAGATAACTTACCTCCAACGACCGAAGAAGTGCAAAAAGCTGTTACAACCATGAAGGATGCCTTCCAAAACAATGAAGCGTTTCCTACAGGCGCAGTTTTATATAATGCACAAATTTCGTACGAGGCGATTCACAGCATGGTCAAAAAGGTGAATGAGGATTACTCAGACAGTGGAAGCTTCGGAGCAAATCTGTGTGCATTCGCAGATACAGTGTTGAAATGTACTGAAAGCTCTTCATATATAACACCATGTGATTTTCAACTACGAGATGGTGTTAGTGAACATAGAGATGATCTCGCAATAGCAAGTGACCTGCTATCAACAGTACACCATGCGCTTGGGTGTGGTCTTGGTTGGTGGATGTCTTGACAAGATATTGTAACATAGATTGCTGTTATAATTTATAACAATTAGTGAGGGGGGACCGTATATGAAAAAAGGATTTCATCTGAATCTAGGAAGAGTCATGCAAGCTTCGCAGGAAGCATGTGATGTTGAGGGATTGTTAGTGGAAAAGTTGGTGAATTCTACGGAAATTCATGGTGTTAGCAGCGTGACCGAAATTTTAGTACAGCACTTGCGAGAATCACCTACACAGCTAATAATTGCGCACTACCTGAAGCAATATCCCTCAGCGAAAGATCAAGAAGATGTATCAGAGAATTTAACAAAGTACACTACAGCTATGGTAAACTTTTTGCAGACAATGGGTAAGAGTTATTCATTCGTGATAGATCACTCTACTGGTCAAGAGCCCTATAACACGAAGTTGCATTATGAGATTGGAGTACAGGGCGATAATATAAGACCAGAACGTATCACAACATTCGCTCATGAGCTTACGCATGAGTTCGATGAGAAGTTAGCCTGGGAAGACATGAAGAAGTTTTTACAGGGGGAGTTAATCAATGCTAATATTTCTCGAAAAGAAGCTGCTACATTATTGAATGGAATGAATAAGAAGAATATTAATCTTGTAAGAGCGGTCAATCAGTTGGAAGGGGCTAAGGCTCGGGATGCTCTTCTTTTGCTAAAAGAACAAGCTATGTGTAGCGAGCCACTGACACTCTTACATGAAAGCTTGAAACAACAAGATTCGGAGCTAGCTGCTAAATTGCGAATACTACAGTATAATGGTACGAATTCATTATATAATAAAGAAAAGAGTAATGATTTCGATTACAAAGATTTTGTAATGTATTGTGTAGATCGAGGTAAATTTGGGGAGAAAAAATTAAAGAAAAATGAAAAATATGAAAATGTTTTGAATGGTATTGGAAAAATTTGTAGTACTCTTGGTGACTACCAAGGAGATTCGCATATACGTGAACTAGTAGCTAGGACTCAAGAAGATATAATCTCAGATGGTAAAGAGTACGGTATACTTCAAGAATTACAAAAGAAAGTGGGAGACAAAGAGCCTAGTATAAGCGATCTACTAGGAGTAATCAATGTCGTAGCTGAAGGACATATTACAAAAATGAAAGAGAGGGGATGTAATGAGTTACTTGTGAATGGATGGAGTAATTTTCAAAAAGAAGTTAACATGCTGCAAAAACAAGTGCAACAACAGGAGGAAGCACCTGTATACGATCAGCAACAGGAAGAATATAAAGCACAAACTCCCACTGTAGAGCAAAAGCAACAACCTGGATTCTTTACCGGGATGGTACTAGAAAAACAGCAGTATAAATATCATAACATCGATAAACAACAATCCGATAAGAAACAAGTAACACATGGGAGAGCGCATAGTTGGGCAGGAAAAGTCATTAAGGATGAGCAACAATCTAAAGAACCTCGGAGTAAGTCTCTAGATTAATAATTTTGTTGAGCACTTTGAGTTAATATTAGTTCAAAAGGATCCAAGGAGTGTATCTTACTAATCTTTCTATGTGCTTCAACACATCCGCTATGTCAGATCGAAA
>JARBAK010000018.1:0-1712 GCA_034472185.1 Candidatus Midichloriaceae bacterium IBS
TTACAAACATTGATTAACGCTGTAAAAGAACAGCCAAATATACGCTTTGGAACAGTAATGCAAGAAAGTGGGGGAGAATATGACAAAACGAATGATGTTAATTATAAATAATACCGACATTAAATGATCATTTTTATAAAATTTTGAAAAATATACTTTTGTATAATGCGAATACACGGAAATAACAAATCATCATTTATGGATTATTTTTGCTTTAGGTTTATTTTAAAATAAATGCCCCATATTGGTTATATTGACATATTATTCATTATAGTTCATAATATTTGAATTGATAATTAAATAGATTTATATGCAAATAACAAGGACACAAATGGATTCTCATGGGAGAATTCTTATTCCGGCCACTTTAAGAAAGGAGCTTAATTATAGAACGGGAGATACATTTATATTACGTGCCATAAATGGAGAACTAAAGATTATAAGTTTGGAACATGCAGTTAAAGAGGCTCAAGATTTTGTACGTCCATATAAAAAAGAGGGAGAATCTTTAGTTAGTGAATTTTTAAAAATGCGCAAGGAAGAATTCAAATTAGAGAATAAAAGTAGATAATATGGAGCAAAATTATGAGAATATTATTCTTGATGCATCTTCGTTAATTTGTGTGATTAGTTATGAACATGGGTGGGAAAATGTTAAAAAACTTTTGCCAAAAGCCATTATGTCCAGTGTAAATATTGCTGAGGTAGCTAAATTTTTAGTGTATGATCGACAGATGGAGAAAGAAAAAGTAAAAACGTTCGTAGAAACATTAATTTACGATTCTGTCATTTTTGATAACGAACAAGCGTATATTACAGCTGAAATGTTGTCGTTAACACAAAAATTCGGCCTATCATTAGGAGATAGGGCATGTCTTGCTCTTGGAATAAAAACTGGCTATCCGATTTTTACAGCCGATAAAGTTTGGAGCGAACTAAAAATTTCGGGGATTGAAATACACTTGATAAGATAATTTTCATACAACAATGTAGAGAAGCCTGTTTATTTTTCAAAATTAATTGAAACCTCTTTTCAGCCTCTTGAAGCTCTACTAACGACTAAAGTACTATCTAATAAAGAGACTGTATTCCATACATCACCCACATCAATGCCGATGGATCACATATATTTAGATAAAGCAAAGAGAGGATTGAATTTCGCGTAGAAAGATATGATGAAGGCGTTAGTTACGTTTGATTGGGCCTTAAAGAGGCTTTTGAGGAGCAAGGTGAATTTTGATATTTTGGAGGGATTTTTGTCTGAATTGCTCTTTGAAGACATAAAGATTGAAAAAATATTAGAGAGCGAGTCGAATAAACACACCTTCGATGACAAGCAGAGTCGTGTTGATTTATTAGCGCATGATTCGAAAGGAGAGCTGATTATCATTGAGGTACAGCAGAGTGTGGAGCACGATTATTTCCAGAGAATGTTGTTCGGCACGTGCAAGGCTGTCACAGAATTTATGTATGCTGGCAGTAAATATTCGGAAGTAAAGAAGGTAATTTCCATCAGTATCGTCACATTCGATCTCGGACATGGCGAAGATTACGTGTATAAAGGCTCTACCAAATTTATCGGCCTGAATAAGCATGATGAACTGAAATTAACCGCCACACAGAAGGAGCACTACAGCAAAAATAGCGTATCTGACATATATCCCGAGTATTATTTGCTTAAAGTTAATCAATTTAATGATTATGCGAAAAAT
>JARBAK010000019.1:0-1618 GCA_034472185.1 Candidatus Midichloriaceae bacterium IBS
TATGACAGATCTCCTTCTCCATCTATCACTGACATAAAACAAGTCCAGACTTTCTCAAAACAACAATTGGAAAAACCAAACGTTGCTCTGGATCTTGTGATAAAAAATCAGCGGCAATCTTTAAGCTCACTTGAGATTTGATTTCAGTAAATGAAATTGTGGTAACCCTAGATTAAAACGCATTTTTAAAACTTCTAAAATTACCAGATTTTCAAATAAAGCGCCTTTCAAATAATGTGTTTCTACTTGATTTTTCTTTTCTAAACCCAATAAAGAGCAAGCGAGTCCTGTATCATAAAAATATAATTTTGGCATTTTTATCAAACGTTTACTAAAATTTTGATGGAAAGGTTGTAAAAAGAAAATCATTATAAGCAGCTGTTGCAACCGCAGAACAGCGAAGAAGAGCAATCCGAGGAATAAAATGCATACTCTCTCTGCAAAACAACAATCTGGATCCTTTCCCGGGGTGGTGTTAACAAAGCAGTAATCCGATAAGGAACAAGTAGCACCTATCAAAGTATCCACACAGCAACATGTGGTAGGACGCGTAGTTGAAAAGAAAAAGTCACAGAGAAGAAGCGACAAGAGCGAAGCAAGTCTATGCAGCAACAGTGTTCATATATTTATCGTTATGGTTGATATGAGAGTAGCTAAGTAATCCATCATACATATTTTGCAGTAAGTTCATGCTTATATTCTTTAGCACCTGGACGCTTTTGGGCTATTTGCGTAATTTTCTGCTTTTTGTATGTTCCCCCATGTCTCATCATATATAATGTATCCTTGCGGTAAATTCATACATATATACGCCCAATGCTCCTGCAAGTTTGGTCAATGAGGCCCATTATATTTATAATACAAAAATTGAAGAGAATGGTTGGTTATAGAGAGGTGTATATTCTATTGCGAATGATGGAAATATGGGAGATAACTTGGTGATACTATTTACATTAAACAGAAACTCTCGGTATATTGCGCACCCAAACTATCATCGCCTAGTTGTGCTGCGTGATACTCAGTCTGCGTATGCGAATTATTCTGCTCCTCTTCCATAATTCCATTATGCTGTTGCTGTATATTATTTGCATTATTCGCATTTGTATTTTCGTCTAAACCATACCTAGGATCCATCTGAAGCTGCACACGTATCAGATCATTGAGTTCATCAAGGTTACGCGCATACACAGTATCTAAAGCACTATAGTATGATCCAACATGATAGGTGTAATATCCCTCGCCACACGGATAATATGAAAGTGTAATAAACTGTATCACATCATCTATAAACATCTCACCCTCTTCATACATATCAAGCACATATTCAAGCTTTGAGATAGTCTCCTTATATATCGCTTCTGTATTATAACTTTGAGATGAATCACTCTTTTGATCGAAGTAGAAGTACTCTAATTTAAGAAGCATAGAATTTATTCTCTGTGTATGGTCTTGCATCACATGCCATTCATCCTCCTCAAGACTACGCTGTCTCTCCTCCTCATTCATCAGATATTGATTCGCCTTATTGAGCAGCTTGTACTGTACTTCTGTATAATTATCTTTCATAAAATTCTTTCTAATCTACTTAATTCAATCCTCGCACCACGCATTACTATTC